>CAZQFH010000012.1:0-87660 GCA_964592595.1 uncultured Lentimicrobiaceae bacterium | reverse complement strand
TTATGGAAATTTCGAGGCTGCGGCAGGTGGAGGTTCCCAAAGAGATTATGGAGGAGATTAAGGAATACCTTGCCAAAAAAGCTGAGCATGTTTCAACGGATAGGGTAATGATGTCGATCAGTAAGGAGTTATCAGAAAAAATGAGGAGGAGAGATGAAATAAGGAAAAGTGTGTTGGACAATGAAGCGGATATTGATCAGGATATTTTGTTGAATCGCGAAGCTGTTAGTCGGTATAGCAGTGAAGCAGGAATTGGCGCTAATTGGCTGTATCATTGGTTGCTGTTGGAGGAGGTTATTCCGGATAATGTTAGTGGTTGATTCGTGGGATTTATAGATTAAGATGAGGGAGTTTATTTTGAGGTAGTTCGACGTAGTCACAGACTACGCCGAGCGCGGGCATCGCGATGACCAAGGCCTGAAAGTCTGAAAGTCGAAGGTCGGAAAGTCGAAGGTCTGAAGGTGATCGAGCGGAGTCGAGAGCACTGTCTTGTCCTGAATTAGGTTTACAGAAAAAGTAAACTTAAAGCAGGATTATGAAAAGAAAAGTAAATCAATTTCCGGACGAGTCATTTGTTTGCAATTTCTGTCAAACTACCGTAAATTTGAATGCTTGCCATTTTTTCTATGACAAGAATTGATAAATTGGTAAGTATTTTCTTCTAACAATACCAATTCATGAACAACATAGCATGTTTTCCCGGAAAGTATATTCAGGGCAGCGGCACTATCCTGAATCTTGAACACCTGATCAATCGATTTGGTTACAAAGCAATTATTTTGGTTTCTCCATCGGCAAGAAAGTTTTTACCTGAGAGCTTTTTTCATTCACCGCTATCACAACAATTTGTTGTTGAAACATTTGGAGGTGAATGCAGTGAGCTGGCATTGGCTGATTTTATGAATCGTATTCGAATAGAAAAAGCAGATGTTGTGGTTGGAATGGGGGGTGGAAAAACGATTGATACAGCAAAAATTGCAGCCGATCGAACCGGGTTGCCTGTAATTATTGTGCCTACAATTGCTTCAACAGACGCACCTTGCAGCGGTTGTGCAGTGACTTATACACCCGAAGGGGAGTTCGAAAAAGTATATTATCAGCGCCTGAATCCTGCTGTGGTTTTGGTTGATATGGATATCATTGCAAAATCTCCGGTAAGGTTTTTAGTTGCAGGTAATGGCGATGCCCTTGCAACATGGTTCGAGGCGCGCTCGTGTGCTGCGAATGCTGCCCACAATGAGTGTGGCGGATTTAGCACGATGGCTGGTCAAAATATTGCGCAGCTTTGCTATGATGTGGTATCGAAGTACGGCGTTCAGGCAAAAGCTGATAATGAGGCACACATCATCAGCCCGGCCTTGAGTTATATTACGGAGGCCAATATTTTGCTGAGTGGAATTGGCTTTGAAAGTGGTGGAATTGCTTCGGCTCACGCGATTCACAACGGATTTACAGCTTTGCCCGAAACACATGCCTATTATCATGGCGAAAAGGTTGCTTTCGGCTTACAGGCTGGATTGCAGCTGATTGATGCTCCTGAAGAGGAAATCAGAGAAGTTGTAGCATTTTGTCAAGCTGTTGGCCTTCCTATAAAGCTGGCAGATATTGGAATTGATGAAGCGAATAGGGAAAAATTGATGATCGTTGCCCGAAAATCAACCGAGGAAGGCTCCACTATTCATCATGAAGGAGATGACATCACAGCTGAAAAAGTGTATGATGCTATCGTGAAAGCAGATAATTATGGCAAGCAATTTGCAGTTTCTAAAGATTAAATATTTGAGCCCACCCGAATAGTCAATAAACTGCTGAATTTTAGTTTTTTTACACCTGCCCAAAATGGGGAAAGCTAAAAATCAGTAGTCTTAGAAAGTCCCCCTTGGGGTATTTAGGGGCAAATTGACTTTTCGGTGTGGACTCAAATATTGATTATGTATCATGCTATTAAACAACCAGTAATGAACTCATTTAGAAAGTAAAACCTTTTATCATGCTACCAGGACCAACCTTAATTTATGCTTGTCCGAAATGTGGACAAAACGTTGCAAACGAAAGCCTGATGAGCGGAAATACCTTTGGTGCCCGCTATTTTTCTGATGGCAAACGCATAGCACCCATGCTGCCGGAATTTCCGGATTTGATCCGCTGCCAATCGTGCGGCTTTTTCTTTTTGCTACACGAGCAGGAACCCATTGATGAATTGTATTCATTTGAGGATCAGTTGGATTTTGATTTGAACGAAATAGATCAGGCACAAGCTCCTGGTCTGGATGATTTGGTTTTAGCACTTAAAGAGGAAGTTGCCCGAAAAAAGGAAAATGAGATTGCCATCCGGATGGATTTGTGGCGCGCTTTCAACGACAGAACCCGAAATGGGAAGTCCATGTTTTTGAATGAAAATGATAAACACTTATATCATAATAATTGTGAGGCGCTGATAGTTTTGATTGAGCCAAAAGAAGATCACTTTAAGCTTACTTTAGCTGAGCTATACAGAAACCTAGGCCGTTTTGATGCGTGCTTGAAACTATTGGATAGCCTTGAAAACCAGCGATGGATTAATTTGAAGCTGCAATTTTCAAAGGCTTGTGACAAGGGGTTGACTGAGGTTTTTGAATTAAAATAGTCAGACTTATTACTTGAGGAAATAGATGCAAAATTTCTTCAAATAATGAACATAGGCTTTCTCCCGCAAAAAATTATTTGTTTTAATTTTTGAATTGCATTGTTAGAAACTTTATTAATTATCTCAGATTGAATAGCTTTGTGAAGTTTAAAAAACTTAATCAAAACCTGCCATGAAACCAAACAATGTACTTATTGGATTAGCCTTTATCTTATTGAGTCAGTTAGCTTTTGCGCAAAATAAGGATTTGAGGTATTCTAAAGTTTTTTATGAAGCCTATGAATCCTTTCATGTTTCAGGAGCAGCATGGGCAGGGGAGGATAGCTTAATGCTGATCTCCGGAGGGAGTGAGATGTACTATTCATCTGCAGGTTCTGTTCACCTGTTTGATATTAACGGCGAAATGATTTGGTCAAAAAAACTGGTTCTTCAGGGTCATAATATCCAGCCTACTGATATTGTGAACAGCCCGGATGGTAACTTTTTTATTACTGCAACCCTATTTTACTATCAACCTTCTGGGAAAGATATGCTATTGATAAAAATCGATAAAAGTGGCGAATTGATTTGGGCTAAAAGACTTTCAGATGACAGGTATTTGCATACAGCAGGGATGAGTTTAACCGATGATGGGGGAGTGCTTATTACAGGTTCTGTTTATGAAAATCCGACATCCTCATCAACTGGTTTGATCTTGATTAAATACGATTCGCAAGGCGAACTATTGTTTGCTAAATCCTTTTTTCATGAAAATTTACATCTTACTGGTTTATCTGTAGCCAGCTTTGATAATGAAGAGATCATAGTCGGAGGGCAATACAGAGCAGATGGCGAATACGTCAGGCAGACAGCTATCATGCAATTTTCTTCGGGAGGCGAATTGATCAGGGCAAAGAAAATCAGTTTTGAAAATCAGTTTGATTCTGAATTTGGTGATCTGATCAGTGTTGATTCCGGCTATTATTTTTCCGGTAATTTTGGCGGTACACCAGGTTCGGCTCTTGTTTACATGGACAGGAATAGTAATTTCATTTGGGCCAAATCAATGGGTTTTGGTGGTTCAGGATCTAGCTATTACGGCGAACGTCAAAGGATTAACAGGGATATTTCCGGAGAACACTTATTGATTTGTTATGAAGGCAGTTTTGTTAAGGCCGATTGGGATGGAAATCCGGTTTGGGCGCAATTTCCTGAAATGATCAATAGTCAGGCATTGTCACTTTCTGATGGCGGATATTTATTTATCGGATTGGGCCCATTATTAGCAGTTAAGGAATTATATGAGCCACATACAGGTTTTATACGAACAGATGAGATGGGTGAAGCCCTTTCGTGTAGTTATGGTTATTCGATTGAAAGCAGTGAAGACACGCTTGTTTTTGATGAATTTTCGGCTGAGTCATTTGATTTTGGAACAGCTACATCGCTTTTGATTGACTATGAATTGTATGAACTTAGCTCAAACGATGAATGTGTTTCAATCATTGGCAATACCAACGAAAACAATACCACTAAGCCTGATTTACAGATTTTCCCCAATCCCGGTAAAGGCCCTTTCAGAATGATGTCCGAAGCTATCAATCCGGGGCATTTGGCCAGCCTTGCGCTTTACAATGTAAACGGAAAGCTTGTTTATGCCAAAGAAGCGCATTGGAGCGAACTTCAACTGCTTGATGTGGATTTGAAATCTGGAATTTATTTTGTCAGAATTTCCGCTGAGGATAAGGTGTTTACGGCTAAATTGGTGGTTGATTGATTAGGCACTATTGCTAATTAGAACTGATATTTCTTATACCCTATTATTGCGTAAGTTTAGCCATTACTTAATTGAGTAGTACCTCTTGATTGTATCGTGTTTACATGAATAAGAGATTTTATTATTGTTTAATGAATTTAAACCTAATTGTCTCTTTTTCGCTTGTAAAGATTATGAGCTGATACACTCCGGAAGTCAAAAATGAAATGTCAACAGCTTGCGATAAACTTTCGCGATCCAGCTCTTTCACCAAGCGGCCTGAAATATCGTAAATAAAGGCTTTAGCAATTAAATTATCTCGTCCAATGACAGTTAGATTTATCGCATGCTGCGCTGGATTAGGGTAGATTAAATTAGTTTTTGATACCGTTTGTTGCTCAGGAATGCTTACAACACCTCCATTGTTTGTTTTCATAATCAGCCCGTCATCACCACATATAAATCCCACGTTAGGAGAAACAAACGATATACCTTTATACCATCTGGAGGGCAGGTTATCAAATCGATGCCACTGTGATCCGCCATCATCAGTGATGTACACACTCGCAACATCAGCAAGTGCATAACCGGTTGTCTCATTTAGAAAATAGCATTGAAGAATGGCATGAGAATCAGGTAAAGGAACATATTCCCAATTCAATCCACCATCGGTTGTCCGATAGCAAGCCCCGGAGAAACCTCCAATATATCCAGTAAATTCATTTACGAAGTAGATATCCAGAAGAAGCTCATTTTCTGTAACATAGTATTCTTGCCAGTCGTTGCCTCCATCATCCGTTCTTAAAATCCGGCCATTTGAGATTAATGCAAAACCGGTGTTTTCGTTGATAAAATGTAAGGCTCGTATGGGGCTGTCATCAGATTCATAAACTATATCCCATGTTGTTCCTTCGTCTTGACTGCGCAGTATTTTAGAAGGGATATTTTCGAAACAAATAAATCCAATGGTATTATTGATGAAATGTAAATCAGTAATACTTTCTTGATGGCCTGTTTGAAGCTCATCCCAGGTGATTCCCCCGTCAACCGTTTTATACAGCAATCCGTTTGCGAATGAAATATAACCTTGATTTAAAGACGGGAAAAACATCTTTGAAGGTAGTCTGTGTGGTATTGATGAAACAGTATTCCATGATTGGCCTGTATCTGTCGTTTTATAAATCTCAGTGCTGTTCGACTGATTAGGCGTTGATCCAATAACGTATCCTACTTGTTCAGTAACAAATTGAATATCCTGAAGGTTAAGATTGCTAAAGGAATTGCTGTAATTGGTATAAGTGGAGCCTGAATCAACAGATTTTAAAATTCTACCGTTATATCCTACAGCAAATAAAGTGTTCGCATCAACAAAAACAAAATCCCTCACATCATCCATCACAACAGTATTCCAGGAAAGTGCTCCATTAGTTGTTTTAAGAAGTTGATTTCCTGAGATTCCATAGCCCGTGTTTTCGTCCGTAAAAAATAGGTTTGAAATAGTGTGCGTGCTCATAATAAAATCCCAGGAAACTCCGCCATCAATTGTCTTCATAACAAAGTGATCACTCCCTGACGCGTACCCGACAAGCTCCGAAACAAAAAAGACATCAATTAAATTGAGCATTGGATCTGTTGAAATTATTTCCCAGTGTAAGCCACCATTTGTTGTTTTATACACATGGTGTAAATCTCCCACAGCGAATCCTGTGTTTTCATCAATGAAGTGGAGTGCGTTAATATCATAAGGTGAATTAAATAGCAATTGCGACCAGTTTACTCCTGCATCAATAGTTTTAAGCAGTTTTCCGTTTTTTCCGCAAATAAAACCAGCGCTGTCATTCACAAAATCAAAGTCATTATAAATTTCTTCAGGAACATCAATGGTTTCCCAGCTGTTGCCGCCATCCGTAGAACGATATATAGTGCCTTCGTAGGTTTTTAAAAATCCAGTATCAGGATTGATGAAATGCAATTTGGTGATGCTTTGATCCAATCCGGTATTAATGTATGCCCAGGTATTTCCATTGTCAGTTGTTACATACAAATTGCCTTTTTCGCCGCCAGCAAATCCATGCGATTCATTCAAAAAATGCAATGCATACAAATTCCAACCAAAAGGACTCGGGTTTACCCATTCCCATTGCCCAAATGCAATCAGATAACCCAGAATAAAACTTAGCGTTAAGATTTTCTTTTTCATAATTGGCAAATTACAACTTGTAAGAAGGGACTGTAAATTTAGTTAAAAAAATCATTGTTGTCCGGTATAATTCACATAAAAACGCTCAATCGTTGGAATAATACCGTCCCTACGGGACTTGAAATGAATATGGGTAGCCAGTGTTTTACAAATTTGGAAAAAATCCCGTAGGGACGACATTATCATTCTACCGGACAACAATGAAAAAAAATTAATTATTCATAAGCAGGTTCTATGCTTCCAACGAATCAATTGTGTTTTTTCGCAGCCAATTAAACCGCTACTTTTGCAGTTCAAGGTACAAATAAATGGGAGAATCATCAAAGATCATCAATCTGGGCATATTGGCACACGTAGATGCTGGCAAAACTTCTATTACAGAACAATTGCTTTTTAAAGCAGGAGTAATCCGAAATTTAGGTAGCGTTGACAAAGGCACTTCTCAAACGGATTGGCTTCCGGTAGAAAAGCAAAGGGGTATTTCTGTGCGTGCGGCTTCTGCCTCTTTTAGCTGGAATGATAGGCAAATCAATATCATTGATACACCCGGCCATATTGATTTTTCGGCTGAGGTGGAAAGGGTTTTGCCTGCCATGGATGCTGCCATCCTGGTGGTTTCTGCTGCCGAAGGCATACAGTCGCACACCGAAACGCTATGGGAAGCCCTCAAAGCAATTAATATGCCGGTACTAATATTTGTGAATAAAATCGATCGTGATGGTGTTGATTTGATTCAGCTGGAGGAAGAAATGAGAATTGCGCTGAGCCACGAACTGCTTTTGCTACAAACTGTCAGTAAAGAAGGCACGCCTGAAGCAAAACCACATGACGTATTTAGTTTTCAAGCTGATTTTGAAACAGATTCTGCAATGGCAGATCAACTCATTTCGAATGATGATAATTTGCTTCAAGCCTTTCTTCAAGGTAAGCCTGTAAGTAATCAAATGCTGCTGAATGCGCTTGGTTTGCAGTTTAAAAATCGTAAACTTTTTCCGGTTCTTTACGGTACGGCAAAATTTGATCAGGGGATCGACGACTTGCTCAATTGGGTTGTGAAGCTGATGCCAAATGCCAAAGCTGACAGTGAAAAACCGCTCTCAGGATTTGTTTTTAAGGTAGCGCACAGCGAAAAGCTAGGCCGGATTGCCAGTGTTCGTTTGTTTGCAGGCACGCTCCGAAATCGGGATAATGTTTTTGTTTCAGGATTACAAACCATGGCTAAAGTTAGTCAGATCAAGAAACTACAAGGACAAAAACAAGAAGATGCAGGTGAATTGGTTGCCGGGGATATTGGCGCTGTGTTGGGCCTTTCAGGTGTAAAAGCAGGTGACTGGCTGGGTGAACCCAAAGCAAAATACTTGCCTGTGAGCTTGCATAGGGCCTTGCTAACACTACAGGTTTTTCCGGAGCAGGAAGCGGATTATCCTGCTCTGGTAAATGCCTTGCAACAGCTTGATGATGAAGATCCTGCACTTGATTTGCTTTGGTTGAAGGAGGAGCGTGCCTTACATATCAGGATTATGGGTTTGATGCAGCTGGAGATACTACAAGCCATCCTGCTCGAACGCTTTTCAATCAAAGCACAATTTAGCGAAGCACAGGTGATTTACAAAGAAACACCCTTAATAGCAGGTGAAGGTTTTGATGCTTATACCATGCCTAAACCATGTTGGGCGGTGGTACGGTTTAAAATTGAACCCGGAGCTAAAGGAAGTGGAGTGATTTATCATTCCGAAGTAAGCGTGAACGATATCGCAGCAAAATATCAAAATGAGATAGCACGTGCTATTCCCCGGGCAATCCAGCAAGGTTTACAGGGCTGGGAGCTCACCGATTTAAAGATTACCTTGATAGCCGGAGAAGATCATGTGATGCATTCCAGACCGGGAGATTTTACCATCGCCACGTTTTTGGCTTTAATGAATGGTTTACAGCAAACCGGCACAAAATTGCTTGAGCCAATGCTAAGTTATACCATCACAGCTTCTGAGATGTATCTCGGTAAAATTATCAGCAGCCTCACACAGCTGCGTGCAACTTTTGATTCACCTGAAATGGTGAGAGACAATTGTATAATTTCCGGAATTATTCCACTGGCTAATGCTATGGATTATGGTGTAAAACTATTGGCATTAACAAGTGGGAAAGGAAAATTTGTAAGCCGATTCAAAGCTTATGCTGAATGTCCCGAAGGAATGGGTAAAAGCATCCCTTATCGTGGTGTAAGTCCGTTGGATCGCGCAAAATTCATTTTAAAAGCACGTAAAGCCTTGCAATAAAATATGTCAGATAAGTCGTTGAACAGCAAATTCCTTGTCGTAAATGAGGCATCCGAAAACAACCTCAAAAATATTTCTGTTAGCATACCACATCAGAGCCTCACAGTAATTACTGGCGTTTCGGGTTCCGGGAAATCATCCTTGGCGTATAATGTGATTTTCAAAGAAAGCCAAAGACGTTTTTTGAGTTCTTTTTCATCATTTTCGCGCCTGTACACTGCAAAATTAGAGAAGCCCAAAGTAGCTTCCGTAGCCGGATTGCAGCCTGCTTTGCTGGTAAAACAACGAGCAACGGCCTCCAATCCACATAGCACTGTTGGCACACTATCAGGCTTGTATGATTATCTGAGGTTGCTCTTTGCACGGTTGGGTGTGGCTGTATGCGCTGGCTGTGGCGAAAATTTTCAGGATACTGAGCAATTAACGTGCAGAAAGTGCGGTCAAGAGAGACCGCGCCAATTGTCGAGCCTGTTTTCGTTTAATAGTTATCATGGTGCTTGTCCGGATTGCAAAGGGCTGGGAGTGCGTGAGCAAATTGACCTGAACAAATTAATTGCAGATCCTTCACTCAGCCTGCGCGAAGGTGCGCTGGTTCCTACAACCCCAGCAGGCTATATTGTTTATTCGCAAGTGACTGTAGATGCGCTTAATACCGTTTGTAAGGCGCATGGCTTTGATGTGGAAACGCCCTGGCATGCGCTTACCGAAGATCAGCGAAAAGTCATTCTTTACGGAAGTGAAAAAGTAAAAGTGCTTTTTGGGAAACATGCTCTGGAGTCGCGCCTCAAATGGAAAGGCATCACAGCACGCCCGCGTGTGGAAGGTTTTTACAAAGGTATGATTCCCATCATGGAAGATATTCTCAGGAGGGATAGAAATGACAATATTTTGAGATTTGCCAGTGCTTTCACCTGCCAAACTTGTGCGGGTACGCGTCTCAGCAAGGAGGCATTAGCTGTTGAACTGTTTGGATCAACTATTGCTGATTTATCTGGACTTGCCATTGAAACGCTCGAAAAGCGATTAATGGAAATCAGATATGTAATTGAACAACAGGCTGTTTTCGATGCTATTATGGAGAAAGCGTTCAAGCGTATTAATTACCTTAAAATGCTGGGACTGGGCTACCTAAGTCTTTCGCGCGGGGCAGCTTCACTTTCGGGGGGCGAGGCCCAGCGCATCAGGCTGGCTGCCCAAATTGGCAGCGGGCTTCAGGGGGTGCTTTATGTGCTTGATGAGCCTTCAGTGGGATTACATCCTTACGACAATCACAGGCTGTTGAATGCACTAAATGACTTACGGGATAATGGCAACACAGTTTTAGTTGTCGAACACGATGAAGATACCATCAGCGCTGCAGATTATTTGATTGACATTGGTCCGAAAGCCGGTAATAATGGGGGACAACTTATTTTTGAAGGCAAGCCGGAAATGCTTTTGCAGCATCCTGAAAAATATCCCGAAAGCATTACTGCACAAGCACTTTCGCAATCCTTTCAGCTGAAACAAGATGTAAGAAAGGGAATTGGGTTTATTGAAATTCGGGGTGCGCATCAGCATAATCTCAGGCAAATCGCGGCACGTTTCATCATGGGAGCACTCAATGTAGTGACGGGTCTCTCAGGAGCCGGAAAATCGACGCTTGTTCATGAGGTTTTGGCAAAAAGTATCCGGCAGCATAAAGCCATTGGATGCGATGCTTTTGGTTCAAGCTCGGCTATCGACAGCCTTATTGTAGTGGATCAGTCACCAATTGGGCGCACACCAAGGAGCAATCCGGCTACTTATACCGGACTTTTTGAAGTGATAAGATCACTGTTTGCCGAACAGCCTCAGTCCAAGATGTTGGATTTCAAGAAGGGACAGTTTTCTTTTAATACGCCTGGTGGCCGATGCGAACAGTGCAACGGTGCAGGAAGCGAACAATTGGGAATGCATTTTTTGGGAGATGTTGAGATTCCTTGCGAAAGCTGCGGTGGAAAGCGTTTTAATGATACTACCCTGCAAATAAAATTCAGGGGAAAGAATATTTTTGAAGTTTTGGAAATGACATTTGATGAAGCTTCAATCTTTTTTGAAGGTATTGCTGCTGCAACAAAAATTATTGATCAGATCATTCGCCTTGAAGTTGGCTATCTCAAACTGGGGCAGCCTTCTACAACGCTTTCCGGAGGTGAGGCGCAACGGGTTAAGCTGGCTTCGGAATTGCATAAATCAACAAAAGGTCATGGCTTGTATCTGCTCGACGAACCAACAGTGGGTTTGCACAAAGCTGATGTTTCCGCTTTGCTCAATGCCTTGAATGAGCTTGTTGATCAAGGGAATACGGTTATCGTAATCGAACATGATCCGTCAGTCATTCTACAGGCAGATCAACTTATCGACCTTGGGCCGGCAGGAGGTGAAAATGGGGGAGAACTTATTTTTAGTGGTAAACCTTCAGCACTGCTTAATCACCCTGATTCATTTACGGCTAAGGCTTTGCGTAGGATAATGTCACAAGGTAGCGATGATTTTAAGTCGAAGCGCAAATCAGTCAATAAGGAGTCATTTATTCAGCTAAAAGGTGTATCTACGCACAACCTTAAGCAACTGAATGTAAGTATTCCACATGGAAAAACTACCGTGATAACTGGTGTTTCAGGCAGCGGTAAAAGTGCTTTGGCTTTTGATACACTCTACACAGCATGCCGCAATCGTTTTACGGAGAGCTATACTTCTTATGCCAGAAGGATGATGAACAAGCTTAGCCGACCCCAATTGGAAGAGGGGAGTGGTTTTAGCCCGGCCATCGCTATCCGGCAAAACAGCTTTCACAATGATCAGCGTTCAACAGTTGGTACCATGACTGGTATTTACGAATCGTATCGTTTGCTTTTTTCGCGGATAGGTAAAACAAAAGATAATTCACCTCATGAAATGCCTGCGGCTATGTTTTCCTTTAATCATGCTAAGGCCGCTTGTGAATGGTGTAACGGACTTGGAAGAGTTACTTTTGCTGACCCACAGCTGTTTATTACGCATCCTGAAAAGGCGCTCACGGCAGGTGCTTTGGACGGTACAAAGCCAGGTAGCTTTTTTGGTGAATCTGATGGACAATATGTACAAACCTTGAAAGCCGTTGGAAAGCTAAAAGGGATTGATTTTGAAATTCCTTTTAATCAGTTGGATGCGAAGGCAGTAAGTATTGCATTTTATGGCAGCGGTGAAGATGTTTTTGAAGTTGACTGGCAGTTTAATCGAGGTGGTAGAAAAGGAAGCCACCAGCTAAGGACGAAATGGAAGGGTTTTGCAAATTTACTGGAAGAGGATTACCAAATCAAAAAGCTTGGTAAAAGAGGTGAAGCTTTTACTGGAATTATCAGCGAAAAAAAATGTCCTGCGTGCAAGGGAGCTCGGCTAAAACCAGAAGTATTGGCTGTAAAAATTGATGGACTTTCAATAGCAGAGGTTTCTGCTCTGAACGTAAAGGCTTCGCAGACTTTTTTTGAACAGCTTCCCGAAAAAATGGCTGGTATCGACAAAGCTGTCGTTTTAAAGCTGCAGGCACAAATCCAGCAAAAGCTGAAAGTTTTATCGCAGCTTGGACTCAGTTACCTTTCCGCCGATCGTCCTGCAGCAAGTTTATCCGGAGGAGAATCACGCAGGGTTCGCATGGCCAGTCAATTGGAAGCTGACCTTTGTGGAATTACCTATGTGATTGACGAACCTACAACTGGACTTCATCCGCGCGATACCAGGCAATTACTCGGGGTGCTCGATCAGCTTAAAGCACTTGGCAATACCATGGTTTTTGTGGAACACGATCCTGATGTGATTCGTAATGCAGATTACATTATTGAATTAGGCCCCGGAGCTGGCCATTATGGTGGAAAACTTGTTGCGTCAGGAAGTTTAAACAACTTTCTACATACTAAGGAATCACTTACTGCTGCTTATCTAAATCAAAAGTTGACCATTATTGGCTGCGGTATTGACAATGCTCAACCGATATTGAGAATAAAAGTTGCTGTTGCCAATAATTTGCAAAGTCTTGACTTGGAAATACCAACATCTCAGCTGATTGCAATAAGTGGTGTTTCAGGAAGCGGAAAAACATCGCTGGCTTTTGATGTGATTGCAGATTCATTTAAAGCTGGAAAACCAATTAATTGCAGTTCAATTGATTTTGCTGATTTGCAGCAGCTGGTCATTACTAATCAGGAAAAGATCTCCAGTTCAGTTTTGAGCACAATTGCCAGCATCACAGAAATACATGAGCTTATTCGGAATTTATTTGCACAGTTGAACGAAAGCAAAACATTAGGGCTTAAAAAACAGCATTTCAGTTTAAATAATACTGAAGGAAGCTGCCCGCATTGTAAAGGTCAGGGTAAGGTTAAGGTGAGTTTGGATTTTCTTTCAGATGTTTACATTACCTGCGATGTATGCGAAGGGAAACGCTTTAAGCCTAAAGTTCTTTTGCCACGTTGGAACAACAAAACAATACATGAAGTGCTTGATTTGGAGGTTCAGGAAGCAATGATTCATTTTGGTGATCAAAAAAAAATTGTTGAAAAATTGAAGGTTTTGGCTGATGTTGGTTTGGGCTATCTTCGGTTGGGGCAAACGACCAATACCCTCTCAGGTGGAGAATCTCAGCGACTTAAGCTCGCCAAAGAACTACTGAAAGGAACTAAACAAAAAACCCTTTACATTTTTGATGAACCAACTTCGGGATTGCATTTTAAGGACGTTGAGCTTTTATTGAAATTATTTAAGCGGCTTGTTAATGAAGGTCATACAGTTATAGTAGTGGAACATAACTTGCGCGTAATTACAGCTGCCAACTGGCTGATTGATTTGGGACCGGAAGCTGGCTCCGATGGTGGAAAACTTATTTATAATGGCCCAATAAGTAAATGTATTGCTGCACAAAACAGTGCAACAATAGCTTGCATAAAAGCTTCAATGTGATTTTTTTCCGTGATTCAAATTATTCATCTTAATTGTCATTGAGCACCCAGCCTGAATCATTTCAAAAATGGATGTGTGCGCTAAGTCTTAACGTAATTTTGAAATAGTTTTAATGACGATTTCTGACTCAGAATATACTAATCGCGTATTTTTGGCACTTAACTTTTACTCCAAAATTATCCCGAAATGAAAAAAATAGTTAAGTTGTTCATGATTTTTATGCTTCTTCTTTTTGTCTTTCCTATCCAAAGTATTATTGCTCAAA
This sequence comes from uncultured Lentimicrobiaceae bacterium, assembly GCA_964592595.1. Taxonomy (GTDB): domain Bacteria; phylum Bacteroidota; class Bacteroidia; order Bacteroidales; family F082; genus UBA5536. The sequence continues at coordinate 73,599 of CAZQFH010000012.1, read as the reverse complement.
ATATTACGGCAAAAGGAAGCGTTTATGAGGATCAAAACATGAATAACAGCTTTGATGAGGGCGAAAAAGGTATTCCTTCGGTTGCGGTATCCAATGGCCATGATGTTGTATTAACCGATAAGCAGGGCAAATATGTTTTGAACATTGATAAGCAGGATGCAGTAGTTTTTGTTATCAAACCGGCTGCTTACAACTATCCGACGAATGAATTGAACCTTCCACAATATTATTATTTACACAAACCTGAAGGGTCGCCTGAAATGAAGTACCCCGGCGTTGCCCCAACTGGAGCTTTGCCTGCTGAAATAAATTTTGCGTTGATACCAGTGGAGGTGGTGTCTGAGGATTTTAGTGTATTGGTATTTTCCGATCCGCAACCTTATGCGCTTCAAGAGATTGACTATTATACTAAGTCATTTATTGAAGAATTAAAAGGCGCTGATCAATTTGCTTTTGGATTTACACTGGGCGATTTGGTCGGAGACAGGTTGGATTTATTTGAGCCACTTACAAATGCTACAAGCCAAATTGGTTTGCCCTGGTTTAATGTTTTGGGCAATCACGACATGAATTATGATGCCACCACACATGCGCTTTCTGATGAAACTTTCGAAGAGCATTTTGGCCCTTCAACCTATGCTTTTAGTCACGGAAAAGTGCATTTTATTGTGCTGGATAATATTTACTATCCATATGACTACAATGATCGGTTTTATACCGGTGGGCTCACAGAACAGCAATTTGAATTTGTTGAGAACGATCTGAAATATGTCCCACAGGACGCACTAATTGTGCTTTTGATGCATATACCGCTCTTTTTTGAAAAACAATATGGCGAAACATTTATCCAATCGCAGCGACAAAGGCTTTTTAATCTTTTGAGCGATCGTAAATATACCTTTTCTATGTCGGGGCATACCCATACGCAGCGGCATCATTTTTTTGATGCCAGCGAGGACTGGAATGGAGCTGTTGCACATCATCATTACAACATCGGTACGATATCGGGCGATTGGTGGTCGGGAGAGTTTGACAAAAATGGTGTGCCGGATGCTGTGATGCGTGATGGCACACCAAAAGGATATGTGAAGCTGCATTTTGAAGGAAATAAATACTCCTACGATTATAAAGTTTATGGTAAGGCTGAGAATCATAAGATGCGCATCTACGGACCAAAATTGGTTCCACAGCATAGTAGATTCAATGGAGAGTTTTATGTCAATTTCTTCGAAGGCAGCGAAAATTGTCAGGTAAGTTATCGCTATAATGATGAAGAAGAATGGAAAAATATGCGTTACGTCGTCGAGCAAGATCCTTACATTGCCGCTCTGCGATATCGCTCAGATACAGAGACATTAAAACCTGGATCAGGTGCGCGGCCTTCAAATCCTTCAAATTGTTATCATTTATGGAAAGTAAGAGGCAATACCCAACTGCCACTTGGAACCAATATCTTCAAGGTGCGTGTAACTGACAGGCAGGGTCGTGAGCATTTTGATGAGATGGGATTTGAAGTGATGATAAAGGATTAAGCACGACCCGGATAATCAATGGTTATTTTTTCGAGACGACTTTAAACTTACCATCTTGCCTTTGTGTGTGAATAATTCTTGTTTGTTGTAGCTTCTGCTGTGAACCTGAAAATCGCATATTGCCGAGCCGTTGCGACGCATGCACAATCCCTGATCATTTATGGCATCAGTGATTTCTTTCACGGTCATCGGTTTTGATTGCTGTTGCAGGACTTTTTTTATTGCAAGGTGTAGTTCCATAAGTTATCATTTACAAACAACGATTTAACAAATATCAGCATGTTTTTGCTCATTTCCTAAGTGTAAGTAACCCTCAGTACTTTTTTCTACAATGATAAAGAACTGTTTAGAACTAATTCACACAATCTTTGTTAAAGGAAAATTAAATTAACTTTGCACCGACTCCCGGTAATAAAACTCACTACTTGCATTATACGGTCTGTTTTTAAGGAGGCAGGCCAACCGGGAGTCATTTTAATTTTGCTTATGTTTGAAGGACCATTTTTAGCGCGTTTTTTCGTAGTTGTGCAGCTTTCCAGTTTGTTCTATCTGTTTTTTAGCGGGCCTTGGATTGCTGATTATCCTTTATTTTTGGGGATTGAGCTGGCAGGATTGCTGCTTGGAGTAATTGCCATTTGGCAGATGAATCCGTCAAATATTAACGTTACACCAGTGCCAAAACAAAATGGGCGGCTGGTTACGCATGGCGTATATTCAGTGATTCGCCATCCAATGTATTTGGCTCAGCTATTGGTTGTTGGAGCTTTAGTAATGGAACAATACAGTCATTTACGGCTGATCGTATTGCTGATTCTATTGGTGAATCTCATTTTTAAATTGAATTATGAAGAATCACATTTGGTTAAACATTTTGAAGGTTATAAAAAATACATGCAGTCAAGCTGGCGATTGATTCCGCTGCTTTACTAATGCTGCAATTCTGTCAGCTGTGTAAAAATGGCACGCCAAAACACCAAAATCTGCCTGATGGCACATAAATTGATCCATCGCTTCTTTTAAAAAATCAAACCATGGCGATACAAAACATAGAAAACCACGAAGTGATGCGTGCGGCTTTTAAACCAGACAGGAAAAATTACGTGTTGCTTTATAAAGCTGGTAATGAATCAAGTGACTGTAGTTTGGCAAACCTTAGGCAAGCCACAGAAAAATTGAATGATGTAAATGTATTGATAGCCGATGTGAATCGGGTGCGTGATATTCATGAAAGATACCAGGTGAAAAGTGCACCATCCCTGCTTGTTTTTGAAGGAGATAAGTATGTAAACATAGTGAAAGGATGTAATGATCCTGCTTATTACATTGCTCTTTTCGAAGAATCCTTATTCAATGCTGCTTCTAAGGAAGGAGAAGTGCCACAAAAGCGAGTAACTGTTTACTCAACACCAAGTTGTAGTTGGTGTAATACCTTAAAATCTTACTTTAAAACACATAATATTCGTTTTACTGACATTGATGTAAGTAAAAACCAAAGTGCTGCTGAGCAAATGGTTCGTCGCAGTGGACAACAAGGCGTACCTCAAACAGATATCAATGGTGAAATTATTATAGGTTTTGACAAAGCGAAAATCAACAGATTACTGGGAATTCAATCAAATAACTAATTTAAATATATCAATATGAAAGAGTTACAACCTTTAAACGAACAAGTTATCCTTGATATGACTGAGGATAAAGGCGAGCAGCGTACCGCATCGGGTTTGATTATTCCTGATACTGCCAAAGAAAAGCCACAAACTGCCAAAGTTTTGGCTATTGGTTCAATCGAAAATCCGGCGATCAGCATTGGCGATGTAGTATTATTCAAAAAGTATTCAGGTTCTGAGGTGGAATTTGAAGGCAAACAATTGCTTGTGATTCCTTATGCTGACCTGTTAGCCAAAGTTGTTGCAACAGAAGAAATTTAAAATCTTTGTTGACCTGAATTTTAAGCAAGTTGCCGAAGTATTTCGGCAACTTTTTTTATGCCTCTCGTTTGGAAGCGATTCTGTTAAGCATTGAAATTTCTCTAAATTTGCAAGCTATGTTATTGCCCCGAACCATAACTTTTTTAGTGATTTCGTTTTCCTTGCTGCTCAAATTGGATGCACAACAGCTATATCCTATTAAAAAGACCCTTGTGCTTGATTTGTCAGATTCACCACGCCATGTATCACGTAATCAGCAGTGGATCTATTACAGTGTGATAAATGATCAGCAAAAGGGAGAGCCACTCAAGCCTGCTACATGGTATTTTCAGGGAAACCTAAAACTTGAAGGCACTGCTTATCGCACCAGTTTAATCAGCTTGAAAAGCGATGAGGTTTTTGCCAAACAGCAGCTTGTATATCGCGGTATGCACGTGGATGATATCGTTTATCCCGATGTGATTAAGGGTAGTTTTGTGCTGCGCAGCAGTTCGGGAAATGAGTGGAAACGAAACTTTGATCAGCAGCTTTCAAAGCATGTTAACGAATGGATTCAAGTCAGTCATGTAGATTTGTATGCGCCTGATCAGAAAATAGTTAATACTGAAGTGAGTGGATTTGATTTTTCGGAAAGCAAGAAAATCCAAATTGAAAAACGCGTGCAATTAGTTAATCGATTTTATGCTTCTGCTCATTTGTTTCAGGATTTATTAAAAAGCCCGGAACCCGATCACAATCTCACTGCTTTGTTTATTGCCTGGGATATAAACAGAAAAGCAATTCTTAGTATTACACCCAGTATTCCAAACTTTGAACAGGTTCTTGAGCCTGATAGTATTGCAAAATGGCGCATATACTACGATGGAATTCAAAGAAAAATGTTGCGCTATCAAACTTTGTTGGAGCAATCAATCCGGGAAGATAAGAGCTTTGATTTATCATCATTTGCTGTGGCTTATTCCAACTCGTTGAATGAAGCATACAATCAGTCGTTGAAGGTGGATTTTAGGGATCATGAGGGGTATCAGTTTTTGGCAGTTTTGCATGCGGACGAACCGTTTATGGGTATGCTCGACAGGATAGAAGTTGAAAAACCAGTTCCTGACTTGAAGCAAAAATTGGTCGAACAACTGTTGTATGAGGCGAATAAGCTATACGTCAAACAGGATTATGCTACCGCACATTCACTTTTAAACTCAATCTATATTAGCGAATTAGCGCTTAAATATCCAGCAGAACGACAACGATTGAACGAGCTTTTGGCTGATGCACGTAAAGGTGTTTTGGAAGCTTTTTTTAAGGTAAATATTAAAGCTTTGGAAGCTAAGAATAGTGAAATGGCAGACAATTATTATTTAAAATCTCTTGTCTTTTACGAGCAATCTTTTCAAAAAATTCCTGACGATGACATCAGACTTGCCTCGGCACAACTAATTGATGCTTATCAACAAGTTGCTGAGCAGAAGGCAAGTATAGAGCCACTAACAGCAATTCAAGATTTGCGAAAAGCATTACAAACAGCTCGGATATTTGATAATAGGATTTTACAAGAGGCTTTGCTGCAACGAATTACTGTTTTAAGTCAACAATATCTTAATACACTTACTGATCAGATTGCACAAAATTTTCAGCAGGGAAATATCCAACAGGCTTACATTTTAACAGAAGAGGCGGAAAGCTATTATAATAGTCAGCCTGATTTGGCATTAAATAGGGTGGCACTCGACAGGCAAAGGCAAGGACTTAAGGCCATGCAACGTGATGAATTGTATGCAACGGGGCTTGATGCAGCTCAGTCTGGTGCAACATCCGAAGCATTAAAAACGCTTACTAAAGCCAATCAGATTGATGTTGCAGGATCAGAAAATCAAGGGGAAAATGTTGATCTGGCAAAAAAGCTTATCATAGAAAGAATAAGAAGTGCCAACCAGTCTGTTTGGGCAAATGAGTTGGATAAAGCCTGGGAGATTTATGATGAAGCCAGCGAAACAACAGTATCTTTTCAACTTAATAATGATCCCGACATCAGAGATGAATTTAGGCGCTTGGATGATAATATTATAGAGCGTATTTGCATGAATGAGCAAATTAAATATGATCAGATCATGCTTGAAGCTAGTCGCGCGCTAAGATTCGGACGTGTTCACGATTTGAAACAATTAACCATGCAGGCTCGTGAGCTGGTAGATAAAAACCGGGGCTGCGGTATTGCTACCAGTAGGTTGGAGGAATATGAGCAAAGTTTTGAGGAAACATTTATTTATTGGGATGCTTACCAGGAAGTGCTGAATACCATGTATTCAAAGGGATTTGATGCTGCTATTTCAGACTACCTTAAACTTGATGAAGCGGTGAAAAGCATGGATTTATCTGCTCTTGGAAATCCACATCAGGATATGTTTGCATTCCTGAAAGAACAGCAAAATCCCGTGTTAACTTCACTGGCGGTGGAATATTTCATTAAAAATGAAGATCATACAGCCGCAATCTTATATTTCGATCTCTTTGTGCATCAGCAACCTGCCGAAGGACAATTTGAATCATTTTTGGAAAGTGCAGCACGTTTTTTTGCCGCCTTTGATGCTCAACATGCTGAAAATAAAGACTTATCACAGCTTGTAAGTCAATATGTTCCTGCTAATAAGACCTTTAAAACTTTTATCAAGAACTATCGCAAGACCTATAACTCCTGATCAGGAAACGCTGTTATCATGGCTTTATAACTTTTGTCTGTTTCGTGGCTTTTGTGTATTTTTGGTTCGCTAACTCTATCTCACTAAAACAAAAATGATTTTATGAAGCTTTTATTGATCAGCAATTCCACAAACGCCGGTGAAGCCTATCTTGGATGGCCACAAGCTTACATCAGTGATTTCATGAAAAGGCACAACCTAAAATCTGTGCTTTTTGTACCCTATGCAGGAGTAAATTTATCCGACCAAGGCCTCGAAGCGTCCTATAATGCTTATGAAGTGCGTGTAAAAAAAGTTTTTAATGCGCTCGGTTTTGAGCTATCGTCCATCCATCATGAGGCTGATCCCATAAAAGCAGTACAACAAGCTGATTGTGTGGCTGTTGGAGGTGGAAATACTTTTCATTTGGTAGCCCAAATGCAAAAATCTGGAATAATGAATGCCATTCGCGAAAGGGCCTTGCAAGGAATGCCTTATATGGGTTGGAGTGCAGGGTCGAATGTTGCCTGCCCAACCTTACGTACAACTAATGACATGCCAATTTTTGAGCCGGAAAGTTTTAATTGCCTCAACTTGATTCCTTTCCAGATCAATCCACATTACCTTGATGCAAACCCTGAAGGTCTTGGAGGTGAAACTCGCGAGCAACGTATTAATGAATTTTTGGTAATAAATCCGGAAATGAAAGTTGTGGGATTGCGGGAAACAAGCTTGCTCGAAATGAATGGAAATGAGTTGATGCTCAAAGGTGTCCGTTCGATGCGATTGTTTAGTTATGGAAAAGAACCGGAAGAAATTAGTTGTCCTGCTGATGTTAGTTATTTACTATAATTCGGGTTGTTTTGTCAAATGAAAATGCTGTTTACAGGGTAACGCAATTATTTCACGAAAAGCTTGATTTTACGCTCCCAAAAATTGAATTAAAGAAAGATGGGAGCAAAATCGTGTAGAAAAGGTATCAAAATAGCAATAAAAATGTTTTTCTAAGCAATATTATTCTTTTCTGTGAATTATTTAAAGTATTGGGATTAAGTTAAATAAAACAAAAAAACCGGGGTAACGATTACCTCGGTTTTTGTTTTTAGTGATCCCGGAAGGACTCGAACCTTCGACCCGCAGCTTAGAAGGCTGCTGCTCTATCCAGCTGAGCTACGAGACCAAATTGCGGCTGCAAAATTAATAAAATTGCATGATAATTTTGCCTTCGAGCAAAAAAAAGACGGCCATTGGCCGTCTGGGAAAGATAAATATCTGTTTAGTAGCGGTTGCCATAACCACCATCGCCGTCGTTGCGTTTGTTAAATCCGCCTTCGCGACGCTGATAGCCACCGCCACCACTGCCGCCTTCGCGACGCTGATAGCCACCGCCACCACCACCTTCACGACGTTGGTAGCCGCCACCGCCACCACCGGGATTGTCAGTTTTAGGACGAGCCTTTTTAACTACGATTGTATTACCCTCAACTTCGGTTTCGTTGAGATCATTGATAGCAGCATAGCCTTGCTCATCATCAGGCATTTCTACGAAACCGTAACCTTTAGAACGGTTTGTGAGTTTGTCAAAAATTACTTTGGCTGAAGTTACTGTGCCAAATTGCTCAAACAAAGCCTGAAGGTCTTCGCTGGTTGTTTTGAAATTAAGTTTTGCAACAAAAATGTTCATTGTAAATAAAGATAAAAGATAAATAATAACTCAATAAGTACTGTAAATCGCATGAAATCTGAAGGATAAGTTCGGAATTTGATGGCAGGTACGTTGCTTATTGAAAATAATAATTAGATTAATACCGGACAAAGGTAGTCAAATAGTAATACGATCGTAATTTTTGAGAAAAAAATTAATTTTTATCATAATTTTTTGATCCATCTTATTGCAGCTTCCTCTGTACTAAATGGTTTCGTCTGATAACCCTGATCCTCAATTTCAACCAATAAGGGAATGAAAATGACTTTTGGATTTGTTGTTAGTATGGCAATACGTTTGCCGTTAAATATCTCAGGATGTTTTAGATAGTAGGCCGGAATGCGTTTGTAAAAACTAACTGGAATTAGAAAATTGGCTTTTCTGTACTCCAAAATAAATCCAATCGTCTCATTAGGAATAATTTTGCGTTTTATGGCATCATCCCAGCTGGAGGTGATATCATCAATTCTTATATCACCCAAATAAAACTTATACATGATACAAGTCTCTGTATCAAAATAATAGGCGTAATTCTTTGTCATATGGTTGGTTTTAAGACATTGAATTGCAGGGACAAACTGGCTTAGCCTACAAATTTAGTTATATTCACAGGGTTTGTCAAGAAGTTGACAGAAAAAAAAATAATTCATGCTTTATCTTTTAAAACTCCCAGCGTCACTAAGGCTATACACTTCTTGAATTTCTTTTAGGCGTGCTTCAAAATCTATGTTGAGATCGATTAAATTACCAGTTTGAATGTCAAATACCCATCCGTGCACTATAGGATACCTGTTCTTTAGATAAGACCTTTGAACAGTAGCTGTTTTAATAACATTAAGGCATTGCTCTTCAACATTTAGTTCAATTAGCCTGCGATAACGGGCATCAACCTCCTCCAATGCGTTGAGTTCTGTTTTATGAAAACGATATACATCGCGAATATTTCGCAGCCAGGGGTTTAGGATTCCTAAATCTTTAGATTGCATGGCTGCCTTCACACCTCCGCAATAGTAATGTCCGCAAACTACAATGTGTTTAACTTTTAAATAGTCAACAGCATAATTTATTACACTTATTACATTCAGATCGTTGTTGCCGACTATATTAGCGATGTTGCGATGCACGAAAACATCGCCAGGTTTAGCGCCCATCAATTCCTCTGCACTTACACGGCTGTCGCTGCATCCAATATAAAGAAAATCAGGATCTTGACCTTCGGATAGTTTTTCGAAAAAATCGGAATTGAAAGCTTTCTTTTCAGCTACCCATTTTTTATTATTTTCAAAGATTTCGTTGTAAGATATCATACTCAATTCGTTGTTTGAGTAAACGAAAATAATGTAAAAAACAGCGTGAAAATTATAAATGCGTGTTAAACTGATTCAATAACTGTTGCAATGCCTTGTCCAACGCCGATACACATGGTGCATAAAGCTTTATTTAAATCGTTGCGTTTTAGTTGATAAGTTGCTGTTGTTAAAAGTCTTGCACCACTCATACCCAGCGGATGCCCTAATGCAATTGCTCCACCCAAGGGGTTTACGCGTGGGTCATCGTCAGGAATTTCAAGTTGGCGCAAACAGCCCAATGCTTGTGCAGCGAAGGCTTCATTAAGTTCTAAAAGTTGAAAATCAGAAAGTGACAAGCCAAGCCGGGCAAGTAATTTTTTTGTAGCCGGAACCGGTCCCATACCCATAATTCGTGGGGGTACACCAGCTACCGACATACCAGAAATACGGGCGATAGGATTTAAATTAAAACGCTTAACGGCCTCCGCTGATGCAATGATAAGGGCTGCAGCGCCATCATTGATGCCGGAGGCATTTCCGGCTGTAATCGTTCCGTCTTTGCGTGTTAGCACTCTGAGGTTTGCAAGCTTTTCAATACTTGATAATCGTGGATGTTCATCCGTAGTGATAACTATTGGTTCTCCTTTTCGTTGAGGAATCACTACATCAATGATTTCATCTTCGTAAAGACCATATTGTTGTGCATCTGCTGCTTTTTGCTGACTTCTAAAAGCAAAAGCATCCTGATCTTCTCTACTGATATTCAGCATATCAGCAATATTTTCAGCAGTTTGCATCATCGAATCCGTGCCGTAAATTTTATCCAGTTCGGGGTTGATAAAACGCCATCCGAGTGTAGTGTCAAACAGCTCTGGAGCACGTCCAAACGCTGTTTCTGATTTTCCCATCACGAATGGAGCCCGCGACATACTTTCTACACCGCCAGCAAAGATAAGATCTGCTTCACCAGCCTTAATAGCTCTGGCGGCTGTTCCAACAGCATCCATTCCTGAGCCACATAACCTGTTGATTGTCATGCCCGGAACTGAATCAGGCAAACCAGCAACAAGCAAAGCCATGCGGGCTACATTACGATTATCTTCTCCTGCCTGATTGGCACAGCCTAACATCACATCATCAATAGCTTCGGGCTTGATGCCAGGGTTGCGTTTAAGTAAAGCTTTAAGCGTAAGCGCAGCCAAATCATCTGGACGAACACTTGCCAGGCCACCAGCATATCTTCCTACCGGAGTGCGCACAGCATCACAAATAAATACTTCTTTGGTCATGAGTAGAGCTTAGTTTTTAATTATTATGGAAAGCTCACATTTTGAGTATATAATTCCTCAAGACGTGGACGGATATAACGGAAACCATTGAGCAGAGCTTGCGACAAGCGGTCAACTTCCTTCTGCGTAAGGGCTGTTGAAAACATACAAGCACAAGTATTGATCATAATCAGCTTTTCTTTGTAGAAAAGATAATCAAGTAGTTCATTTATAACAGCATACACAGCAGGACGCTGATAGGCTTCGCGGTAGGTTTGTGGCGGTACCTGCCTGAAATGCAGCCTAAACATCGAGCCAGCTCCTGTTATAGAAATGGGTACGTCAGCCAATCTGATGGCATTCTCAATTTGAATAATGGCTATTTTGGTAAGATTATTCAAATCGTCAACAGCTTGTTGATCAAATAATTCCATTGCAACACGTCCGGCTGTCATGGTAATAGGATTGGCAGAAAACGTTCCTGAATGAGGAAACCTGAGTTTAGCCTGGCGCGGATCAAGCACCTCCATAATATCCGATCTGCCGGCTAAGGCGCCAACAGGAAAACCGCCGCCAATAATTTTGCCCAATGCAGTGAGGTCAGGTTTTACACGATATTTTTCCTGTGCTCCACCGTAATTAACCCTAAATGTTACTACTTCGTCAAATACAAGCAGAGAGCTGTTGCGGCGAGACCAATCGTATAATGCTTCAACAAACTCATGTGTGCCCTCGAGCAAGCCTACGCGGTGTGGAACAGGATCTATGATGATACACGCAATTTCATCTGCATGATTGTCGAGAATTGCCAAAGCACGTTCGATATCATTGTAGGGGAAAATGATAACGTTATCCAAAACTTCCTGCGGAGTACCTTCGGCTAAGGGCACACTGTTGGGGCTGCTTATGTCGCCCCAATTGAATGGATTTGAAGTTTGACTCACTTCCGCAAAATCGTAGGTACCATGGTAAGCACCTTCGGCTTTAGCAATTTTAGGTTTTCCGGTGAAGGCTCTGGAAGCTTTTATCATAGCCATAACAGCTTCTGTACCACTGTTTACAAAACGAATTTTTTCAAATCCGGGCGCACGTTTGTGAAGTTCTTCAGCTAGTTTTACTTCCGCCTCGGTAGCCAATGTGTAAGCCGTTCCTTTTTGCAATTGCTCTATCACAGCTTCCACGATGGCAGGATGTGCATGGCCATGAATCAACGAGGCCATATTATTGGCAAAGTCGATGCGTTGCACACCGTCCACATCTTTCACATAACAGCCTTTTGCTTCGGCGACGTAATGTGGGTGTGGCTTATGAAAAACAGTATTTCTGCTCACTCCGCCCGGAATCAGCTCAACGGCTTTTTGGTAGAGGGCATCGCTTTTTGGGTAAGATTTCATGAAAAATCAATTTGAAATTTAAATGTTTTTCTGCGAGCTAAGCTATCAGTTTGGCTTCTGTTACAGCTTGTAAATAATCAAAACTGACACCTGGAGCCATCTCTATCACTTTTAATCCTTGATCTGTTATGTCGAGAATTGCAAGGTTTGTGTAAAGACGGTTTACAACTGCTTTGCCTGTAAGAGGATAACTACATTGTTTAACGATCTTTGCTTCACCGGTTTTGGTGTTGTGTTTTGTGATTACATAAATGGTTTTTACGCCAGCCACCAAGTCCATTGCACCACCAACAGCGGGAATGGCACCCGGCTCTCCGGTTGACCAGTTTGCCAAATCACCATTTTCGGCAACTTGTAAAGCTCCTAAAACACAAACATCGATGTGCTTGCCTCTGATCATCGTGAAGCTGTCAGCATGATGAAAATAGCAGGCTCCCGGAATTGCTGTCACGGCCTTTTTACCGGCATTGATAAGTTCGGGATCCTCTTTGCCAGCCACCGGAACTGGCCCCATTCCAAGTAGGCCATTTTCGGTATGGTAAATTAATTCGCGGCCTTCAGGAACAAAAGCAGCTACTTTTTCGGGAATGCCGATGCCCAGATTGACGTAAGAGCCATCAGGAATATCAAGGGCAACTTTTTGTGCCATTTGATTGACATCCCATCCTTCGATGATTTTATTTTCTACCATGGATACCTCCTGTTCTCTGCAACAAGTTTTGATTCCTGCGCCGGGTTTTCGATCTGAACTACACGCTGCACAAAAATTCCTGGTGTTACAACACATTCTGGATCAAGGGCTCCCAAATCAACGGTTTGTTCAGTTTGAACGATAGTAGTTTTAGCAGCAGTACACATAATGGGACCAAAATTGCGGGCTGTTTTGTTGTAAATAAGATTTCCGTAACGATCGGCTTTTAAGGCTTTAACCAAAGCAAAATCGGCTTTGATGGCGTGTTCCATCACATAGGTAACACCCTCAAAGGTTCTGCTTTCCTTTTGTTCGGCCAAAGGCGTTCCAACAGAAGTAGGGGTATAAAAAGCCGGAATACCAGCACCGCCAGCGCGAATTCTTTCGGCCAACGTGCCCTGTGGAACGATTTCCAGCTCGATCTCTCCTTTTTTATATAATTCAGGAAAAACAGTGGAATTGGCGGTTCTTGGAAAAGAGCAGATCATTTTTTTTACCCTTTTATGTGCTATTAACGCTGCCAGGCCTACTTCTCCGCTTCCTGTATTGTTGCTAACAATGGTAAGGTTTTTTGCTCCCTGATCGATGAGGGCATGAATCAGTTCAATTGGGCTGCCGGCTTCACCAAAACCGCTAATCATGATGGTAGCACCGTCAAAGATGCCGTGAACTGCTTCTTCAACGCTTGTTAATATTTTATTAATCATAACATTATGATTTCAAATTTGGATTAAGCATCCAATTTTTCTCGTAATGCCGCGTCAAGGCTTAACTCAATTTTATCCAATTCGTCTTCGAAGAAATGTTTATCGCCAAACAAGGGTTTAAGCTTAGCGATGGTATTCTCGTTTTCATCATATTTTGTAAGGAAAACCTTATCCATCCACTCCATGTTACGGCTTTCGTTAAACTTGAGTGCAAAGGCTTTTTCTCCATTTACCATTACTTCGCCCAACATCGAAACTTTCCCGGCTGATGAGGTCATGGTGATATAACGCGAAGGTCGGGCTATAGAAGGCAGCGAACGATAAACTTTGCTAAATATTTGATTAATAATGGTTAAAGGTACTGTAAAGTAATGATGTTCACCAGTAGGACGTGCGCAATACATGGAATGGAAACCAACGGAAAGGGTTGCAAGTACATTACCCAGGTCAATCCAGTTTTGAGCGGATTTATCGATGTCGATCACACCATTTTCATCTGAGAAAAGACTGATATGATGCATCACCGGACTTTGACTTTTAATTGCTACCCCATGATTTTTGAGCCTGCGGATGGCTGCAATAGTCGAAGGATTTAATACTTCGCGTGGCGTTGAGAAATGCGACATCAAAACTACTTGCAAACCATTGTCGTTAAGTTTTTTAAAAAGTTTCAAAAACTTGTCGTAATCGCTGCTCAAGATCATTTCGGGATGGAAAGTAAGTACACGGGTTCCAAGTCGCAATGTTTTAATGTGAATCAATTCAGGATCTTCAATTACTGGCAGCATATAAGCTTCCAGCCGATCGTAAGTTATGTATCCGGCATCTCCACCGGTGATCAGGATGTCGGTCACCTCTTTATGCTCACGCAAGTACTCAACAACCTGATTGATATCCTTTTGAACGAACATATCTTCGTCGCCTCGCACCTGTGCATGCCTGAAGCAATAGGTACAGAATGAAAAACAGTTTTGTGTACTCGCATCAAAAATAAGCTGAACATGAGGGTATTTATGCTGACTTCCTTTTAATATTTCAAGCTCTCCATCTTCGTGTTCATACCAGGGTTTGTTGAGCAGCTGTTTACCATCGTGTGGATTAGTTTGTTTGATGTAATCCGTAATGAGATTTTCTTTAGCTACTTCATTATCAGCTTTTTGATAGGCTTCAAAAAGTTCAGGATTGATCATTCCCGGCTGAGGGAAAACCAATTGAAAAAGTGAATCTTTAGAAAAGTTTTTCCAGTTAATCTTATTTAAAACATGTTTTGTTGCCAGAAAACGATACACCTTAATAAACAGTTCGCGCTGCTCAATATATCCGATGTCGATGCCATTGTCGTTGAGTACCGAAACAATTTCGCGAAAGCCTTTCAAACCTGAATAGCGTTCTTTTCCGGTAAATATGAATGCTGTTGATTCCATGATGCCGGAATGCTGTGGATAACTATTGTGTAATCGGGCTAAAAGACCTGATGGCAACAAATTCTCAATCAGGATATTATGCTTGATATCATCGTTATAATGGTAGCGTTCCATGATGTATGATACATCCTCAGCATTAATAAGTTCGTTAAACTTTTTTTCTGAAATTTCAGCTGGCATGGCTGATGTTGTTGTTGACATGATTATTAATTTTTGAAGTTATTTTCTGGCAAAGAAGTAAAGTTTGTAAATGTTGTTGCAAGTATCGCAATCGTTTTAAGTCTATGCAAAATTAGGAGATTTAATGCATCCCAACTGCTCTTTGACTTAATTTAGAAGCGGTCTAAAGTAAAAAATGATTGTTGCTGAAATATTGCAAGCCAAAGAATCCGTTTTATAATTTTGACAGCTATGCCACAAGTGGATGCAACAGACAAATAAAGTGGGTTCAGAGCTCATGAATATCCCTTAAATTTGCAGCCGAAATGACAAAAATTACACAGCAACTTAAGTTACCGGTTTTCGAGATCATTCGTGATGTTTCAAAATCAACGAATCTTCAAGTTTATGTGGTTGGTGGCTTTGTGAGGGATGCGCTGTTGGGAAGGCCATCCAAAGATATTGATGTGGTAGTGGTTGGTAATGGTTTAGAATTGGCCGCTGCAGTTGCCAAGGCGATTGGAAAAAATACCGAAGCCAAATTCTACGGGCAATTTGGTACTGCTATGTTGCGGCACAGAGGCCTTGAGATAGAATTTGTTGGAGCCCGAAAGGAATCCTACAAACTATACAGTCGTAAACCTGACGTGAGACCCGGAACATTGGCTGAGGATTTAAACCGCCGCGACTTTACAGTTAATGCATTGGCAGTGAGTTTAAATGAAAATAATTTTGGTGCATTGATTGATCCTTTCGATGGCCAAAAAGACCTTGAAAAGCAAGTGCTTAAAACTCCCCTTGATGCGGATATCACATACTCTGACGATCCACTACGGATGATGCGTGCGGTAAGATTTGCTACTCAACTTAATTTTACCATCGAGGAAGCATCTTTTGAAGCGATCAAACGTAACAAGAACAGGCTTAAAATTGTTTCGATCGAGCGAATCACGGATGAGTTAAACAAAATTATTTTAGCTAAAAAGCCATCCACCGGATTTAAATTACTTTTTGATAGCGGCTTACTTCAGGTTTTCTTTCCGCAATTTGCGAATCTTCAAGGCATTGAAGTTGTTAATGGCAAAGGGCATAAGGATAATTTTTACCATACTTTGGAAGTTTTAGATAATCTTGCCAAGCATTCTGATGACCTGTGGTTGCGTTGGGCAGCCATCTTGCACGACATTGCTAAACCTGCCACAAAGCGCTTCGATCCTAAGCAGGGCTGGACTTTTCATGGCCATGAGTTTCGCGGCGCAAAAATGGTTCCGGGAATTTTTAAGCAATTGAAATTGCCCCTTGGAGATAAAATGAAATTTGTGCAAAAGCTTGTTCTGCTTCATCTGCGACCTATCGTGCTGGCTCAGGAAATTGTAACAGATTCTGCCGTGAGAAGGCTGCTTTTTGATGCTGGTGATGACATTGATGCTTTGATGCAGCTGTGCGACGCGGATATCACTTCAAAAAATGAATATAAAGTTAAAAAGTATCGCGAAAATTTTCAGTTAGTGCGCCGAAAACTAAAAGAAATTGACGCAAAAGACAAAATTAGGAACTGGCAACCTCCTGTAAATGGGGAAATTATCATGGAGGCATTTGGATTGAAACCTGGCAGGGAAGTGGGAATAATAAAACTGGCCATACGCGATGCGGTGCTCGATGGCGTGATTGGCAATAATTTTGAGGAAGCATATAATTACATGAAAACTATTGCGCAAGGCCTTGGTTTAAATGTGCAAAAAGAGGTAAAAAATCCCAAACAAATTGAAGTTTTACCTTTGCCCGGAGAGATAAATAATGGCAGTGAATCCTGACACAAAGAAATACCTTGTTGTGCTGGCTGGTCCTACCGCTTCGGGAAAAACGGCCATGGCGATAAAACTGGCTCAGGCATTGAAAACCGAAATTATTTCGGCTGATAGCAGACAGATTTACAAAGAGATGCGCATTGGAACAGCTGTGCCAACTACTGAGGAATTGGCAAGTGTAAAACATCACCTGATCCAACACATTTCAATAAAACAAAACTACGATGTAGCACGATATGAGCAGGAAGCGCTGCATTTGCTTAACCATTTATTCACTAAATATCCCGTTGTAATTCTCACGGGTGGCACAGGACTCTATTTGGATGCAGTTTGCCGGGGTTTGGATAATATTCCTGAAACAAGTCCCGAAATCAGGGAGCGAGTAAATCAATTTATTGTTAATCAGGGAATAAAAGCCTTACAAGATGAAGTTAAAAAACACGATCCTGATTATTATGACGTTGTGGATATAAATAATCCACGAAGGTTGCAAAGGGCTTTGGAAGTAATGTGGCAAACAGGAAGGCCATTTAGCTTTTACCGAAAGCGACAAACGGTGCCACGTTCCTTTGAAGTTGTTTGGACAGCCATCGACGTGGACCGGCAACAATTGCATAACCGTATAAATATGAGGGTAGAAAAAATGGTGAGCGAGGGACTGATTGCAGAAGCAAAAAGCCTTGCTACATATCGTAATCTAAATGCTTTAAATACTGTGGGTTACAAAGAGCTTTTTGCCTATTTTGAGGGTGATATGAGCTTGAATGAAGCTATGGAAAAAATCAAAACAAACACCCGTCAGTATGCCAAACGACAATTTACCTGGTTACGTAGAAACACTGAATATAAATGGTTTAGAAATGATGATTTTACTAGCTTGTTAAACTATGTGCAAAAAAAAATGAAGCATTGAACTCATAATTTTTTTCTAAAAATACTTCCGTGATAGTTCATCAATGCTTCAGCCGGACTTTTTAGGATTTTTGCGGCAACAAGTTCCTCATTGTTAAGTGCTTCCCGAAGTATTTCCTGAAATTGAAAGGCGACAGCTCCAATGAAACCTATGCTATATTGTTTATAATCAGTAAAATATTTGATGTTGTACTGAATATATTCACGGAAGGAATCAAGAACTAATTTTTTAACCCACCAATGGTTGTCATTTTTGGCAGCAAAAAAAGCGAAATTGGCCAGATAAGCTGCGTTGCTGTTTTGTTTGTAAACGGAGTTCAAAAACGCGCTTAGGCTTAGCGGGTAGTCATCAGCAAATTTTTGTCTTAAATCTTTTGGCATAAGATTTTTGAAATAGTTTTGTGCGATTGTTTTTCCGAGGTATGCTCCACTTCCTTCATCACCAAGCAGATAACCCAAGGATGGGGTAGTGGCCATGATTTGTTTGCCATCGTAAAGCCCTGAGCTTGATCCTGTTCCTAAAATACAAGCAATACCGGCTTTATCGCCAAAAAGTGCATGAGCAGCTGCCATTAAGTCGCTGTACACTGAAATTTTTGCCTGGCTAAAAAAACTAATAAAAGTGCTGTAAATGGCTTCTTTTTTTGCTTCGTCTGCACAGCCGGCACCATAATAAATAATTTGTGAGGCATGTTTGGCTTCCGGATTTGTTTTTAGTAAATTCTGGATAATTTCTAATAGTCGTTCATTCGGATGTTGCCACGGATTATAGCCATCTAACCTGATAACAGGCATCCACCTATCATTTTTTCTTAACATCCAATCCGATTTTGAACCACCACTATCTATCAGGATTTGCATCAGGAAAACTTATTAATATGATTTGGACTTTGCAATTTTGCGCTAAGCTACTAAACTATTCAGAATTTACGGAAAGTTATGCTAAAGTATTCAAAGAAATATTACTGCAAGGGATATATTGGCATCAAAAATCTTTTTCAACAATACCTAACAATCAGAATAAATTTCTAACCTCAAGTCACAGCAGATTGAATTAATTAGTGATAGAAACTCAAATTAGTTTCTTAAGTGTGCCTAATATGTAGAATGTTTACTTAGTTTTGCAAAACACACGCTTATAGCCTAAGCATGTGCGACTAATACCTTAATATCTAAATGCTTGAATTAAAATAGCTCTATGAGAAAATGGCGCATCGAGGACTCGGCAGAATTGTACAATATCAATGGCTGGGGAATCAATTATTTTTCTATTAATGATAAAGGAAACGTAACTGTAACACCCAAAAGTGATGCAGCAGGAGTAGATTTGAAAGAATTGATCGACGAGCTGCAACTTCGGGATGTTGCATGTCCTGTTTTACTGCGTTTTCCGGATATTCTTGACTCACGTATTGAACAGATGGAATCGTGTTTTAGAGTTGCTGCAAAAGAATACGACTACAAGGGGCAAAATTTTTTGGTTTATCCTATTAAGGTCAATCAGATGCGCCCTGTCGTTGAAGAAATTGTGAGCCATGGTAAGAAGTTTAATATCGGATTGGAAGCGGGCTCAAAGCCAGAACTTCATACGGTTATTGGTATAAATACAGATAATGATTCGTTGATTATCTGTAATGGCTATAAAGACGAAGATTATATCGAACTGGCTTTACTCGCTCAAAAAATGGGACGAACCATTTTTATCATTGTTGAGAAACTAAATGAATTGCGTTTGATTACGCGCGTTGCCAAACGCTTGAAAGTGAAACCAAATATCGGAATTAGGGTCAAACTTGCCAGCTCAGGAAGTGGCAAATGGGAAGATTCGGGTGGAGATGTGAGTAAATTTGGTTTAACTTCGAGTGAGTTGCTCGAAGCACTTGATTTCCTGGAGCGTAATAAAATGCAGGATACTCTTCGCTTGGTGCATTTTCATATCGGAAGCCAGATTAATAAAATCCGAAGGATAAAAATTGCTCTTCGCGAGGCTGCTCAGTTTTTTGTACAGATTTATAAGATGGGCTTTGAGCTTGATTTTGTTGATGTTGGTGGTGGCTTGGGAGTTGATTACGATGGCACCCGATCAGCAAATAGTGGCAGTAGCGTAAATTATACTATCCAGGAATATGTGAATGATGCTACTTTTGCTATGGTTGATGCTTGCGAAAAAAATGATATCCCACATCCAAATATCATTACCGAATCAGGCCGATCATTAACTGCTCACCATTCTGTGTTGGTGTTTGAAGTGCTCGAAACAGCTCAATTACCTGCCTGGGATTATGATGCAGAGCCCCTCGAAGAAGATCACGAATTGATTCATTTGCTTTACGATTCCTGGGATAATATGAACCAATCGAGTATGCTAGAAACATGGCACGATGCACAGCAGATTCGTGAAGAAGCACTTGATCTTTTTAGTTTGGGAATGCTCGACCTAAAAACCCGGGCACAGGTTGAGCGCTTATTTTGGTCGATAGCGCGCGATGTTCAGCAAATGGTTTCTGAAATAAAAAGACCACCTGAGGAGTTTTTAAACCTTCCTAAACTCCTGTCGGAGAAATATTTCTGTAATTTTTCCCTTTTTCAATCGCTACCCGATTCGTGGGCTATTGATCAGATCTTCCCAATTATTCCTATTCACAGACTTGATGAAAAGCCCGATCGGTATGCCACTTTGCAGGACATAACATGCGATTCCGACGGGAAAATTGATAATTTTATTTCTACCCGAAACATTTCGCATCACTTGCCCGTCCACGTGCTGAAAAGTAAAGACTCTTATTATATAGGTGTTTTTTTAGTGGGAGCTTATCAGGAAATTCTGGGCGACCTGCATAATTTGTTTGGTGACACGAATGCCGTTCACGTTTCTGTAGATGAAAAGGGATATAATATTGATCAGGTAATTGATGGTGAAACAGTTGCCGAAGTGCTTGATTATGTGCAGTATAATTCTAAAAAGCTGGTCAGAACTGTTGAAACATGGGTTACCCTTTCGGTGAAACAGGGTAAAATTTCTGCCGAGGAAGGAAAAGAATTCTTGTCAAATTATCGCTCCGGTCTTTATGGTTATACCTACCTGGAATAGAACATGAGGTTTTACACTTGCGGTGAGCTTTTGCTTGATCTGATTCATGAGCCTAATGGCAGCCTAACTGCAGTTGCGGGCGGTTCACAGGTTAATGTAGCAATGAATTTAGCTAAAGTGAATCAAGAAGTGAGCATGATGGGCTTGCTTGGAAAGGATGGCCCCGCAGCAGTGATTTTGGAAAAACTTAAAACAAACAAAGTTGATACAGCTTTTTTACTTCAGCACGCAGATTACAAAACCGGCTTGGCATTTGCCAGTATTGATGCAGCCGGAAAAGCAAGGTTTGATATTTATAAGTCCAAACTTCAGGGTATTAGTTTAGCTATTCCTTTTCCTGAGCTGAATGAAAAAAGTGTGATAAGTTTTGGTAGTTTGGCTGCTCTTGATCCGGTGTGGCAAGCTTTTCTAACGCCTTTAATCCGAAAAGCACACGAAAAGGGCGCAGTGGTTTTTTATGACCCAAATATTCGTTGCGATTTCAATCCGTATTCCGATGCTGACAAAGTAATTGAAAATATGCGCAAAGCTCAAATCATCAGAGGGTCGGATGAGGATTTTCAAAGCATTTTTGAAACGGACAGGCCTGAAATTATTTCTGATAAAGCGGCATTATCACCTGAAACAGTTTTGATTGTAACCCGCGGCAGTGATGCGGTTGATTGCTATTATAAAGGAGATTTGAGCAGCTATCCTGTTCCTGCTTTACAGCAATTGCGCAGTACGGTAGGAGCGGGGGATGCTTTTAATGCTGGTTTGTTGTATGCCTGGGCGCATATGGGGCTTAGTACTGGTTTATTGAAATCAGGAATTCCAAATGAAGTGTTGGCTCTGATGATGGGCATGGGCGTGAGTTTTGCAACAGATGTTTGCAAATCATCAGGTAACCAGATTTCGGATGCTTTGGCCGAGCGCACCAAAACCCTCTGATTTTTTCTTGCTTCCCGACTTAAAGTATTGCCAATCAAGGTAATATAGTAGTTTAAGGCTAATGCTGTTACTGATGGGAGCATCAAAAGTGTTTTTTAAATTTCTCCAATAGTGTTCTTCTAATTTTTCTTGTTGATCATTACTAAAAATGGCGTTTTTCCATACCAGCAAAAGTTCGCTGCCAGGTGCGAAATCCCATTTAAAAACCATGTCGATATTAAAAGCGTTAACAGCAAAGTTCTCGTTATTGTGGTAGGTGTTAGGTAATAATTTCCCATCTTTTTGCAAATCATAAAATGATAAGTAATTAACCCTGAGCCAGTAGTGACGTGCCCGAAACGAAAGTGAGGTTGCCGGACTAAAAACGTAGCTTGCTTCGAGGCTTGAAGTAAGCTCGATAATGTCGCGACGACCAAAGATAATGGCCGTAGCACCCATATTATTTGTGCTGTCTTTTACATATCCGATGTTGTTGAGGCTGTAATCAATAAACAAGCCTGGAATCACTAAAATGTTATTACTTGCCCGCCAGCGCGGTTTGATGCTGCCCCACCAATTGAATAAGTCCTGACTTGGCACATTCCAAAACCCTAAGCGCAAATCAACCAAAAAGGTTTTCCGGTAATCAGGAGATGACCAAAGCCCTAATGAGTAATTAGGATTGGTGATGTAAGAGTAACCCGGAACTCTTGGTTCGAAGTGGTCGTGAAAACCTAAGGGTCTGAAGCTGAGATCAAAACCTGTCGTAAACTGCTTAACTGTAGTTACATTTCCATTCATTCCAATCAATACTTGATTGAATTTCCGCGGTACATTAAGGTAGTATTGATTAATATAAAGCCGTGACCTAAGGTTGAGAAACTTACCGAAAGGCTCGTAAATATTGTACTTTAGATTAATGCCTTGAGCAATTTCATTGTTCCTGCTCAAAAAACCCATATCATTGGGATCATAATCGTCCGAGACATACTTAAACCATGTTTCGGCCAGAAAATTTCCGCTTACTTTTTCAATTCTTACCAGAGCGTATTCACCTATTTTGGGGCTGTTATCGCTGGTGTAATGCTGGCTGATATTGATGTTCCCTGATGTTTCATAGCGATTTGTTTTGTCGCGCAATCTGAACTCGCTACCACTTACGTTGGCTGCAAAGCGATTGTCGGGTTTGTAAACATTCGTATTGTATAAACTGAAAGTGGAGTTCTTCCAAAGTGCCTGATCAAAAACGAACATATTATAATTTGTAAAAGGTGCAGTTAGGATACGCTGCTCATTTCCAGAACTGTCTTTCACTTTGGCCCAAGTGTTGGCTGTCATGGCATTAAAAACGCCAATACCAAGCCCCTTGTTGGTTTTACCGCTTAATTTGAAAGCGTTTATAAGTTGTTCGTTTTCAGGGTTATCAATAATTTGATCAGCATCATATTGCTGTCGGATTTGATAATATCCATCAGCAGTGGAGCCTATCCGTCTGCTGTAAAAAATTCCTCCTTTGTTAAAAAGCTCAGTACCTTCTGTAAAAAACGGTCGTTTCTCTTCGTAGAAGACTTCATAGGGCGAGAGTGAAAAAATCTTGTCATCAGATTCTACCTGTCCAAAATCTGGAATAAGCGTTACATCAAGTGTGAAACTTTCTGAAAGTCCTGCTTTGATATCCATACCTATATTATAGCCATTTTTCCAGTTGCCGGTTTCGCTGTTATGTTCAGTAAAGGCAGAAAAATAGGGCGTTCCACTTAAACGTAATGGAGGTGTTACCTGTTCAATTCCAAAAAGTTGACCCGATTGTTGCAGGCTTCCGCTAATGGTAGCATCAATAAAATTCCAGGAGGTTACCTCTCTGAGGCGTTGTATGTTGCGTTGGAAATTGATGCCCCACTCTTGTATTTCTGTTTTAGGAAAACGCAGGGCGGCGTAAGGAATTTTAATTTCGGCAAACCAGCCATCTGCTACTATTTCTGTTGCAGAAATCCAAACGGCATCCCAATCGTAATCATCCTGATCCTGTCCATCAGTTTTATAATCTATTTGCACATTGCGGACGGACACAAAAAACGCAAATCCGTTAAGTCCATCATTATAAGGATCTAACACAATGCCAAAATAATCAGCCATACCAAAAATATCACGACTTTTCAAATCTTGCCATAGGCTATCAGGCTTTGGATCAAGAATATGTGCGCCAATGTAGATAGCCTGATCATCATAAAGCAGCCTTACGCGCGTATCATATGTTGCCGGTCTGCCGTTTCGTGGTTCGCGTTGTAAAAAATCATGTGCTGTTTCGGCATATTGCCAGGCATCTTCGCTGAGCTTTCCGTCAATCTCAATGTCAATATCCGTGCGATAGGCTGTTGTGCTTTTTCTTTGCTGCAATTGAGCAATTAAAAAAACTGGTAAGGTTAACAGGGAAAATAAAAATAAAACTCTTGTCATCGTTTACAATCAAATCAGCAGTTTCACTTTTGCAAAGGTTTATATCGTTTGGCAGGGCTAATGTATTGAAAAATTAAATGTTGGATGCTCGCTTTATGTTTTCGGTCGGTAAGATTAAGAATTTGGAATAATTTAATCGTGCCTGAAAGCGCTCAGATAATACTGGTAGTTTGCTTCATCAAAACAAACAAAATTAATTTGTGAGATATTTTTCAATTTGGGGAGCATTTCAGCCATTAATGCTTTAACGATCAGAACAGCTTTCTCTTTTGGGAAGCCATAAATTCCGGTTGAAATATTTGGAAGAGCAATTGATTTACAACCATTATCGTCAGCAAGTTTGAGGCTGTTTTTATAGGCTGATTTAAGCTTTTCTGCTTCTTCCTGATCTCCTCCTTTCCAAACCGGCCCAACGGTATGTATCACATATTTGGCTTTTAAATGAAACCCATTTGTAAGTTTAGCTTCACCCGTTGGGCATCCGTTCAATTTTCGGCAGGCCTCCAACAGCTCCGGTCCGGCAGCACGATGTATGGCGCCGTCCACACCACCTCCACCGAGAAGTGAATTATTTGCTGCATTAACGATCGCATCGGTTTGCTCTAAAGTGATATCTCCCTTTTTAACTTCGAAGGTGATCATGCATCTTTTACGATATGTTTTTTTACGAATAATTGTCCTGTTTGATAGCTAACTACTTCAACAGGACTATCACTGTCGATAAAACTGCTGAGGGCAGTGGCATCATATATTTCATCTTCTATCATTACTTTTCCGGAAGGACGGAGCATGGTATAAGCTGTGCCGGTTTTACCTATCATGCTGCTGTACGTTTTATCAGCAGAAGTGTATCCCTGGTCTTTATTTTGAATGGCATCTAAGGCTAAATGCCCAAAAGTTGTAGTAGTTAATAATTTCTGGCTGAGGTAGATAGAGAGACCAAGTGAGAGGAATACAGCAATAATAACCGTAAAAAATGCTTTGGCTAGGGGCATCAGATTTACTTCTAAGGGGTTGTCGCCTATACTTTCGACCATGGCGAACGTAAGCCCTCCGATGATCATCAGTAAACCTAAAACTCCGGTAACACCAAAACCAGGAATGGCAAATATTTCGATGAGCAGCAAAACGACGCCCAAAACGAAAACGATCACTTCCCAATGTGTTGCCAGGCCTTCGAGATAAAGGGGGGCAAAATAAAGCAGCGCAGCCAGAACAGAAGCTCCCAGCGGGAAACCAACTCCGGGTGTTTGTAATTCAAAATAAAGCCCGCCAATAATCACCACAATGAGTATTCCGCTTAAAGCAGGATGAATTAAAAAGTTGATTATTTTATCCATCGGACTTAGTGTGTGTTCGATTATTTCGAAGCTTTCGTGGCCGGCTAATCGCATAACCTCTTCAACACTTTCGGCCTTTCCATCTGCAAAACCGAATTTAATAGCTTCTGATGTAGTGAATGTTAGAACTTTGCCTGTGTCTGAAATCCCAGGAATATAAATAGAGGGATCAACCATCGCCTGGGCTATATCGGGATCGCGGCCATTGGCTTCGGCTGTGCTGCGCATCATCGAACGCATATACGACTGAAATTTGTCGGGAACCACTTCTCCAGTTTGATTTACAACAGTAGCTGCGCCAATGTTAGCACCTTCAACCATATAAATACTATCGCAAGCAATTGAAATCAGCGCACCGGCAGATGCAGCATTATTGTCGATGAGCACGTAAACAGGAATTTTAGAGCCGAGGATTTTAGTCCTGATGGAATCTGCTGCATCTACAAGTCCGCCATAGGTGTTCATGTGAATAAAAATCAGATCAGCCTTGGCTTCATAGGCAGCTTTAAAAGCTTTTTGTGTGGTTCTCCATACGGGAGGAGCTATTTGCTCTTTGATATCGAATTTGTAAACCTTTAGTATATTGGTTGTTGAATCTTCCAAAGTAGCAATTGGAAGCAAACTGTCTGATTGTGGCCTGGCAAAGGCTACAAGGGTTATGACCAGCAAAAACGTAGTGAGCAATCTTTTCATGGCGCGATATTATTCCAGGTTATGGTTTGTAAAAATACGAATTTGCCATTCAGCAGCGCGTAAATTTATAGGTTTACTGTTGAATTAGTTCATTTGTGTTAACTTTGACCCATTGGCAGCAGCCCGCAAAGCTGTCAGGAGTCACTCAAAAAAAAAGATTAACAATAAATATTATTACTTGAAATTTTCTGAATTAAATCTACATCCTTCCCTTATGGAAGGACTTGATAGCATGGGATTTGAGAATGCGACGCCCATTCAGGAGCAGGCAATTCCTGCCGTATTAAGAAAAACAGACCTGATTGCCTGTGCCCAAACCGGAACAGGGAAAACGGCTGCATTTATCCTTCCGGTTGTGCATACATTGCTCGATACCAGCGATATGCCAACGAAGCCGCAAGTACTCATTTTAGTACCTACACGCGAACTGGCCATCCAGATTGATCAACAAATTGAAGGCTTGGCTTATTTTACCGGAGTAAGCTCAGTGGCGGTTTATGGAGGCGGAAGCGGAACGGATTATTCCAATGAAAAAAAAGCTTTACAAAGTGGTGCTCCCATTGTTGTGGCAACACCAGGTCGTTTGATTGCCCACCTCAATATGGGTTATGTTGATTTTTCTGATTTAAAATTCCTGGTTCTCGATGAGGCTGACCGGATGTTAGACATGGGTTTTTTGCCTGATATACAGCGTATTATTGCTATAACAAATAGCAACAGGCAAACACTGATGTTTTCGGCAACCATGCCTGATGCCATTCGCAGGCTTGCCCGGCAGATTTTGAAACAGTTTGAAGAAATAAACCTTGCCGTTTCCAAACCAGCCGAAAATGTGCTGCAAGCTGCCTATATGACTTACGAAAATCAAAAAATTCCACTGATCCAGCAATTGATTGAAGGGCGTGATATTCCGCTTGTGTTGATTTTTTCGGCCACTAAAAAGAGTGTGAAAGAGATAGAGCAACATCTCTTAAAGAAAAAACTCAATGCCAGAGCCATTCACAGCGATTTGACCCAGGAAGAACGCGGAAAGGTTTTGCGTGATTTCAAACACCGCGAAATTCAGATTTTGGTAGCTACAGATATCGTTTCAAGAGGCATAGATATTGATGATATCAGCTTGGTAATCAATTATAATGTTCCCGGAGATGCCGAGGATTATGTGCATCGCGTTGGTCGTACGGCACGTGCTGAAAAAACCGGCGTAGCACTTACTTTTATCAGTGAGGTCGAAAGCTATAAATTCAACCGAATTGAGGAATTTATTGGTATGGAAGTGCGTAAATTACAACTTCCGCTTGCATTGGGCCAGGGACCCGAATATGTTGTCAAAAAGCGAAAACAAGGCTTCGATAGAAAAAAATACCATAGGGGAGAGGAAAAGAAACATCATTCCAGACCCAAAAGGAATTAACTGATAACAGCTTGTATTCATGTAAATTCATTTTGGTCATAATTGTTTTATCCAATCATTAAAAAATTTTAACTTTACACCAAACAAAAGCATACTAATTAGCTTATTCAACCCTTTTCTTATCGAAGAATGATTTTATGATTAACGAACATCAAATTGAAGAAAATTTAATCAATCAGTTGGTTGAGCTCAAATATACCCATCGACCTGATGTTGTCGACAGGAAAACGCTTGAACAGAATTTCAAAGCCAAGTTTGAAACGCTGAACCATGTGCGTTTATCAGATAGTGAATTCCTGCGCTTACGAGAAGAAATAATTGAGCCAGATGTATTTGCAGCCTCAAAAAAAATAAGAGAACAACAATTTTTCCAACGGGAAGACGGAACACCACTTCATTATACCTTAGTCAACAACAAAGACTGGTGCAAAAACGACTTTGAAGTCGTCAGCCAGTTGCGGATGAACACCGAGAACAGCAATCAACGCTACGACATCATTCTACTGATTAATGGCCTGCCAGTGGTTCAGATTGAATTAAAGCGATTAGATATTTCACCACGAAAAGCCATGCAGCAAATCGTGGACTATAAAAACGAACCTGGAAATGGCTATAGCAATTCGCTCATGTGCTATATGCAGTTGTTCATTGTGAGCAACCGTTCCAACACCATCTATTTCGCCAACAACAAAAAGCAGCATTTTCAATTCAACGCAGATGAACAGTTCTTGCCCATCTACCATTTGGCGGACGAACAGAACAACAAAATCAAGCACCTTGAAGATTTCACGGAACGCTTTCTAAAAAAATGCACACTGGGCGAAATGATTAGCAAGTACATGGTACTGGTGGAAACGGAGCAGAAACAATTGGTGATGCGACCGTATCAAATCTATGCGGTGAAAGCCATTGATGATTGCGTAAAGCAAAACCGTGGGAATGGTTTTATTTGGCACACCACCGGAAGTGGAAAAACCCTGACATCCTTCAAAGCTTCTACCCTGCTCAAAGACAATCGTGAGATTGAAAAATGCCTGTTTGTGGTGGATAGAAAAGACCTTGACCGCCAAACACGCGAAGAGTTCAATAATTTTCAGGAAGGCAGTGTAGAAGAAAACACCAACACTGAGACATTGGTAAGGCGTTTACTTTCTGCTGATTATGCCGACAAAGTGATTGTAACCACCATCCAAAAATTGGGACTGGCTTTAGATGGCACGTATAAGAGCCCTTCTATTTCGCTCAGGACAAGAAACTATAAAGAACGTCTTGAACCTTTAAGCGACAAACGTATCGTGTTCATTTTTGACGAGTGCCACCGTTCGCAGTTTGGTGAAAATCACAAAGCGATTAAAGAATTTTTTCCGAATGCTCAACTTTTCGGTTTTACGGGTACGCCCATTTTTGAAGAGAACGCTACCCAAAAAATCCGTGAAGACCAATACGAAACCTACAAAACCACGGAGAGCATTTTTGAAAAGCAGTTGCACGCCTATACCATTACCCATGCAATAGACGACCGCAATGTGCTCAAGTTTCATATCGACTACTTTAAGGGTGAAGGCTCGGTAAAGGCCAAGCCTGGAGAAGCCATTGCACAACAAGCCGTTGCAGAAGCCATTATCGCCAAACACGATAAAGCCACCAATCAACGCAAGTTTAATGCGGTGCTGGCCACTGCTTCTATCAATAATGCCATTGAGTATTACCGATTATTCAAGGAAATTCAAAAGCAAAAACAGGCGGAAAATCCCGATTATGTTCCTTTGAATATTGCTTGCGTGTTTTCGCCCCCTGCTCAATTGATCGCTAAAAATGGCGACCCAAACAGCCAAAAGAATGCGGCTGACATCAAACAACTGCAAGAAGATTTAGCGCAGGAGAAGGAAGACAACAAGCAAAACCCCGAAGAGAAGAAAATGGCGTTGATTGAAATTATTGCCGACTTCAATGCCCAATACGGCACCAATCACGACATCAACAATTTTGACCTGTACTATCAGGATGTGCAAAGCCGCATTAAAAATCAGAAGTACAGCAACAAAGACTATCCGCACAAAAACAAGATTGACATTACCATTGTGGTGGATATGCTGCTCACAGGTTTTGACAGTAAGTACCTGAACACCTTGTACGTGGACAAAAACCTGAAATACCACGGACTGATTCAGGCATTTTCACGAACCAACCGTGTATTGAACGACACCAAGCCTTACGGCAATATTTTGGATTTTCGTTCGCAACAGGAAGCCGTGAACCAAGCCATCACGCTCTTTTCGGGCGAGGAAGGCGGAAAAGCCAAGGAAATTTGGATGGTGGACCCGGCACCTGTGGTGATTGACAAATACCAGGAAGCGGTAGAAAAACTCGGTGCGTTTATGCAAGAACACAATGTGGCCAACGAACCGCAGGAAGTATATAACCTGAAAGGGGATGCTGCCCGCATTGCATTTGTGAAAAACTTCAAAGAAGTTCAGCGACTAAAAACCCAACTCGACCAATACACCGATTTGGATGAAACGCAACAAGAGCAAATTGAAAAAATCTTACCACAAGAAACTTTGCAGGAGTTCCGTAGCTCGTACTTAGAAACCGCCAAGCAACTGCGTAAAATACAACAAAAAGAAGGCGAAGATGCCCCGGATGATATTCAGCAACTGGATTTTGAATTTGTACTCTTTGCCTCTGCGGTGATTGATTACGACTACATTATGAGCCTGATTGCCGACAGCACCCAACAAAAGCCGAGTAAGCAGAAAATGACTAAGGCGCAGGTGATCAGCTTGCTGAAATCCAACGCCAACCTGATGGACGAAGAAGAAGACCTGACCGAATACATTGAGCAGGTGGACTGGACGCAAGGGCAATCGGCAGAAGAACTGAAAAAAAACTTTGAAACCTACAAAGTAGAGAAGTACGATAAAGAACTGGCAGATATGGCCCACAAACACGGCTTGCAAACGGCAGCCCTCAAAACCTTTGTAGAGAAAATCATGAACCGAATGATTTTTGACGGAGAAAAGCTCACCGATTTATTGGAGCCCTTGGAATTGAGTTGGAAAGAACGCAGTAAAGCCGAAACCGCACTCATGGCCGATTTGATACCGCTGCTGAAAAAACAGACGGGTGATAGGGAGATTAGGGGATTGGCAGCTTATGAGGTCTGAACTGTGATTTGCTTGATTAAATGATTAATGATGATTAAAGACGAGTATAAATATTCTGAATTGACTTCCAAGATAATCGGCTGTGCTATGACTGTTCACTCCGAATTGGGCAATGGGTTTCAGGAAGTTATTTACCAACGTGCGTTGGAAATTGAAATGGCAGATCAAGGCATAGATTTTAGCAGAGAATATGAAATGCCTGTGTATTACAAAAATCAGCAAATTGGGACGAGAAGAGTAGATTTTTTAGTGGAAGGCATTGTATCTGTTGAGCTAAAAGCCATCATTCAACTAGAAGATGTACACCTAGCACAAGCTATCAACTATCTTGAAGCATACGATTTGGAAATCGGGCTACTCATCAATTTTGGAGCAAAATCATTGCAGTTCAATCGATTGACCAATAAATCATTCAAGCAGAAAAATCAGGGTAACCCAAACATTAAACCAAATCACATCCATCACAGAAATAAAAAAAATCACAGTTCAGACAATTAGCCGCTTATGCTTAACGAAATTATACTATATCAAACAGGCGAACTAAGCGAGCGTATTGAAGTACGCCTCTTGAATGAAACCGTATGGCTCAATCGTCAGCAAATGGCTACCCTCTTTGGCAGGGACGTTAAAACCATAGGAAAGCACATCAATAATGTGTTTACTGAAGGAGAGCTTGTGAAAGAATCAACTGTCGCAAATTTTGCGACAGTTCAAATGGAAGGCGAGAGGAAAATTGAGCGCCAGATTGAATATTACAACCTGGATGTCATTATTTCGGTGGGCTATCGGGTAAAATCAAAACAAGGAACGCAATTCAGAATATGGGCAACCCAGGTGTTAAGAGATTATCTGCTAAAGGGTTATGTGCTTAACCAACGCATGAACCGTATTGAAAATAATGTTGAATTTCTTGCAAAAAAAGTGGATGCTATTAGTTTGCAAATCCAATCTGCTGAAATACCCAATCAAGGCGTATTCTTTGACGGTCAGGTATTTGATGCCTACGAACTGGCTTCCAAAATTATCCGCTCTGCCAAGAAAAATATGGTATTGATTGACAACTACATCAATGAAAACACCCTAACGCAGCTATCCAAGAAAACTAAAGGGGTAAAGGTGCTTTTACTGACCAAAACCATTACCAAACAATTGACCTTAGACCTAAAAAAAGCCAATGCACAATACGGTAACTTTGAAATCAAAACCTTTACCAAAAGCCACGACCGCTTTTTGATTATTGACCAAACAGAAGTCTATCACCTTGGGGCTTCATTAAAAGATTTAGGTAAAAAATGGTTTGCTTTTTCCAAAATGGATAAAAGCTCGGTAGCAAGCATCTTAAATGAGATTGGACTATGAGTAAAGAAAAAAAACATGCCCTGAGCCCAGCCGAAGGGTTGATTCCGCAATTACGTTTTCCTGAATTTCTTGAGAAAGAAGGATGGGAAGTAAGAGAAGTTGGAGAAATATTTCAGGTGACAAGGGGTTACGTGCTTTCTATGACCTTAGTTAAGGAACTACCCACTGAAGAATATCCATATCCAGTTTTTTCTTCTCAGACAAAGAATAACGGACTGGCAGGTTACTACAATGAGTATTTGTACGAAGATGCAATTACTTGGACAACTGATGGTGCGAACGCAGGTGACGTAAATTTTCGTGATGGTAAATTCTATTGTACCAATGTTTGCGGTGTTTTATTGAATGAAGAAGGCTTTGCTAATCCATGTATTGCTGAATTGATTAATTCGGTTTCAAAAAAGCATGTTTATTATGTAGGTAATCCTAAGTTGATGAATGGAGTTATGAGTAAAATTCAAATTCCTGTTCCATCAATACCTGAACAACAAAAAATCGCCGCCTGCCTCTCCTCCTTAGATGAGTTGATTGCCGCCCACAACGACAAGCTGGACGCCCTAAAAGACCACAAAAAAGGCTTGCTGCAAAATTTGTTTCCAAATAGTCTGAACCGTCATTTAAAAGGATTTAATGATGACCCTGATTTTTCTAAAGTACCAAGACTCCGATTCCCCGAATTCATAAAAAAATCAGGAAATCAGGAAAATCAAAAAAATCAAGGTTCAGACAATGGGGAGTGGGTGGAGAAGAAGTTAGATAGTTTGACTGAGAAAATTGGTGATGGAATTCACGCCACACCAAAATATGACTCTTCTGGCGATTATTTTTTTATCAATGGAAACAACTTGATTGAAGGAGAAATCAGTATTGATGAAAAAACAAAGAGCGTTTCGATTCAAGAATATGAGAAACATAAAAAAGAATTAACAAAGAATACAATCTTGCTTTCAATCAATGGTACGATTGGAAATGTTGCATTCTATAATAATGAAAGGGTCGTATTGGGGAAAAGTGTCTGCTACATTACTACGAATCATGAATTGAATTCTGTATTTCTTTATTACTCATTGCAGTGCCCTAAAATTACCAACTACTTTTTTTCAGAGTTAACAGGTTCTACAATTAAGAATCTATCTCTCAGAACTATACGAGATACTACTATTAGTTTACCTTCTGAAATAGAACAGCAAAAAATCGCTTCTTGCCTCTCTGCCGTGGACGAACTCATCACTGCCCAGCAGGAGAAAATAGAAGCATTGCAGCAGCATAAAAAGGGATTGATGCAGGGGCTTTTTCCTGCTGTACATACAGGGCATGCCCTGTCTCAATAATAATGGCATGCCTTGTCTCAATATTCAAAACATGGACAAATACAAAAACAAATACCGCATTGCCTCCACCCGTTTGCAAAATTGGGATTACCGATGGGCGGGGGCGTATTTCGTTACCATCTGCACCCAAAACCGGAAACATTATTTTGGCGAAATTGTAAATAGGAAAATGCAATTGTCGCAGGTGGGAATCATTGCCGATATTTTATGGCATCAAATACCCCATCATGCCCAAAACGTAGAATTGGGGGCGTTTGTGGTCATGCCAAACCATATTCATGGAATTATCATAATCAACGATAATGGAGATGCCGATAACGCGGAAAACGTGGGTGACGTGGATAACGTGGGTGACGTGGGTGACGTGGGTGACGTGGGTGACGTAGAGACAGGGCATGCCCTGTCTCTACAAACGCCCCCATCGCCCGACCAAACGCCCCCATCGCCCAAAACCATTGGCCAACAACGGTTTCAGAATATTGGCAAAAATTCCATTTCGTCGATTCTGGGTTCCTATAAATCTGCCGTTACCAAAGATGCCAACCGGTTAGGTTTAGAATTTCAATGGCAAACACGATTTCACGACCACATTATTCGTGATGACCAATCCTATCAAAAAATATCAAAATACATTATAAACAATCCTGCCAACTGGCGAGATGATAAATTTTACAATTCAGCACAATGACCCAAAAAGACCAACAACAACTCGGAAAAACCCTTTGGGCCATAGCCGACAACCTGCGCGGTGCCATGAATGCGGATTCGTTCCGTGATTATATGCTCTCGTTTTTGTTTTTGCGCTATCTATCAGCAAATTACGAAGAAGCTGCAAAAAAAGAATTGGGTCGTGATTATCCAGTTCAGGAAGGGGACACATATATTGCGCCGCTAGCTAATTGGTACGAAGTAAATGAACCGGATGTCCCAGCTTACGAAGCCCAGATGCGTAGAAAGGTGCATTATATTATCAAGCCTGAACATTTGTGGAGCAACATCACCGAACTGGCAAGAACGCAAAGCCCTGATTTGCTCATCACTTTAGAAGAAGGTTTTCGCTACATTGAAAACGAATCTTTTGACCATTCGTTTCAAGGCTTGTTTTCCGAGATTAACCTGAATTCAGAAAAGTTAGGGAGAACACCAGCCGACCGAAATAAAAAGCTCTGCACCATCATGCAAAAGATTTCGGAAGGTATAGCAGAGTTCTCTACCGATACCGATACGCTTGGTGATGCTTATGAATATTTGATTGGTCAGTTTGCAGCAGGTTCAGGCAAAAAAGCAGGTGAGTTTTATACACCTCAAGAAATTTCAACCATTCTTTCCAAGATCGTAACGCTCGATAGCCAAGACCCATCAACGGGTCCAAAACAAAAACTGGACAAAGTATTGGATTTTGCCTGTGGTTCGGGTTCATTGCTCTTGAATGTTAGAACGCAATTAAAAGAGCAAACCGACAACAAAGGAACGATAGGTAAAATCTATGGTCAGGAAAACAACATCACAACCTACAACCTGGCACGTATGAACATGCTTTTGCATGGTATGAAAGACACCGAGTTTGAAATTTATCACGGAGACACCTTAAAAAATCACTGGGACATCTTAAATGAGATGAACCCATCCAAGAAAACAGAATTTGATGCCATTGTAGCCAATCCGCCTTTTAGCTTGCGTTGGGAACCTAATGAAGCTATGGGAGAAGATTTTCGCTTCAAAAGTTATGGCTTAGCTCCAAAATCAGCAGCGGATTTTGCTTTTTTATTGCATGGCTTCCATTTCCTGGCCAAAGAAGGAACAATGGCCATTATTCTACCTCATGGCGTTTTATTCCGTGGTGGAGCAGAAGAACGCATCAGAACCAAACTACTCAAAGACAACCATATTGATACAGTGATTGGCTTGCCTTCAAACTTATTTTATTCCACAGGTATTCCGGTTTGTATTTTGGTTTTAAAAAAATGCAAGAAAGAAGATGATGTCATGTTTATCAATGCCAGTAAGCATTTCGTGAAAGGAAAACGACAAAACTCTTTGAATGAAGACAACATCAAAAGCATTGTAGAAACCTATAAGTACCGCCAGGAGATCGAACGCTACTCTCGTAAAGTCTCTATGGAAGAGATTGAAAAAAATGGATATAATTTAAATATCTCGAGGTATGTCAGTACATCTGTTGAGGAAGTAAAAGTTGATTTGTTTGAGGTAAATAAAAAACTATCAGCAATAAATGAAAAAATAGCCACTAATACTGAAAAGCATAATCAATATTTGGCAGAATTAGGCCTTCCACCGATTTAGTGTTCAATACTATTTTGGACATGTTTTTTGATGAGGCAAAGCAACCAGAATTTGCTATAAATACTGCTTTATTTTATCCATCAATTCATTGTGCGTATGCTTGTTGCTTGCGCATATTTCCCCTCCAAAAAGCCAATTTTTATCATGTAAAAAATCAGCGACCTCACCACCTGCTTGTTCCACGATAAATGAACCGGCAGCCACATCCCAGGGGTTTAATCCGTATTCATAAAAAGCCTCAAATCGGCCGCAAGCCACATAGGCCAAATCAACAGCTGCAGATCCAAGCCGTCTCAATCCCCTGCTGTTGCGCATCAAATCGTCAAATAGTTGAAGATAGCCTGTCATGCGCGAAAAATCGTTGTAAGGAAATCCGGTGGCAATCAGGCTATCGGTAAGGTTTTGCGTGCTGCTCACTCTGATGTTTTCACCATTCAGCCAGGCTGGGCTATCCTTCCAGGCATAAAAGCATTCGTCGCGACTGATTTCATAAACTACACCCAGCACAATTTGTTCGTTTTGCATCAAAGCAATGCTAACCGAATAAATCGGTACGCCATGTACAAAGTTTGTGGTGCCATCCAGCGGATCAACAATCCAGTTAAATTCAGCAGCTTTTTTTGTTCCGCTTTCCTCTGCTATAAAACCAGCTTCGGGGAGCAAGTGGGTCAAAGCATTCAAAATCATTTCTTCGGCTGTGCGATCAACATAGGAAACCAAATCGTGCAGCCCTTTTTGCTCAGTCATTTCAGCGGAAAAATGCTGAGATTGCTCATTGATGAAGGTTCCGGCAATTTTTGCTATCTCTGTAACCTTTTCTGTGAGCTGTTTATATTCAGGCATAAGTTCGTTTTATTTGGGGTGAGAAAAATTGAAAGTAGCAAAACAGTACGAGACCCAATCCAATAAGAATTGTTGAAATTAGCTGTGCCTGAGTGATTTCCATACCAAGAAAATGCATCAGATTATTCACCCTGATTTGTTCAATAAGGCCTCGTTCAATACCATTGAACACAAGATAAATAGCAAAAAGTTGCCCCGGAATGCGGACAATTTTTCTGAGTAGCAACAAAACCGCAAAAATGATCAAACTCATACTCGTTTCATAGATTGGTGTTGGGAAAACAGTTGTGGCCAACCGAAAACAATATTGCCCTTCACATCCCGGAATAGGAATGCCTTGCCCCAAAACATTGTTTGGATAGTCGTAAGTCCAGACCCATTGAGGGAGAAAAGAAAGCCATTCCGGCATGGGAGCAGTATTGACAATGCCCCAGTCGCCGTCGCCTGCTACCTGACATCCGATACGACCGACACCATAGGCCAAAATCAGTGCCGGAGCTACCACATCGCCCATGTGCCGCCAGTTAATTTTTTGTTTTTCACCAAACCAAGCCACAAAAAAGGCAGCCGTAATGAGACCACCATAAAAGGTAAGCCCATCGAATGATAGGAGTTCAGCAACAGGATCTTTGACAAAAGTGTCCCAATTCTCGAGTTGGTGAAAAATTTTGGCACCAATGATACCACTTACTGCTGCAATTAATATCAGGCTTGCGGTTTGTTGATAGGGTTGTATTACGTTGATTTCATGCTTACTATTTTGTTTTTTCTGTTGTTTCAGGTTCATAAAACCCATGATTGCAGCGCCAATAATTCCGGCAAGCCAATATCCTTTTAACGAAAGTAAAACCGCTTGCGGGTCTTCCTGAAACAGGGAATAATTAAAAAGAATAAACATGATTTTGTAAGCAAGGATAAATCCAATTGCGAGATTTAGAAAAAACTCAAGCCAGTTAGTTTCTTCGGGTTTTGACTCAATCGTTCTGGCATGAATTAAACCTTGCCGCTCTTTTCGTTTAAGCTCCGAACGCACCACAAAAGCAGCCAGGAGAAAAGCCAGGGAAAGAAAAAACCCATAACTCATAATGGGCCATTCATATTGAGTGCCAAAAACATCATTGATAAAATCGCTTATTCTGGGATACATACTGTTGTTTGATAAGGATTCAAAAGTAAGGTTTTTGCGAAAAGGATTATTAGAATAAGCTTGAAAAGTTATGAAGAATAAGAACAAACGTATCAATAAAAAAAGGCAGCCTTAACAACTGCCTTTTCATCACCAATAAAAAATCACCATTGTATCATTTAATGAATTCTTTTACTGCTTTATTGAAGCCATCAGGATTTTCAAATTGCAGAAAATGCCCGGTTTTTGGGAGCATAACCAGTGTGCTGTTGGGTAGTTTGGCATGACCTGTCTGAGCAATTTTTTTAGTAAAACCCGGATTTAGATAACGATTTGGTATCAGGTTATCATTTTCGCCAAAGACAATTAATACTGGAGTTTTAATTTTTCCCAGGTGATCCAGTACAGGCTCGTCCACCATACCATTTACTGATTGCACCACAGCATAGCAATAGGCTTCAAAATCGCTTGCAGTGCGCATGGCAATCCTGTCGGTGATCATAAATTCAGCATCTTCGGGGGTTTTGTAGAAGTTATAATACAGGTTAGTTTGAATGGCTTCGACAGGTGTTAATTTCACGCCGTTTACAGTCATTACATTTCTAAACCATTCTTTTTGTCCGGGCGTAAAGTACTCAAATCCGGCAGGTGCTGCCAGAATAAGGCCTTTCAAAAGATCGGGGTAGGCGAGGGCAGTTACCAGCGCTATTTGTCCGCCCATACTATGACCTGCAATGTAAATCTTTTCGAGTTTCAAAGCCTCAGCAAACTGCATAACTACCTCAGCATAAAAGCTCATTTTTCCACTATGCGGAAGTTTGCTACTTTTTCCGTAACCAGGTAAATCAATGGCGATGCAGCGGTAATCTTTGCTCAGTTCAGCGATATTTTTCTTCCAGGCCGGCAGGTAACTGCCTAATCCGTGGATAAAAATGATGGTTTCATCACCTTTTCCTTCATCAACATAAGCCAGCTCGATAGCATTGTTTAGCTTAACCTTATGCACTTCAAAAGGGTACGGAATTTCATCAAAATTATTGTATTCCGGGAGTTTCATATAGGGATTGATTTGTCCGAACGCCATGATGCTTAGCATAAGCAGAAATCCTGCTAAAACGTTACGATGTATAGTGCTGTAATTTTTCATAAGATGCAGATTTTGAGTTAAAACATCAGCCATTTAACAACCAGAAAAGTCGTCCAGGGATCGATAGGTCGCTGCCCGTAAGTTCCCCCGTTTACAGGATATCCATAGCGATCGTCGGCACTATCATAAAAATCACCCAGCCACAGATAGGCGGTGTGCCATTCGATACTCATGTAAGTGCCCACATTGTAAATAAGCGAAAAGTTAGCTTCGGTGCCTATGTTTTTTCCACCTGCCTGTGGTTCAACATTACTCATGGCGAAGCCACCACCTACTTTACCTATCAAGCGATAAGGAATCAAGCCTTTAGAAGCTGTTGCACTGGCAAAGCTCATGCCATAACCCATATTCGAAAGGTCGGCAATGGCTGGTGTGTAGCGATTTACGACATTTCCATGCGGCATCAGCAGGAATGTTCCTGAGCTGATAAATATGGCTCCTGGCGCACCCCAGGTGTTTCCAGTCATAACGCCGCTGTATTTTTGATCTGCTAAACCATCTTCATCGCCTGAAGCGTAGATGAGATCCAGTTTGAAATGATCATCCGGCGTTTGACCAAAACGATAGATGGCTTTTAGGTTTGCGGCAAAACCAGCGATATCAGCGCCTTTCACAAACTCGCCATTACGTTTTACATCGGCACGGCCGAAATTATAATTAAAGAAACCGGTAAGTGAAAGTCTATCGGCCATCATGTCGGCATTACGGCTAAAAAATGTTCCAGCCCAAAAAATGTCGGCCTTGTAAGGATCAGTGCCAAATTTGAATTTGAAGGTTCCCATATAATCGTTGAGCAACGAATTAAGGCCTTGACCTAAGATGGAAATACCACCTTTTCCTCCGGAGCGATCCCTGACATAATTCACGGATACGCCAACATTCCATAGCGGTGCGATACTTCTTTCGGCCATCAGCTCAAACATATTCACATCATCATCTTTGTAAATATCGTTTTCATAAAATTTATAAAATCCTGCTTTATATTTACCAAAATCCTTGTCCCTTCTTATGCTGATGCCAACAGCATCAGTTCCAAAAAAACCCAGCCTATAACCGGTATTGGTCATTTTGTCGAAAAGTGTACGGTAGGCATTATAAGGACTATCAAACATGCGTTGTAAGCCAAGATTTATGGCCCATCCTTTCCATGGAAGTAATTCAACTTCAATATTTTGTGTCTGAATGTTTACTTGGTCGGCCGAAATCGCGCCACCTAAATTTCCTCCTGTTCCATAAGAAGCGTCTCCCCATGTCCAGTCGATTTCGAAAGAGGCTCTTAGAATAGCTTTACCATTAAATAAATTTGGTTTGTAGATAAAAAATGGAACAATACGCTGTTCAACATACATGGAATGTGCAGTATCAGAAGTGATTGTGCTGTTTTGTCCAAACATGCGACCAACTACCTGTCCACGCAAAAACTCGTTAGTAGGATAAAAATTGGAACTCACTCCCTGATTGATGAAAAAGGCCAGAAACTGAAACTCTTTGTCAGCTTTTTCGGGGATGTCTTTGCTCATGAAATGCGTTGTGGGCGCCTGTGCTAAAAGAAATCCCTGTAAACTAAGAACAATTAAAAGGCTTAGTAAAAACTTTTTCATGGATATGTACTTAAAAATTATTCTTCAAATGAACTAAAACCTGCTTGATGATACAGGAAAACAACGACCAACAATAATTTGCCGGTCGTTGTAGGGTTTGAAATTAGTATTTCACGTAAGTTTGAACGTTCAACACACCAAAGGCGCCGCTGCTTGTACTTCCAAAACCGCCCTCAGGTGTTGGAGGTGTAACGCCCGGAATTTCTGGATCAGTTTGAGCGATTTCATATTTCATAGTCACACCACCGGTAGCCATCACCTCAAAAATGCCTTCGGAAACGAGGCTGGAAGGACTGGATTGGTTAACAACTATCGTCCAGATATTTCCTGTGGAGGATTTGGTTTGAACGTATGTTCCAGTAAGGGTTGTCTTTGAACCATCAGCTGTAAAACTTTCTACAAGATAAGAAAGATCAACTTTGAAATCTGCATAGATAGAATCAATACCAGCTGCAATCAATAACGGCGCTACATTGGCGCCAGATGAAATCCATTGGCCAATAATACCAATTTCTTTCAGCATCACCTTTTTTGATTCTGTTGTAAGCATTGCTGCGCCAGCACCATTATAAATACTTGTAGCTGAGGCAGGAGCAACAGTTAGTTCTTCGCTTCCGTTTGCAATACCATCGAGCTCAAGATTAATGGTAGCACCGGATGTTCCGGCAGTGTGGGTAACGGTGAAATTGGCCAGCGTTGCTGTGCCACCGGTCAAAGTAACACTAAATGCAGCTGCATCAAGGTTACCTGTTTTGTCGGCAGCTTTGTAAACAGCTTCGCTAAAGGTTACTGTAGCCACAGCATTATCTGCTGATAAGATAAGATCGAGGATTGTTGCCGGAATTGCCGGATCTTCATCATCATCTTTTTTACACGAAGTCATAACGATGCTCATTCCGAGCAGGATTGCCATAAGGCCAAAAATTTTAGTTTTCATACGATTTGAATTTAATATTAGTGAAAGATTAATTATTAATTATTTGATATTAAAGATTTTCTGTCAATTTTTCCGGCATCGTTTTTGGGTAAAGCCTTCACAAAGCGGAAATGTTTGGGGATTTTATATTTTGCCAGCTTCTCACGACAAAAAGTTGACAGGGATTCTGGGCTTGCTTCACTGTTGTTTTTCAACACAATAAAGGCCATTCCCGATTCGCCCCACTTTTCGTCAGGAACACCTGTGATTGCAACTTCTTCAATAGCATTATGTTGTCTCAGCACATATTCAACCTCAGCAGGATAAACATTTTCACCGCCGCTGATGTACATGTTTTTCAAGCGATCAACAACGTAAATATAACCTTCGTCATCCTGCTTTACGATATCGCCCGTATGAAACCATTCATCTACAATTGTATCTTTCGTGGCCTTTGTATTGTTCCAATATCCGGGCGTAACACACGGACCTTTGAGTAAAAACTCTCCCTGTTCGCCTGCCTGAACCGCATTTCCATTGTTGTCGGCAATTCTTACTTCATAGTAAAAATTGGGTTTGCCAATGGAACCTTGTTTTCTGATGGCATCCTGATGGTTTAGCGAGGTAACGTTAGGGCCAACTTCCGTAAGTCCGTATCCCTGACGTATCATAATATCTTTTGCATGCCATTTTTCAATCAGGGGGATTGGCATGGCTTCTCCTCCAACAATAAAATAACGCAGTTTTTCGAGCTTAACTTGTTCAAATATTGAACTTTCGGCCATCATTTTTAGCATGGTCGGTACGGCCCAAAAAATGGTCATTTTATAATCTTCGAGTGCCCGCATCACTTTTTCAGCATCGAAATTACGCATCACTAAGGTGTAAGCACCATGATGCATAAACGGCGTAAGCAGCACATTCCAGCTTCCGGTATGGAACGAAGGTGCGCAATTTATTGAGCGATCGGCCGAAGTGATATCCAAACGCATCTGGGTGTTGACGCTGTTCCAAAACAACATTTTGTGTGTGTAAACAGATCCTTTTGGAAATGAAGTTGTTCCGGATGTGAAAATTAGAAA
Organism: uncultured Lentimicrobiaceae bacterium; assembly: GCA_964592595.1. Lineage (GTDB taxonomy): Bacteria > Bacteroidota > Bacteroidia > Bacteroidales > F082 > UBA5536. The sequence goes on along the minus strand of CAZQFH010000012.1, from coordinate 31,330 downwards.
TATCGGATGATCTTCTTCAAAAGCTGCATTTTCGAAATAATAATTTTCGTTTGAGGCAACTATTCTATCGGATAGCTCAGCGAGCTTTTCCAGATTTTGTTTGATTGGAATGTCCCGGAATTTTTCCGTTTTCAATAATTTTTCTTCAAACTGTTGCTCATACCAAATGGCAGCCGGCACCGACTGTTGCAGTAAATAATTAATTTCAGGTGAGGTGAGCCTGTAATTTAAAGGCACGAGGATAATACCTGTTTTTTGTGCAGCCACAAATAAAGTGATGAGCTCCAGCCTATTTTCGCTTAAAATTGCCAGGCGATCGCCTTTTTTTAGCTTAAAATTGGTACTGAGTTCTTGCGCAACAAAATTTCCCAGGTTATTCAATGTTTTCCAGCTCAGTTTGCGACCGCTTTCAAATTCTTCAAAAGCAATCTTTTCAGGCTGATACTGCATCCATTTGGAAGTCCAGTCAAATTTACTCATGCTTTTGCTCCTTTTTCACGGTTAATAAAATGCCACATCAGGCCAACAACACTCGAAACTACTATCGCAGATGAAGCAGCGATGGCAGGATTTCTTACTTTACCTTCGATAAAGCTTGTAAAGAAACCCAAGTCAAGCGTTTGAACCTGATGTAAAGCCGGTAATCCGTAATATACCAAAAAGTGTACCGATATTGCTGTTATGGTAGCAGCAAATACGGTAGAAACTTTTACATGTTTGAAAAATATTCCAAAAATAACAGGCACAAAGGCAGCGGAAAAGTAAGCATACACACCATTTTGAGCAAAAATTCCAACACTTAGCTTTGGGTTAATTAGCTGATCACTTGCCAGGTATATTGTTATCAATGCCATAAAAACAATAGCAACTTTGTTGATCCTGATCAGGCTAATATCTGCTTGTATTTTGTGACCAAAAAGTGGTTGAATAAGATCAGAGGTGATGGTTGTTGAAACCGACTGGATAAGACCTTCGAGTGTTGACATGCCGGCAGCAATTAATCCGAGTACGACAAAAAGCCCTACTAAAACAGCAAAGGTTCCATTTGAAAAAGTTTCAACAACATAGGCCGGAATAATATTATCGTTCGACAGCGTGCTTCCGTTAAGGCTTAATTCCGGAAAGCTGATACGCGCATATAGGCCGGCAATAACTACCGCGAAAAATAATACCTCGGCAATTACGGCTGTCACTAAAAATTTATTGACATCGGATTCCTTCTTAAGCAGCAAAGATTTGGTGATGATGTGTGGCTGAACGACAATAGCGATTCCCACAACGATTTGAGCAAAAATAATTTCATAAAAGTTTCTGAAAAGCGGACTCTGAGGGTTTACAGGTTTAACAAGTAAAGGATCAATTGCTGCCAATTTATCAAGAAATCCCTGAACACCATTGCTGAAATGCTCGTAACCACTTGTTAATAAAATAATGGCAACAATTAACATTACAACTGCCTGAATCGTATTGGTATAAACCATCGAGTTAGCACCTCCGTACATCATATAACCAAACACAAAAATGACGATGGCCAACATTACATTGAACTCATTCAGGTTCAACGATTGTGCAATAACTTTTGTAAGTGCAACCACAATAAGCACAATAAAAGTAAGCAGGAGCAGAGCCAGTAAACCCATAAAAAACGCATAGGATTTACTGTCGTAACGCTTCCCAATCCATTGCGCAAGGGTGAGCGCTTTTACTGATTGGCCATGTTTGCGAAAACTTTTGGTAAGCACTACCAGCGAAATCATGGAAGCCAACGGTAAAAAAACAGCATAAGAAAGTGCCCCTGAAACGCCGAAATTGGCAATAAATCCCGGGTTGATTACAAAAGTGGCAGCACTGGTCATCGATGCAGCCAAAGAAAGCCCAACAGCTACAGGCGAAAACAACACACTACCCAGCGCATAATCGCTGATGTTTTTGGTTTTGCCTGCACCTTTCACAACGAGGTAAATCACTGCCAACACATAGATAGTGAGCAAAATCCAGGTTCCGGTTACCATAGCATTTGTTGCCATTTAATATATTTTAGTAGCGAAAAGCGGCACTGGCAAAAGCCAATCCACCTCCCGATCCGATGAAGTAGAGCAAATCGCCACGTTTTATTTTTCCGTTTTTAATACTTTCGTGCAAAGCCAGCGGAATACAAGCTGAGCCGGTGTATCCATAATGGTGCATCACGGTAGGTGCTTTTTCTCTCGGAACACCGAGTATGTCCATGGTTTCGAATATGCTGTTGATGTTGATTTGTGTGAGCAAATAGTGATCCACCTGATTGGCAGCTATACCAAGTTTCTTATTCAGGTTAGCGGCCATCATACTCCACATCTCCGGATTTAACTCTTTTGGGAATTTCGTGACAAATTTCAGCAGGTGATCCTTATCGGCAAGCACTTTTTCGTTGATTGGCTGCGAAGTGCCGCCTGCATAAATACCCATATGACCGTAGTATTCTCCTTTTGTAAGCAGTTCGCTTGCCAAAAAGCCGCTGTCAGTACTTTCTGAAGCAGATAATATTACAGCGCCGGCAGCATCAGCAAATAAGGTTACGGTCTTTTTATCCTTCATATTGAGGTATTTACTCATCGCGTAGGCGCCGATTACCATAATATGATGATAGGTTTCATCGGCACGGATGTATTTGGCCGCCATATCCAGTGCCGTAACAAAACCAGCGCAGGCTGTATTCACGTCAAAACTTCCTGCATTGTTCATGCCCAGTTTATACTGCACTTTTGATGCTGTGGATGGTGAAATATATTCCGGAGTATCGGTAGCCACAATCAGCAGATCAATAGCCGATGCATCGAGCTGTGCATTATTTAAAGCATCAATGGCAGCTTCCATACAAAGATCAGCTGTTGACTGGTTTTCGTTGCACCATCGCCGCTCATAGATCTGCACATTCTCTGCCAGCCAGGTGCTTACATCTTCGCCCAGCAATTCGTCGAAGTAGCTATTCGGAACGATACGCTCTGGCACATACATTCCGCTGGAAGTGATTACTGCGTTTCTTGCCATCTGAGGAAAAATTAAAGGGTTATGCCGCCATCAACACTCAAGACTGTCCCGTTGATGAATGCAGCTTCTTCACTGGCCAGGAAAAGGTAAGCCGCAGCAATTTCCTCTGGCTTGCCCAAACGGCCAACCGGGGTTTTATCGCGCATGCCCTGCAATACATTTTCAGGCATTTTAGCTACCATTTCGGTTGCAATAAAGCCTGGAGCAACAGCATTGACTGTGATGCCTTTTCGTCCGAGCTCTCTGGCAAGTGTTTTTGTCATGCCAATCACAGCAGCTTTTGAAGCCACATAATTGGTTTGTCCAAAGTTTCCATAAAGGGCTACAACAGAAGAAGTATTGATTATACGACCGTATTGTTTTTCAGTCATATAAGCCGAAACAATTTTGGTGCAATAAAAAACTCCGGTCAGATTTACATCAATCACCTGTTGCCAGCTTTCCGGAGTCATTTTCTTTAAGGTGCTATCGCGTGTTATTCCGGCATTATTTACCAAAACATCGATTTGTCCTTTCGCGGCAAACAATTCATTAGCAGCAGCTTCTACTTCCTGATAACTGGCAGTATTCACTTTTTGAAAACCGACATCAAATCCTTTTTCCTTCAATTCAGCAGCAAGCTGATTACCTTTTTCTTCATTGAGATCCCAAATTGAAACAGCAGCTCCTTCAGCAGCAAATCGGGTTACAGCAGCTTTACCAATCCCGTCGGCGCCACCCGTGATGATAGCGACTTTGTTTGCGAGTTTTTTCATCTTTATTGTTGATTTGATATTTATCGGTTAATCAGCATCGAAATTCCTTGTCCGCCGCCAATGCAAAGGGTAGCAAGGCCTTTATGAACATTTCGTTTCTGCATTTCGTAAATCAGTGTGGTTAAAATCCTTGCGCCTGATGCACCAATTGGATGGCCCAAAGCGATGGCACCTCCGTTAACGTTTACTATTTCAGGATTCAATTCGAGGTCTTTAACCACGGCCAATGATTGAGCAGCAAAAGCTTCATTGGCTTCGATTAAATCCAGGTCATTGATTTTCCAGCCAGATTTAGCCAACACTTTTTGAGTAGCAGGCACGGGTCCGTATCCCATTATTTTGGGATCCAGCGCAGCATAAGCAGCAGCTTCGATTACAGCCAGGGGTTTTACACCAAGTTGATGCGCTTTTTCTTCTGACATCAGCACAAGCATGGCAGCTCCGTCATTAATTCCGGAGGCGTTACCAGCAGTAACAGTACCATCTGCTTTGAAAGCCGGACGAAGCCTGGCAAGTTTTTCGATCGTCATGCCATGTTTTGGAAATTCATCCTGATCAATAACCAAGGCGTCGCCTTTGCGTTGTGGAATAATTACGGGAACAATTTCCTCAGCAAAGCGCTTGTTTTTCTGCGCTGCTTCAGCTTTTTGCTGGCTTTTTAATGCAAACTGATCTTGTTCCTCGCGGCTCAAATTCCATCTTTCTGCAATGTTTTCGGCTGTAATGCCCATATGATAGCCATTAAAAGCATCGGTTAAACCATCCAAAATCATACTGTCGACCAAACTGCCATCGCCCATGCGATAACCATAACGTGCTTTTGGAAGCAAATATGGAGCATTGGACATGCTTTCTGTTCCGCCGGCTAACACTACTTCAGCTTCGCCAAGTTGAATGAGTTGCATACCCAGCATAACAGCTCGTAGTCCGGAACCGCATAGTTGATTGATAGTCAATGCGGGTGTGTTTTCTGATGTTCCAGCATAAATCCCAATCTGACGGGCAATGTTCTGACCCAATCCGGCAGATAAAATATTGCCAACCAAAACCTCATCTACAACATCGGCTTCAATGCGTGCCCGTTCAAGGGCTGCCTGGGCAGCAAGCTTTCCAAGTTCAATAGCAGAGAGAGAAGCCAGGTCTCCTCCAAAATTTCCAACTGCAGTGCGCGCAGCCGATGCAATAACAACTTTCTTCATAAGCTTAATTTTTTTTAGGAAAAAATCCATGCTACAGTTTTTTGCATGGATACGGTAGGCAAACTTATAAGCTTCGGCTGACTAATGTCAAACGAAATCGGTTGAAATTATGGGTTGACTTAAGCATAGATGAAACTTATAACTCTTGTAAATAGTTATATAACAATATTTAAAAAATTTAAAATTAACGGTTGACTTAAAGTTTAAACCAATCAGAACTCAGGTTTTCTTTGCGCATCTTGCAGGGATCGTTTTCGGCCTTTAGGATGAGGTCTTCACCGGTGAGCTGAAAGCTATACACCCCATTTTCCATGCCACATACATCATCAGAAAGGCTATTTACAAGATGCAATTTCCCGCTCAGAATCTTGAAATGACCTTCGAGTGTCGCACGTTCTTCAACGGATGGAAATTCCAGTTTAAAGTGATTCGCTTCAAAGCTCAGCATGGCGCCATTTAAGGTGCTCACCCAGGTGCCTTCCAGCGGACTTATAACCACAGTTTTTTCTTCCTGAGCTGGCTTTTTAGGTTCCTCAACCACCTTTTGATTTTGTTCGTCAGCTAAGGGGATAAGGGTGTCGTTTTGCGTTGTAAATAAAGTAGTTAATGGACTAAAGATACCTTCTAAAACTTTTTCGGTTTTGTAAGTGATGTAAAAATAACTTCCAACAAGCGCTACAATTGCTAGTATCAGCACTATCAGCAATATGCGTGGTGCTGTGCGACCTTTTTTAGATTTTCTGGTCGGCCTTTTCCTTTTTGAACCAGAAGTCTTAGTTTTTGTTGCCATAATTAGTTACAAAGATAAAAGCTAATCTTTCATTAAAACACACTTTACACAATTCAAATCACAAGCATTAAAAAACAAAAGAAATGGCAAATACTTCCACCTAAAACAAAAAGGTGAAAAATGAAGTGACTGAAGCGTTTGTTTTTACGCAGGTAAAAAAGTGCTCCGATGGTATAACTAATACCGCCGGCTGTTAAAAACCACAAGGCATCTGCTGGTGTAGCTCTTACAAGCGGAACAATAGCTGCAATTATTAGCCAGCCCATAGCCACATAAAGCCAGGCCGAAACTTTACGCATGCGCTGATTGTAAAACCAAATTTTGAAAGCTAATCCTGCTACTGCAAGTGCCCAAATCACACCAAAAAGCGTCCAGCCGATCCATCCATTGAGCGAAACAAGCGCTATGGGAGTGTAAGACCCGGCAATGAGCACATATATGGCGGCATGATCAAACTTATTAAGGTAATATTTCGTGCGAGGATTTTTTGCTGAATGAAATAGGGTGGAGGCTGTGTAAAGTAATAACATACTTACACCAAAAATACTGTAACTCACAATATGCCAGGCAGTACCATTGAGTGAAGCAAACACAACCAGCAGACTGATTACAGCAATACTTATCGGGATGCCAACCGCATGCGATAGGGTATTGAAAATTTCTTCTGTTCGGCGATATTTAAGGGGAATTGTCATCATACAAATTTTTATAATTAACGGGCATTTATTTGAAATAGTGTATGGCAATCATTCAATTTGGACTGTTTTCGTACTTTTACACGGTTAAAACCAAAACCTCATTTTATGCGAAGTTATATTTTATTGGTGATAGGTGCAATGTTATTTTTTCCATTTGTTTTAATTGCACAGCAAGCCGATCAGGTGAGCAATTCAGATATCAGCCAGGTGCTCCAGCATCGACTTGATGTATTGCAAAAAAAAGTCGATGATTTGCTCTGGCACGAAAGGATTGGTGATATTGCTTATGTGGACAAGATTTTCATTTATGGTCCTCCGCCGGCTAATATTCCTAATCCGGATGCAAAAGGTGCACATAATCCGGTTAAGTTTTACAGTTATGTGTTTGTCCCAAAAGCAATTGACGCCTCAAAAAAATATCCGCTGATAGTTTTACCGCATGGAGGAGTGCATGGCGATTTTGATACTTATTACACCCATATTGTTCGTGAGTTGATGGCGCAGCATTATATTGTCGTAGCGCCTGAATACCGGGGTAGTACTGGTTATGGTAAGTCTTTTTATGAGCAGATTGATTATGGTGGATTGGAAAATGAAGATGTTTTGGCAAGCAGAAATCATATGGTTGAGCATTATGATTTTGTAGATAAGAGCCGTGTTGGTATCATGGGGTGGAGTCATGGTGGGATGATTGCTTTGATGAATATATTTTTTCATCCCCAAGAATATGAAGTTGCTTTTGCCGGGGTGCCTGTTAGTGATTTGATTGCGCGAATGGGGTATATGACGCAATCGTATCGCGATTTGTACGAGGCTGATTATCATATTGGTAAGAGTGCACACGAAAACGTAGCTGAATACCGCAGACGCTCGCCAGTTTGGCATGCCGAAAAATTACAGACGCCGCTGCTCATTCATACGAATACCAACGATGATGACGTCAATGTGCTGGAAGTTGAACACTTGATCAGGGCACTCAAAGCTGAAGGCAAAACTTTTGATTATGAGATATATCAGAATATCCCGGGAGGGCATTCTTTCGATCGTATCGACACCCCACAGGCATGGGAAGCACGTGTGAAAATATACAAGCACCTGGCAAAATACCTAAAACCCGAAAAGCCTATTAATAGCGTTAAACAGCTCAAACAGGCAGCCTATCCACCAATTGACGGGAATTAGAACCTTAATTCTATTTTGATTTCGTTCAAGATTTTATGTCAACGTTTTAAATTAGGCTTTAGTGAGACCGATTTTTATTGTTGACCATTTTCGTATTCATCGATCTTTTCTTTGATGAGGCTGGCGCTCTTCTTTAGCAGTTTTTTTTCCTGCTCATTTAACCTGATCGGGAGGACACCCAGATCGCCTTCACCACCAATCAGATGTGGCAGCGAGAGGGTAATATCCTTGATTCCTTCTACATCACTTTTTAGCGTGCTCACTGTTAGCACTGCACGATTATCTCTGTTGATCACATCAACCAGCTTGGCTATGGCAGCTCCAATGCCATAATAGGTTGACCCTTTTCCTTCGATAATTTTGTAAGCAGCATTTCTTACGCTGGCCTCAATGCTTTGCTTCACGGTCTCATCAAAAGTAATGCCTCTGTAGGCCGTATAATCCACCAGCGACACCCCGCCAATATCGATATTTGACCAGGCCAGAACCTCAGAATCGCCATGTTCGCCCAACACATAGGCATGAATGTTTTGAGGATCAACACCTACATAGTTGCCCAGTAAACTTCTAAACCTGGCAGTGTCAAGCGTAGTGCCGCTTCCGATAATTTTGGAGGATGGAATGCCATACTCACTTGCGATGGACACACTGATGTGCGTAATAATATCAACAGGGTTTGTAGCAATTAAAAACAGTGGATTTGCGTTGACTTTTACGACATTGGAAATGATATCCCTGAGTATGGAGGTGTTCCGTTTCATCAGCATCAGTCTGGTCTCTCCGGGTTTTTGGTTTGCACCTGCAGCGATAATAATGATTTTAGCATCTGCCAGGTCATCGTAAGTACCTGCAAAAACATCCGTAGCATGTGCAAAAGGCACTGCATGCTGAATATCCTGTGCTTCGGCTTCGGCTCGCTTGTGATTTTTATCAATGAGCACAATATCACTCGCTGCTTTTCTTAACATGATGGCATAGGCAGATGTTGCCCCAACCATTCCACTACCAATAATTCCCACTTTCATTTTATTCAGTTTTATTTGTTGTCTTTTCATGTGATGTTGCGACGGTAAATATCATGCTTTAACAAATTGGTTAAAAGCTTTGGATTAAACCTTTCCACGCAACATCTAATCAACAAATGACGTGAATTCAATGTTCACATTTATGGTTTGTTGTCTTAGGATTTTCAATAGGGTCTGCTGAAAAACTTTAACAAGGAAATCCGGATAAATATTACTCCCACTCAGCAGGAGCCATACCTGATGCACAACTTTTGTTTTAAAACAAATAATTATCAGCAAACAACTATTACAATACCTAACGTAATAGATTCAATATCAATTTTCTAAGCGTTTATCAACAAGCACTATATAATGAATGCGTTTCGAAAAAACCACAAATGGACTGCTCTTATTGTTGCTTGATAATCGATAATAATGCATTTGCCCAATAATCCTCATCATTAAGGCTGGAAACCATAACCAGTTTTTCGCCCCCGTTCTCCTTGAAAAGTATTTCATATTCATGGCCGATTTCAACCAGGGTCTCCAAACAGTCGGTTACAAAAGCCGGAGCTACAACCAGGAGTTTTTTCACTCCTTTTTGAGCTAACCGAATCACCTTTTCATCTGCAAATGGCCTTAACCATTTTTTTGTTAATCGTGATTGAAATGCTTGACTACAGGATGATTGGGGGATGTCGATTGCTTCTTGTAACAAACGCGATGTTGCATAACAAGTAGCACGGTAGCAGAAATTTCCTTCAGCAGGCATTTGATTTTCGCAATGACAAGCAGAAATTTTCTTATCCGGATGAATGCGATGAATATGCGACTCTGGCAAGCCGTGATAAGAAAATAGTATGTGATCAAATTCTTTTGGCTGGTATGCTGAAATTCGCCTTGTAAAGGATTGAATATAAGCAGGATGATTATAAAACTGACCAACAACTTTTATGGCAGGGATTATTGTCCATTGTTGTAAGTATTTCATCACTTCCGCTACGACTGTACCCGTTGTCGATTCAGCATAGTGGGGATACATGGGTACAATTACAATTTCTTCTGGCTGAACAAGTTGTAGTTGATTCAATACAGCTTTGATGGAAGGATTACCATAACGCATAGCCACAAACACCTGTTCCTGATCATTAAGCTTGTCTTGTATTTTTTTTGCCAGGTTTTGTGTGAGATAGAGCAGGGGAGAGCCTTCGCTGGTCCAAAGTTGCTGATAAAGTTTGGCAGATTTTGGCGCTCTAAAGGGCGCAATAATCAGGTTAACTAAAAGCCATCGCGGTAAGGCGGGAATATCAATTACATGTTTATCGCCCAAAAACTCCCTTAAATAAGGACGAACATGCTTTGTTTCGGGCGAATCGGGTGTTCCTACATTGATTAGAACGATCGCTTTTTTCATTTTTCTTGGTATTTCTGAACATGATCAGCGAGCATAAAACCCTGCTTGATACGATCTGCCATGCCAATGCCGTCTCTGATATTCCCTGCCAGTAAAAGTCCGGGGAATTGATTCTCGAGATTAGCAATTGCTTCAAGCCTTGCCTTTGAGGTGATATCATATTGTGGAATGGCTTGTTTATAGCGAAAAATCTCCAGCAACTCCGGAGATGAATCTTTAAGCTTAAAAAGATCATTCACCTCACTCAGAACAACTTGCATGATCATATCATCTGAAAGTTCAAATAAGTCAGGGCGTTTTATTCCTCCCATGAAAACAGAAAGTAAGGCGCCTTGTTTTGGAGCCCTTCCATCAAAAATTGAGGAGGGAAAAAGTATGCCAAGCAAAGCTCGGTTTTCTTTTTCCGGAATCAACCCGCCAAAGGCATTTAGCGCTTTGCCCTGCCATTGCTGATATCCCAACGCAACTTGCACAACTTTTGCGTATCTCAAGTTCAAAATGGGAAGGAATGCTTCTTCGGGTACAAAATCGAATAAATCTTTCAGGGAAGATCCGCCGCTTGTGGTGACAAGCTGCCTGGATTGGAAAGTTATTTCTTTTCCTTGATGAAATGCTTTGCAAATAAAGCCATTGGCAGATTTTGAAACACTTATCAATTCATAAGCAGTTTTTATGGATGCTTCCGGTAGTTTAGTGGCAAGGGCAGTGATAAGCTGTTGCAAACCTCCTTTGGTTGAAAAGACAGCCTTAGTTACTTTTTTTTCCAGCTCAGATTTGGGTTGTCTCGCCTTTGCTAAGGCACCTTTGATAAAGCTGCCATAATCTTGTTCCAGCCGATAAAGTTTGGGCATGGCATACTCGGTGACCAGTTGTTTGGGGTCGCCGGCATAGATCCCGCTGATAAAAGGATCTACAGCATAATCCAAAAAACTTCTTCCCATGCGTCGAATAACAAGTTCTGATAGGGTTTCGTTGGCTTTGTTTCCCTTTTTTCGGAAAGGTTCACCCAGCAGTCTGATTTTATCACTCAAGCTAAAAAGAGGGGTTTTAATGCCGCCTATCAGTCCGGATGGCAGGCTTTGCCATTCGCCGTTTTTCAAGATCCAACGGTTAGCAGCTTCTGAATTGGCTTCTATAATGGGGCAAGCAGCTGATTCAAATAGCTGAACTGCTTCTGTAGTCGAGAGTACACCGGTATTGGGGCCGCTTTCGTAAATAAAACCATTTTTTGTATGGGTCTGTATTACACCTCCCAAAGAATGGTCTTTTTCGAGTAAGATAAATGGAATACCTAGTTGTTGTAGCCTGAATGCCAGCGTTAAACCTGTTATTCCTCCACCGGCAATAACGACTTCTGTACGTATTGTTTGATCTGTCATGGCGCTGAAAATTAAACAGTTTGTGAATACAAGCGCGTTGGATTTTGTTGCAAAGGATCAAGCGATGCTGCAATATTCCGGATAAATAATTGTCCCGCATCAGTGATCTGAAAATGATGGTTTTTAAATGTTAAAAGACCGTCATTTATAAATTCATTAAGCTCTGATTCGTTGATGCGCAAAGCTTGCAAAACATTGTTAAGTTGTAATTGTCTTCTGCTCGCCAAATTGTTCAGATCAAGGTTTTTGTTGCACATTAATTCTGTTATGGCTTCGCGGATTAGCATCTCATTACGATCCAAAAGGTAACCTTTAACTGCTGCCGAGCCCATTCCGTTGATGCGCTTGATATAGTCGTCAACTGACTTGGAATTTTGAATATAGGCCTGCTCGAGCTGACTGATAGCCGAAACCCCAACGGCATAAACCTGTCCGGTAGTTTCGCGCGTACAATAACCTTGGAAATTTCGATGCAGCTTTTTTTGCTCCAAGGCAATATAAAGTTCGTCATCCGGCAGCACGAAATGATCCATGCCAATAGCTTTGTAGCCAGCATCTTTTAGGATTTTAGCAGCCGTTTCGTAGAGCGTAACTTTGAGCGAGCTGGCAGGAAGTCCACGTTTTTCGAGGATTTTTTGGCTTTTAAACACTGATGGCAGGTGTGCGTATGAAAATGTTACCAAACGATCAGGTCTATGATTGGCTGCCTGCCTGATAGTTTGTGAAAAGCTCTCGACACTTTGACCCGGAAGCCCATAAATAAAGTCGAAATTAATAGCATTCGCCGGATTTCCTGCTTTGATCATGGCCATTAATTCATCAACAGGAAGCGCTGATGGATCACGGTTTACCATTTTTAAAACATCCTTGTTAAAATCTTGAATGCCAAGACTAAAACGATTAAATCCAGCAGCTTTTAAAGCTTCTATATAGCTGCGATCCAAATAAGCCGGATTAGTTTCGATTGCAATTTCAGCGTGTTCAGTAAGGGCGAAAGCATCAAAAATCATTTGATTAAGTTCGTGCAAAGCTTCGGCAGGAATGGAATTGGGAGTGCCTCCACCAAAATGAATCTGCGACACTTTTCGGCTTTTGTCAAGCAAACCAATTACTGTTTTTAATTCCTTTTTTAGTGCACTTAAGTAGGCTTCAACCTGAGTGGCTTTGCCTAAGGGGCAGGTGTTGCAGCCGCAGTAAAAGCATAATTTTTTACAAAAAGGAATATGAAGGTAAAAGGAAATATGATTCGGTGAAAAATCATTTGATTCCTTTACAGCCTTTTCAAAATGCTTGTGGTTAACTTCTTCCGTAAAATGATTAGCCGGAGGATAACTGGTGTAGCGTGGAGCTGATTTGTTGTATTTTGTTATAAGTGCATTAATCATTTGTAAGTACTCTTTTTTTATGTGTTTGAAATAATATCAGAAAAGCTAAAATGGTAAAAATAATTTCCACCAAAAAAAGTGTAGCGTACCCAAACTGATCAGCAAGTTTACCACTTACTATGGCAAGTATTATCCCGCTTAGATGCGATACTACAATCTGCAAGGTGAAATCAGTGCCTTCGCGTCCTTTTCTTACTTTTTCCATGGCATTGGTGTAAATGGCAACTGTTGACATGCCATAGGACGACCAAAGCAGCATAATGCCGATGTAAATCATTTGAATTCCGGGAGAGCTAAAACTTATTAACCAAAAATATATTCCCGACAAAAGACTCAATCCCAAAAAGCCAAACAAAGCAGCGATTTTCCCTGTTTTCCGTATGATCCAGCCGGCAGCTATTGCTGAGATTGCTGCTACTGCCGTTCCGAAAATCCCTGCCATAAAACCAATGTCTTTGGCGTTATATCCCAAATCTACCAACCAGGGCTTTAACATAGCCAGAGTTCCCATGATGCCGGAATAATAAAAGAAAAGCAGTAAAACCCACCAGCCTGTGTTTTTTACTTTAAAAAAGGATAAGAGATCGGCAAGGCTTACACGTCTTTTTTTGTTTTCCTGAGCCGGCTCATGCAACCTGACCATCCGTAAAGGTATCAAAGCGACAAGTACAAAAAGTGTCAGGCAGATGAGTAAGTAATACCAGCCCAGGTAATAATATACAATCAGCAACACCCCACTGCCAAGTAAGGTGCCAACAAAACTTCCGGCAGATTGCATGCTGTTGCCTAAACTTCGCTCTTCTTTTTTGAGCAGCAAAATCGCAAAAGCGTCTGTGGCAATATCCTGCGTTGCAGAAGCCGTAAAAGCGATCAGCATCAGTGCTACGATTAAACTGAAGTCGGTTTGTAAACTAAAAAAGCCGATGTGCAAAATAATCAAGGCATAAAAAAATTCTGAAAGGTAAATCCAGCGTTTATATTGCCGCATATTGTGAGCGTTGTTGTCAACAAGCGGAGCCCATAAAAATTTAAAAATCCAGGGCAGCTTTACCAATTGCAGCAAGCCAATAGATTCGAGTGAGTAATTTTCCTGACGCATAATAACCGGCACCACAGTAGAGAAAAAGCTCATAGGCACCGATTGTGCAATATACAAGCTAAACAGCACCGGAAATTTTGACCAGTTGGGGTGTTTATGCATTACATACTCACTTTGAGGTTGATGCCGAATTGCGCTGGCTTGCCTGCTTGCATATACTGATTTCCGAGCGCCTCAAAATAAAATGAGGTGTAGGCTGCACCAAAAATATTTTTCCCGAATAAACCTAATTCCCATTGATTTTTAGTGAAACTCACTCTTACATCTACCAGATCGTAGGGCTTTTGTTCAAAGCTGTTTTGTTCATTCCAAAATAGCTCTCCCGTACTTTTCCATAAAGCACTTATCCTGATACGATCGAGAAATGGTTTATTTACATCAACAGACTTATTAAGCTGAATGGCCATAGTATGACGCGGCACATAGGGAAGGTAGTTTCCGTTATAGTTTTTAGTGGAATCAACGATATGCGACAGAAATGCTGCATGCGTGTAACCATAAGAGGCAAAAAGTTCAAATTTAGCAGGTAAAAGGCTTTTCACGGCGACCTCAAAGCCTTTACTAAGGCTGTGTCCGGCATTTTTTAGCATAGAACCTCTTCCACTCGGAACGGTTTGATAGATTTGTTGGTTCGTCCAGTCAATATAAAACAATGACAGCTCAGCAAAAGTGCGCTGATCAAACAAGGAAGTTTTTAAGCCAATTTCATAATTCCAGCTTTGTTCCGGCTGAAAAGTAAGGTCTTCAGGGCGCTCAAAAGTTGAATTGAAACCGCCTGTTTTAAACCCTTTGGCAGCCAGCGCATAAACCGAGGTTGCGGTGTTTATTTCATATGACAAAGCAAGTTTGGGCGAAACTTCACTATAACTCAGTGAAGGATAGGTTGTATCAGCAAGGGTTGTCGTTTGTCCGGTGCGTTCCATATCATAATGATAATACAGACTGGATCGTTCCAGGTCGAGTCGTATTCCGGCAGTTAAACTAAGCCCGGGAATCAATATGTTATCAAGCCGTGATTGATGAAATATTGCAAAGCCGCTATTCAATGCTTCATAATCTTTCAGCAAGCGAGTCTTTTGCGCCCATACGTCCACATCAACAGCCTTGTCGAGCAATTGTGCAAACCCAAATACCCCGGCAATCCATTGGTAATTGCCACTGTATGAGGATTTAAGAACGAACTCCTGCGAAAGCATATGTTGCGCTTGTTTTTGAACAACAAGGTATAGCGAATCTGGGGTGAAATCCTGATCAATTTCTTGATCATCAGCAAGTAACTGATAACTTGTGGTGCTTATCATTTCGATGGATGGGCTTTTGTAATTCAAAATTAGCCCATTGGTAAGCAGATTACGATCATAACCTGATGGTTGATTATAATTGACTTGCTCTGCCTTTTGCAGCGAATCATTGTAGATGGCATAAGGATAACCGCCTTGTTTGCTATACTCAAAACTCAAAACATTACTTAAATGCCAACGCTCGCTTATTTTCCAGTTGAGTCTGTTCCTAAATCCTATGGCATCCAAATAATCTACCTGTTCACCATTGAAAGTATTGGTGAAAAAGCCATCGGTATGCCTGTAATTCATTGAAATACTGTAATTAAGCCGGTTGCTTATTTGATCGTAATGACTAAGTGCAGCTGAATATTCACCATAAGTGGCTGCTGAAAGGTTTAAGTTCGTTTCTGGCTTGCTTCCTGGCGATTTTGTAATTACGTTAATTATCCCTCCCATCGTATTTCTGCCATAAAGGCTTCCCTGAGGACCGCGCAGGATTTCGATTCTTTCAACGTCAAAGAAGTCGAAATCGAAAGCGGATTTTTCAAAATAGGGAACCTGATCGACATAAAGCCCTACCGAAGGCGCGTTTATCCTTGATCCAATGCCTCTGATGTAAACTGGGGAGGTAAGCTTGGATCCGTAATCAGGCATAAAGAGGTTTGGGGTGATTGATGACAAGTCCTTAACAGATTCAATGCCGCTTTCTTTTATTGCGCGGCTGGTCAAAACTGTGGCTGCACCTGGCAATTCTTTCAGTTCAAGGCGGTCTTTTGGTGCCCTAATTGTTATTTCCTCGAGAATGATTTCGGGAATACCGGTACTGTCGTTGAGGATAAAATGCAATTGCTGTGCATCAATTTTATGGGTAATCAGCACGAACAACAAGCTGGTTATTAGTAAAATGCGCTTCATTTACAAATAAAAATTAAGTGTTTTGGTTTTGTTGACTAATAAGGGAAAGCTGCTGATTGGCAGCCTGTTAATGTTAAACCAAAACTGGAGGCGGGCGACTAAAAAGTGTGTATGCTATCAGGCTGCTTTTTAGGCTGAAAGTCGTGATACATTCAAAACATTTTTGTTTGAAAAGTGGCGGAATATCAGGTGACTTCTCAAGTAAATCTGCAACTTCATGATCTACAAAATAGTCTGAAAAATTAAATGAGCTGTGATTGCTATTTTGATCTTTTTGTGCAAGAATAAGCTTGGGGTTGAGATCGGCATTGCTCAATGCTTCCTGCTCCAATGCCTTGAGCGAAAAACCGGCAAATGAAATCAGGTACAACACTGTCAGGACAATGTAAGGTAGATTAGTCGATAACAAGCCGAAGAAAAACATAAGTCATCCTTTTTCAGTTGCAAAGAAAATACATTTTCTTTTATAGAAGCATTTAAATACTTAATTGTAATTAATTTATAAAAGCTCTAAATAAATGGATCATTCGGAGTTGAATTGTGCGGAATTTGTACTAATTTTACTTAACAGATGTTAAAAATGATCATGCTGCTATTATGCAAATCAAAGGTTTTTCGTGTGTTTAGTTAAAACAAAATAATCCTTAGCAAATGCAAAAGTTAATTGTCCTTTTGTTTGTTGTTGTTTTTCCCTCCATAACGCATGCTCAACAGCAAATTAAGTATGAACGCGAAAAAAAGATTACAGCTGATGAGCTTCCACCTTTGGCGATGCAGCTGATTGAACCTTTACTCGAAAATGCGAAATCTGTGAAGTTTTATCAGGAGACAAATCAGGATGGCATAAATTACGAAGTCAAGCTCAAATATGATAAAACACATTACAGTATCGAGTTCGATACTTTGCAGCAATTAAAGGATGTTGAAGCCTTATTGAATTGGAAAAAATCTGCTGACTTTCCGCGGGCAGCATTGCAACAGCAAATGGATAAAATCTTCAGTAAGGTAAAAGTAACGCGTATTCAAAAGCAATATAATCTTTATGATTCAGTAAATCAATTACATAGTTTACCACCAAATCAGAAAATGGTAACCTCAATCAATTATGAGATTGAAGTGGAAGGGGAGATGCACCAAAAAACGACACTTCAATTTTATGAGCTGCTTTTTGATGAACAGGGCGTGTTGCTGCATCAGCGGGTGATCAAGAAAAATTTAACCGACAACCTGATATTTTAGCATGAAAAGATTTTTTTTACTTTTTCTGGCTGTTTTATCAGGTTTTGTTGCGCTTTCGCAAGTGCGTTCCGTTTTTATTGAGCCGGCACTTTCTGTGGGGAAAACCCTTAAAGGTCGTTGGTCGGCCAATGCCAAGCTGGTTTACAGGCAACAGCTTGGACAGTTTGATTCGGAGGGGTTTTCTGCGTTTTCTCAATCAGATGTTTTGGAAATACAGCTTTTTACGAATTACAAATTACTTGGCAGCAAGCAAATTACTTTAGGATATTTATATGGTATTGACGAGCCCTTTCTTGATGAGCCAGCCTGGGAGCACAGGCTGATGCAACAATTCACTTTTCGTTCAGGAAACCGTTTCAAATGGGTTAATCGTTTTCGGCTGGAGCAAAGGATTGGAGACGATGATTTTAGGAATCGCATCAGGTATCGGGTCACTTTTGATCGTCCGCTTTCGGGCAGTAAACTCGATCCGAAGGAATGGTATTTTGTAGCAGGTGATGAATGGCTCTTGACTTTTACAGGGAAAGCAGGCGAAGATCATCTCGAAAACCGTTTAAATGCAGGTGTAGGATATTTGTTCGGAAACGGACAGAAACTGCAATTTGAATTACAATACCGTTTCATACGAATCAATTCATCGCGTGCAACAGCTGCCTGGCATTTTTGGGTTACCCACAACTTGAAATGGTGATTTACTACCCAATATTTTCATCTTTGTTGCGGTAAATAAAATTTGGCTTTTATACGCTGATACCGCTGTATTGCACAATTTACAGCCCATTTGCAACAATCGTTTGCGACATGCTTATTTAGACCGTTTCTAATAAAGCAGAATCAGAAGTAATTTCCAGTGTTTTGTTTGGTTTACTCGATTTAAAAGCTGTAATTTTGCCTTGTTAACGAATTAACAATGTTAAAAACTAACAGGTAATTTATACAAGACTCATTTTTAAAAGTCAAAAACGATGAATTTAGAAAAAATCATGAATGACCTGGAGAAAAAACATCCGGGTGAATTAGAGTATTTGCAAGCAGTTCGTGAAGTGCTTGAAACACTTGAAGACGTTGTTGAACAAAATCCTCAGTTTGAAGCAAGCGCAATAATTGAGCGGTTAATTGAGCCAGATCGCGTATTAACTTTTAAAGTGCCATGGGTTGACGATGACGGAAAAGTTCACGTAAATCTTGGCTATCGTGTACAATTCAATAATGCTATTGGACCCTATAAAGGTGGCTTGCGTTTTCACCCCAGTGTGAATCTCAGCATCTTGAAATTTTTGGGTTTTGAGCAGATTTTCAAAAACAGCCTTACTACACTGCCCATGGGCGGTGGCAAAGGTGGTTCCGACTTTGATCCTAAAGGAAAATCCGACTCAGAAATTATGCGTTTCTGTCAGGCATTTATGCTTGAACTGTGGCGCTTGATTGGCGCCGAAACTGATGTGCCCGCAGGTGATATTGGTGTAGGTGGCAAAGAAATTGGCTTTATGTATGGCATGTACAAAAAACTGGCTCGCGAGCACGTTGGCGTACTTACTGGAAAAGGCCTTAACTGGGGAGGCTCATTGATTCGTCCGGAAGCTACTGGTTTTGGTGCAGTTTATTTTGCGCAGGAAATGCTTGGAACAAAAAATACTGATTTTGTTGGTAAAACTGTTGCAGTTTCTGGATTTGGAAATGTTGCATGGGGTGCTATCTCAAAAATCACTGAGCTGGGCGGAAAAGTAGTAACCATTTCAGGACCTGATGGTTATATCTACGATCCTGAGGGTATCAGCGGTGATAAAATCCAATACCTGCTTGAGTTGCGTGCTTCGAATCAGGATATCGTAAAACCTTATTCTTATGAGTTTCCGGGTGCTCAATTTCATGCCGGAAAACGTCCTTGGGAAGTAAAATGTGATGTGGCTATGCCTTGTGCCACTCAGAATGAATTAGGCAAGGAAGATGCAGAAAACCTGGTAGAGAATGGTGTGATGTGCGTTGCTGAAGGTGCTAATATGCCTTCAACTCCCGAAGCTGTTGACGTTTTCAAAAAGCATAAGATTCTTTTCGGACCCGGTAAAGCAGTAAACGCCGGTGGTGTTGCTACTTCAGGTTTGGAAATGACTCAAAACGCCATGAAACTGGCGTGGAACAGCGAAGAAGTTGATGCTCGTTTACACGAAATAATGAAAAATATTCATGCTGCTTGCGTTGTTCATGGCACACAGGAAGATGGCTATATCGATTATGTAAAAGGTGCTAACGTGGCTGGTTTCCTCAAGGTTGCCAATGCTATGATGGATCAGGGCGTTATTTAATCTGATCCGGACAAAAAGGTCCAAACCAAAATGTTGATAAAAAGGTCGTTGCTTATGCAGCGGCCTTTTTTTGGGTTTAATGTTTAGGTTTCAAAAGTTATTCTGCTTGATAGGTTTAATGAACCTTAGCCCAAATTGAAGAAAAATACGGCACCTTTTCCAGGAATGGATTCAAACCAAATTTCGCCATTGTGCCTTTCTATGATGCGTTTTACTGTGCTAAGTCCCACACCAGTACCCTGAAATTCGCTGTTTGAATGCAGCCTTACAAAAGGTTGAAACAATGTATCGGCCTTGGCCATATCAAATCCTGCACCATTATCTTTTACGTAAATTACTTGATGCCCATGGTATTCGCGCGTTCCAAAAATAACTTCCGGATATTTGGCTTTTTGACTGTATTTTAGGGCATTTCCAATCAGATTTTGTAAAACAACATGCATCATTTTGGGGTCCGCTTTAACGCTGACATCGCCCTCAATTTCAATTTTGTAATCACCTTTAAAGGCAGAAGAGCGCAGATCATCAATGATTTTACGCGTCATATCACTTAGGTTGATTTCTTCGGGAACTATTTCGGCTCTGCCCGATCTGGAAAACTGCAAAAGATCCTCAATAAGATGCGACATATTGTTGCTGGATGTTATAATCCAGTTGAGGTATTCTTGCGCATCTTCATTCATTTTATCTCCAAATTCCATCTTCAAAAGGTCAGCAAAACCTATAATGCCATTGAGTGGCGTTTTTAAATCATGCGAAACAGTATGCGCAAAAGCCTCCAACTCCTGATTAGCAGCAATGAGGTTGTCGTTGGCTTTTTGTAATTTTTTTTGTACCTCCAACAACTTTTCGTTGCGGCTTATGGCTGCCTCATACACTGAAAGCAACAAATCAAGAATTTGCTTTTTATCGGAATTAATTTGAAAGCGTTGATTTTGAAACATGATATCGATACTCATATCAGTAGAACCATGTTTGAGCAGAAAACGGTTGGCAAGCAAATATTTGATCCTGGCAATCAGGTAATTACTTTCGTATGGTTTGGTTATAAAATTATCTGCGCCAGCCTGAAGACCTTTGATGATATCCAAGGGGTCGCTCAAAGAAGTTAGAAGAATAACGGGAACGTCACGCAGCGCTGAGTTGTTTTTGATTTTGTTGCAAAATGTGTAGCCATCCATTATGGGCATCACAATATCGCTGATAATAAGTGTGGGCTTTTCTATCATAGCCTGATTAAACGCTTCTTCTCCATTTTTACAAATGATATGTTTAAGTTGATGCTCATCGAAAAAGTACTGCAATTTTTTCGATTGTACCATCGAATCTTCAGCTGCCAGGATGTATCCACCTTCTATATCTATCGAAGCTTTCATTATTTTGTTATTTAGGGTTTGTGTATTTCAGGATAACATTTACAATCTCATCGGGTGGGGCAATCGTGCACGCTGCATTTAACTGCACTGCTGTGCCTGGCATTCCAAAAACAAGACAACTTTCCTCGTCCTGAACAATGGTAAGTGCACCCAGATTTTTTAAGGTTTTAAGCTCAGCAGCTCCATCTGTTCCCATACCTGATAAAAGTACTGCCATGGTATTTTTGCTGTAAACTTTTGCAGCACTTTCGAATAATTGAGCCACTGATGGCCGATGACCCTTATTGGGGGCATCATCCGAGAGGCTAACAATTCCCTTTTTTGAGAATATAATGTGTTTATTTCCCGGTGAAAGATATACCCGTCCGGGCAATATTATAGTTTGACTATTGATAATATTTAATTCCAATTTAGTCCAGGTTTGCAACCAGTTTTTGTATCCGTTGGTAAAATTAGGGTCGATATGTTGCACCAAAACAATGGGTAATGGGAAATCTGCTTCAAACTTGCTCAAAATAGCCTTGGTAGCTTCTGGTCCTCCGGCGGATGCTCCAATAACCAAAACTTCATAGTTAGAATGCGCAAGACCATTGTGAATTTTTGGTTCTGTTTTACTGCCTTCCTGCGTATTCTTTTGATTACTTGGCTTGATTTTTTTTCGGGTCACTGCAACCTCCGACATGCGCTTCAGATTTCTTGTGTATCGCGCAGCATCAAAATTAAAACGTGGATGACCCGGTCCATTTGGTTTGGGGATGATTGCAACTGCGCCTGCCTCCAATACCTCCATAGCCAGTTCGATATTGGAATTGTCGTACAAACTGCTTACAATCAGGATTGGAACAGGGTTTTCGTCCATAATGCGTTTGGTGGCTTCTACACCGCCCATCAGCGGCATATTGATATCCATGCTGATTACATCAGGATGATATTGTTTTGTGTAGGCTATTGCCTCATGACCATTACGTGCCGTGGCAACAATTTCAAAGCTTTCGCTTAAGGCCAGGATACCAGCATATAATCGCTGACTTACGCGGCTGTCATCGACAATTAACACTTTTATTTTTCTATCTGTTTTGGTTGATCTCAAGGCTTTAAATTAATCTGTTAATAGTATCGACTAAATTACTTTTCTCAAAACTGCTTTTCACGATAAAGGCATTTGCGCCGGCTTCCATTCCTCTTTGTTTATCCTGGTCAGAATCCAAAGTGGTGACAAGAATAACGGGCATATCAGCCAAATCAATGTCTTCTCTGATTTTTGAAGTGAGTTCAAATCCCGACATCCGTGGCATTTCAATGTCGGTAACAACCAAATCAAAATCTTCCGATTTTGCCAGATTCAAACCTTCCAGTCCATTAACGGCAGTTTTAACCTCAAAACCCGCAGCTTCGACCATATTACGTAACATATTCCTGACGGTTATGGAGTCTTCCACGATCAGAATACGTTTTTTGGCTTCACTTGCAGTGCTTTCTTCCAGATCGGTATCGAACATTCCAGCGATAGCATCTCTTGACGCACTGTTTATCAGCTCAGAAACCTCTATTACCGGTACAATGGTATTGTTGCCTAAAATGGTTGCTCCGGCAATATTGTTTACATGTTTGAGCTGTGCACCAAGGCTTTTGACCACACCTTCGTGCTCGCCCAAAACTTCATCCACAATAAAAGCCATTTGTTTATTCGACGATTGCAAAACCAGGGCTGTAAGATGTGACCCCTCTTTTGAGTTTGTATTTTTTTTTGTAAGGTTTAGTACATCAGTAAGTTGCACCAATGCAACAGGCTGTCCAAGATAGTTGTAAGTTTTCTTTGATTCGATGGTTTTGATTGATTTTTTGTCTATCCGAACTGCGCTCAGCACAGAGACAGTAGGGATAATAAACGAATTACCCGCTGCCTTTACCAAAATTCCTTTGAAAGAGGAGAGGGATTGTGGCAATGTTATAATGAAAGAGGTTCCTTTGTCAGTTTCGGATTTTACTTGAATAGCGCCACCCAGTTTGGTCACTTTTGATTCAACAATCGCCATTCCCAAGCCGCGCCCTGATACATCGGTAATGTAAGAATTTGTGGAAATACCAGAGGAAAACACAAGGTTCTCAGCCTCGCTATCCGACATTTTTTTTGCTTCCTCAGCGGTGATGGAACCTTTTTTGACAGCCGAATCTTTCAGTTTTTTTCTGTCGATGCCTGCACCATCGTCCGAAATCGCAAATTCAATTTTTGATCCGGCCTTTAAGGCGATACTAATGGACAATTTTGCTAAAGCAGGTTTTCCTTTTTTAATCCTTACATCCTTAGGTTCAATGCCATGATCAATGCTGTTGCGAATCAAATGAATAAGCGGATCTTTCAGTTCTTCCAGTATCCTGCGGTCAATCTCAATTTCGCTTCCGGTTGTAACTACTTCTATTTCTTTATCTTGCATTTTACTTAAATCCCTTACCAAACGCGGAACGATGTGTAATAAAACTGCAAATGGCTGCATCAGGGTTTTTCTGACGTCCATAAGTAATTCATCAACTGATTTGGATGCATTGCGCTTGAGTTGATCGAGATAGAAAGTCTGTTTAAAAAGCGATTCCTCATGACTGGATAAAAACTCATGTAAATCTGTGAGCAAGTTTGTTGTGTCAAGTGTATTTCGCTCTTTGATAAGTTGCTCTTTGTAGTCTTGTCTCCATTTTTTAAACGCTGAACCGATCTGATTATACTGCTCAACGCGATGATCCAAAATAGATTTTAGGGCAATCATTTCCTCAGCCTGATGCATGATGCTGAAGAGTTTCGATAAAGTTATCCTTACTGTTTGCGAATCTGGATTTTCTTCTTTTTCGGATTCTAAACCGGAATCTTCAGCAAAAACAGCTGCTGTTTTTGCTTGTTTTTCCTTTTGAACAAAATCTGATTCCGGTGATTTATTTTTGTTTGGATTTATTTCAGGTACGCCAGGTTTTACCTCCCTTTTATCAGGATTTTTTTTAGATTCCTTTGGTTTTTCCTCATCAAAAAAAGATAATGCCGGTTTTGTGCTTTCTTCTTTATTGACAATTCTTAAAATATTTCTAATTATTTGATCAACAGATTTTTGTGTTTGTTGAGAAGGCTTTTGATCGATCTGTTTAAGCAAATCTTCGAGTATATCAGCGGCAGCATACAAGTCATCAAACTCAAGGACTTCAAAATTTAATTTTCCATCTTTGAGATGGTGAAATAAGTGTTCCAGATTCATACAAAGCTGCTCGATCGTTGTTAGGTTTACCGCCCTGGCAGCTCCTTTCAGGCTGTGAAGCTCACGAAAGATCGTTTCAATGAGCATCTTATCAGGATTGTGTGGATTTTCTTTTTCCAGTTTTATCAAGCCATTCACAATCTCTTGATGATGCTCTGCTGCTTCTATTTTAAAATCGTTGAGCAGCTCTTTTAAAAAATCCTCCTCTTTTTTACTCATGTTGCTTATAGTCGGTAACGCTCAATGATTTTCTTTAAATTCTGACCCAGTTCGTTTAGGTCGTTGGCAGCTTGTTGTGCCTGATTGATGCCAGTAACATTTTGTTCGCTTGCCTGCCTGATGTTACTCATAGCGGGCACAATCTGATCCATTCCGGCCATTTGTTGCTCGCTGGAAGATGAAATTTGTAGCGAAGCTTGCATAGCTTCTTCAATTGTTTCTGATAATTGCTCCACTACTTCGCGATCTTCCAGAACCAGACGACTTCCCTCTTCCACGGATATGGCGCCTTCTTTGATTACATCAACAGCTTGAACAACAGATTTTTGTATATCGTTAAGGATTTCCTTTACCTGAGCTGTCGATTTTTTGGATTGCTCCGAAAGAGACCTGATCTCCTGTGCAACAACAGCAAAGCCACGACCATGTTCGCCGGCTTTTGCAGCTTCAATAGCAGCATTTACAGCTAACAGATTGGATTGATCAGCAATATCAGCAACGGTTGATGTGATTTCTCCGATGGACCGGTTTTGCTCAGAAAGTTGTTGTATCGTCTGGCTGATAATTTTCATCTGATTATTAATCTTTGCCATCGAATCGATCATGTGCTGCGACGACTCAAGGCCCTGCTCTGCAATTTCGGTGGCTTTCTGCGCGCTGTGGAGCATAGATTTGGCTTTTTGATTCGAAACCTGCGAGGTTTGCCTGATTTCTTCAACAGTGGTAGTTGTTTCCGATATCGCAGCAGATGTTTCTGTTGTACCTGTTGAAATTTCGGCAACGGTAGTTTGAATCTCTGCCGAGGAAGTTCCCAAAACGATTATTCCTTCTTTGATATCTCTTGATAATCGAGTAAACATTCTGAAGATCCCAACTATTATCAACAAAACGGCAACAGACAAAACAGCTCCAAGAACTATCATGATGTTCTTGCTTTTCTTCAAAACGGAAACGGACTCAGCATCAAGTTGTTGAGTTTCGTTTTCAAGTACTGTTTCAAGCTTATCAAGTTTTTCGGTTATGATATCAAAAAGTGGTGCCTGAACAGTACGGGAAATTTGCATGGCCCAACTCATATTACCTTCACTTATCAGCGCAATTTGCTCGTTTCTGTTTTTTCTGTATTCTCCCAGGTGTTTTTTTAGCTCATCAAATATTTCAGCAGCTTCAGGGATGCTAACTAAATCTTTATCAATCTGTTCAATATTGCTAATTATTTTTTCGTTAAGTATTTCCATCTTTGATAAGACTATTTTTTGCCTGTCTTTATCATCATAGGCCATTACCTCAAGAATCAAGCTACGCATCATATTTTCTTCCGATTCAATTTGGGTCAATTTTGTTGTTACCTGAAGCGAATGATCTATCTTCTGCTGTATTTTATAAATACGTCCGATATTTATGAAAGAAACTGCTAAAATCACAGCTAAAGATGCGATGATAACAGTAAATCCAAATGCTATTTTTGCACGCGAACCGATGTTGTAGTATTTTTTCATGTTGTTCAAATTTATGGTTTTGCTACTGTTGAATGCTTAGTTTTTTACTGCTTAGTATTTTTTCTGTGTCAAGCAATATAATGCCTTCACTACTAACGGCTTTAATAAATTCCGCTCCGGATTCTGACAAGGTGAGTGGCGGGGAATTGAGCTTATGTTGGTCGAGCCGAATATTGCCCAAAATGCCATCAGTCATAATTCCAAATTCAAAATTACCTTTACCTATGATTATAAGCTTATTAAACTCCGTGAGCCCTTTTTCTTTGAGACCGAAAAAGGTTTTTAAATTCACCACCGAAAGCATATTGCCTCTAAAATTGATTATCCCCATTATAAAATTGGGTGTGCCGGGTATCGCAGTGATTTCAATAACGGTTCTCACCTCTTTAACGTAAGCATAATCAATAGCGTAAATTTCGGGATGCAGGCGGAATCCAATTAAAGAAAGTTGATTCAACGCTGCTGTATCCGTTGTTCGCCTGGCATATTGCACAGCCCGATTTTTCATTATTTCTTTGTCGTTTTTCATAAGCCTGCCATCATTAGGGTAAGTGATCTTAAACGTCCTGCCGTCATATTATCCATTTCCGATACTATAGCGCTATCTGCCAAATTATCAAGGCTTTTTAAGAGATTTTGAAAGTGCTTCTTCGCTTGCTTTGGCTTTCCCAATTTTTGATAAACATATCCCATATTAAAGTGTATAGCGAGACTATTTGGATTGATATACAGACTCTTAGTGAGATAATTTTTAGCTTCTTCCCACTCTTCAAGCTCCATAAGTACGTTCGCTAAAATATTTAAAAACTCAGGGTTTATTGCGTCAGTTTCTAACAGTTTTTCTGCTTCTTCTGCTGCCTGTTTTAGCTGCCCGGCATTTGCCAGTGATTTCACCAAAAGTAACCTTATCGCTTTGTTGTCTTGCTCGTTTTTTAATTTTTCCCTGCATGAATCAATACATGCTGCATAATTAGCTGCCTCATACAATTGCTCAGGTGTTTGCCTTGCTGCAGTTTCAGGCTTGATGCTATTTGGAATGGCAACAACTGTCGAAGATTTTTCTGACTTTATATTGAGTCCTATTTGTCGGGCAGTCTGAACTTTTTTTGGTTTTAAGCGCTTGTTTGGTTTTGCTATCAAAACCGACTGCTTTACATTATTCACTTCAAAGGCAAGGGGTTTATCTTTCTTTTGGTAAAAAATTCCGTTGGCATAGCTTTCGCGAACAAAGACAGAGAAATAGTCATCGATCAATTCAACCTGACTGGTAATCAGCCATCCATAAGGATTTAAGGCCTGGTAAAATTTTGCTGCGATGGCTTTAGCAGTTTCCGGCCAGAAATACATCAGCACATTACGGCAAAAAATCACATCAATTTGATGGGTTTGATTGGTTGCAGCAGGAAAATTAGCCTTTGCAAGATTTAATTGCTGAAAATCAACCATTTCCCTTATTTCTTCATTGATGAGGTAGTGTTTGTTATGTTTCGTAAAATATTTTTCTTTTATCTCGTTAGCAGTTTCTCTAAACGACCATTCCGAATAAATTCCTTTGATTGCTTTTTCAAGTGCATTAACATTAAGATCTGTAGCTAAAATACTGATATTTAAGCTTTTTAGATTTAAATTTGTTTCTTTTAAGAGCATCGCTAAAGTGTAAGGCTCTTCTCCCGAGCTACATCCCGCGCTCCAGATTTTTATTGGTTTGCCTTCATTTGCAGATTTGTTGATTAAATCGGGGATTATCTTTTCTGTGAAAAGCTTGAGAGCAGCTTTTTCCCTGAAAAAATAGGTTTCGCCAATGGTAAGATGCTTGGCCAGCGTATTGGTTTCCTCGGGAGAAAAACTTTTTTTGTCTAACCACATTTTAATAGCAGATAAATCAGATGAAAGCCGCAGCTCATCCGAAATTTTCTGAAGGTTTTTAATCAATGAACTGTCCTGGTTTTCGGTAAAATTTAAACCGAAAAGCAAGCCCAGCTGTTTGCGAATTGAAATTAAATCCTGCTCTTGTGGCATGCGGCTGTTAGTTCATGAGTTTGTTTACTATGGCTCTTACGTTCAATTCTATTTCGGAGTTTATCACTTGCTCGATATTATAAATTAAAATGATGCCTATATTTTCTTTATTGAAAATCATCAGTTCAAGTCCGGTATCAACTACCTTATCTTTTTGTAGGTTGGGAACAGCAAAATGCTTTTTAATCACTTCTCTTTCAGTAGTATTATATACTTCGGATACTTCATCCACGACGAGTATGTAGGATTGATCATTTTTAGTAACCAAAACAAAATAATCATTGGCGCTGATTGGTTTTTCTTCGAGCCCCAGTCTTTTGCGCAAATTTATCACCGGAAAAATTTCACCTTGATAGTCAAATAGCCCGTGAATTAGCGTATTTGCCTCTGGAATAGCGCGTATTGCAGCTGAATGAAAAACATACTGAACATGCTCAATAGGTAAAGCAAGAATTTGATTGTCAACAGTAAACGTCAAAATATTGTCAATGGTTCTGGTCATATTTTGCTCGGTTTAATGAGTAAAAATACATAAATTTTTAAGCTGTAGGTGTATGCCTGTTTAAAAATCTTGTTTTAGGTAAATTAATTTTTTATTCAAAAACAATTGATTTCCACGGATTTTTAAATACAGTAGAGGAAGCAACCTGAATGGATAATCAGAAATATTTATTCTTTCGCTTATCTTGAGCGCTGCTAATAACACACACAAAAAAAACTGATTGATAGCAAAAGCCGATAGTATATCACCGCTTTGATTGTGCTTTCTTTTAATAAAACCTGAAAGAAAACGTTAAAAAACGTATTGACTCGTTTATGTCACAATAATTATTTGTTCAGCAGAAGGAAGATAATTAGTTTAGCAACCTAAAAAGGGGGCGATGGAAATCATAATCATTTGTTTGGTTGCATTTTTAGCAGCTATCTTAACGTTCTTTTCGGGTTTTGGATTGGGAACGATCCTCACGCCGGTATTTATGGTCTTTTTTCCGGTTGATCTGGCTATTGCATTGACGGGCCTTGTGCATTTTTTTAACAATGTTTTCAAGCTGTTTCTGGTTGGTAAAAATGCGGACAAAGCGGTATTGATTCGGTTCGGAATTCCAGCTGTATTGGCTGCATTTGTTGGTGCCTGGCTTTTGATACATATTCCTGACAGCCAGCCATTATTCGCTTATGAAGCTTTCGGCAGACAATATGAAGTGTTTCCTGTGAAGTTTTTGATCTCTGTTTTGCTGATCATTTTTGCTTTAATGGATTTGCTTCCCCGACTAAAAAACCTGAAATTCGGTGCGCGTTTATTACCCCTTGGAGGTTTTTTAAGTGGGTTTTTTGGCGGATTATCTGGTAACCAGGGAGCTTTGCGTGCTGCTTTCCTCATCAAAGCGGGTTTGTCGAAAGAAGCCTTTATTGGAACAGCTGTAGTAGTTTCAGTTTTTGTTGATTTTACGCGCTTGAGTGTGTATGCCGGACGAATAATAAGTGCAGATCTTACAGAGCATTTAAGTTTAATTGTTCTTGCTGTAATATTCGCAATATCAGGAGCGTATATCGGTAATAAATTGCTTAAAAAGATAACCATCCATGCTTTGCAAACCATTGTGGCAGTTATGCTGATTGGTTTGTCTTTGGCGCTTGGTTTGGGACTGATTTAAAATTTATAGGAGCGTCATGATCATGAATAAAACGATAACGACTTTTTTCGTTTTCCTCAATACTATTGGGAGCGACGAAAATCAAACAATCCCTTTAGTCGTAAACCATTAAGGTTTTTAAAAATCTTGAAGGTTTAGGAGGTCAATCAGGCATCTATCCTCCCAAGCCAAACACTTTCGGAAATGCCCTGTTGTTTGCGGTTGCTGTTGTAATCAGCTGATATAAAGGCGGTAAACAGGTCAAAAGCTATGCTGTTGTGAGGGTTTTTCAGTACAAAACCGGCTTGTTTATCCATGCGGTTAGCTGTTGTGATCTCCATGAACGTCATTCTGCCATACGAGGTGTCGGCAACGCAAAAAACAATCAGCTTGTCATTTGCATGACCTTGTGTTTCGGCACCGATATTCCAGTTGAGCTGAATGTTTCCGTTATCATCCTTTACAGCCTGCCAGTCAGTGGCCTGTGCCAGTGTGCCGGCACTCAGTTGCAGCCATTTTCCTTTGTCTTTGTTTGCTGCTTGCCGGTAGCGTTTCAGGTTGGCTGATGCAGCAGCATATCAGGCAGAGCGGTTTATGGCCTGGGCAGCAAAGCCAAAGCGCAGCAAATGCTTCAGTGGCGAAAGCACTTTTACCACGGTCTTAAAATCATCTCGACTGGCCTTGAGCTTAGGTGTAGTTTGCTTGCTCCTGAAACCTGGCCGTACCCTAACCACCGTTTTGCCATACATCTGATAAACTACCAAATTACCAATGCGACCCGAAAGCCGTCCCATAAATGCATCATTTGAATCAGCCATATAAAAGGGTTTAAGTCTGTATCAAAACACCATACAAGACTAATAAAAAAGTTAGTTTACATTAAGATAAAAGTTAGTTTAAACGTAATAAAACTATTAAACAACGTCTAAACTAAGTATAAACTACGTATAAATAAAGTTTAAATAGAGATGTTGATACGAACTTGACTGCTGGTTGAAGGGGTGCAAACTGATAGGATATTTTGGCTTTTAACAGCCGTAAATGGCATGAGGTTGTTATGATACCATCTTAAACTGATTATATGACTTTTGATGACAGGGGGCAGGAGCTTCTTGGCAAACGAATTGAAAGGCAGGCCAAAAAGGTGGTTTTGAGAAAATTAAACATCATTGTCCGGTATGACTCAATTAAAAAAACTCAATCGTTGTAATAATTCCGTCCCTGACGGGACGGCACCTTTATTAATAATCCTGTTTTCTACCCATATTTGGCGCCTAACGTCACAGGGCGCGCTGAGGTAAAATATATTTTATCGGACAACAATGAAAATTAATCTTAAACCCTGAAGGTTTTTTTTGACTTTTCGGAGTGGGCTCAATTGTTTTTATCTAAATTTACAAGTTGTTAGCCATCCAAGCTTATACAGCTGTTTATCAGTGAATAAAGTGATAAAAGCATAAGTTTGATATGGGACTGACAAGGCGAGAGCGTGATTTTAGTATAAAATGTTACACATAAAGCTTGAGGTTTGTATGCCGGTCTTGTTTGCATGAAATGCCAAAGTGGCAGGTTCAGTATCCAGGTTTTAGCGTTGTACCAATAGCAAAATTGTCAAAAAAACAGCAAGTTTCATTAATTATTCTATCGTAGTAGTTGATATTATTTTATT
>CAZQFH010000011.1:0-91481 GCA_964592595.1 uncultured Lentimicrobiaceae bacterium | reverse complement strand
TTATTATTTAAGCCAGCATAAGATTTAGCCAAATTGCGGTATAACTGAACTTTATTTAGCGGATTTCCAGGAAAAGAAATAAATGATTCTGAGAGAGACTTAGCTTTAGAATAATCTCCTAACAAGTTATACATATTAGCAATATTATTTGAAGCCGTAATGATCAGTGGATGATTACGATCATAATGCCCTTTGTATATTTTTAACGCACTTTGATAATAAATAAGCGCCTTTTCATAATCATTTCTAAGTTGAAGATGTGCACCAATATTTACTTGCAAATGTCCCCACCATAAATCATTTTCAACAGCATATTCACTCATAATTTTATCAGCTTTCTGATAAAACAAAAAGGCTTCTCCTGTCCGACCCACCATGCTCAAAATTCTACCGTAATTAACATAAAAGCCAGCCATTCTGGGATGAAAATCACTAAATATTCTTTCTCTAATTATGCGCGATTTCTCTAAATAAAAAAAAGCGCTATCAAACTCTCCTCTAAATGAATATGCAATAGCCATATTTTGGTAGATATCAGCCAGATCAATATTTTCGATGCCCAGCTTGAGACATTTCTCAAGTGCTTCGCGATAATAAAAAAAGGCCTGATCCTGATCGCCCAGGTAATAAAAGGCAATTCCTTTAAAATTTGTCACCTTAATGCTGGCCTTGGCATTCTTTCCTTCAATTTGCTCTATTACCAACAAGGCAGAATCAAAAAGCTGTAGTGCATTTACATAATCGGATTGACTTATCTTAATTTTAGCTTCCAGATGCAAAGCTTCGTATCTTATGGCCTTGTTCGATAAACTATTATTCAATAAAAGTATATTAAGCTGCTTTAAATAGCGTATTGCATTATTAAGTTCCTGATTTAACCGGTATTCATCGCTTATAAGAAGTAAGACATGAGCAATACTATCGGGCTTGGTTGTTAAATTAAGAGCTGTCTTGAAATAGGATATTGCGCTATCGGATCGGTTTAAGTCACTAAAAGATATCCCTTTATTTTTACTTTCAGTAAATGAGTGTGATTGATTCAAATAGCTCTCAGACTGTTGATTGCACCACAAGCTAAGCGATTGGAATAAAATCAACAGAACTAAAAGGTTTTTTATCATAAACATGATTCCCCTTGAAATTGTCAAATTATGTTCACTAATGTAGAGAATCCATTTGAATTTACAGTAAGATTAATAAGTCAACTATTTCATCTTTTTCTTCACTTGATTTCTCTTGTGCAACACGATAATTATTCTTTCGAGCAATTCAATCCAAGCAAATCCTAAGCCCACGAAAATATAAAAATTTAGCCAGCCAGCAAGAATAATTAAAGTTTGAGGACAAAAAAAAGGAGTGCCAACTGACACTCCCATGGTTGTAAAATTAGTGGATCAAATTATTTGATAATCAATTTTTCATTTATCAGGACTGTGCCCTGAGCAGCATCCTCAATGATAAGCTGGTATGAACCAGGCGCTAAATCTGAAAGAAGAACTTGTTTTGTTTGTATTCCTTTGACCGCATTTATCATTTTATTAACCATCAATTGACCATTCGTGTTGTAGATATTTACCAACAAATCCGTAGGCTCTTCCAATGCAAGTTTCACATTAACAAATTCAGCAGTTGGATTAGGGTAAATTGTAGCTGCAATTTCCTGAAATATTAAAGCTGGCATTTCAAAAACCAAGTAATCTATACTTTTTCCATCCTGTCCAAGTATCTGGGTATTATTTCCTAGCGTGAAATAATTACCATCCGGTGCATGATCTTTGATTTTCACACGAATATTTGTGATAGGCGTATTTGAATCAACAGTAAAGCTTGACTCAGTGTCAACCCAACTAATCCGTAACTGATTTTCGACAATACTGTAGTTGATATCACCTAGTGGACTTTTTACATCAACAATTTCTACTTGTTCAGGATTGAAATTTATTGCCAGGACATAACCTAAAATGGGCTTTTCGGACAATTGTGCGTATACAGGAATCCATGCTTCATCAGAATTCATTGCAATCTGTGATCTTGTAAGAATCTCATAGCCTTGCACTTCATCCCTACCAGTAGGAACGAGCACACCCTGTGAATCACCAGTTCTGCTACCACCAATTGATCCATCACCTGATCTAGTATTGGTTATCACCTCGTAATCCTCAAAAACCCAATCTCCAACAGGAAAAGGATTTCCAAACAAAATATGCTGAATGAGGATGTACGAAAAGTCGTTCATACTAATATTTCCGCTACCATCCACATCCATTGCGAGTTGTTGCAAAGGTGAATAATCAATTATTCCGGCAAGGTAAAAAATGATACTTAAAGCATCTTCCATACCTACCTGACCAACATCAAGATCAGTTGAAAACTCAACAAAATAACTTCCATCTGGTACATCATCAAAACTAAAATACCCGTCAGCATTTGTTAAAGTTGTTGCAACTAATTGTCCAGCTTGATCAAACAGAACTGCCTCTGCTTCCGGAATGGGATACTCCGGATTGTTGTGATAAAGCAGCGTCCCATCAATATAATTTTGCCCTGTAAGCACAATTACTGTTAAACTCAGGGCTATTCCCATTAAAATACTTTTCATAATTTAAGTGTTTTTAAAGTTTATAAAATGAATTACCTTTCTTTCCACCCATTATATTTCAAAAACTGTCAAAATCGCATCACTTTTTTTGAAAAAAAATAAAAAATATTTTCATTAATTCTTTTATATATTGATTATCAACTATATAAATACAAAAATAATTTACCATTTTTAAAAGTTCATTTTTACATTATGTAAACTTGGGTAAAATTTTTCTCCCAGTTTTCAGTTAAAGCCTTTCTTTAAAACGCCTAAAATTAATCAATACAAAGGTGTATCTGTTAATAATTACTAATTTTTTTTTCAAATCCATTTAAACTCAAAACACAAAATCAGAAGAACGCGGCAACTCTTATCTTTGCATACTATTAAATAAAGGAACACAATTGAAAATGCTATTACATACGAAGGCTATTATGTCCAAAACAGCAATGTTGCTTATGGCTTTGCTTTTTACAGCCCATCATTGCGCAAATGCACAAGTTGAAATTACGATTAAACTCAATGACGCAGGACAGGAAAACTACTACCTGGCACACTATTATGGCGACAAATTCCAGCTGGTTGACACTGCTGTTATCAAAACGGATTCAATTATTCAATTTGAGCAATTTGAATTATATCCCGAAGGCATCTATTTGCTTGTAGATCAATCAAAAAATCGCTTACTTGAATTTCTGATAGCAGATGATCAAACCTTTACGCTGGAATTATCAAACGATCAAAACAAACAGCTGGCTTGCTTTGGCAGCCTAAATACTTGTCTTTTTATTGAGCAAATGAATTTTACAAATAAGGTTTTCAGTCAGATAAAACTGCTCGAAGATACTGAAGCAGCGCAAGCAACGAAAGATTCATTATTAAATTTGATTGAAACATATCAGGAAGGTATTAAGGCAAATCATGCTGATTCGTTTGTTGCAAAAATAATATCCGCCATGGAGGGAATAAAAATCCCCGACAGCCTGGCAGATGATCAGCGAAAAGCCTATTTTTTTTACAAATCTAATTTTTGGAATAATTTTGATCTTGCCGATGATCGATTTTTACGCAGCCCTTTATTAAATACCAAACTTAAACAATATTTTGAGCAGCTGATTCCCCAACAGGCCGATTCAATCATCAAAGAGGTTGATTTTTTGATTACAAGAACTTATGAAAACATTATCATGCGGGATTATCTGATCTGGTATTTTACTGATCAGTATCAGAATCCAAAAATAATGGGCTTAGACAAAGTATTTGTGCATCTGGCCGACACCTATTTTGCTGAACTTGAAATTGCAAACACTACGCCATCTATCAAACAAAAGATTCTGGAACGTGCGGATCAGTTGCGTCGTTTAACCCTTGGCTCATCTGCTCCAGATCTCTGGTTGGTTGATACAACCGATGCTTTTTTAAGTTTCAAGTCGATTGAAATGCCTTATGTGGTTTTGTTTTTTTGGGATCAGGATTGTGGTGTTTGCAAAAAAGAGCTTAAAACGCTTCAGGAAATATACGCTAATCAAGATCGTAATTTCGAAATTTATGGTATCGCAACCAATGCAGATTTTGATGCCTGGAAGGCTTACCTCCGATCGAATGAATTGCCATGGATTAACGTAAACGGCATGAAGAGTATGACGCCTGATTTTCATGACTTGTATGATATTTATGGTACGCCGGTGATTTATGTTTTAGGCCCTGATAGAAAAATTATTGCCAAACGTATCAAAGCCGAACAGATTACAAAGGTTATTGAGCACGATCAAAAATTCAGAGAAACGAATAAGCAGTAGCAGCTAACATTTAAAAGCCGAGGTAAAAATCTTTAAGAAGCTTATAGTACTCTGAGGTAAAACGCCCATCTTGATTTCGGATCGTAAAAAATGTTTCAACAATTTGCTTCGGAGGTTCTTTTTTTAACAATAAATTGAGCCTGTTTGGTATCCTTCCTTCAACAGGGACAATATTTAATTTTTGGCACAAATAAAATTCATTAGTTTTTGCATCCTTTATGAATCTTTCAAATGCTATCGTTGGAATTACAACTGCCAGGCTTCCAATTGGTTTTAAAAATTTGCTGCCAAGCTGAAGCAAGTCGTTAAAATCCAGATAACCAGCATGCCTTGCAAGATTTCGGCGGGCTTTATTACCCTGAAATGAGTTGTAGAAAAAGGGAGGATTCGAAATGATTAAATCAAAAAATTTGCCACAAGACATCTCAAAATCACGCGCATCAATATGATGAAGTGTGAATTGATTTCTCCACTGAGAAACCTCGAAATTCATACGGGCTTCCTGTGCCGATTTTTGATCAATTTCAATCGCCTCTATATCCTGAATACCTCTTTGAGCCAAAATCATGGAAATAATTCCCGACCCCGTGCCCACATCAAGCGCGTTTTTCACATTGGTCAAATCTACCCAAGCTCCCAGCATGATGGCATCAGTGCCAATCTTCATTGTTGACTGATGATGCATCATACTGAATTTTTTAAAATGAAAAGGTTGCGCTTTCATACAGATTAGGTCATCCGTTCAGGTATAAATCAATCAGTCCCTCAGGAGCATCGATCAAGATCTGTTTCTTCTCTCTGTTTACCGCTGTTATAATCTCATCCTGAATAGGAATAAGGATTTCTTTACCATCACGAAACACTTGAAAAAGCGCTTGATTAGGATATTCAAGCACGCTTTGTATCAGTCCAATTTCACCGAATGCCTTATCAGTGATCGCAAATCCGCTGATTTCATGAAAATAGAATTTATTTCCACTGAGCCTGGGCAAAAATTCAAGTGGCAAGTAAAGTAACGAGCCGGTAAAAGCTTGCGCCTCATCGATGTGATCCACATCCTCAAAGCCTACATAAGCTTTGTTGCCTAATAATCGAAATGCCGTTAAATAAAAGGGAACTAATTTCTTATTTCTTTCAACAAGTAAAAATTCCAGTTCGCTGTATGCCGCCGGTTCATCAGCATCTATTCTAATGCTAAGTTCACCGTCAAGACCATGTGTTTTTATTACTTTACCAAAATAAAAGCAGTCTTCTTTTTCCATTTTTATTGTTCAGCTAAGTTACGATTGCCTTTGAGGTGTTTCGGAGAATACGGACAATGTCTGCATCCGTTGCCACAACAAAA
The DNA here is from genome assembly GCA_964592595.1 of uncultured Lentimicrobiaceae bacterium. GTDB lineage: Bacteria > Bacteroidota > Bacteroidia > Bacteroidales > F082 > UBA5536. Next base: position 85,756 of record CAZQFH010000011.1, on the reverse strand, counting down.
CCCTCTTCGTGTTAAAAAACTGGTTGTCATCACTCTGAAACCGTTTTCCAGGTAAAAATCCTCTCCTTCTTTCAAGTGGTTGTTAAATCTGTAGAAACGATCATCTGTATTCATTGCACATCAATTCAATTAGTAAATTTTCACTTCTTATTCAAAATCGATCATCAGTAATGTTTCATAAAATCTTTGTAACCTTCTAAAGATCAGATTCATTTATTGGTTTGTAGTAAATACTGATAGCTATATCATCCAACTGAAAAAGCTTAGCTGCAGGATTCCATATATAGACTTTTACTTGGGAAACCTCGCTATTCCATGCAGGCACTTTCATACCATAAGTTCCATGCCTCCAAGTATTTGTAACATCATCAGGCATTTGTTTCAATTTTTGAACTTTGTAGAATAATAGTTGATTATTCCGATTGGTTGCAGCATAAACAATCAGTGCGCGTGCTGCCGCATCCGGCTCTAACTCTCTAAACATCAAATTAGCAGCCATATAACACGATCCGGACATTTCAATTATTTGACTTCCATTGAGTACCAGCGTTGGACTAAAAGCATTCGTTGTGCTTAACTCAGCGAAGTACATTCCTGAATAGGATTCACCCGAAAGCTTGATACCATTATTTGTCCACAAAGGCGAAATATTTTCCATATCCATGAAATAATCAAGCCTATGATAGGTTTTAAGCGACTTAAATATAGGCTCGGGCTGTCCGCCCAAGACTTGCTCATATTCTTTTCCGGTCTTTAAAAATACATGCCAATATTTTTCTTTATTCATGGAATCAGGATGTATGATACCACGTTCGTACTGATAGGCCTGTATAAGGTTCAGCGGAATCACAAGCATTAAAAAAAACGCTAAAAAATATCTCCCGGCCTTTAGTCCGGTCAGTGAGCTAAACCCAAATGCTAATAAAATGGCAAGTATAGGATAAAAATCGATCATGGCCCGCATACCATAACTATCACCGAAAAACCAATTCCACCAGGATGAAAGGACATAAATAAGCACTACAAGAAAAGCTGATATACCATAAAACTGATACTTTGACCTGTTGTACATCACCAACAATCCCGAAAAAATCAACAACATTAGTGGTGTGTAAAGAAAAAACCCTTTTCTATAACTAAATAAAAACGAGAATGTTGCAGGATTTAAAAAATGAAATCCCTCATTTTTGTAGGTATATAAAACGATATCTCCGGTTTGGATATAATTAAACAGCGGTTGCAGCCCAAAGCTTAAAAAGAAAGCAATAAGCGCCCATATTACGGGCATCGGTTTCGAAATGAGCCACTTAAAACGTTGTTTAAACTGTTCGAAATCATTCGCGAAAAAAGGAATCAATAAAACCAGAAGTAAATTTGTTGGCCTGATCAAACCTACCAGACCAAAAACAAATGCCATGATAAAAAGATGTCTTGATCTTCCGCTTAGCATAAAATTACGGGCAAAATAAGCAAAGCCAGCAATAGCAGCAAAAGAATAGACATGTGAATGCGATGGATGGAAAAAGGCATAGTAAAACAAGTTTGTACCAAGCATTAAACTCAACACTACTATCAAACGAATGGGCTTTTTTATGTTGTAGGTACGTAATAATGCATTCGTAAAAAGCAAACCCAAACCAAGATAAAAAGCTGCTGCCAGGCTCACAGCATACTGAAAAATTATATTATATCCATCCAAAGGTAAAAAGGCAATTTTGGAATATAATAATGCCAAAAGATAAAAAGGCAGGATTAGCAAAGCAGCACCCATATAGTACTTGTTAACTGTTTTGCCATTGTATTCATGAAAATAATGCCCCATATAATCCAACCCACGTCTGGATTTTTCATAATTAAAAACCTGCTTAAAATCAGTCGTTTTGTAGTGTAATACTGTTGTGAGATAAGCATAATAACCACTTCCGTCTCCATCAATGGTTTTTTTGGCATCAATACCCTGCCAAAGCTGGACAATGATAAACAAGATCAATATTCCGGATACCAGAAAAGTTCTCATAATGATATTTCAGACCGCGAAATTAAGGAAATCCCCAGCAATAGCCCTCCAATAATTCTATTAAAGCAAGGGTGGTTGACGTTCAAATCCCGACTCGAGCGAGATAAATGTCTCTGTGAAGGTGATTTCAGGAACTGATTGTATTTTTTCGACAATGATACGCTTGAGGTGTTCATTACTTTGTGTATAAACTTTTGCGAGTAGTGAATACTTGCCGCTGATATGATGGCATTCAACTATTTCGGGGATTTGCTTAATTTTCTCAAAAACCGCATCATGGGTACTGGTTGCTACCAAATTAACCTGAATACCGATAAAAGCGCAGGTATTAAACCCCAAAGCTTTGGGAGAAAGGTTAAATTGTGAACCTGATATTACACCAGCTTCCAACATACGGGCAATACGTTGATGAACGGCAGCTCCAGAAACCTTGCATTTTCGGGCTACTTCAAGAAAAGGAAGACGTGCGTTTTTTGTTAAAAGTGCCAGAATTCGCTTATCCAAAATGTCAAGTTGAAACTTCATAAATGAATTTTTGTTAAAATTATTTCAATATTTCAATATATCTCATTATTAACTTACAAATTTAAAGAATTATTTAGCTTTTATAAGCAGTTTATCAAAGATATTGTCTTTATGCTTTCTTTATGATATTTTTGTATCAATAACTAAAACTTAAACACAATGACATTTGATCCGGCAACAAACATTCAAAGTTTAAAGCAGTTTGGCGAATATGGAGATGTAAATCCTTCTATCACAGATTCTGCCACTTATACTTTTATGCAGGCTAAAACCATGACTGAAACTTTTCATGGCGAAGCTGAAGGTTGTTTTCTTTATTCGCGGCACTGGAATCCAAGCAACAAATATTTGGCAGATGCCCTTGCCGCAATGGAAGGCACTCAGGCAGGCTGGGTAACAGCCTCAGGGATGGGAGCTATCACAACAGCAATTCTCGGAATCTGTAAATCAGGCGATCATATCATTTCGAGCATGACTACTTATGGTGGAACATTTGCCTTTATGCAGAACTGGCTTCCTCGTTATAATATCGAGGTTACCTTTTTAGATATTACAGATCTGGAAGCGGTAAAAAATGCCGTAAAGCCAAACACCAAGATGATTTACACAGAAACTATGACCAATCCTTTGCTTCAGATCAGCGATTTACCGGAATTGTCTAAAATTTCAAAAGCAAATAATCTTAAGCTCGTTGTTGATAATACTTTTACTCCCATGATCGTAGCGCCCGCCAAATGGGGAGCCGATGTAGTAGTTTACAGCCTTACAAAATTCATCAATGGTAAAAATGATTGTGTTGCTGGTGCTATCTGTGCTTCAAATGATTTTATCAATTCACTGATTGATGTGAATGATGGCACAGCGATGCTACTTGGCCCTGTTTTAGATCCATTACGGAGCTCCAGTATTCTGAAAAACCTGCATACACTACATATTCGGATGAAGCAGCACAGCTACAACGCTATGTACCTGGCCGAAAAATTCAAAGCCTTTGGTTTAAAATTCCGTTATCCAGGCATGACGGAAGCTCCTGGTCATGAAACACTTAAAAAGATCATGCATCCCGATTTTGGTTTTGGCGGTATGATTTCTATTGATATGGAAACCGTTGACAGAGCTAACAAACTAATGGAATTGATGGAGCTGGAAGATGTTGGATATCTTGCAGTTAGTTTGGGCTATTTTAAAACTCTTTTTAGTAATAGTGGAAAAAGCACTTCATCAGAAGTTCCGGAGGAGATCCAGAAAAAGATGGGACTTTCAGAGGGGCTTGTTCGCTTTAGTGTAGGTTTGGATCACGATATCGAAAGAAGCTGGCAAAAAATTAAAAAATCAGTTGAAGCGCTGTAAAATAAGACTGACAATTCAATCCGTTTTAAAATAAATGACCAACCCGAAAAGGCTGGTCATTTTTTAATAGTCAAACCCAATAAATGACTATTGTTCTATATATTCTTCGATCGGTGCGCAAGTGCAAACCAGGTTGCGGTCGCCGTATGCATCGTCTATCCGCGTAACTGGCGGAAAATACTTGTCAACAAGATCTGATTTCATCGGAAAAGCAGCTTGTTCGCGTGTGTAAGGGAAATTCCACTCGGAGCTGATCAGCATCTGAGCTGTATGAGGAGCATGAGCAATAAGGTTATTCCCCTTTTCAGCTTTTCCTTCCTCAACTTGTCTTATTTCTTCACGAATAGAGGCCATAGCTTCTACAAAACGATCGAGTTCAGCAAGTGGTTCACTTTCGGTGGGCTCAACCATCATGGTGCCGTGAACCGGAAAAGCCACTGTAGGAGCATGAAAACCATAATCCATCAAACGTTTGGCCACATCAACCGCAGTTACATCTGCAGTTTTAGCGAACTTATTCAAATCCAGAATCATCTCGTGAGCAACACGTCCATTTGTTCCGGTATATAAAATCGGGAAATGGCTCTCTAATTTAACTTTCAGGTAATTAGCACTCAAAATTGCTATTTCTGTAGATCTCTTAAGACCCTCAGCTCCCAGCATTTTGATATAACCATAAGAAATTGGCAAGATAAAGGCGCTTCCAAATGGTGCTGCTGAAACAGCAGTAATTGCCTTATCACCTCCGGTTTTTACGATTGTATGACCTGGCAAAAAAGCTGCCAAATGTTCGGCCACACCAATAGGGCCAACACCAGGGCCGCCTCCGCCATGCGGAATAGCGAAAGTTTTATGCAAATTCAAATGACAAACATCAGCGCCAATGAAACCCGGACTGGTCAAACCCACCTGAGCATTCATGTTAGCCCCATCCATATAAACTTGTCCGCCATTATCATGAACGATACTCATAATTTCGCGTATTGCCGTTTCAAAAACACCATGAGTAGAGGGATATGTAATCATAGCTGCAGCGAGATTGTCCTTGTTTGATTCAGCCTTTTCGCGCAAATCATTTACATCAATATTACCCTTTTCATCACATTTCACAACAACCACTTTTAGGCCTGCCATCACTGCACTAGCCGGATTAGTTCCATGAGCAGAAGAAGGAATGAGGCAAATATTACGATGACCTTCACCCAAAGATTTAAGATAAGCACGAATTACAAGCAAACCTGAATACTCGCCGCTAGCTCCTGAATTCGGCTGGAAAGAAACAGCACTAAATCCTGTAATATCAGCTAAATCCCTTTCAAGGGTTTCGATTAACTCATAGTATCCACCTGCTTGCTCTTTTGGCACAAATGGATGCAAATTGGCAAACTCAGGCCAGCTCAACGAAAACAATTCTGCAGCAGCGTTCAATTTCATGGTACACGATCCCAGTGGAATCATGGTACGATTAAGTGCTAAATCTCTATTTTCCAATTTCTTGAGATAACGCATCATAGCTGTTTCCGAATGATACCGATTGAACACCTCGTGTGTTAAAAAATCAGATGTGCGAAGCAGGGATACAGGTAAAGCCGAGAGTTTGTTGCAAGCTTCAGGCTCACAAACATATTGTTCGTGGTGCTTTTTTAAAACAGTGGCCAGAATATTCAGGATGCTGTTCACATCTTCAAGGCTCGTCGTTTCATCAAGGCTTATGCCAAAAGATTTATCATTTATCCACCTGAAATTAATTTGATTACCCTCAGCAATTGCTTTCAATTCAGCAATAGCATATCCATCAGGAAGTTCAAATTTTAGGGTATCAAAAAAGTAAGTGTTTAATTGATTTACACCCAGTTTCTGCATTTCCTGACTAAGGACATTGGCGAGGATATGAACATGTTGTGCGATTCCTTTTAACCTTTCAGGACCATGATAAATAGCATAAAAAGCCGCCATAGAAGCCAATAAAGCCTGGGCGGTGCAAATATTAGATGTAGCACGCTCGCGCTTAATGTGTTGCTCCCTCGTTTGAAGAGCCATACGCAAAGCAGGGTTTCCATTTGAATCTTTCGAAAGCCCTATGATTCTTCCGGGAATATTTCTTTTGTAATCTTCCGTAGTTGCAAAAAAAGCAGCATGTGGTCCACCAAATCCCATCGGAATGCCAAAACGTTGTGAAGAACCAACAACCGCATCAGCTCCCCATTCACCGGGAGGACTCAAAAGTACCAAACTTAGCAAATCCGAAGCCACAACAACCTGTATTCCTTTTGCTTTGTAAGAACTGATTAACTCACGGAAATCATCAATATTACCATATTGATCAGGATATTGCAATAACACACCAAAGTATTCTTCGTTCAGGTTATCTGATTTAAAATCGCCTTCAACCACTTCAATACCAAGTGGTAAGGCACGTGTTTTGATAACTTCCATTGTATGAGGAAAAACGCCTTTGTCAACAAAAAACTTTACTACGCCAGCTTTTTGTTGTGCTCTGCTGCGGCTTGCCAAAAACATCAACATTGCCTCTGCAGCTGCAGTGGCTTCATCCAACAAAGAAGCGTTGGCTAATGGCAATCCTGTGAGATCGGTTATCATTGTTTGAAAGTTCAACAAAGCTTCAAGTCTTCCTTGAGATATCTCTGCCTGATAGGGCGTGTAAGCTGTGTACCAGCCCGGATTTTCAAGTACATTCCTTGTTATTACTGCTGGTATAATGGTATTATAATATCCCATTCCTATAAAGGATTTAAAAAGCTTGTTCTTAGAAGCCAGTGCTTTGAGATGGTTCAAATACTCAAACTCATTCATCCCGTCACCGGTTTTAAGGGTTTCCCGATTCAGTATGTCTTTTGGAATTACTTCTTCTATGAGTTGATCAACAGATGCCACACCAATGGTTTGAAGCATTTGTTTGATATCATTTTTTGTTGGCCCCAAATGACGCTGCACAAAATTTTTACTGATCATAAATGTACACTTTAAAAGATTGAAAAAATCAATTTGGTAACATCTTGCCTAAAGCATGATTTGAAGCGGCAAAGTTAGAAATTGTTTACCTCAAATCAATGCTTTTTGATTAAATATTGTTAACTAATTAACAAATAAACCCTAACATGGTTCATCTAATTACAAAATTTATTAATATCAATAAATCAATTACTTAGACATAAAAAAGAGAGAAACAAATGCCTCTCTCTTTCACATTGTGCGTACTAAAAAATCTTAATCAACCCAATCGAACCATGAAGCTAAAATTGACTGATCACTTTCGTCATGCTGTTCGATCACCTGCGCCTTAGGTTTCAATTCTTGTTTGTTGCTATCACTGATAGTATCAACAGCAATAGAAGGTGCAATTACCAATGCCACAATCGACATCAATTTGAGTAAAATATTAAGTGAAGGTCCGCTGGTATCTTTAAAAGGATCACCAACGGTGTCGCCAACAACCGCAGCTTTGTGCGAATCACTCCCTTTGCCATGCAATACATCTTCATACATCACCCCTTCTTCAACCATTTTCTTTGCATTGTCCCATGCTCCGCCTGCATTGGATTGATAAATCGCTAATAAAACTCCTGAGGCTGTAACCCCGGCCAGCAATCCGCCCAACATTTCTGCACCGCCTATAAAACCAACAACAGCAGGAGCTGAGATAGCCAGTAATCCGGGAAGCACCATCTCTTTGAGAGATGCTTCTGTCGAAATTTCAACACATTTTTCATATTCAGCAGCTTGTTCTGCATTATGCATATCATCCGATTCTTCTTGTGTTATATTCTCCAGATTTCCATCATACTTTTTCATAATGGCAAGGGCTTTGGTAAGTGCAGGAATTTCAAGAAACTGCCGCCTAACCTCTGTAATCATCTGTTTAGCAGCGCGTCCAACTGCACCCATCGCCATGGATGAAAACAAATAGGGAAGCATTCCACCAACCAGCAGTCCAGCCATAATAACAGGTTTTGAGATATCGATAGTAACAATATTAGCCTGTGTCATAAATGCTGAGAAAAGTGCCAAAGCCGTTAAAGTAGCTGATGCAATGGCAAAACCTTTACCAATAGCAGCTGTGGTATTACCAACTGCATCCAATTTATCTGTTCTTTGGCGCACTTCTTTAGGTAATTCACTCATTTGGGCAATTCCACCGGCGTTGTCAGCGATGGGTCCATAAGCATCAACAGCTAACTGAATACCTGTATTTGCAAGCATTGAAACCGCAGCAATTGCAATACCATAGAGCCCTGCAAAATGATAGGATAAAATAATTGCCAGTCCAAGACCCAGAATTGGATAAGCAGTAGATTTCATGCCAATTTCCATACCGGCAATAATGTTTGTTGCAGCTCCTGTGCGGCTTTGCTCAACGATAGAGCGAACAGGTTTGCCACCAGTTCCGGTGTAATGCTCTGTTATTTTGCCGATTGCCGTGCCAATAGCTAAACCAACAATAGTAGCCCAAAACACACCAATTGAACTCATTTCCGTAACACTTCCATCAGGCTTGTAATAATTCCAGGTTTCAGGCAAAAACCATTTAATCAGGAAAAAAGAAACTATCAGCATAATACCTGTAGCAATAAACTCACCGCGGTTCAGCATTGCCTGAGGATTTCCTTTTGCACTCACACGCACAAAAAAAGTACCAATCATACTGGTTAAAATGCCAAGCGATGCAATAGCAAGAGGTAATAATACTGGCCCAAGCTCAAAATAGCCAACGACCACTGGTGAGGTAGTAAATGCAGCACCAAGAACCATCGCAGCAATAATTGAACCCACAAATGATTCAAAAAGGTCAGCTCCCATCCCTGCAACATCGCCCACATTATCACCAACATTATCTGCAATTGTTGCAGGATTCAGGTAATGATCTTCAGGAATTCCGGCTTCAACTTTTCCTACCAAATCAGCTCCAACATCGGCTGCTTTAGTGTATATACCACCCCCTACGCGAGCGAAAAGTGCGATGGAAGAAGCCCCCAAAGAAAATGCAGAGAGCACGTTAAGCACAACTTCAAGCGACCAGCTTACGCCAATGATATTGTTGAAAAGAATAAAAAGCACGCTCAATCCCAGCAAACCCAACGTAACAACACCTATTCCCATCACGCTACCCCCATTAAAGGCAACTTTGAGGGCCTGATTTAGTGAGGTTCGGGCGGCATGTGCAGTTCTTACATTTGCTTTAGTTGCCACCCTCATGCCTATGTATCCTGCCAAAGCAGAAAGCACTGCGCCCGTGATGAAAGAGATAACGATAAAGCCATTTGAGGTGTCTTCGGTATAGCTTTTTGCAAAAAGCAGAACTGAAACGGCAACAACAAAAATCAACAGTATCCTATACTCTGCTTTCAAGAAGGCCATGGCGCCTTTTGCAATGTAGCCCGCAATGCGTTGCATTTTTTCTGTGCCCGCTTCTTGTTTGTTTATCCATCTGGATTTCAGTACCATAAAAACTATTCCAAAGAGCGCTGAAATCGGAATCAACCAGATTAAATGATCCATAAATTTGTTTTGGTAAGGTGAGTTTTTTAATTTTTTTGTCGGTCGCGTAAGTTTATTGATTAACGAACGCCGCAAAAATACTATCTTACAAGCATTAATCAAAAAAAATGTTAGATTAAAAACGAAAAAAATTAACGATGTTATGTTGAAAAAAATGCTAAAACTCTTCCAAACCCTTCAAAACTCGGTGCGGAAAAATGCCTATATTTATACCACTTAAAAAAGGACTAAAAAGCATGCAAAAAATCGCATTGGAAATAACCGGAATGTCTTATAGTCAGTCACAAAGCGGGGCATACGCACTCATCCTTGGTGAGAAAGGCGGACAACGAAAACTACCTATTATTATAGGTACATTCGAAGCGCAATCGATTGCACTTGGTTTGGAAAAAATAACGCCTCCACGCCCCATGACCCACGATTTGTTTAAAAATTTCGCTGACTTTTTTCAGATTTCCATGAAGGAAGTCATCATCAACAAGTTTATAAATGGTGTTTTTCACGCCGTTTTGGTGTGTGAATCGAATAATGGAACAATCGAAATAGATGCCAGATCATCAGACGCTGTGGCGCTTGCCATTCGATTTAAATGTCCGGTGTTCGCCTACGAATCTATTCTTGATGAAGCCGGCATAGTTTTAGAGGATGAAAAAGATGCTGAGGAAAATATTCCCGAAGAGAAAAAAACCAATGCAGAAGAGTTTTCTGAATATCTTACCGATGAATTGGAAGAAATGTTGCAAATTGCAGTCCGAAACGAAGCATATGAAGAGGCCTCAAAGCTGCGCGACGAAATAAGAAGAAGAAAACGCTCGTAGTTTGATGTATCTTTTACCAATTCCATTTAGCTGCTTACTATGATTAAACCTTTAGCTTTTTATTCACTGCTAATCACAGTAGTTTTGACTTTTAGCCTGAGTGAACAAATTTTTGGTCAGTCTGATACAGCACACACAACAATAGAAACCATTGTTGAAAGTACCGTGCCATTAAATCAAACCTTGCCGGAATATAACTTACAAAATACTGCAAACATACTCGATATGCAACGCAGTGATGGTTTCAATTTTACAACTATTCTAAGAGGGCTTTTAGGGATGCTATCGTTAATCCTAATTGCTTTTATATTTAGCAGCAACCGCAGGGCAATAGACTGGAAAGTGATTATTACCGGATTGATAGTACAGTTACTTCTGGCAGTGGGTGTGCTTTATGTTCCCTGGATACAGTACTTTTTTGAAGCAGTAGGCAAATTATTTGTACTGATTTTAGATTTCACAAAAGCAGGAACAGCGTTTCTGTTTAGTTCGTTCACTTCCAATAATATAGAATCAGCCCTGCAGAATTTCGTCGTTCAAATTTTGCCCACAATAATTTTCTTTTCAGCATTGACAAGTCTTTTGTTTTACCTCGGAGTTATCCAAAGAATAGTAAAAGCATTAGCGTGGGCTATGTCGCGTTTGATGAAGCTTTCTGGTGCTGAAAGCTTGTCTGTGGCAGGAAATATTTTCCTTGGACAAACCGAATCGCCACTGATGATTAAAGCCTACCTGCCCAAAATGAACAAATCTGAGATTCTTTTAGTGATGATGGGAGGTATGGCAACACTGGCCGGAGGTGTATTAGCCGTTTACATCAGCTTTTTGGGTGGCGATGATCCCGTTCAAAGATTATTGTTTGCAAAGCACTTGTTAACGGCCTCCGTTATGGCAGCTCCGGGAGCTATTGTAATCTCTAAAATTCTTGTTCCTCAAACCGAATCTGTTGACAAAACCATGGTTATTAGCAAGGATCAGATTGGAAGCAATGTGCTTGATGCTATTTCTAACGGTACAACAGAAGGATTGAAACTAGCGGCAAATGTTGCTGCTATGTTATTGGTTTTCATTGCATTTATTGCAATGTTTAATTATATTTCCATTTGGATTGGCGATTTATTCAATCTCAACGCAAGCATTACCCAAATTACTGATGGACGATATAGCGAACTTTCTTTACAATTTATGCTGGGTTATATTTTTTCTCCAATTATGTGGCTGATAGGGGTGAATGCGCAGGATATAACTTATCTGGGGCGTTTATTAGGCGAAAAAATTATAATGACCGAATTTATTGGCTATGTGAGTCTCTCCGAATTAAAAGCAGCACAAGTATTTACCGATCCCAAATCAATTATTATGGCCACTTATATGCTATGTGGTTTTGCCAATTTTGCTTCAATAGGCATTCAGATTGGTGGCATCGGATCATTGGCTCCCAATCAGCGGATAACGCTGTCAAAATATGGCCTTAAAGCACTTTTGGGAGGAACACTTGCATCTTTGATGTCGGCTACAATAGTAGGCATGCTTTTGGGATAAAGAAAATCTTATTCAACTAATATTCAGCCTTATGAAACAATATCAAGCCCTGATGCGACATGTATTAGAAAATGGAAACCGCAAAGAAGACCGAACCGGCACGGGTACATTGAGTGTATTTGGCTACCAGATGCGTTTTGATCTGCAAAAAGGATTTCCGGCCGTTACTACAAAAAAACTTCATTTACGCTCAATTATTCATGAATTGCTTTGGTTTTTAAACGGAGATACGAATATTAACTATCTCAATTCCAAAAAAGTAACCATCTGGGATGAATGGGCAGATGATAAAGGCGATCTTGGACCGGTGTATGGTGCGCAATGGCGTAACTGGAACAATGAGGGGATTGATCAAATTAGCGAAGTGATTCAAAGCATTAAAAACAATCCCGACAGCCGTAGGCACATTGTAGCAGCCTGGAACCCTTCAGTGCTGCCTGAATCCGGTAAGAGCTTTGCCGAAAATGTAGCCATTGGAAAAGCAGCCCTCCCACCCTGTCATGCATGGTTTCAGTTTTATGTAGCCGACGGAAAATTATCCTGTCAGATGTATCAGCGCAGTGCTGACATTTTTCTTGGTGTTCCTTTTAATATTGCCTCTTACGCTTTGCTCACGATGATGATTGCACAAGTTACTGATTTGGCTCCGGGAGAACTGATCATGAGCTTTGGCGATGCACATATTTATGTGAATCATTTGCAGCAAGTTAACTTACAATTGAGTCGAAAACCAAAAAAATTACCTAAAATGGTTATCAATCCTGATGTAAAAGACATCTTTGCATTTAGGTTTGAAGACTTCGAATTACATAATTACGAGCCTTATCCCGGGATAAAAGCTGATATCGCGGTATAAAAAGAAATTATCATGATAAAAAAAACAGTCCTTTCTTTAATCGTTGCCATGGCACAAAACAGGGCAATTGGACTCAATAATGATATGCCCTGGCATTTACCCGCTGATCTTAAACATTTTAAGAAACTTACCAGTGGGCATGCCATAATCATGGGACGCAAAACTTTTGAATCCCTTCCGAATGGCCCGCTTCCCAACAGAAGAAATATCATCATCAGCGAAACATTAAATCCGGTTCCTCAAGGCTGCGAAAAGGTCGAAAGCATTGCTGAAGCGCTAAAGTTGATCCATGAGGAACAGGAAGTATTTATCATAGGCGGAGGCAGTATTTACGAACAATTTTTACCACTGGCCGATAAATTATATTTAACCATCATTGAGGCTGATTTTGAAGCTGATACCTATTTCCCGGTAATTAATTTTAAAGATTGGGAATTAACAGAAAAAGAAGTGATGGACAATGATTTGCAGGCAGACTTCGTTTACAGATTTGAAACCTATGAAAGAAAATGATGAAGAATAGAAAACCGACTACTGTTTTTGGATTTGCATTTCTGATTCTATCGATTTTAAGTTTTGCAAGCTGCAAAAAAAATAACAGCGAAACAGGAAATTATCAGGCTCAAGTAAGTGCTGCACATAACCTTATCCTTCAAAAGCATAATGTAATTCAGATGACTATTGCATATTTCAAGGCGCTGAAAAATAATGATTTACAGACCTCCTTATACGCAAACATTGACAGCACAGATGTTAGTCTTACAAAAAATCAAAACACTCAACTTTACACTTTTTTACATACGATAAGATTAAACACTATCTATAATCGTTATATAGGTGGTAAAGTTTTTGTAGAAACTGCTTCATTACCTTTAAAGCCAGGATCTCAGGCAAGTTTTCGTTTTGAAAGTTTTCGTTACTATTCCAAAAAAGAATTTCCTCCAAATCTGTTTTCGGCACAAAACATCAAATTAGTGCTAACCGACACAATAAACAATCACTATATCTTTGATCAACAGCTCGAAAATGTTATGCTTACTGACACATCAGGTTTACGAAATATTAGGCTCGACGGCACAATTCGATACAATTGGGAAAAACGAACTGACGGCACCTACTTTTCTGATGATCTTGAAAATATAAGTATTTCAGCTGAGCTTTCATTAATAAATGATAACGGAGATAAAGTGCAATTATCAACAACAGAAGACTACATTTTTGCACCAGTATGTGGAATATTAAAAGGTGGTAGTGGCATATTCACTTTCTTCGATTTGGAGCCAAAAAATGGCACACTTTATTACGATAATTATGAAACATGCAACATCCGAGGCAAAATGGATTTAGCAGACATGCCATTTTACTTAACTATAGATCAGTGGCTTATGAAATAATCAAGTCTTTTGCTTTTTCTTTTTGGCTGCCGGAAAAAGTATGTTATTCAGGATCAGTCGATAACCAGGCGAATTAGGAAACATATCCAGCTCGGTAGGCGGATCACCAACTAAATGTTGATAATCTTCCGGATCGTGGCCACCAAAAAATGTCCAAAAGCCATTGCCAAAATTTCCATGAATATAACGATCTTCATTAAAAGCCAAATTATCACCCAAAACTATCACCTCCGATTTCACCAAGTCTTTGTTGAAAGCAGTGGTTTGACCCATAAAACCTTTGATAAGCTTTTCGTGATTTTGAATTAGCATGGTTGGCACAGGATCCCATTTGGCCGAAAAGTCGAACAAGCTAAACACGTCATTGGTTTCATTGATACTTCTTGACCTATAATTCGTTACATCAATATCTGAGATCTCGTATTCTTGCGGATTAGTAGAAACTTTAAAATCCGTAAAGGCCACACAATTATCATAATTCAGCATTTGTGGATGACCTGATCCAATTGGATCACCATCAAACATCACATCACAAATATCCAGTCCATCGGCGGCCAAAGCCACATCGTAACTATCTGTGGCCGAACACATGGCAAACATATAACCACCACCAGCAACAAATTCCCTGATTTTTTTAACCACAGCAAGCTTGAGTTGGGAAACCTTTTGAAAGCCATGCCGTTCAGCAGTTTGCTGTTGCTTTTGCACATCTTCCTGATACCAGGGAAAATGCCTGTAGCGTGCCCAAAACTTTCCAAACTGCCCTGTAAAATCCTCATGATGCAGATGAAGCCAATCATACATTGGCAGCACATCCGAGAGCACCTCATCATCGTATATAATGTCATAAGGAATCTCAGCATAGGTAAGCACGAGTGTTACGGCATCATCCCACGGCAGCTTGTTTTTGGGTGAATAAACAGCAATACGCGGCACTTTCTGCAGTTTCATCTCGTCCATGTTTTTGCCAGGATCAGCAATTTCCTGCAAAATAGCAGCAGCCTGCACATCGGCTATCACCTGATAACTCACATTACGCAGCTTACATTCTTTTTCGAACAAGGGATGATGCGGAATAAGGTAACTTCCGCCGCGGTAATTGAGCAACCAACTGATTTCTATCTCCTTCTCGAGCACCCAATAAGCTACCCCATAAGCTTTAAGGTGGTTGGTTTGGGTTTCGTCCATGGGTATCAGCAAATAAGCCGCCCTGGAAATTCCGGGAACCAAAAATAAAAGGATAACAATTAGTTTACTGTAGTGGCGAATCAGTTTCATTATTCAGCAAGATTTAAGCTACAAAACTACAATTCTGCTGCTTATAACAAACCCTAACGCATCATATCATTTGTTAAACAGACTTAAAAAAGGTTTTACTGCTTAATCAGCTTGGCAAATGCCTGCCTGTCATGCTGATCAATCAGGTGGATCACATAGTTTCCGGGCTTAAGATTTGCCGTTTGGAAATAATTGCAATCGGCCACAGGCAATGCAGTAACAAGCCTGCCCTGTTGGTCATACACCTGCGCAGTTTTCCAGCATTGTTGCTCACCCATTACCTTTACAAAGTCTGATGAAGGATTAGGAGCCAGCTTTTGCAATTGCATCTGCTGAGCAGGCAGTTCGAGCCTGCCTACCAGCTGGCCATTGGCATCAAAGCGCACAACAACTACATCATATTGCTTCATTTCTCCCGGAAAATTAATATAGTCCCATACTGACATTGTTCCTATGCTTCCACCATCAGCAGTAGGCATAGCATCATGGCTTGAAAATTTGTCCACACCATCACCATACACTGCCTGATACTCCAGTTCCAGGTCGTGGGTTAACTTATTTACCATATACCATGATGGAACTGCACCAGCTTCGCTATGAATAGTGCCCACTAAATAAATTCCTTCGTTGTACACCCTCAACCTGCTAAAAAAATCAAGTGTATCAATAGCTCCAAAATGTTGTAAAGGTAAAATCTCACCTTGACAACTCACAGGCTGAAAGGCTATCTCCATATCAATATTTGGTGGAGGATTTTCCGAAACAAAAAAGTTGCCCCCATAATAAAGTGTGGAATCGTTTAACCGGCCAAAATCTCTAATTTCAGGTTCAACCTGACCATTAATATTGATAATTGTATCAATTGTAAAATCCGTGTTTAGCCTAACCAGTTTATTGGGATAACCACTCTGATAATATTTTCCATCTACCTCCAATTGCACCAGGCCTAAACGGTACATTGAAGTAGTATCTGTAAAGTATTGTATCAAACTTCCTTCCGGACTCATTTCAATGAAAAATCTATGGCCTGCTACAGTAGTATCAGAATCCGCATATCCTCCTGAGATTACAATATTGCCTGCCTGGTTTACTAATGAAGCAGAATATTGTTCACTATAGGTTGTTGCACCAACTAAAGAATCACGAATCAAATCCAATGCAGAGTTAAACCAACGCAAATACAACTGAAAATCGCTGCTTATAGAATCGTAGGCGATACCTACAGCCAGATAATTCTCATCTGGCAGTGGGTGGATGTGTGCTACCCGTGTACCATAGCCTTCTATTGAATTATAATGCATACTATCAATCAACTCCAGCTCATCTGAAACAAGATAAGTAATATCTGTGAAATCATAATAGGCGTTCGTATAATCAGGATTTGGTACAGACTCACCCCTGGAAATCGTCACGAAAAAATAATTTTCATTTATTGGTGTCAAATAGCCACCGAAATCATCTTTACTTGATTGGATAATTAGTTTATTCTCTGTTTGAGCTTTTACTGTTTGCAAGATAAACCCCGCCATGAATATCAGTAGCAATTGAATTGTCTGTTTTTTCATTAATATGCAATTTAGATCATGTTTTTTTCATGTCAAAATATACAAAAAGTCCTGTTTTGTTTGACTTGTAAAATATTTCTTATCTAAAAAAATGCTACCTTTGAAACAGAAAAATCGCGCTCATTCAGAGTTTTTAATTATTTAATCTTCAGTAAATTACAAATATCATGAAGCAAACAGCGTTAAACCGGATGCACCACGAAATGGGTGGAAAAATGGTTGAATTTGCAGGCTTTGAAATGCCTGTTCAGTTTGAAGGCATCAATATAGAACATGAAACCGTGCGCAAAGCGCTTGGCGTTTTTGATGTATCGCATATGGGTGAGTTTTGGGCAGAAGGACCAAAAGCCTTTGAACTGGTGCAAAGAATCACTTCGAACGATGCGGCTGCACTCTACGACGGTAAAGTGCAATACAGCTGCTTCCCAAATGGCGCAGGTGGTATTGTGGATGATTTGCTGGTTTACCGCTTTAATGCTGAGAAATATTTATTGGTTGTAAATGCTGCCAATATCGACAAGGATTGGAATTGGGTAGTTAAAAACAACAGTCAAAACGCACAGATCAGCAATGCTTCTGACAGCACCTCGCAACTGGCCATTCAAGGCCCTAAAGCATTGGAAGCTATGCAATCGCTTACTTCCACTCCTATCACCGACATGGAATACTACACTTTTAAAATAGTGGAATTTGCGGGTGTTAAAGACGTTTTGCTTTCTACCACAGGCTATACCGGATCGGGTGGATGCGAGATCTATTTCAAGAATCAAGACGCCGAAATAATCTACAAAGCTGTTTTACAAGCAGGTGCTGATTTTGGCATCAAACCTATCGGACTGGCAGCAAGAGATACCCTTCGGTTGGAGATGGGCTTTTGCTTGTACGGCAACGACATCAACGACAGTACCAGTCCGATTGAAGCTGGATTGGGCTGGATCACCAAGTTTGCAGATGGCAACGATTTTATCGACCGTCCGCTCCTGGAAAAACAGAAAGCCGAGGGCATTAGCAGACAACTCAGGGCTTTCAAAATGATCGACAAAGGCATCCCGAGGCAGCACTACGAAGTGGTAAATGAAAATGATGAAGTGATTGGCGAGGTAACTTCCGGAACCATGTCGCCTATGCTCAAAAAAGGTATTGGCATGGCTTACATCAATAAGCCATACAATAAATTGGGCACTCAAATTTTCATCAAGATACGTGATAAAAAACTGGCTGCAGAAATTGTAAAACTGCCATTTTACAAAGGCTAAGAAAGTTATTAACCAAAGTGCGGGTAAGTCATTGCCCGCATTTTTTGTGCCCACCGCAAACAACTTACCCTATCAGATTCTTTAGTAGTTTTGCAGCTTAAACAGAAACAGCTCATGACAAACGATTCTTTGAATGACTTTAAATGGCAGACCGAACAATTTGCCGATATCCGCATTTTACGTTATCAAATCAATGGCTTTGAAAAACTCAGCCTGAACCAGAAAATATTCACCTGGCATTTATATCAGGCTGCCCTCGCCGGCCGCGATTTGATTTATGATCAAAATTATAAATACAACCTTATCATTCGTAAAAGTCTGGAAGCCCTTTATAAGCATTACGAAGGAGAAAAAAATGATGAAAACTGGAATCATTTCGTTACCTACCTCAAGCGGATTTGGTTTTCGAATGGCATCCATCACCACTATTCCATGGATAAATTTTTCCCTGCTTGTGCTGAAAAATGGCTGAAAAATGCTTTAAACAGCATTGATGAATCACAGCTTCCGATTGCAGTTAATGAAGCAAAAAACGACTTTATTGATTGGCTTGCTGACATCATCTACAATCCCGAAATAGCTCCAAAAAGACTGAATCAAGACGAAGGAGCGGATCATGTGGCTCAATCGGCATGTAATTTTTATGATGGCGTAAACCAGCAGGAAGCAGAGGATTTTTATGCTGGTAAATCCCAACCCAACAAACTTGAACCAGTTTGGCATGGATTGAATACCAGATTAGTAAAAAGAAATGGTGAGATAAAAGAAGAAATTTGCAAGTCGGATGGCCGTTATGGCAAAGCAATCCGCAAAATTGTTGTACTCCTTGAAAAAGCAAAAGATTATGCCGAAAACGAAGCGCAACAAGCCATCCTTGAAAAGCTGATTCAGTTTTACGAAACCGGGGATTTGGCAACCTTTAACGAATACAACAAACTTTGGGTTCAGGACACCGATTCAGTGATTGATCTGGTGCATGGATTCATCGAAGTGTATGGCGATCCACTCGGACGACACGCCACTTTTGAATCTGTCCTTTCGATGAGAGATGAAGAAGCCACACAGCGTTTTGGAAAAATCAGCGAGCTGGCTCCCTGGTTCGAAGCAAATTCTCCTATTGATGAGGCACACAAGCGTAAAGATCCAAAAGGTGTGAGCTACAAAGTGATACAGGTGATTGTTGAAAGCGGCGACTGCAGTCCCTCCTCTCCTATTGGCATCAACCTGCCCAATGCCGACTGGATCAGAGAAAGTTATGGATCAAAATCCGTTTCATTGGGGAATATCGAAGATGCTTACGAAAACGCCTCACAAAGCACAGGATCGATTGAAGAGTTCTATCTGCCTGAACAACAAGAAAGAATAAAAAAATATGGCGCATTAGCCTCCAAAATTCATACAGGACTGCATGAGGTAATTGGCCATGGCAGCGGACAACTTTTACCTGGAGTTCCAAGCCCCAAGGAAAGCCTGAAAAGCTATGCCAACACCATGGAAGAGGCACGAGCCGATCTGGTTGCGCTCTATTATATGCTTGATGAAAAACTTATCGAAGAAGGCTTCATGGACAGTCTGGAAGCCGGAAAAGCAGAATACGACAGCTTTTTCCTCAACGGATTGATGCGACAACTGGTACGCTTGGAGCCCGGGCAACAACTCGAAGAAAGTCATATGCGCAACAGACAACTCATTGCAAAATGGGTTTTTGAAAAAGCTGCGCCGGAAAGAATTATAGAAATGCTGGTAATCAGCAATAAAACCTATATTCGAATCAATGATTACGCGCAAACCAGAAAGCTTGTTGGCGAGCTGTTGCACGAAGTACAGCGTATTAAATCAGAAGGTGATTATCTGGCAGCCAAAGCTTTGGTTGAGGGCTATGGCGTAAAAGTTGATCAGCAACTTCATCAGGAAGTTTTGGAAAGGTGGAAAAAACTTGGCATAGCGCCTTTTGCAGGATTTATCAATCCACAGCTTGAGAAGGTTTGCGACAATGGCCGTATTGGTGATATCCGCATCATTTACCCGGAAGATTTTGCCACACAAATGCTTTACTATTCAAGTCATTTCGCTTTTTTACCGGTTTTGAATGATTAATTACAAGAAAAAAGAGACTGCCTTTTTAGACAGCCTCTTTTTTATTAAGATCAAACTACGATTTAAACAATTCCCGTAAATCCCATAAATGCCAGTGCCAGAATACCGGCTGTTACGAGTGCGATAGGTACACCACGCATACCACTTGGCACTTCCATCAGATCGAGATGCTCACGAATACCGGCAAAAATAACCAATGCCAACGTAAATCCCAATGCATTAGAAATGGCAAACACTACACCCTGCATCAAGTTAAAATCCTTTTGAATAGTGAGAATTGCTACACCAAGTACAGCGCAATTGGTAGTGATCAAGGGTAAAAATACACCCAGGGCACCATACAAGGCCGGGCTGACTTTCTTTAAAATAATTTCAACCATTTGTACCAAAGAGGCAATCACTAAGATAAAAGCAATGGTTTGTAAAAACTGAATACTCAGCGGGGTAAGCACATAAGTTTGAATGAGCCAGGTAACGATCGTTGCAAGCGTCATGACGAAAACAACAGCTCCCCCCATCCCGATGGCTGTTGACAGTTTATTTGATACACCAACAAAAGGACAAATACCCAAAAACTGCGCCAACACAATGTTATTGACGAAAATGGCTGATATGATGATGATGATATATTCCATGGTTAATCAGTTTATTATTTCGACTTATTCAATTTGTTTGATAATGCGATAAGATAACCCAAAGCGATAAAAGCTCCCGGAGCCAGCACAAATACCAGCATCAGGTCGCCTGGAATTAATTTGATATTGAATATTGCACCACTTCCGAGCAGCTCTCTCACGCCTCCAAGAATTGTAAGTGCAAAGGCAAAACCCAATCCCATTCCCAGTCCGTCAACAACAGCAGCTCCAATTCCGTTTTTGGAGGCAAAAGCTTCGGCGCGGCCAAGCACAATACAGTTCACAACAATCAGCGGAATAAAGAGCCCCAACTGCTCGAACAATGCTGGTGCATAAGCTTGCATCAAAAGCTCAACGATTGTTACAAATGATGCAATGATCACAATAAAGCTGGGAATGCGCACCTTATCTGGAATAAAATTCTTAACCAGTGAAACTACAAGGTTCGACATCACCAATACAAAAGTAGTGGCCAATCCCATCCCAAGTCCGTTTATGGCGCTTGTAGTAACGCCTAGTGTTGGACAAAGCCCGAGCAACAATACAAATACCGGATTTTCTTTAATAAACCCTTTAGTAAAATTTTTGAGGTTCTTATTCATTATTTGGTTCCTCCCTGATTTGCTAGGTAAGTTTCGTAGGCTCTTTTCACAGCATCCGTGTAAGCACGCGAACTGATTGTTGCAGCCGTAATAGCATCAACATCACCACCATCTTTTGTTACAGCTAATTTAAAAGAAGTTAGATTTTGTCCGTTAAACTGCTCACTCCAAGGCGATTTTTTCTTTTGCATTTTATCGCCCAGGCCCGGAGTCTCTTTATGTTCGAGCACAGAAATATTATTTATTGATCCGTCAGGCAATAAGCCAACCATCAATTTAATATTTCCACCGAACCCTTTATTAGTAAAGGTGTTAATGGCAGCTCCTACAAACTGATCGTTTTGATAAGCCAAATTAAATTGCAAGCTATCATCCTCCCAGGCCGATTTCACCTGTAGCACTTCCAGCTTGTCAAATAAAGGTAACACCGCTTTAATTGCGGCCTCCTGTTTGGCTTTCTTAGCCAGTGCAATCGGCTCTTTGGTAAGGTTGAACACCGTCCCGAGGGAAAAAGCCGCCACTGCTGTAATCAACAGCAAAGTGCTTACCATATTGAAAAACGAAGATTCTTTCTTTCCAGCCATAACTGCTAACTTATGATGTTCTTTTATTATTTCTTATTGGCAACCAGACCAAAACGTCTTGGTTTAAAGCTGTTGTTGATCAAAGGAACAAAGGCGTTCATGATCAGGATTGCAAAGGAAATTCCTTCCGGATAGGCACCCCACATGCGGATAATGATCGTAATCAAACCAATGCCAATTCCATAAACCCATTTTCCGCTGATATTCATCGGCGAACTAACCATATCAGTAGCCATATAAATAGCTCCCAACATCAAACCACCTGTGAAAAGATGGAAAGTAGGGTCAATATAAAAGGTTGGATCAATCAGATGGAAAATCCCCGCGAAAACAAAAACGGTAAGGATAATTGAAAAAGGCACCTGCCAGTCTATCACTTTTCGCCAAATCATGAGCAATCCCCCTATTATCAATGCAATAGCTGACATTTCGCCCAATGATCCAGTCATATTTCCTGTCAAACGATCCAAATAGGCTGGCATAGCAGGATCTGCTAAAATCTGATCAACAGTTTTTCCGGCGACAAGACCTTCTTTCAGTAAACCCAGAGCTGTTGGGCCAGTAATAGCGTCTGTAATTCCTTCTGCAAAAAGCGGCTTGGGAACAGGCCAGCTGGTCATCTGAACCGGAAAAGAAATGAGCATGAAAACACGTCCTACAAGTGCCGGATTAAAAGGATTTTTTCCCAACCCTCCAAACGACATCTTTCCAATTCCAATGGTTACCAAGGCACCGATCACTAAAATCCACCAGGGCAGATTAGCCGGCACATTAAATGCGAGCAACAAACCGGCAACAACAGCAGATCCATCGGTAATTGTGACAGTCCCCTTGATGAGGTATTTCTGAATGACCCATTCGAAGAACAAACAGGAAATTACAGCAATCAGCAAAATACGGATGGCATCAATACCAAAGAAATAAGTGGATACCAGAATAGCCGGAACTAATGCCAGCACCACTGTGTACATGATCTTTTTAACGTTTTCTTCTCCATGCACATGCGGAGAACCTGATATGGTAAATTGACTCATTGTTTTTGAATTAATTATTTACGCGAACGAATAAGCTGACCTACTTTATTCTTTCCAAGACGCAGGAAATCAAGCAATGGAAGATTCGAAGGGCAGGTAAACTGACAGGATCCACACTCGATACAATCCATGATTTTTTCTGTTTCAGCACGCTCATACAAGCTTAGTTTGGCAAGTTTTGTCAATAGATAAGGCTCTAATCCCATCGGACAAGCTATGGTACATTTTGAGCATCGGATACAAGTGGACGGAATATCGCGCTTGCTTTCTTCATTTTTCATCAGCAAAATTCCTGACGAACCTTTCACAACTGGAACTTCCAGACTGGTGATAGCTTTCCCCATCATGGGACCGCCATTGATAATTTTACCGCTGTTTTCAGGCAGTCCTTCAGCAGCATCGATGAGCATTTGAATAGGAGTGCCAACTCTTACTAAAAAGTTTGAGGGTTTTTTAACGGCTTTTCCAGTTACCGTAACAACCCGCTCTATCAATGGTTTATTCTTTTGAACAGCTTCGTAAACAGCCACAGCTGTACCCACATTGCTCACCACACAACCCACTTCGATAGGTAATTTGCCGGAGGGCACTTCACGATTTACTGTAGCTCTGATCAGTTGCTTTTCGCCACCCTGAGGATATTTAACTTTAAGAGGTTGTATTTCAATTCCTAAATATTGTTTAGCAAGCTCCGTGAGGTGATTGATGGCATCAGGCTTATTGTTCTCAATACCAACGATGGCTTTCTCCACGGCAAGGGCTTTCATCAGAATTTTGATACCAATCAGCATCTCCTCTCCCTTTTCGAGCATCAGACGATGGTCGGAAGTGAGATAAGGTTCACATTCCACACCATTGATAATGAGATACTCAGCCCTCTTTCCATCAGGAATCATCAGCTTCACATGCGTAGGAAAAGTGGCACCACCCAATCCTACAATGCCGCAATTTTTGATCTGTTCAATTATGGTCGGCTTATCAGCTTTTATCTCACGAATGATGGCGTCAGACGTATCAATCCCTTCCTCCCACTGTTCATCTTCCTGCACGTCAATATATATGGCAGGTCTGCGATACCCTGAACTGTCGATGGCATCATCCACTTTGAGTACCTTTCCGGTGAAGGGTGAGTGCAGATTTGCTGAGATAAAAGATTCGCCTTTTGCAATCAACTGACCTGTCTTAACTTCATCGCCACGCTTTACAAGCGGTTTTGAAGGAGCTCCCAGATTTTGGCCAAGTGGAATTATCGCCTGTTTTGGGAAAGCCAGTTTTTGTATGGGTGCATTAGCCGAAATTTTGTTTTCTTCCGGATGTACACCACCTTTTTTAAATGTTTTCAACGCAATCATCTTCCTTGATATTTATGATTGTGATTCATTTTTAGAATCCTCTTTGGTACCATGCGTAACAGCCATTGTTTTTTTCTCTTCAACGACATTTTCTTCCGATTCAGGTTTTTTCTTCCTTATTGGGAAATTAATTTCATGAATGGCATTGGTAGGACAAACCTCCACGCATTTGCGGCACAATTTACACTTGATTGGATCAATATAGGCCAGGTTGTTGCTCATGGTGATAGCATCGAACGGACATACCTTGAAGCATTTAGAACAACCTATACATGCCACGTCACAATTCTTTTTCGCCACGCCACCTTTTTCCTGGTTGATGCAGGACACAAAAATTCTGCGGTCTTTCTTTCCTTTGGGTCTTAATTCTATAATACCTCTCGGGCAAGCTTTAACACAAGCTCCGCAAGCTACACATTTGTCATTTACCTCCGGCAGTCCGGTTACAGGATTCATGTGGATGGCATCAAAATCGCAGGAAGCAACGCAATCGCCAAGCCCCAAACAACCAAACTGACAACCGCCTTCGCCTGCATAAAGATTGTGTGCAAAAGCGCAGGTGGAAGGCCCGTCATAATTCACTTTAGCCAGAGAATTAGCTTTGCTTCCATTGCACCTGATCACAGCAATTAAAGGATCTTGTTCCTCAACTTCCAGACCTAAAATGGCAGCAGCTTCTTTCATTACATCATTGCCGCCAACAGGACAGTTTAAGCCTTCGAGAGACTGTTTTTCATTGGCTGATGTCACTAATGCTTCAGCAAAACTACGGCAACCCGGAAACCCACAACCACCACAATTCGCTTTGGGCAAAACCTCATCAACCAAATCAATCTTTGGATCTTCTATTACCTTAAACTTCTGAGCCACAAAAAAAAGGATCACCGCAGCCACTGTTCCCAAGAGCCCCAGCGTTATCAACGAATACATCAAAACCTCATTCACAGTATATAGTTTTAGGTTATCAACTTCTTTTTCAGGCAGCCCGACTCATAAATAGCTTTTAATCAGGAAATGCCGTTTACTGTTTTTCTCTGAACAGCAAGGCAAAATTAACAGATTAGACCGTATTTTCAAGCGAAAGGCCGACAGGCTATTCAAAAGCTATATTTCTGAATTATAGCTATTTAGAAATTTAATACTAAAACATCATATAAGAGAAAACCCGAAACTATCTGATTATCAGATTGGTTTCGGGTTTGTTTAGAAACTTTCTAAATTGTCACTTAATCAGCAATTTAGAACATATTTAAAGAACTCTATATTTTAAATACTCAAAAATTTATAAGTTTATTCTTGTATCAGCACTTTTTCAGTAAACACCTTGTCGCCGATAGTTATTTGCAAAAAGTAAGTCCCTGATTTTAATTGAGATGCATTAACCTGATCTTCAAAAACAGCTTTACGCACTGATCCTGTTGATTTTAGCAATGTCTTACCCAAGTTATTAATCAGTTCCCAGGAAATTTCGCTTACTGTTTCATTACTAACAGAAAGTGTAAAATACCCATCCGATGGATTTGGTATTACAGAAATTCTTGAAGTTTTTTGCTGTTCGTCTATACTGGTGCAATTATCAACAACCAAAGTAAGCACATCACTATCATCGCCTTCACATACTTCGGATGCAAGAGCCTCAAGTGTGAGTTCAACACTTCCATTCAGGATATCATTTTCGCCAGGGGTATAGGTAGCATTCAACAGATTGGCGTCATTGAAACTTCCATCTCCGCTGGTAATCCATATGGTACTGTCAGCATAAATAGCCTCTCCATATAGTTCAATCACTTCATCCTGACAAATAATTGTGTCGTTGCCAGCAATTGCTTCGGGATAATTATGAATAAATACAATGAAATCGTCAGATACCTGTGTGCCATCATATCCGGTAGCGGTTATTGTAAGACTTACTTCGCCTGAAATACGATCATTTGGACCAGGGGCATAAAGTGTTGCCAGACGATCGTCGTAAAGCAAAATTCCATCTCCAGAAGTAACCCACTCCACGCTTTCCACAGCAAGTGCAGTAGCTTTTGTATCTATTGTTGTTTGATCAATACACATATATTGATCTTCTCCGGCATCAATTTCGGGAGCCACGCCAGGAGCAAAATTGAATGAAGCAAAATGTGTCCGCCAATTACTTCCCAGCCTGTACATCTGTGTATACCAAAACGTTGAATCATCAGCAGGATCAATAGACATCGCACTATAATCACCCCAACGATTTATGTTAGATTGTGCACTTGTGCCGTTCACTATTACTGTTTCAGGGATATTAAATTCACCCAGTGGTGCGTTGGCCGTCCTTCCTGCATAACGAATACTAGGATATGCAGTTGTGCTGGAAACGCTATACCCTACGGCAATATTTCCATTTGCATTCATAGCGATACTTCCCATCCAGCGATAATCGAGATCAGGCTGCCAGGTTCCTTGCTGATAAATAGACCAGTCGTTGGCCGTTTTGCGCAATTCGTACCAACGAACAGCTGCGCGAGCATTGGCCGTAACGGTATGATTAGCAACCAATGTAGCATAACTACCAAAATTTCTGTATTGCAGCCTGAACATCAATTGACCGCCAATGGCATCAAGCGTTTGTGTGGTGCCGGGTTGAGGGATGGAACCAACATTAGCATTGAAAGCCTCAACAACCAGGCTGTTTTGCAAGGTATAGGTGGACGAAGAAGGATTACTCCAGTTAATATCGGCCTTCCAAATTTCAAGGTTTTTATTTCCCGTACGATTCATATGAGCAAACCAGGCAGGCTCATCATCCGATGGAGGAGTTCCATCATAATCTGCGGGCATTATGCCAAACTTTGAATTTGAAATTGGAAACATAATCATCTCGGCATCAGGATCGCCGGCAAGCATTGCATCACGATCAAATGCAACTGCACCACCACCAACATAAGCTGTTGCACTCGCATTGAAATAATTGAAAGTACCCAGGTATGCATTGTGCCAAACACCGAATTTCGGATAATCATTAAAATAGTTAAACTCAAAAGCATAACGATACCATGCGCCAAGCGGATCGCCTGTTTCGGAAATTGCCACTAACTCCCAAAAACTACCATCGCTGGTATTTACCGCAAATTGACTGGCAAACCAGCGGTCAGCACCTTCGTCATAAAGAACAATTGGGTCGCCATCATTTGTCCCGCTCCATGGTCCCGGAAAACCATCCCATAACGTACTGTTATCAGCCGGACCGTATAATTTCAAACCTTCTTTGTTATAAATTGCAAATGAGGAATTAATCATTAGAAAATAATGATTTAGACCAACATCTCCTTCTGTATCAGGTGGATAAACACCATTTACATTACCCAATGCCATCACCGAGCGTAAAGGCCAATAATCACCCTCACGTGAGGCATTTCCGTGAACAACAGCATCTGTAACATCATTATTTTCAGGAACATCAAGATTAAAAGGTGGCTTTTCAATAGAAGCATTCCCAACCAAATCATTTTTCCAGGCACGTTTTCGTTCACCAGGAATAATAGGCATTACATCACGCAATGGCTGCGTTTTTTCGAAGTAAGCCGCTTTGATCACCTTTTCGGCTTTATAAACGGTTTGATCAAATGCCTCGGACTGCGCGAAAACAGCAATTCCAAACAAAAGCATCATAAAGAGCGTAATACTTTTTTTCATTTTATTAATTTTTAAGGTTTATTATTTTACGATGATTTTCAATCAAATAGCACAAACTTATGCACTCAGGTGAAAACTAAATTTTCGGCCTAACCGATTTCTGAGCCTGTATAACACAAAATAGTAAGGAATTAAAATTCCCAATGAGAGCAAGCCTGCGATTCCCTCACCTAAACCTACTGAAATACTGACGATTAAGGTTAAAAGCAAGACTAAAAAAGGCAGGATATAACCCAGAAAAACAGCTAAATTCCCTAATGAATGCTTCATCATGACATTCACCTGCTGCCCACTTTTAAAATTGTGTTCGGCAGGCAGCTCAACAAAAACTCTTTTTTCTTCCATTTCGGACATGTTACAGGCACCCTTCACCTGACAGGAACTACAGGCCGATTTGGCAAGTATCATCACTTCAGCAATATGACCAGATATTTGCATTACAATTCCCGGATGTGTAACGGAATCAGTTTGCTCTGACATTGATATTTTTCTTTGATACTGCAAAACTAATCATAAATTCAACTTTTTGAGCAAAAAGAGGTCAACTAAGACTGACAAACTTTAATTATTTAAGGCGTAGAAACGGAAACAGGTAAAATCTTACCATTAAAAAACCGACTGCCATTCAAAGCAAAATCAGCAATAAAAACAGCCATTTCTCCAGCAGTAAGCGGTGCCTGATAACCCGGAAAAGCTTGTGCCAACATTTCTGTTTGGGCAGCTCCAAGAGCCAAAGCATTTGCCTTGATCTGCCGTTCTTTAAGTTCCTCAGCCAAACATTCCATCAACACGGCAAGCGCTGCTTTTGAAGCACTATAAAGCGATAATCCCGGAAATTTTGAGCTTCCCTGATAACCGCCCATGCTGCTAATTCCCAATAAATGTGATCCGCTTTCGAGATGGGGCAACAAAAACCTGAACAACTTAAAGGCTGATTTAACATTGACATCAAATAGCTGATCAAAATCTGAGTCAGTAAGCTCGGCAAGAGGTTTGTTGATCAATAATCCGGCATTATAAATCACAATATTAGGTTTAAAGTTGAATCTCAACAGGCTTTGCTCCAGAACCTTGGCAAAATCTGGAGCTGTAAAATCAAGCGACAGGTTAATCAATCCAGGAGAATCAGCAGAAGCATTTATTTCGTTTGCAAGC
Source organism: uncultured Lentimicrobiaceae bacterium (assembly GCA_964592595.1). Classification (GTDB taxonomy): domain Bacteria; phylum Bacteroidota; class Bacteroidia; order Bacteroidales; family F082; genus UBA5536. The sequence goes on along the minus strand of CAZQFH010000011.1, from coordinate 56,510 downwards.
ACGTTCAGTTGGCTAATATTTCTGGAGACAGCAAGAATACGGTTATTTTTGTCAGTTGATAATACTTTGGCAAGTTCAAAACCAATGCCTTTTCCAGCTCCGGCAATTAAGATAGCATTCTTCATAATTTAGGGCATTTCCGAATTTTTGTTTTCAAATTGCTTTTTCATTTGATCAACATCTACTGCACTGATTGTCAACATTCCGGTTTCGTCAACTGTAATAGAAATATTAAAATCGGCATCAGATACAAACGGATCGAAATTCATATAAGCCACTCCTTTGATTGGTGTTGAGCTGTATGTTTTTGCCAATTCAACAGCCTGTTTATAATCTTTTGAAAGTGGAATTCCAGCTGCTTTTGCTATCCGTGAGGCCTCATTCATGGCTAACTTATAATCCCCAATATATACTAATAAAATAGAATTAAATCCCTCTTCGGGGTTAGAGAAAGAAGTTAGCTGCGAATAATCGGTATCGAGTGAAAGTCCGACAGGTTCTGACAAACCAAGATTTTTAGCCCAATCAGGTAGTGAAGTAGCCGGATTAACATTTGACCGACGCGCAATTATTCTGCCATAGGTTTCTTTCAATTCGTTCAATTGCTCATCAGCCTCTTTATCAGTAAGTTCTCCCAATGCACGGCTCTTTTCAATCCGCTCCACCTCAGCCTGCATGGCATCAACCAAATCCATGGTTTGGCCAATATTTTCCATCGATTCATTAAAATGGCTCAGTTCACGTTCAAATTTTTCTGTTTCGGTTTTTTCCTCCGGAAGGCATGAAATCATAAACAAGGAAAGAAAAACTGTAATCCAAAGCACAAAGCGACAAGCCATAATTGAAAGATTTTGAGAAGTAGCAAAGATAATTTTTTTTAACCTGAATGATTCGAAAAGAACAAAAGCTTACAAATCATTCAATTAAAACGGCATGATTACTGCAATGAAATATACATGCTATTCCATTATTATTCAATATTTTAAAAGAAATAGATTCTCTTAATCAATTTGCTAAAGATGTGCTATAAGTCCTACTCTAAAAAAAGCTGTAATTTTGGACAAGATTTAGCTGCTGAGTTCATGAAAAAAATATTCTTAATTTTATATCTTATAATCTGGCATGCAAGTGTTGTAAGCGCTCAGGAGACCGATTTTTTGGTTACCGACATCAAACCTTTACTTGAAAATCAAGATGCTTCAGGTTTAAGAAAATATATAACTGCCGCCATTTCACTCGACTTACCCAATCAAAAAGGTGTTTACAGCCAACAACAAGCTGAGAAGCTGATGGCAAGTTTTTTTACAAAGCTTGAAAATCCTGTTTTTGAACTACTTGAGTCGGGAATCACAACAGACACCAATGCATCTTATCTTATCGGGAATTTAACAGATTCAGCAACTGTTTACCGCATCTATATTTTAGCACAAGGTCAGAAGAAAAAAATTCAATCTATACATATTAGCTTGATTCCATGATGAATACCGACGTACTCATTGAACAGCACATTTTATCAGCGATACGCGAAGATCTGGGAACTGGCGATCACACCTCTCTTTCCACTATTCCGGCAGCGGCAAAAGGAAGCATGCATCTGCTGGTAAAGGAAGCAGGTATTATTGCCGGAATTTCCATTGCGGAAAAAGTTTTTAAACTGGTCGATCCCGAAACAAGTTTCGAACAGCTCATCCTCGATGGAACTTTGGTAAATCCAGGAGATATTATTTTTAAGGTAGAAGGAAAGGTAATCGCCATGCTTTCGTCGGAGCGCCTGGCGCTCAATTATATGCAAAGGATGAGTGGCATTGCCACCAAAACAGCGGCCTATAAAAAACTGCTTCAGGGATTGCCTGCTGTGCTGCTCGACACACGCAAAACAACCCCTGGAATGAGAATTTTTGAAAAAATGGCGGTCGCGATTGGAGGTGGAGCAAATCATCGTTTTGGCCTTTTTGATATGATTCTTATCAAAAACAATCATGTTGATTTTGCCGGAGGAATCGCTGAAGCACTTAAAGCAGTGAGTAATTATCTCAAGAAGAATCAAATTGAAATTCCGGTTGAGCTGGAAGTAAGAAATTTTGACGAGCTGGAAGAAGCGCTTCAAATTGGTGGTTTTAAACGAATTATGCTTGACAATTTTACTCCTGAAAATCTTAGGAAAGCCATATCACAGATCAATGGAAAATTCGAAACTGAAGCTTCGGGGGGCATAACAGAGGCCACGCTTTATGATTATGCCGCCACAGGCGTTGATTTTATTTCAATAGGTGCACTTACACACCACATTAAAAGTTTGGATCTTAGTCTCAGAGCCATAAAAGCTTAGTATGTCACAATTATTGGAGCTGTATTCAAAATTAAAATCGCTATTTATAAGCATCAAGGAGAGACTGGTGGCATTTCTTCGATTGCTCATTTTACCCGGATTCGACGAAGTGCCTTTTTATGATGTGCTAGTCTTCTTTTTAAAAGGGATTTTTAAGGGTGATGTGGCAACGCGAGCTGCAGCAGTGGCATTTAACTTTTTTTTAGCCATTTTTCCCTTTATCCTTTTTCTCTTCACATTGATTCCATACCTCCCAATCGAGCATTTTCAGGATACGCTCATGGGATTGTTTCAGGATATCATCCCTCCGGATACTTATCAGGAAGTAGAAAAAACTATTTTAGAGATTGTAATGCGACAAAACTCAGGTTTACTTTCGTTGAGTTTTATCCTCACCTTTATTTTCAGCACCAACGGCATAAGTGCGATTATGGACGGATTTAACGGCACATGGCATAGCATCGATACAAAAAGCTGGCTACAACAGCGGCTTTCAGCCGTTTTTCTCATGGCCGCCCTATCCATTTTTGTAATCCTTGCCATTGGATTGATTACAACAGGCGGCGTTATCATTCATTGGTTAATTTCAAAAGGATTGATAAGCAACGGTTTAACTGCACAATTATTACAATTCTCCAGATGGATTGTAACCGTTTTTCTTACATTTTTCAGCCTGTCGATGCTTTATTATTATGCCCCGGCCAAGCGCAAAGAATACCGGTTCATAAGCCCGGGAAGCATCCTGGCAACGGCACTTTTTATCATTGGCACATTAGGATTCAACTTTTACATTTCTAATTTCTCACGCTATAATGCCTTATATGGCTCTATAGGTACGCTGATTATTTTTATGATGTGGATCTATTTTAACGCCATTATTTTATTGATTGGCTTTGAGCTTAATGCAAGCATCATGCGCGCTAAACACGAAAATCGTAATTTGGAAGAAGTTGAAAGTTAGTTTTTGATAAACTTGAAAACTCTCACCTCAGATTCTCCTTCCAATTTGACCACATAACTTCCTGCCGAAATAAGACTGGTATTAATTTCTACCTTTTTAAATCCCGGAATAATGGCAATAATGTCAACTATCCTGCCATCTAAGTCACAAATCATCAAACGTTTATAATCAATACTGCTATTTGAAGAGATTGTTAGCAGCTCGTCCACAGGATTAGGAGCGATCCTCAAGTTTTGAGAATCAGGCAAAGATTCTGCTAAAGCACTGCACTCATCAAGATAAAAATCAGCGCTGGTTGTGTTTGTGCAGCCACTTTGATCGGTGTAAGCATAATGCAGGGTGTGAAAACCTATTTCTAAAAACTCTGCAAAAAAGTAATTATTTATGATACCATCACCTGAAAAAACTCCCCCCGAAGGGTAGCCACCAGTTAATCGAAAAGGTATAACGTTGGCGCAGAGTGTATCAAAATCTAAGATTAAAAAGACATCCGTCATAGGTAATTCACTTACATTTACCTGACCTTCCATCCATGCCGAACCTTTTTCACTAAATGCCAAAATGCTGTAAGCGCCAGTATCTGAAACCATCCATGAAATTGTGTCACCTGAACTTTGTAGTGCCGGCCCTGTTGAATCCCCTTGATGATAAAGGGTGTAAAAAATATTTGAATCAGATTCAGCGATATAAACACTCAAGCTATCTGTCTCGCCAAAACAATAGAAACCACCACCCATTACTTCAAAAATGGAAAAAGTTTGAAAACTAAGTGGCCCCAGCCAATCACTATATCCAACATTCTGACAAGTATTTCTAACATAAACATCATAGTTTGTGGCAGCGGTCAAAGTGTCGATAACAAAATAATTCTCTTCTAAATCTGCGAAAAGACAGCCTTCGGTATTCGGATCAAATCCGGCTGATCCTATGGCCAAATCTGATGTCTGATTTTGATCCATTAATTGCCATTCAAAACTTACAGCGGTATCATTAAGTGCTACAATTCCCAAGGCATAAGGTTCATAGCAAATAATTGAAGATCCATTCCATTGTAAAAAGGGATAGCCATCATTAATTATACCATTCGGATCGATGGTCCAAACATTCTCAAAATCCCATCCAGCCTCTAAATAAGTTTCCACATTTTTCATTTCGGCTGTTGACTTTGGTGTGGCAGACCAATCAGTATTTACTGATCCAGCTACTTCAATATCATAAAAATTACCCTCGAAAGGTCCACCTGAAGGCATCCCCACAAAACCACGCACATCCGTTGCATATGGATCAGTATCAATATTTACTGCTGCATAACAATTGATTACTGACTTTTTTCCATTCCCAAGGCTTGCGTCACCAACAAGCCCACCTGCTCTGTCGCCATTGGCGTTGATTGATCCTGTAGCATAAGAGTTTACAATCTCAGCTTTGTACCACATTGTTCCAACCAATCCCCCATAGGAATTATGCGATTCGCTTACTATATCCACATCAGCAAAACACTCAACGACCCTACTTCCGGTATTTGTTGTGGAGGAAGTTATTGAACCAATAAGCCCTCCGATGAAGTTCCAGTCGAAGTATGCATTTTTATATATCATCCCCACTGCCGAGCATCTGTAAAGACTTATATCATCTGCACTACCAACAAGTCCACCAGAAAATCGCTCCTCAATATGTAGTTCAATATTCTCTGCCGAGCAATTACTTATTTCAGTGCCTGAAAAGGCAGTGCCTAGCAAAGAACCAACTTTATACCTTCCATTCACAAAAACATTTTTCAGCTTAACATCACATAAGGTACCACCTACCATATGTCCAAATAAACCATTATCTCTAGCAAAAGGTCTGTCAATAAAAAGATTAAAGATGTGAAAGCCACCTCCATTAAAATGTCCCTTAAATGGATCATTAGTTGTTCCAATTGGTTCCCAGCCATTCCCGCTGTTAAACGGGTAAACATCAAGATCAAGATTGTTAAGTAAAAGGAAGTAGTCATTCAGATAATCTCTTACCAAATCAAGTTGCTCCGGAGTTTCAATCAACCAGGGATCACTGTATGTTCCTGATCCTCCTGCAAAGTCAGATTTTTGATCTCGATCAAGATGACTTTCATTTGCGAACGCAAAAGCATCAAAAAGCATCACTAACATCAAAATCATTCCAAAAAAAATAAAAAACATCTGATTACTTCGGCTGAACCCTGAGACAAACATTATCTTTATCATTATTTGTTTATATGATTTTATCATTGAGCTAATTCCTGATACCACTTTAAGTAAGGGTAGCCCTCATTAATTTTCCCATTAGGATCAATAGCCCAAATATAGTCAAAATTCCAACCCTGCTCTTCAAAAGTTGTTCTTCTTTTCATTTCAGTGGAAGTCTTGGCTTGGGCTAAAGTATCTGATTGTCTATAATTTAATTTATCAAGTTCATAAAAATTCCCTTTAAAAATCCCATCCTCATTATGCCCTACAAAGGCATGTATTTCTTTGTCTTGCTTTTTGGTCAAAATTCTCATTACCGTAAAAGTGTTCGATATACTTTTAGGTTCAGTACCCAGCCTCAGCTCGCCAACTATTCCGCCGGCATAATCACCTGCTACCATCATTCTTCCTTTTGAAAAACAATTTTCAATTGTAGCATTATACCACATAGCACCAACTAAGCCACCAAGCGTATTGTGCGTATTGCTGCTAATCGCAACATCAGCAAATGATTCTATAATAAAACAACCTTTTTTTGCTGTTGAGGATGTTATCGATCCTGATAATCCGCCAATAAAATTCCAGTCTTCATAAAATCCCTTTTCAATCGAACCTTGAAAAGCACATTGGTAGATCAACACATCATCGGCACTTCCCAAAATTCCACCAGCATAACGTTCTTCTACTTTCAGATGAGCATCTTCGACAATAACCCTCCTGATTTCAGTTCCCCTAAAAGCTGAACCACCTAATGCTCCAACCTTATAGCCTCCCCAAATTAAAAAATTTTTAAGCCATAAGTTTTCAATACGAGCTCCAAGTAAGAAACCAAATAACCCATTATGTTTTTCCAAAGGCCGGTTTATTAATAAATTAGATATTGTAAACCCTCCTCCATCATATTTTCCTTCAAAAGGAGTTGTGATATTACCAATCGGAGTCCATCCTACGCCAGAATTATAAGGCAAAATATCCAAATCAATATCAGCGACTTGTAGGTAATGTCCTGACAGATTGTTCCTAACCATGTATAATTGTTCAGCTGTCATAACCTTATAAGGATTTTCAGATGAACCATCTCCACCCTCAAAACTGAAATAATCAGATCCAACCTTTTCCCTTGGTTCTCCATCATACTCAGTGGTTGATTCTTGATTAACGCAACTTGTAAGCAGCATTAATATTAGCAAGGCCAATTTGTAAAAAGAAAAAATAAGATTTTGGAATGACATTTTATAACGGCCGGTTTACTTCAATGGATTGGTTTTTATTCAACTTATACAGTGATACAAAATTAAGTCCTTTTCTTATGAAATCAGCTCTTAACAGCTTCTTTTTTAAAAAATCAAGTTTGATCATTCCTCTGATCAGAAAAAGCAATAAACTAACTACATTTGCGCTAATATTTCACATCAATCTGATTATTATTGAAGCATGAAGATACTTGTAGTTGTTGATAATGAATACTTTAATGATCCCAGAGTCAGAAATGAAGTGGAAATTGCTCTAAAAATCGGTTATGATGTATCGGTTTTATGTTTGCGTTATTCCAAAAAACAAAAAAATCCTGATATTCGACTCGAAAAAATTTCTCAATTTTTTATTCCAAAACAATTAAAGAATCTATTATTCGGCCTGCAAAATTCATTGCCCTTTTATGAATTAATTTGGGCTTATCATATCAAAAAACAAATCAAAAGCTTTAATCCTGATGTTATTCACGCACATGATCTTTACATGAGTAAAGCTGTTCATCAGGCAATTCGAGGAATCAAAATTCCGTTCATTCTCGACCTGCACGAAAACTATCCTGCTGCAATAAAAAGCTATGAATATGCCAATGGCTTCCCAAAACGTTTACTGGTAAAACCCGCAAAATGGAGCAGGAAAGAAAAGAAATACCTTTCTTACCCTGATGGAATTGTTGTTTTGAGCAATTATTTCAATTCACAGCTTGTTCAGAAATATAATGAATTATCTCATAAGCCTTTCCTGGTTTATCCCAATGTGGTAAATATTGGTCAACTTTTGTCCTATCCAACTATATCAAAGGAATTTAAAGGTGTAAAAAGTAAAATTTTACTCTATTTTGGCGTAGTAGGAAAAAGACGCGGTATTGATGTAAGTATTGAAGCGATAAGAAATTTAGTAAAAAGAAATTACGATTTAAAATTGGTTCTAATTGGACCTATTGACAAAGCTGAAAAAGCTGAGATGCAATCGCTCTTTAATCAGGAAGATGTAAAAAGGTTCTTATTTCATTATCCCTGGAAAGACATTTCTGAAATTCCTAAATATATTAGTGCAAGTTATTTGTGTCTCTCACCAATTATTAAAAACGAACAACATGAATCTGGTGTTGCCAATAAGATATTTCAATATATGTTATTTGAGAAGCCCATTATTGTATCGAACTGCCAGCCTCAGGTTGAAATTGTTAAAAGACATCGGTGCGGATTAGATTTCAGAAGTGGTGATTCTAATGATTTAGCAACAAAAATCGAAAGCCTGATAAATAATCCAAAGTTAGCTGCAGAAATGGGCAAAAATGGAAAAAATGCAGTGCTTTCAACTTATAATACAACAGCTTACACACAAGATTTCGAGGCATTCTATATCAAAGTAGCCACTAAAGAATAGTTCAGATTAAACAAAGTCACAAAAAGTAACCATGGGAATCATCAAAACGCAGAGCATAACAGGCACAATCTTTTCCTATCTGGGCGTAATATTAGGATTTGTGACCACTGCTTTGCTTTTCCCTGAAATTCTATCGAAAGCCGAAATTGGTTTACTTCGTTTACTTGTTTCTGTTTCCCTGCTTTTTGCCCAGTTTTCAGGCTTAGGATTTAATGCGGTTACCCTGCGTAATTTCCCCTATTTCAGAAGCCTGGAAAATAATCATCATGGATTTCTTAAATTGGCACTTCTGATAAATTTTGCCGGATTTTTAATTGCCATGATTGTTTTTTTCTCGCTTAAACCATGGATAATTAGTCAAAACATTGAAAAGTCAGCACTTTTTGTTGAATATTTTAATTACCTGATTCCACTTATCTTTTTTACCACCTTTTTTAATGCGCTCGACAGCTATTACCGGGCAATTTATAATGCTGTAAAAGGATCTCTTTACAAAGAAGTTTGGCAACGTGTTTTTATTATGCTATCGGTTGTGCTGTATTATTTTGATTTCATCAGTTTTGCCCAACTCGTTTTGCTTTATGTAGTTTCGATAAGTTTACCAACCTTGCTCATTGCTTGGTCAATATACCGTAATGGACAATTTGTTTTTGGCAATTACAGGGGTTTCATCTCAAAAGAAATGGCGCGTAATATGCGTTCCGTGGCGGTTTTTGGTATTGCAACCAGTTTTTCAGGAATTCTCATCCTCAATATCGATGTTGTGATGATCAATGATATGTTGGGGCTTGCTGATACTGGTATTTACTCGACCACATTTTACTTTGGCACGCTGATTTTGATTCCATCGCGTTCAGTGATTAAAATAGCAGTAATAGTGATTGCAGATGGTTGGAAATCCAACGACACAAAAAAAATTATGGAAATCTATGACAAAAGCAACCGAACGCTGTCAGCCATCGGTTTGTTATTGTTTTTAGGTCTTATGCTTAATCTTGATCAGGTTTTTGATATTCTGGGTTCCGATTTTGAGGCTGGTCGCATGGTTATTGTTTTTATCGGACTGGCCAATCTTATCGAAATGTTTACCAGTGTATCCCAGTATATCATCAGCAATTCGAAACAATATAAAATGATAACTTGGTTTTTATTGATCTTCGCCGGGTTACTTATTATAACCAATTTAATATTTATACCGCTTTACGGACTTGTTGGTGCTGCCATTGCTTCGATGATTGCCAGGTTTATTTATAACCTAATCTCTTGGGGATATGTATATTATAAATTTAATATGCAGCCTTTCACATGGAATTATTTCCTCCTAATAATAATTGGGCTTGCAGCTTTTTCGATTGCCTCATTGGTTCCAACTTTTAGCTCGTACATATGGAAAATCATTGTTCAAAGTAGTGTTTTTACTTTGCTATTTATTGGATTACTTTACGCATCAGGTTTTTCTGAAGACATCAACCAAACCATCAACAGCACCATAAAACGAATGTTGCTAAAAAAATAACTGTAAATTCGCGATCCAACAGCAGAATTATAAAGCATAATGGAACACAATAAACATAAATCAAACATCATTTTTATTGGCAGCGGCGCAATAGCCACAGCATTGGGAAACATATTGGCTGCTGACGAAGATCTGGAGGTTTGTTTGCTCTCAATCGAGCAGGATGTGGTTGATGATATTAATCATAACCATATCAATTTCAGGCATTTTCCGGCCACACAACTACATCCATACCTTAGCGCAACTCTAGATGTGAATAGGCTCAAAAGTGCAGATCTGATTTTTTTGGCGATCCCATCAACAACGATCGTAAATTACCTGAAACAGAACAAAGAACTGATACCTGCGAAAACGCCAATTATCAATCTAGCCAAAGGATTTGGCAATAATTTCCAACTCATTCCGGATTGTATTTCCGAACTGATGCTAAATCCCTTAGGATGCCTCAAAGGGCCATCATTCGCACGTGAAATTATCAATCGTCAACCTACAGCTTTCACAATTGCGGCAGCAGAGCCTGAAATACATGATTTTCTCAATGATATTTTTTCAGGCACAACTATTCATTTAGATTATTCCAATGATATACATGGTGTGGAATATGCTAGTATTTTAAAGAATATTTATGCTATTGTAATTGGAATTGTGGACGCAAATTTTGATTCACCAAATCTAAGATCATTAGTGCTGTCGAAAGCAATAAACGAGATGAGGCAACTAATTAAAGCATTTGGTGGAAAGGAAGAAACTATTTTTAAATATTGTGGGTTTGGTGATTTTTCTCTGACAGCTTTGAACGACCTCAGCCGTAACCGCACTTTAGGCCTTTTGATTGGTAAGGGTTTCTTCTCTCAAGATATATCAGAAAAAGTAGTATTAGAGGGCAGAATAGCTGTACAGGTTTTTTATGAAGAACTTGAAAAACGCCAGATTACTGAGCTCAATTATCCACTGATGGCAGAGCTTTACAAGGTGTTTAATTCTGATTATGATATCGGAAAATTTGTAAATAATATTCTTAACGATTAACCAAGGTTTCAAACTGACTCGCCATTTCCCGGGTCAGTTCAAGTCTGGAATACTGCTGAACGTTTTCAGAGGTAGATGCTAATGTGCCTTTAATGTAATGTTTATAATAATCCTGAATAGTTTTTTTGAGATGCTCTTCATCATCAAAACCTACCATCACACCTGCACCGGTTTTGCCTAAAATCTGAGCGGCATCTCCATCTTGTGGTCCAATTCCAAGAATAGGCCTTCCGGCTCCCATATATTCAAACAACTTTCCGGTAAGAATCAGATGAGCATTTGGTGTTCGGTTTATCAAGAGCAATAATACCTGTGCACGCATCTGCTCCTTTACAACTTCATTATGAGGTAAATAGGATTGTATTTGCACTTTCTCTAAAAGTTGATATTCCCGTAAGGATTCTCTTACAAACACATCGATGTTTCCAATAAGTTTGATTTTTAATAAATCCGAAAAATTGCTATCCACTTCACACAATTCCTTTAACACTTTCCACAATTTCAGAGGATTACGTGTTTTTACAAGTGCTCCTATATGAGCCAAACTAAAATCAGTATCAGGCTTTATTACTTCTTTCCCTTCGAAATCGGAACTGTCAAATCCGTTTGGGATAACCTTGTATTCCCTATTCTCAATTGCTTTGAATTCTCTTTGCATCCCAGGACTTACAACGGATACGCTATCAGCATTTTGCAGTACTTTTTGTTCTAAAACATGGTGTTTTTTGTCGGCTCGTTTGCCTAACATCAAATCCTGATAATAATCAATATTGGTCCATGGATCCCTGAAATCAGCCAGCCAGGGAATTCCAGTTTTTTCTTTGAGCTGCATGGCAATCAGATGCATGCTATGCGGAGGGCCAGTTGAAACAATTAAATCAACTTTGTTTTCATTGAGCCAATTTTTTAAAAACCTCACTGATGGCTTAATCCAAAAACGCCGGGCATCCGGGATGAAAACATTTCCTCTGATCCAGATACTAAGCTTTTCAGCCAATCCGGGCTTTTTCTTTTCCGACAGAAATGCCGTTAGTATGCGCTCATCAATTTTGCGCCCCGTAAATGCTTTATACCAGCGATAAGGCTCCCAGACCTTTGTTTTGATCACTTCTATACCTTCAGGAATTTCCTTAGCAAGACTTTGATCTATTTGCGGCGACTCCGGATTTTCAGGAGTATAAATAACAGGTTCCCATCCAAACCGGCGCAAATACTTCACAAATTTGAGCCAGCGCTGCACACCTCCCCCTCCAGATGGCGGCCAATAATAAGTAATAATTAGCACCCTCTTCATAATGGTCAGGCTTGCGCCTTTTTCCATTTTAAAAGTCTATGTATAAAAATCCCAATTGTCAATAAGATCAGCAACATTGAACTGGCAAGACTAACTTTTTCGCCAACAGCCCAAACCATTGGCTCGTAACGCATTTCAAGCTCATGACTGCCAGCCGGAATCAAAGCCGCCCGGAGTAAATAATTTGCTCGTATCAAATCGCTTTTCTCATTATCCACATACAAATTCCAACCTTTTGTTGTCCAAATTTCAGAGAAAACAACCAGCTGATCGCGATCAGATTTGAATTCATAATTCAATTTATTGGGTGCATAATGTGTGAGTTTGATCGTTGCCGCTGAATCTATTCGTGGTTTAAAGCCCTTTAGTATATCCCGGAATTCCTCATGCAATACAGCAGTTTTTTGTAAATTCAAAGTTTCCAGGGCATCAATTTCGTCGTTTGGACGCTGCACCCATTCAATATTTTCGACAAACCAGGCATCACCAAAAGCAAAAGTGTTTTGTAAAGGCGCAGAGGTTGGGCTATAAATAAAATAGCGGGTATTTAACATATTCAACACTTGCTGATTAGCTAAAACTGCATTGATTGATTGCAGATTGGGGTTATCATTAAAAACCGATGAAACGGCCTGAATCTCTGTCTGGAGAAAATAATCTATAACGTCCTGATAACGATGAAGTTTCGCTCCATGATATCCCCCTATGGCATGATGAAAATAACTTGTACTGGCATCGTTAAAAGTATTCTTTGTAAGGTCTAACACCCTGAAATTTGGATTCTTATCTTTTAGTATTTCTTTATCGGCCTGTGTAAGTTGAAATGGATTCTCAACCTTACGTTTTGAAACAAAATTATCATTGCCAAGGTAGCGCTGCGCAACTGGAACCATATCAATGAGGATTAAAAGTGTAATCGCTGCAGTAAGCCAATATGGTTTTATTTTATTCAGGCAGTAGAAATAAAGAACTGTAGCAGCGAGCGTGATAAAAAAGAAACTGCGCAAAGCATCTGTCTTAAAAATCGCAACCCTCACAGCTTCTAGTTGAATTAAAAAAATGTCGATCTGTGATGCATCTCCGGGATTCGACTGTCTGATTCGGTTAAATTGCTCCAGCTCGAACTGACTGAAAAAACCAAAAAAACTTGTTGGCAAAAGGTAAAACAAAAATGCCAAACCACCTGTAAGACCATACGCTATCCAAAAATACTTTTGATTCTGCCTGAGTAAATCAGGGTTTTTATATAGTTGATAGAGGCCTAAAAATCCAAGAATTGGAATGGTAAGTTCGGCAATAACCAGTGTCATCGAAACAGCCCTAAATTTATTATAGCCTGGAATATAATCCAGGAAGAAATCAGTGAAAGGCATGAAATTTTTACCCCAGCTGAGTAGGATTGACAAAATTGTAGCCGCCAGCAGTATCCATTTGTATTTGCCTTTCACGAAGAAGATCCCCAATACAAACAAAAAAACAACAATTGCTCCGGCGTAAACAGGACCGCTGGTGCCGGGCTGGTCACCCCAATAGGCATTTTGTTGCGCAAGCGCCTGTCGCATAGCCGGATCAGCCGACTCCAACGCAGGGTGTTTCTGGCCAATCATCGCTGTTGCTCCACCTTTTGCGTTCGGGATAAGTAACGACCAGGTTTCACCTATACCATAACTCCAATGGGTGATATAGGATCTGTCGAGTCCTTTGGTTTGATCTTCAACATTTTTTGTTAGCACAGGCTTACCACGCATAGATTCTTTGCCATAGTCATAAGTGGCATACAGGTTAGTGCTGTGCGTAAGAACTGCCAAAACAGCTCCTAAAATTAAAAATCCACTGGCTTTTAAAAAGTTGGGCAATGTTTTAAAACGTACCGCATCGATAAGTTGCACGAGTCCCAATATCACAACGATGAGTAATAAGTAATAGGTTATTTGCAAATGCCCTGCTTCTATTTGAAGAGCGAGTGCTATGGCAGCAAGTAATGCGCCCCATAAATATTTTCCTCTGAATGCCAAAATAATACCTGCCAAAACAGGTGCCATATAGCCGATAGCATAGGCTTTTGATGTGTGGCCTGCTCCCAGAATGATGAAAAAATATGACGAAAAAGCAAACGCAATAGCGCCGGCCATACTAAGCCAGGGATCGACACGCATCACCAGCAATAACACAAAAAAACCGAGCATATACACAAAAACAGCATTAGCAGGATAAGGCAGCCAAAGTTGCACCACCTTCTTTACGTATCGCATCAGGTTACTGCCGTAAATCACTGAAATTTGCCAGGCTGGCATACCTCCAAACATTGCATTTGTCCACAATGGTTCTTCACCAGTTTCTTTTCTAAAATCAACAATTTCTTTCGACATACCTTTCCACATGGCGATGTCGTGTTGATCAAGTCTTTTACCCTCGAGTAATGGATTGAAATAAGCAATAGTAATTACAAGGAAACTGAGCACCGCGGTAATTATAGCTATCCAAAATTTGGTGGATTTGGTGGTGTTATTATTCATTATCGGGTTTATTATTTTCTTTTATTTCTTCAAAATCAACATATTCGCCAATGTTTGGATCAACTCTTGGATGATCCTGTCCGGGCATTTTTACTTTGACTTCACCTTCTTTTGTTTCCTGTTTTGGCTGTTGTTGCGCATGCATTTTTTGTTGCATTTTTTTAATATAACGACTTAGCAACCAAGGCAATCCGTAACGAAAAAAGAGTTTAAACAGATAAAAAACAAGGATGACCCAAAAAACAAAAAGCAAAAATTCTTCCATATAATGCAAAGGCTGAGCAATTATAACTGATGCGAAATTAGTCTTTTTTAAAGAAAACTTCAGACATCCTATGCCGATTAAAACCTAAAAAACTCAACTACACGCTAATATTCAAACAAAAAAAAACAGAAGGCGAATAATGCATCACCTCCTGCTTAAACCTTAAATAAATCAAGAAACAGCTGCTAACAAATTACATTTCGTCGGAAACTGTAAGTCTTTTTCTGCCTTTGGCTCTTCTGGCTTTTAAAACCTTACGTCCATTGGCAGTTGCCATTCTTTCTCTAAAGCCGTGTTTGTTACGACGTTTTCTGTTTGATGGTTGAAAAGTACGTTTCATTGCTCAATTGAATTTTCAAGTATGTGATTCGCCAACAGCTTCGGTTGCCAGATGGCTTGTTAATTACAATTTTGGGAGTGCAAAAATAGAAACTTTTTTTTGACTGACCAAGTCAATTTCCAAAAAAACAAAAATTATTACCGAAAGTCTTTCATATTCCTTCCGGTAATAATCTTAAAATCAGAAAATACTACTTCTTTGGAGCATGTTTCAGGGTTTCGACCAGATATTCCCAAAAAAGTTTAACTGTATCAATATCTACTTTCTCGTCAGGAGAATGCGGGTGACGAATCGTAGGTCCAAACGAAATCATATCCCAATTGGGATAAGCGGCACCAAGAATTCCACATTCAAGACCGGCATGAATTACTTTCACATCAGGTACTCTTCCAAATTTATTGTTATAAACCTCTTTCATGGCATGCAGAATCGGAGAATCTACATTTGGTTTCCATCCTGGATAATCGCCTGAAGAGTATGCCTTACCACCAGCTTTTTCGAATACCTCACAAATTTGAGCCGCAAGTTTTTCTTTATCTGCATCAACGGAGCTACGTTGTAGTGTTCCTATAACAAACTGTCCATCAACAATTTTAACTGTTGCAAGATTGGTAGATGTTTCTACCACTCCTTCCATATCTTTCGACATGGAAATTACACCATTAGGGCATTTGGCAACAGCTTCAAAAAGACTGTTTTGTGTTTTTTTATCTACAACATTTTCAGGAAGTTCAGCAACTTCTGCCTTGACTGACAAACCACCATCTGCCTCTGCAAACTCATCTTTAGCAATGGATTCAAACTCAGTTGTAAACTGTTCAAAAAGCTCAGCATTTTTAACTGGGACAACCACCGTAGCAAAAGCCTCACGCGGAATAGCATTGCGAAGACTTCCTCCGTCGATCTGAGCCATTCGCAAACCCACTTTATCTGCTGCCATCAGCATCAGGGTGTTGATAATTTTATTGGCATTTCCGCGACCCAGGTGGATATCCAAACCGGAGTGACCTCCTTTAAGTCCTTTAACAACAATGCGATAAGCCTTATGATCAGTTGGTGTTGGTTCAAGCGAAAACTTAAATTCACCCGTGGAATCAACACCACCAGCGCATCCTATATACAGCTCACCTTCGTCTTCTGAATCCATATTGAGCAAGATATCACCTTTTAAAATGCCAGGTTTAAGTTCGTTGGCACCCGTCATGCCGGTTTCTTCATCAATAGTAAAAAGCGCTTCGATCGGGCCATGCTCTAAATCAGTAGCTTCCAGCACCGTCATAGCGGCAGCGGCTCCAATTCCATTATCTGATCCCAGCGTTGTACCTTTTGCTTTTACCCAGCCATCTTCGATATAAGTTTCGATGGGATCTTTATCGAAATCATGGTCAGTGCCTTCATTTTTCTGAGGTACCATATCGAGGTGTGCCTGTAAAATAATTCCTTTGCGATCTTCCATTCCCGGCGTGGCAGCTTTACGGGCAATTACATTTCCTACTTCATCAACAATGGTTTCGAGCCCAAGTTTTTCACAAAATTCCTTAGTGAAAGCGATGATTTTTTCTTCTTTTTTCGAAGGACGAGGAATTTGTGTCAGACTATAAAAATTCTTCCATATTCCTTTTGGTTCCAGATCCAAAATACTACTCATAATCGTATAATTTAAAGTGAATAATCTGTTTTGAGGGGCTAAATTACAATTATTTCCTGATTAGCGTGCAGTAAAGATCAAAGTTCATCAAAAACAAAAGGACGATTGGCGCAGGCAGCTTTGTTTTGGATAATTTGTCTAAAAGGGCTAATTTTACTGCAAAAATCAGAAAAAATTATGCGTAAAAATATTCGAAATCAACTACCTGTAAACATCAACCTGAATGTGCGTGGCCTTTCTCAATCTTCCACTTTAGCTATCAACGAAAAAAGTCGTCAACTCATTCAGGAAGGTCGCAAGGTGTATAAATTCGGGCTTGGCCAGTCGCCTTTTCCGGTGCCGGAGCCTGTTGTTGAATCCCTGCGCAAACATGCCCACGAAAAAGATTACCTTCCTGTAAGAGGCTTGCTGCCATTGCGCGAGGCTATTGCAGCCTTCAACAAGCGCACGCAGTTTATTGATTCCTCACCTGATGATATTCTGATCGGCCCGGGCTCAAAAGAACTGATTTTTATTTTGCAATTGGTTTATTATGGTGATCTGATCATCCCAACACCATCGTGGGTTTCTTATTTTCCGCAAGCCAGAATCATTGGCCGTCATGTGCAATGGGTGCCTACGAATGTAGCAGAACATTATCGTTTATCACCCGAAAAACTTGATATGCTTTGCCGATCAGATCCCAACAGGCCGCGTATTGTGATTTTGAACTATCCCAGCAACCCAACCGGTTGCACCTATCCCACAGAAAAGCTAAAAGAATTAGCTGCCGTAGCCCGAAAATATAACATTGTGCTGGTTTCCGATGAGATATATGGCATGATTCATCATCATGGTCAACACGTTTCTATTGCCCGTTTTTATCCTGAAGGAACCATCATCAGCAGCGGATTGAGTAAATGGTGCGGCGCCGGAGGCTGGCGTTTGGGTACTTTTTCTTTTCCACCACAACTATACTGGCTGCGCGAAGCCATGGCAACTGTGGCCAGTGAAACCTACACATCCACCTCTGCCCCAATTCAATATGCAGCAATCACAGCATTTGAAGGAGGTGATTATATTGATCAGTATCTTGACGATTCAAGACGTATTTTGCGCTATATGGCAAAAATTATCCGTCAAAAGCTGGCAGCCGTTTACATCACAATGCCACAGGTTAATGGTGGATTTTATCTTTATCCTGATTTTAATCATTATCGCGAAAAGTTGAAATTACATGGCATAGTTACATCTGCCGAATTATGCGACAGACTTCTGGAAGAAACAGGCGTAGCCTTGCTTCCCGGAATCGACTTCGGTCACCAACCCGATGAATTGGTTGCACGACTGGCATATGTTGATTTTGATGGAAAACTAGCTCTTGAAAAATTGTCGTTATACCGCGATAAAAAACTTCAGGAGTCGTATTTAAGTGATTACTGTCCTTCAATTTGGAAAGGCACAAAAGCACTTTGCGATTGGTTTACTGATTTATAATCACTTTGTCATGATTTGTCAATTTTGATTGCACTGCGAAAAGTATGAAAATTAGAATGCAATCTTAAAAAATCAAGATTTTCTTAAAAAACATTTAAATGCTTTCCAAATTATACGATGAACAATACTTACAGGTTTCTGAATTGGAGTGGCGGTAAAGATGCTGCAATAGCTTTATGGGAACTCCGAAAAAAAGGTATCAAAGTAAATGCCTTGCTTACAACTTATAACGAACAAAGCAAGACAATTCCCTTACACGAAATTCCTATTGCTTTTATTGAAAAACAGGCCCAGGCAATTGGACTTCCACTCATTACAATTGGATTGCCAACAAATTGCGATAACGAAACTTATGACAATATCATGATGTCGCAGCTCGGTAATTTAGCACCTGAACAACAAAATATTGCAGTTTTTGGAGATATTTTTCTAGAAGATATTCGAGCCTATCGCAAACAACAACTCAGCAAACTGGGCATCGAATCATCCTTTCCGCTCTGGAAACGCAACACCAAAGAACTTGTGAGAAATTTTATTGATCAAGGTTTTAAAGCCTTTGTTTGCAGTGCAAACGCAAAGTTTTTCAGTGAAACGATCATAGGAAAAAGCATTGATAAATCGTTTTTAGTCTCTCTACCTCCGGAGGTTGATCCATGTGGCGAAAATGGCGAGTTTCACAGCTTTGTTTATGATGGCCCAATTTTCGAAAAACCCATTAATCTTCCTGAAATACGAAATGTTAAAATAATGGATTACGGCAAGCCAAAATCCGGTTATGACCAACGATTTTATTACGCTGGTTTTTAAGACTGCTCAGCGGAAAACAACATCTTTAATCACATCCTTGCCCACCTCCTGATTCAAATTTTTAATAATCAAGCTTTTGGCATAAGAAAGCTCCTGACGTAAGGCATCAGAATCCAATTTCACAAAAAGCACTTTTTTTTCAACATGTAGATCCAGGGTTTTCTTTTGAATAGTAGGACCCACCACTTTTGGCCAGCTGTTAATCAGCTTCACCTCATCCAAGCGGGGTTCCCAGCCATAAACCCGCAGCAACTGCCGGATAACATCTCCTAATGGTTCTTCATTGTTAGTTGACATAAAAAGTGACTTTATAATAAAGTATTTTGAGCAATTTTTCCGGTATCCACTTCAAAAATACGGTGATCAATTTTACTTTCCTCAAAAAGTTTATCAACCCTTTGCTGCTGGGTATCAGTTAGAAAAACCTGTCCGAAATGATCTTCACTCACAAGCCTGATAAGCTGTTTCACGCGTTGGTCATCAAGTTTATCGAAAATATCATCCAGCAGCAAAATCGGTTTGTAACCCATCTTTTTATGTGTAAAATCATATTGTGCCAGACGAATTGCAATTACAAATGACTTCTGTTGTCCCTGCGATCCAAATTTTTTAATGGGAAAAGTATTCATTAAAAGTGCTAAATCATCCTTGTGCGGTCCCATAGTTGTGAAACGGGCTGAGCGATCGCGTTGCAAATTCTGATCGAGTAAATCCTGCAAAGTACTTTCGTGAAGGTTGGAATCATATTGGATAAACACCTTTTCGTTTCCTCCGGAAACCAGACCGTAATAGTGTTGAAAGATATCCTGAAAATCATCCAAAAAGGCTTTTCGGTGCTGATAGATCACTGTTGCAGGTTGCAACATTTGTGCTTCCCATAAACTCAGCAGTTCTCGGTCGAAACGCTTTTGTTCGGCAAATTGTTTCAGTAGGGCATTTCGCTGTCCGAGCGCCTTGTTATATTTAATTAAAGCGTCGAGGTAAACAGGATTAAACTGAGCAATCACGCCATCAATAAATTTCCTGCGCAATTCGCTGCCATCGTTAATCAGGTCGCGATCATAAGGTGAAATCATCACCAGCGGAATTTTCCCGATATGATCAGCCAGGCGATCGTAAGTTTTTTTATTCCATTGGAAAAGTTTTTTGTGCCTGCGTTTCTGAATGCAACTCACCTGATCGGTTTCCATTCCCGGACGCTGGTAAAAGCCATGAACCGTAAAAAAATCATCCTCATGCCGAATATTTTGCTGATCGTTGGCGTTGAAATAACTCTTGCAAAAAGACAAATAATAGATGGCATCAAGGATATTTGTTTTTCCAACGCCATTACGTCCAACAAAGCAATTAATTTTTTCCGAAAACTGCATTTCGGCAGTTTCGTAATTTTTAAAATTGACGAGTTTAAGGGTTTGCAGGTGCATAAAACGTTCGTATTCCTGCAAAAATACAACCTGTTATCTGAATTAAGAAATCTAATTTACAAAGTCGCTAAGGCGCGTAACTATGCTGATGTAATTGGGTGAACCCACAGCATGGTAAGTTGATCTGGAATAGTTGATCTGAAATTTTGAGATACGAATTCCAAGTCCCCATGCAAATCCAACCATTCCCAGTTTATCGGGTATTTTCATTTCCTGCCGGCGTTTATAATTATAGCTTCCACGCAAAACAAGGCCTTTACCGATATAAAACTCACCACCAATAATGATATGCCTCAGAAGCTGATCACCAAAATTAGCAAGGCCGTCTTTTTCCTGCAATTCACCAGTTATTGGATCAATATTCCCATCCAGATCGATAGGATCATCATAAGTGAGGTCCCATTTTTGCAGATTATCATAAACAACCATAAACCTAAATGGTACATGATCGAGACGTTTTGAAACCCCAAACTGCATTGTAAAAGGAAGACCGGCATCAGCATCTTCAAAAAACGATGAAAGCTCAGTGCCAATATTTCGGGCTGTAAGACTTAGCAGCCAGCCACTTTTTGTTTTGTAATTAGCCCCAACATCCACTGCCATGGCAAATGCGTTATAAGTTTCGTATTGCCTGCCTAAAAATTTTGCGTTGGCGCCAATGCTAAAATTTGAATCCAGTTGACGTCCCCAACCCAAGGTAAAAGCATAATCTGCCGCCGTAAAATCCCCTTCGGTGAGGCCTCCCTCATCAGCATATTCAAAACTTCCGTAATGATGGTATTGCAAACTGGCCAGGAAATTACCAGTTTTTTCGAAACTGCGAGCATACTGCAAACCTGCAAAATTGATATCCGCAAAATAATCAACATAAGAAAGGGCAAGTTTGCCACTCGTTTCTGCTGAAATAAGTGCAGGATTATATAGACCCAACTGGATATCACCATCATCAATGGGAACAAGCGAACCTCCCAAAGCCGCAACTCTGGCAGCATTTGTTGAATTGACAAAGCCATAGGCACCCTGATCAGGCTGCTGCGCTAATAACAGACTAACCCTAAAAGTTAAAGCTATTATCAGGAAAAATAAGGGAGTTTTTTTCACAATCTGAACATTTCGTTTGCAGTATTTACGCCTTGTTAACGCACAAAAACAAGCTTTATTATAACTAGCAGTCAAAATCAGCGATCAATTAAAACTTTAATATTTTCAATCTTTTTTCCATCAACTAACAGGCTTACCACATATAATCCATTCTTTGTTCCGGAAATTTCCATGCGCCCAAAACGCTTATCAACAGCCATCTCTTTTACTATTCGCCCTTGCATATCAGTCATTTGAATTAAAAGCGGAAATTCTAAAACAGCATTACCTACCTGAAAATTTATAAAGTTTTTTGCTGGATTTGGATAAAGCTTTAATCCATCTGATTCAGCATCAAGCTTGTTCATACCGACCCAGTTAAGCCATTCATCATAAAGTACTTGCAGCTCATCAATAGGCTCAACGCCATAAGGAGTTTCTGCAACATTCAAATCCAGGTACAAACTATCCGGATCATTTTCAGGTTTTGCAACACGCAAAAAAGCCGATAAAGAGGAAACGCCTTCAGGTGTGCAGCGCGAATCAGCACCCACTACATTTGCTCCTTGTAAAGCTGCCATCAACTTATCAGCCAGCGTTCCGGAAGTATGAATAAAACGCGATTCCATAGAATCGATGATCTGCTGACCCAATAAAATATTTCCTTGTATGCTGTAATTCACACCTTCGTGATGACCTTTCCAGTCCATACAACTTGTTCCGGTGAAAGCGGCTGATCTCGAATTCCCTTCTTCATCAAAATCAACAATGCCATATTGCCTGCGTTGCGGCTGATTTTGCACATCATTCTCAACCAACCAATCAATGATTTCAGCCGGCGAAAGCCCTTCGAGCATTTTGTTGTGGGCATTAATTTGATTAGCCGAAATCCAGTACGATTGGGTATGAATTGCGCCCCGTCCGGGAATGATGTCACTGATAATTACAGCTCCGCCGGTAATAGCAGAATTGTCCAAACAACTGGCTCCGGCACTCCCGACCTCTCCGGTAATTGTGTCAACAGCAACTATAGAAAAAGTATCCTGTGCATTGATATTCATAAGCATGCCAAGAAATAAAGCAGTGGTAAAAAGTTTGAGCTTCATAATTATATGGGTTAGATTTTAGGCAAATATAAACGATTAGCTGTTAATCGCTCACTATGCTGTTTGTCAAATATCCTTGAGGCTTTTATAAAAAACCCGTAAAAGACGCTTTGAATCCTTTACGGGTTTAAATGAACACAGATGCAATTACTTAGTCGTTCTGCAATTTCTTGATCAAATTCAAAGCGCTTCCGGCTTTAAACCAAGCAATTTGATTCTGATTGTATGTATGTTGCACTTCAAAGGTATCGTTGCTTCCATCAGCATGATTCAATCGAATTTTTAGATTCTGGCCAGGAGCAAAACTTTCCATTTCAAGTACATCTATCCGATCGTCTTCACGAATCAGTTCATAGTCGTGTTTATTTTCAAAGGTGAGTGCCAACATTCCCTGCTTCTTCAGGTTTGTCTCGTGGATGCGGGCAAAAGATTTCACAAGTACTACTTTTACGCCCATAAAACGTGGCTCCATGGCAGCATGCTCACGCGAAGAACCCTCGCCATAGTTTTCATCTCCTACCACAATAGATCCAAAACCGCTTTCTTTATAGGATTGTGCAGCATCAGGGACTTTATTTACTTCGGCCGTTATTTGATTTTTAACGGCATTAGTTTGCTCACCAAAATAATTTACTGCCCCAATAAGCATATTTTGGGAAATATTTTCGAGATGACCTCTGTAACGCAACCAGGGACCAGCCATTGAAATGTGATCTGTTGTACATTTTCCTTTAGCTTTGATCAGTAGGTACATACCTTTGATATCTTTTCCATCCCAGGGAGCAAAAGGTTCGAGCAATTGCAAACGATCAGAATCTGGAGCAACGACAACATCAACATTGCTTCCGTCTTTGGCAGGTTTCAGATAGCCATTGTCTTCCACTGCAAATCCCGAAGGCGGAAACTCAATTCCCTGAGGTTCATCCAGTTTTACTTTTTCGCCAGCTTCGTTCACCAGGTAATCTGTCATAGGGTTGAAGCTTAATGTTCCGGCAATTGCAAATGCTGTTGTAACCTCGGGAGAAGCCACAAAGCCATGCGTATTAGGATTTCCGTCATTACGTTTGGCAAAATTACGGTTGAAGGATGTCATGATAGAATTCTTCTCTCCTTTATCGGCATTATGACGTGCCCATTGTCCGATGCAAGGACCACAGGCATTGGCCAAAACCACCCCGCCGATTTCCTCAAATGTTTTGAGATAACCATCACGCTCAACGGTATAACGAACCATCTCAGAGCCAGGAGTAACGGTATATTCAGATTTTACCTTCAAATTTTTATCTGTTGCCTGTTTGGCTATGGAGGCGGCACGCGAAATATCTTCGTACGAAGAATTTGTGCAGGAGCCAATCAAGCCTACTTCCAGCTTTTCGGGCCAGCCATTGGCTTTAACTGCTTCGGCAAACTTAGAAACAGGTGTTGCAAAGTCAGGTGTGAATGGTCCGTTGATATGTGGTTCAAGTTCTGAGAGATTGATCTCGATCAGTTGATCAAAATAGCCATCTGGATTGGCATAAACCTCAGGATCAGCAGTAAGGTGCTGCGCAATTTTATCTGCTTCTTCGGCTATTACGGCCCGGCTTGTTCCTTTGAGATAGTCAGCCATTTTTTTATCATACCCAAACAAAGAAGTAGTTGCCCCGATTTCTGCACCCATATTACATATCGTACCCTTTCCGGTGCAGGAAAGCGACTCGGCACCTTCGCCGAAATATTCCAGAATAGCGCCTGTGCCACCTTTAACTGTTAATATTCCAGCCACTTTCAAAATAACATCCTTGGCAGAAGTCCAGCCACTCAATTTTCCGGTAAGTTTTACACCTATCAGCTTAGGAAATTTCAGTTCCCAGGGCATTCCGGCCATTACATCTACAGCATCAGCACCTCCAACGCCAATGGCCACCATACCAAGTCCTCCGGCATTAACGGTATGCGAGTCAGTTCCAATCATCATTCCACCAGGAAAAGCATAGTTTTCCAGCACAACCTGATGGATAATCCCTGCTCCCGGTTTCCAGAAACCGATACCATATTTATTGGAAACGCTGGCCAGAAAATCGAAAACCTCTTTGTTATTGTCTTTTGCAGTTTTAAGATCTGCTTCAGCACCCAGTTTGGCCTGAATCAGGTGATCGCAGTGAACTGTTGAAGGCACTGCAACTTTCGACTTACCGGCCTGCATAAACTGAAGCAGTGCCATTTGAGCTGTTGCATCCTGCATAGCAACCCGATCCGGATTAAAATCAACATAAGCATTTCCGCGCTCATAGCCCTTTTCGGGTAATGCTTCTTCTGCTAAATGGCTGTATAAAATCTTCTCAGTGAGTGTAAGTGGCCGCCCAAGCATTTCTCTTGCCGCCTTGATGCTATCGGGCATACTGGCGTACACAGCCTTAATCATGTCTAAATCAAATACCTTCATGCTTAATTATTTAAAGTTTTAAAATTCTTTGTTAATGTAATAACAATAATATCAAGCTATTACTGCAAATTTAGTGTTTTCCTCTTAATCAGCGATGCCCGAGGATAAAATTATTCTGTGAGCATCAGTTTTCCGGTAACGGTGCGATCAGGCAGCATGAGCCGATAAATATATACACCGGTTTTGAGATCGTAGGCCGCAATGGGTTGATTTCCAAATGACCAATGCAATTGATTCGTACCAATGTAAGTATCTGATTTCTCGGCCATATAAACAGTTCGGCCATGCGTGTCGATTACTTGAAGCACCACTTTTGCTGCTTTGCTAAGTTCGAATGCAAATGTAAATTTTTGTTTTGACGGGTTTGGGTAAACTACCACACCCGGGAATCGATCGCGCGATTTTATGGCAGTAATAAAATTTAATTGCAAAGCCAAGTCGTGAGTAAGCTGATTAATCTGCAAAATCATTCCAGCGCTACCGGCTTCCCTAATTCTTACTGAATCGATAGTACCTGTGCTGGTATTATACCAATCCAATCGATAGGTTCCTGGCACCAGTGGCAGATAAACCTCAGCTGATGCTGGTTGCGGAGGCAATCCTGTATCATAAAAAGTTTTCCAGTTATAATTCCTGTTTTGAATCCAAACGCTCATCTGGTTGTCCGAATGCAAACCGAAAGCCCTGATTTGCGGAAGAAAATCTTCGAGTACAATTTTTTCGAGCTCGATCACGCTTGCAAAGCCAACACCAATATTATCAAATGAAAGTTGAAAATTTCCAGCAGGAAGCTCAATCCAATAAGATTCGTTGGGTTCGACAGCTTGCTCAAAAACAACAGCCTCATTTTGTTTCACTTGAAGCACAGCTTGATTTACCTGACTTCCTGTTTCAATCTGTAAAATTGTTTCATGAAGTAAATCCACCTGAAAAACCGGAGGATTTCTCAAGGCCGAAAAAAGTGAAAGCGGACCATAAAGGTAACGATTCAGACTGTCAGCCGAAGGAATCATCTGGCCGGTTGTATGCCACTCAAAATACCTGGATGGAGATGGAGCAGTCAGGCTAAAATAATTCGGAATAATTGCCCAATCATCACGAACTGCTGCATCTGTAATTAAGTGCATCGAGACAGGATTTTCCGCCACATTTTGCTCTGAACCGGCAAATTTGTGTACTGCTCCAAAGCTGCTGTACAAATTCAGCTGATCGACGTATTCTTCCCAGTACCAAGGCACTACACCGCCCATACTACCCGACATGGATGAGGCAAAAAGGGCGTTATGCAATACAAGCCCCTGTGGGTCCCATATCGCCATTGAATCGCTGTAATGTCCAATGCCAAACTCTCCTGCAAGCACGGGTTTTTGAAAATTTTTCTGATACATATTCATCTGTCTCAAAACATCACCGGCCAAATCAGCGCGCTTATAATAAAGGTGGAGCTGCGTGAAGTCAATAGCAGGATGCAGCCATACCTGTGGCTCACTTTCGGGTAAGGCATAACCCACTGAAACCAAGTGATTCCAGGGATCATTTTGCTGTAACCAACCGGCCATATCTATCACCCAGCTGCTGATTTGATTTTTAAAATTACTATAAAAAGGTAAGTTATCTGTTTCAGAAAAAATTTCCCATGCCACTAAATTTCGGGAATAACCATAACGGGCAACAAGGTAACGCATTCTGTTTTTGTATGCTGCACGGGCATCCTGGTTTGTAAAAAAATCCTGTGGCTGCTCACAAAATCCTCCGTTGGCAATATTGTAAGGGTTTGATGTCCAATCTTCTGCCGGAAAACCAAAATTAAGTTCGTTGTGAATGGAAAATGCCAGCTGAAGAAAAATGTCTTTCTGATGTGCCAACCTGAAAAGGCTATCCATCATAAAGGCATCCTTTTGTCGTGGCATATAATTTCTCAACCCACCTTCGATCCACTCAATATGATAACCCCAGGGAGTAAGCATCAGTTTAGCAAAATTCCCCCCATGGTCAGCAAGTTGTTCAAAGTAATAGGATATGGGATCATAACCCGGATAATTGCTGGTCCATGTGACGTTTTCGCCTGAAAGAAATACCAGTTTCCCAGACTGGTCAACCAATTGACGTTGATTTTGGGCAACTTTCACAAAACCATTAAATTCACTTTCATCAACCCAAAAGGAATACCATGCAGTTTCAGTTTGTCCGGACTGATCCTGCACAATCAACTTAAACTCCCAAGTGCCAATTTCGTCGGGGGCAAAACGAATGCGGTAATGTGGATCACCAATTGGTATTAGCTCCTCCCCTGCTGCTGCTTCAAAATCCTGAAAATAAAATCCTTCGACAAGTTTTTCAGCAAGCGACGGACTTCGAAAAACAGCTTTTAAAATGATTTGATCGTAGTCAAAAAAATTAACGCTCGCAGAATTTTCAATCTCAATGCAGAGTTCAAAGAGCGCATTCAATTTCGGAGAATCAGTAAGTTGCTCAATAGTAACAAACTGTGGTTGAGCCACAAGCTGAAAAACAAAAAAGATGCTTAATAAAATACCTGGCAGCAGTTTTTTCATGAACGGTATTGATATTCATTTGTAAAGATAACACAAATGAAAACAAGTAGTTCATTTTGAATGAACCACACAAAATCCGTTCCGCAAACCTGAATTAATTTTCGAGCAAGCCACGGCCCGTCTTGATTATTTTTCCTTCGGCCTTTAACTGCTGAATGAGTTTGTCGAGCACTCCGTTTACGAAAATCTTACTTTTAGGTGTACTGAAATATTTTGAAATATCGATGTATTCGTTCATTGTCACTTTAATTGGTATCGAACGAAAAGCAAAAATCTCGGCCAAGGCCATTTTTAAGATAAGCATATCCATCACGGCAATGCGATCCTGCTCCCAATTTGCTGTTGTAGAAGCAATCAATTTGCCATATTCATCGCTATTCAAAATTGTTTTCCTAAAAAGTTGTTTGACAAAATCAAGGTCTTCATTATCTGTTTCATTGGCCGTTTTAAAAATCGCAGGCAAGGGAGTAAGTGTATTAAAACCTTCATCCAGCGACTTAAAAAACTTGATGAGCAGATAGGATATCAGATGATAATCATCCACAAAATAAATGCTGCGCTCCTCGTAGAACGATTGTAACAATTCGAGTTCAGCAAAATACTTTTCAACGATCTGAATCAGAAATCGTTTCTCATTATTAAATCCATGATTTTCTTCTTTCATGAATCTATCATATTCAGGAAGTTCTCTTAGAAAATAATAAAACTTTCTGATGATCTCCTGCTCCTCTCCCCAATTGATTTTGTAAAGATTCTCCAATTTTCGAAATTGAATATTATCAGCAAGTGTACTCAAAATAGCATGATCCACAAATCGCCGATTGGGATTCAGGTCATCCTCTGTCGGGAAATGCTTTTTTTTATTGTCCTCGATACGATTTTCGGCAAATCGGGTGGCTTCTATCAAAAAAGAACACTGCCAAATAAACAACTCATAGAGTTTGTTTATACTTAGTAATAACTGTTTTTCTCCTTGATACAGATCGTTATTACCAGCCTGATAATAAGCATAAACCGATTGAAGAACTTTTACCCTGAGATGCCTTCTGCTGAGCATGATTTAGAATGGAAATAATTGCTAATAATTGAATGTGCAAAGGTACAAAAAACAATCCCAGAAATACGGACAAATCAAGAAACTAATTTCCCAGCCATTTAAAGGCTTTGAAAAATATCTCCACGTCTTTCCAAACAGCATAGTCTCGTGCATAGAGCAGGTTAAGCTGATTAATCAATTGATCCTCAGCAACCGGACGTTTAAATACCAATGCCGGACAAAGCACTCCGGCCCGGATGGCCGGTAGTTTTTGTGTTTGTTGCCCTACTTTACAATATCCAACCCAGGATTTTCTGCCAAAAATTACCAAGAGCGAATTTTTAATGAAGTTGAAAGGACGCTTCACAAACCAAAACAGCAGCGGCCATAAAACTAAACCAGCCAAAGCAGCAAGAACATCAAAAAATCGCTTGCTCCTGCGGTTGGGCATAGAATCTATGGCATTAATGCCAATGGTGTACAAATCGCCCCGCGTATTGATGGAATTACTCCCTATAATTGAGAGGCTGTCTTCGGGAGCAATTTTGTAATCGACGCCAGCAGTATGCCAGGCAACCATTTTATCAATAATAGTTTGATGCGGGAGATTCTTTGAACAGAAAATCACCTCATTTATGCGATAAATTGCAATTATCTCGGGCACTTGATGAATATGTCCGATGAATGTAGCAGGAAGCTTTTTGTCAGATTTTGTCTCGACCAGGCCAACAAATTCAGGTTTTATTGCTGTTGATCTAAGCAATTCTGCAACACGCTGAGCCTCTGCTCCGTTTCCTATTACCAAAAAACGCCTTTTAACGTCAGCACCCAGCGTAAAACCTTCAAATTTAAGCAAGTAGGCCCCAAATCTAATTAAGCTTGTAACAATTGCCAACCAGGCTGTTCCAAGCAATATCAAAGCCCTCGAAAACCTCAGATTTTCAGGTAATAAGGCATAAAACACCAAAATCATCAAGCTGCCTACCCCAATTCCCTGAAGTGCTTTAAGAATACGATAAGGCTTGTCGTAACCCCCACTGAAATAGATCGAGATCAGCCAGATAAGCAAGTAAACGGGAAGCACAAAAGTTACCAGAACAAGCGGGTAGTCGCCGCCTTCGCGATAGATGGTAAAATCGCCCCAAAATTGTTTAATCAAAAGCAAGCCGGCAAAACCAGTTATGGCATCCATTACCGGCAGCATCGAACGCTTGAAAAATCGAGCCATTAAAGCCAGAAACGCCCTAAAATAAATAGCGATATTAATCAGAAAAGTAAAGGTTGAGGCACGCTTTTGACTGAAATGTTTCTGTGCAAAAATGATCATTGCATTATAGAATACAAAAACATAATTCACGCTGCTTTTCTTAGTGCTTTCACCTTTATAATGAATAATACGTGTTTCGGGAAAGTAAAAATTCTTAAACCCGGATTGTGTTATGCGGTAGGATAGATCGATATCTTCGCCATACATAAAAAAGGCTTCGTCGAGCAAACCGACTTTTTCGAGCACCGATCTGCGCATCAGCATAAAAGCACCCGCCAATACATCCACTTCGTGTATTTCGTCTTTGTCCAGAAAACCCAGGTGATAACGCGAAAAACGTTTTGATTTCGGAAACAGGCTTGCTAACCCAAAAATCTTGTAAAAAGCAGTGAGCGGAGTGGGCAGTCCTCTTTTGGATTCAGGCAAAAACTTACCTGTGCCGTCAACCATTTTCACTCCCAGCCCCCCGGCGACAGGATGGGTATCCATAAACCCAATCACTTTTTGGAAGGTGTCGTCTTCCACAACAGTATCAGGATTCAGCAGCAGCACGTATGCTCCTGTCGATTGCCTGATTGCCTGATTATTAGCTCTACTAAAACCAACATTTTCCTTGTTAGCAATAACTTTAACCTCCGGAAATTTCTCTTCAAGCATGCGCAAAGACCCGTCAACCGAATTATTGTCAACTACAAACACCTCGGCTTCAATTTTTTGCAGCGCTTTACGCACCGAAAAAAGACATTGCTCTAAAAAATGTTCCACATTGTAGTTGACAATAACTATCGACAGCTTCATAGGTTCAGTCAGTTTTTAAGGCTTCAAAATTACAGGAAAATTCTACAAATCAGCCCCTCTTATCACAATGAATCCTTTCAAGGAAAAGTAAACCGACATTTTTCTATATTTGCAATTGATGTTGCGTGGGTGCTTTTTGGATAACTTTGGTTAGGCTAGTGAAAAGTTTTTCTAAATTTAACCCAACATATTCCTATGAATTCATGTTATTAGAACTAATTCACAACTTAACAATTTGTTATTTCATGCCTAAAACAATCAAATTTTTAACCCTGTTTTTCGTCATTCAACTTGCCTTATCCGGCTGCAAACAAAATGAAGACACTATCAGCTTTTATGACCAACATATCAAAGTAGGAGCTCTCGTGCCGCTAACAGGTAGTGGTTCTTCACCTGGGAAAGCAGGCCAGGCAGGGATTCAACTAGCTGTTGAAGATATTAAGAATCACCTGAAACTCACCAATCCTTCATGGCAATTTGATGTGTTGATTGAGGATACAGAGACTGACACCCTTGTTGCGCTTCAAAAGTATAATAAACTAAAAACCAACGGTATAAAGCTTATTATCGGACCTTTTAGCAGTGCAGTACTTAAAAGCCTAAAGCCATATGCTGATGCTGATAGAATTTTGTTGATCAGTCCGGCCTCGGTTGCAAAATCCATTGCTCAACCTAATGATCAGGTATTTAGGCTATTGCCCAATGTGATAAGTCAGGGCGAAGCAGTAACTGCATTGATGATTGCTGATCAGGTGGAATACATCCTGCCTGTCTTCAGAAATGATATTTGGGGCACTGAACTTCTTGAAACTACTGTTTCTCAATTTACCGAAGCTGGTTTTATGGCAGCAGAACCTGTTAGCTATAATGCTGATGAACAACACTTTGAATCAATTATTACACAATTACATCAACAGCTTCAATTGGCACTGCAAAGTTATCCAGTCGAAAAAATAGGAATTTATCTGCTCAGCTATGGCGAAGGCCTCGACATCCTGGAGCTTGCAAGTCAGGATGAGTTATTCTCTGGAATTCGATGGTATGGCAATTCCGCTTTTGCTGAAAATCACGAAATTACAAATAAACCTCAAGTAGCAGATTTTGCTGAATCTGTTGATTTAGCTTGTCCCTCTTTTGGCCTCGATCCGGAAGCCGCCTCCCTTTGGCAGCCCATTATAGCTAAGCTTGAACAAATGCTGAACCGAAAACCAGAAATTTTCGCCTTCACTTCGTATGATGCTGCCTGGCTGGCAATGAAAACTTACCTTGAAAGCACACATGCTCCAAATACTGAATTGCTATATCAAAACTTTATTAAACAATCTTCCCAATACTTCGGAACAACAGGATGGACACAACTCAATGCATCTGGCGATCGCAATGCAGCTTCTTACGATTTTTGGGGAATAACAACAGATAATTCAACCACTAAATGGGAAATTAAAGCCCGCTACAATAATCTTACGGGTGAATTAATCCGCTTGGATTGAGATTATATTCAATTCAAAAAAACCAGCCTTAATAAATCAAAAATAACCATCAAAGCATGCTTAAACCAACAATTACCGTTGTCGCGCTTTTGTTAATCTTTGTGGTTAGCAGTTGCAAAGAAAAATTTGAAAATACAAATACAGAAAGTATAGTTAACCACTGGAAACTCTGAGGAAGCCAATCAGAAGTAGAATTACTCATTCGCCACGATTCAACTTTTCATTTAGATGCAGTG
Organism: uncultured Lentimicrobiaceae bacterium; assembly: GCA_964592595.1. Classification (GTDB taxonomy): domain Bacteria; phylum Bacteroidota; class Bacteroidia; order Bacteroidales; family F082; genus UBA5536. The sequence continues at coordinate 24,065 of CAZQFH010000011.1, read as the reverse complement.
GCGCAATCAGGCTTAGCATAGCTATTGAAAGCATAGCAATAATTTTAATTCAGATAATACTTTTATCAGCACATTTGGCACAGATTCTATTTCATCGGATCCAAGTCCTGGAAAGTAGGCCTATGAAATAGTTTCCGACACCATCAGATTCAAGGAAATCTCAGGTCCGATTGCTCGAAGAAAAGGTTTTCTCTCCTTGCCCTGGCTTAAACAATAAAGTATTTTATTACCTTCGCTAACCTAATCCTGTGATCTATGCAAAATTTTAAATTACTTAGTAGCATTCTAATTGGGTTTTTGCTTCTGTTCGCTACCCATTTACCAGCTCAATTTATGATGGAGCAACCCCAATTTGAAAAGAAATGGGTTTTTGGTGGTGATTTTGGGCTGGGCTTTTCAACCTATGGCTCCAATATTATAATCTCACCACAAGTAGGTTACAGAATAACCCCGTCATGGGAATTTGGTACACGCCTTACCTACAATTACTACAGCTATAATCAAAACAGACTGAAATTCTCAACGAATAATTATGGTGGTGGTTTTTATACCACTTATGAGATATTCAGGGGAATATTCGCTCATCTGGAAAATGAATTACTCAGCTATGAGAAAGTTTATTATGACAGAAATACGCTTGAAATAACAGATAGACAGCGCACAAGTATTCACAGCATTTTTATAGGTGGCGGAATCCGACAATATTTTTCTGGCCGTGCTTTTGCTACTTTAACCATCCTATACAACCTAAACGAAACACCGGACACTCCTTACACCAATCCCCTTTTTAGAATTGGCTTTGGTTTCGGACTATAAAATATACTAACCAATATCCTATGCGGAATTATTTTTGGACATACCTTTTAATTCTGATGGTCTCGGCGAATGGCAATGTAAATGCCACCGTAAAAAGTACTGGTATGCCCCAGATAAAAAATTACGCACACACAACCATACCCGCAGGTTCGCAGAGTTGGATGATTACCTACGATAAAAATGGTCTGGTTTACTTTGCCAATAATGATGGGGTATTAAGCTTCGATGGCATTGAATGGCGAACCCATACGCTACCCAACCGCACTGTTGTAAGAAGTGTGTTAGCCGTAAACGACACCATTTATGCAGGAGGCTACAACGAATTAGGATATTTTTTAAAAAATAGTAACGGCAAGCTCGTTTTTACTTCCTTGCACCATTTATTACCCACTGAAAAACAAGATTTTGGTGAGGTATGGAAAATATACCACGACGGTTCGCGTGTGATTTTCCAGTCGTTTGAACGCATCATGATTTATCAACAAGGAAATTTTACTATCATTGACGCTCCAAATAGCTTTCATTTTTCGTACCTGATAAACGACCGCTTTCTGATTAATGATCAGCATTACGGGCTTTTTGAGTTGATTAAGGATAAACTGATTCCCTTGCAGGGTGCAGAAGCCATTGCAGGAAAACTCGTATGGTCCATTTTACCTTTCGGCAAGGATTTGCTGATAGCAACTGCCAACGAAGGTCTTTTTTTGTATAGCAATAATAAGCTTGAGTATTGGGACACAGAGGCTTCTACATTGATGAATGAAAAACAGGTCTATTGTGGAATCAGGATTGATGAAGAAAGCATGGCCTTTGGCACGATACAAGACGGATTAGTGATTACCGATAATCAAGGAGGGATTAAGCAACATATCAATGTTGACAGGGGGTTGCAAAACAATACCATTTTAAGTTTAAGCAAAGATCAGTTTGGAAATTTATGGCTGGGCTTAGACAATGGCATCGACTATGTGGAGATTAATTCGCCGCTGACATATTTTTCCTATCCCAGCAACCTGAGTGCAGGCTATTCGGGGGTGCTTCACGAAGGCAAGCTTTACCTTGGCACAAACCGTGGTGTTTTTTACCACGAGTGGAAATCTTTGCAAAATGGTAATATCGGACAACAATTTAGGCTCGTAAAAAACTCACAAGGTCAGGTGTGGGAACTCAAAGTTATTGATGGCACTTTGTTTTGCGGCCACAATTCAGGGATTTTTACCATCAGCGACAGCATTGCAACACTTATATCGGATGTGCAGGGAGCCTGGTCGTTTATTGTTCCGGAAGACGAAAAGGATGTGATCATTAGCGGTACCTATACCAACTTAGTAAAATTAAAGAAATCCAATAATACTTGGAAACAAGATGCTGTAATTAAAGGGTTTAAAGAGTCATCACGATTTTTGGCCAAAGCCAAAAAAGGGTCATTATGGATGAGCCACGGATACAAAGGCGTTTATAAAATCGATCTTAACAGCAGCTACGACAGTGTAACTTCTATTGGTTTTTACAATAGTAGTGACGGATTTCCCTCCGATAAAAACATCCGTGTAGTAGAATTATTTGGTGAGGCAGTATTTTGCACCGGACAGGGTTATTATATGTTTGACAAAAAAACGAACACCTTTATTTCAGATCAAAAAATAAATCAAATCGTTACAAACCCAGAGGCCAATATGCTTTTGGAAGATCAGCGAAAAAACATCTGGTATTTTACTGCTGATCAGGTTGGTGTTTACCGCCTTCAGGAAGACGGCTCTTATGTGGATGTCAATCTGCCATTCAGAGAGCTTAACGGCAAAACAATCAGATCGTTTCAGTTTGTACTTCCATTGGATGAACAGGATGTATTTATCGGTTTGCAGGATGGATTTGCACACTATATGCCAGATTTTCCGAAAGATTACAACAAACCCTATGATGCATTAATCAGAAAAGTGGTTATTGCATCCAATGATTCTGTGATTTTTTTTGGAAATTCCAATACCAATGGCAATGCTTATAGCATACCATTCAAAAATAACCAGTTAAGCTTTTCGGTTGCAGCACTTGACTATGAAAATCCTGATAAATTGCAGTTTTCGACCCGTTTGGAAGGATTCGCTGAAAGCTGGACAGCCTGGAACACTTCACCTTTAAGACAGTTTACCAATCTAAAACAGGGATCATATGAGCTGCAAGTGAAAGCAAAAAACCTGTTCGATGCAGAAAGTAAAACAGCCACTTTTGCTTTTACAATTTTACCACCCTGGTACTACAGCTGGTTAGCCTATCTTTTTTATGTAATACTATCGTTAATGTTGATTTATTCAGGATTTAATTACCTGAAGAACAGGGTAAAAAAATCAAAACTATTGTTTGCACAAGCACAGCAAAAACAATTTCAGGAACGTGAAAAACAACTGCAAACGGAAACGCTAAAAGCTGAAAAAGAATTGATTCGCTTGCGGAATGAAAAATTGCGTGAAGAAATGATTCAAAAAGATAAAGAATTGGCAAACAACACAATGCAGATGATTCAGAAAAGTAAAACACTTACTTTCATAAAGCGGGATCTGCAAAAATTAACCAAAGAAACCAAAGACGAGATACTTATCAGCAGGATAAGGATGATGATTAAAAAAATCAATCGCGATATTGATACTGACAAGCAATGGGAAGTTTTTGAAAGTCATTTCGAAAGCGTTCACGAAGAGTTTTTAAAGAGACTAAAGCAGCAACATCCCGACTTATCACCACGAGAACTTAAGCTTTGTGCTTACCTCCGATTGAATATTTCGAGCAAAGAAATTGCAAGTCTTATGAATATTTCTGTGCGAGGTGTTGAAATCAGCCGCTACCGACTGAGGAAAAAGCTCAAACTGGAACACGACCAAAACCTCACTGATTTTATAATGATGTTTTAGCAATTTGCTGGACGATAAGATTAATTTTTAATTGTACCAGGTTACAGCAATTAAAATAAGCACATACTTTTTCGCAAACAAGCAAATACAATTTGCAGTATAGAAGAAAACCTAAACCACTAAACTTATTTTGCTATCACCTTAAAAGGAATATTTGCCGTTGCTGCCCCATTATACGAATCCATAACATAAACAAACAACCTGTATTCCCCTTCATTTTCTGGTGCATTGAGCTTCACCTGATGTTGATCACTTTCCATTTTAAAAAGTGTTTTTGGTCTGGGTTCAAAATCACCTCCATCACTTTGCTGGGCAATGGGCACCTCTGGCATAATCTCCCAGTGATACCTCAGCTTTTCGTTGGTGTGACTTTTGGCAATGGCAGTGGCATCAAACGCAACTCCCGGTAATAACATAACACTGCTGCTTGCCGGTTTTTCATTGATCAAAAACGCTTCCATCATTGGCGCGCGTTTTTCGGGCCATTTGCCTGTCCACACATACTCCATTGCATCAACCGATGCCGTTTTACGACCATTTTCGAGGAACATACCATACCAGGTTGGCGTACGTTCCTGCTTTTGTCCCCATAAAAAAACAAATGAACCGATACAATTCTCATGATCGGCAGCAATCACTTGCAGATAGCGCTCCAAATAGGCATTTGCCTTTTCTGTACTTTGTTGCTCAATCGGTCTTCCCCAGCTTGTTTTTGGCGTTTCCCAATGCCCCGTAGCTCCCCATTCCGAAACAATGTAAGCACCATCATAACCACTTTCGCGAATATATTTTGGAAGATTCATGATATCACCATAAATCTGAAAACTCAAAAAGTCAAGATTCGGACAGGTTTCTATCACCCTTCTAACTACTTCCCTATCAGCTCCGGCAAGCATGGTAGTTGTTAAATGATTTGGATCAACCGCTTTGATCATGCTGGCAATATCTTCAACAGCTTCCCACACTTTTGGATTGGAATAATGCAGATTCAATTCGTTTCCAATACCCCAAGCCATCAGAGCAGGATGATCTTTGTATTTCATGACATCCTTTTTCACCCTTTCGAACTGTTCCTTTACAGCAACTTCGTCGTTATAATCGAATCCATGGCGCTCCCTGGCAATGTCGATTCCCATGGTAATAAAAATTCCATGCTTTTGAGCTTCATCAAGTAATTCGCTTGCATTCATGATATTATCTCCAGTTCGCCAAGTGCGCAGCGCATTACCTCCATGAGCCTTGAGCCTTGCGATGTTTCCACCCTCTAGCCCGGCTCCTTTCACATAAAAAGGCGCTCCATTGAGTTGAAGCTGATACCCAGTACTCGTTTTAATAATTTCTGCCTTAGTAACATCTTTCGTAACATCTTCTTTTTGATTCGTAGTACAAGAACTTACCATAATTAAAACAAATATTAAACAAGTGGTTTGTGTAAATCCGGCAGAAAATACTTTACTGCTAATATTCTTAATGACGGATGGCGCTATTTTAATTGACTTCATATTTTTATTTTTTTGGAATGGAATCAGAAAAAAGCAAATTATGAATCCATTCTTTTCCCTATCAACATTAATTCAAGTTCTTCGAGTGATTTATTTTTTGTTTCGGGAAGGCGCGAAGCAAGAAACAACAAACCAAACAAAGCAAATAATCCATAAAGGGTAAAGGTTAAGCCACTACCTAAGGTGACAAGTTCCCACGGAAAAACCAGCTGAACGAGGAAACTTACAGCAGAATTGATAAATCCTACAAATGAAATGGCAAGCCCACGGATATAATTCGGGAATATTTCGGAGAATAACACCCACATCACAGGACCAATTGAAACAGCAAAAGATGCCACAAAACCTAAAATCCCGAATAGAATAAGCAAAGCGTTGATATTCCCTGCAGCTTTTAACAGTTCTCCTTCGGCTTTTGCAGCTTCTGCATGTCCGAGCAATTCTGCCATAGCAGCTTTAAAATCGAGATCGGAATAAAAAACTACATCTTTTACAGGCACCAGTTTCGCAATATCCACTTTTCCTTCAAGCGCTATAAGTGCCTGATCAGATACCACATATTCTGCCTGAAAAAAACCAAAAGCAAGCAAAAACATACTAACAGTGATCCCGCTCAAACCAATCATCAACAATAATTTTCTACCAAAACGATCGATGAGCGTCATAGCCAAAATTGTGAAAATCAAATTTGTAAGGCCAACCAAGATAGCTTGTGAAAAAGATGCATCGGCGCCAATTCCGGTCTGCTCAAAAATCATTGGCGCATAAAAAAACACCGAATTAATTCCTGTAATCTGCTGCAAAACACCAACAGAAATACCAATAATCAGTACAAGACGTAAGGCGGGACGAAACAATTCGCGCAGGGGAACTTTTGGTTGCGGCGATTTAGACTTCAAACTTTCACGGATGCCTTGTATTACATCTTCTAATTTGCTCGAAGCCGTAATCCTTTCAAGCACTTTGCGTGCTTCCGTTTCTCTGTTTTTCATGTACAACCATCTGGGGCTTCGCGGAACGGCAAACAGCGCAACAAAATAAATTACTGCCGGCAAGGCTTCAAGGCCCAGCATCCACCTCCAGTTATAGGCATCAAACATCAGGTTTTTTGCCCATGAGGCCTCACTTTTGCCCAATTGAAGAATCATATAATTCGTAAAAAAAGCCACAGAAATTCCTAAAACAATATTAAGCTGATTAAAAGAAACCATCCTTCCACGCAGATGTGGCTGGGAAATTTCGGCGATATAAACGGGTGCGATTATAAGCGAAGCACCTACTCCAAGACCACCAATCATTCGGGCTAAAACAAGTGATACAAAATCAGGTGCCATAGCAGAGCCAATTGCCGAAACAGCGTATAACACTGCTGCCCAACGTAATACAACCCTTCGCCCAAAACTACTACTCAACGGACCGGCCAGCATCATGGCAAGTGTTGAGGTAAGCGTAAGTGAACTTACTGCCCATCCCAGTTCTAACTTACTCAGATCGAATTCGGGTTCAATAAATTTCACTACACCTGATATTACTGAGGCGTCGAATCCCATCAGAAATCCGCCCAGCGCAACAATCATGGTTAGTTTAACGGTATAACGATCTTGTTTTGTCATACTTGCTTCATGATTTTGATAGCCCTACGCGATTTGGCACATCGGGTCAGGCTAATTTGTCCAGGTAATATTTTTAAATTAAATGCTTAATTGACAATGATTTCGGCTTAGCTCCTTAGTTCATCTTTACATTTATCTGCGAAAAAATATCGCGCAATTAAATCCTTGTCAGGTTGTGTTTCCATGGCAAGCATTCCTGCTAAAGAATGACTGCCACGGAAACGACTAACAACTAATTATTATAAAATCCTGAGATTACCCTTTGGCTTAAGACTGCATGCTTAAATGGCAGCAATTTATCCAGCAAAATCAAGTTTAATAACCATCATTTTGGGTGAAAGTACCTGCCGAAAGATCTACTTCAGTTTGAGGTATAGGCAAAAAGCCTTTTGAAGCCGGATCAAAAGTAACATCAAAAAGCTGCTGATCGCCAACGTAATTTGGCCCACGCAAACCCACAACAGTAAACTCCTGACTGGCAAAAGCCATCCCCTGACGTATCACATCAAAATAGCGGATACCTTCGAGTGACAGTTCCAAACGTCGTTCTTTCATGATGTTTTCCAAAGTAGCCGGAACACTTCCCAAACCCACACGTGCTCTAACGCGATCAAGGTAGGTTTGTGCGTTGGGGCTTCCCAGTTCAGCTGCCATCAACAACACATCCGAAAAACGAATCACCCTGAAATTGCAGGTTCTGTTGAGTTCGAACTGTCCGTCAGAACTCCAGTGTTCAGCATCTGAGGAATATTTTTTAGAAAAATACCCGGTATGCTGGTAGCCAATATTCAAATTGCCGTCGAGTTCCTCCTGCGTCAAAACAGTATGCTCAAAACGAGGATCGCTCTGCAGATCGTTTACCAATTTTTGATTTACCGGAGCAAAACTCCAGCCCCTGTCCCAATTATCAGAACCGGTTACACGAGGCCCCTGCATCTGTGCTGCCAGATTACCTTCGCCACCACGCACATAATTCCAATCCCACCAAGCCGGTGTATCACCATAAGAAACCTCCAAAACTGATTCAATGCCGAACTCACCAGCCAGCTTGAAGTTTGTTTCGTAGTTTTCGAATAAATCATGACCGCTATTGGTTATCAGATCCTCAAGGTAAGCCAGCACTGCTGCGCGATCTATTACGGTTTCACCAGCATTGAGTTCCGCATTGTAAACGCCGTTATAGAAAAGGTAAACCCTTGCCAACAATGCCTGTGCAGCCCATTTTGTTACACGGCCAGCTTCGGCAGGATCTAGTATTGCAGGAAGATCTGCCATTGATTCAACCAAATCCAAGGCAATTTGATCGTAAACATCAGCAACAGAAGCCTGTTCCTGACTATACTCCGAAGGTCCCTTAATTGTGTTGAGCAACAAAGGAATATTCTCGAAAAAGCGCACCTGATCGAAATAAAAATAGGCCCTTAAAAACTTACTCTCGGCAATCAGCCTGGTTTTGAATTCGTCAGAAGCATCAATACCCTCTATTTTTTCGAGCAAAAGATTGGCCCGGTAGATTCCTACATAGTTTTTCATCCAGATGGTGTGAACCATAAGGTTAGTAGTAGGAATGTTAAAGGTATTGAGTTCGTTTTCGTCTTGCCCGTCGTTGGCATCAGCGCCTCCGGCAAAAGCATCGTCAGAAAGGATATCAGATACCGTTACGAAAGGAGCCCATGCCATACCCGGATGCGATTGATATCCAAGCACATCATACACAGACACCAAAGCCTCCATGGCATCATTTTCTGTTTTATAAAAACTTGAAGTCACTTCCTGATCAAGCGGATTGCGCTCCAGGAAGTCTTTCTTACAGGCCGATAACACAAAGGCCAGTAAGATCACTAAACTTATAAATTGACTTGTTCTTTTCATGGTTCAAGCGTTTTTTTAGTTAAAAAGTAATGGTAGTACCAAATCGGAAAATTCTTGCCTGTGGATAGATACCACGGTCGATACCGATATCGAAAGAGCTCATTGCTCCAATTTCAGGATCAGCACCAGAATAACCAGTGAGGGTCAGCAGGTTTTCGCCTGAGATGTAGAAGCGCCAGTTTAGAGCACCGATGCGGCTGATCACATTCTTGGGTAGGTTATATCCAATCTGGAGGTTTTTGAGACGTGCATAAGATCCGTCCTCAATGTACAAATCAGAAACACGGTAGTTGTTATTCACATCAATCCAGGTGTAGCGAGGAATATCGTTTGAGGTGCCTTCGCCTGTCCAACGGTTTAGAATATCTTTCGGACGGTTGGTGTACCTCAAATCCTGCCTTTGGGCACCATTGAAAATATCATTCCCAATAGAAGCCGTCACAAGGAACGAAAGATCGAAGTTTTTGTATTCAACTGATCCATTGATGCCAAGCGTCCAATCAGGTGTTGGATTTCCAATCATGGTGCGGTCGTCTTCGCTAATCTTGCCGTCGCCATTCACGTCAACAAAACGCACATCGCCTGGAACAGCATTTTTTTGCAACAGATTGCCTGTACTGCCAATATGTTGAAAAATCTCAGCTTCGTTCTGGAAAATACCATCTGTTTTGTAGCCCCAGAAATAACCGATTGGCAAGCCTTCTTCTGCACGTGTAACCAAACCAGCCACAGCCCAGCTTGCACCTGGCAGCACTTTGTCTTCGTTACCGATTTTTGTCATTTCATTTTTGTTGTAGGAAGCATTAAATCCGATCGAATACTTGAGATCGTCCAAATAATGACGCCAGTTGACCGAAAGCTCTACCCCACGGTTTTGAACACTTCCCACATTAGCTACCGGCGGATCGTTACCTACATGACCAGGAATTGGAATACGCTCCAACAAACCATTCGTAGTCTTGACGTAATAATCTAAAGTTACATTCAACCTGTTGTCGAATACGCCTAAATCAAGTGCGATATCAATTTGTTCGGATTCTTCCCATCTGATGTCAGCATTTTCGATAAAGGAAGGCGACGCGCCAACAATTCTACCGTTGCCAAAAATATATCCACGCGACTTATCAATAGTCGAAACAAATTGATAATTACCAATTTCCTGGTTACCATTAATACCGTACGAAGCTCTGAGCTTAATGAAACTAATCTGATCAATTTTAGGCATAAAGCTTTCTTCCGAAACCAGCCATGAAACCCCTACTGATGGGAAGATACCATAGCGGTTGTTTGCTCCAAACTTTGAAGATCCATCACGACGGATAATACCAGTAAAAGCGTAACGACTCTGAAAGTCGTAAGTGATACGACCAAAAGTAGAGAACAAAGCTGAATGCCAGGCACCTCCAGTAGCAATCCATGCCGTATCGGTAGCCATATTCAGGTAAATATTGTCAGGATCGGTAGTCGGAACCTTAGCATTAAAACCCGTTAAATCTTCATATTTCGATTCACTGGCCGTAGTACCAACAAGCACTGAAAATGTGTGATCGTTGATCTTTTTATTATAGGAAACGGTATTTTCCCATTGCCAGGTAAAATAGCGGTCTATTCCTTTGAAAACAGAGGTTTTCTCGGTGTTATTCTGAGCACCGTTCAGGAAAAATAATGGCCTGTAAGAATCGTTCAGTACATAAGCCAAATCGATACCCAAGCTGGAGCGAACCTTAAGGCCTTCAATTACCTCATATTCGCCAAAAATATTTCCGACTACTTTATCCACGCGGGTTTCCTGATTTTGAATCTCGAGCAATGCCATTGGATTAACAACTTCAGCTCCCACATAGTTAGAAATACCATAGTACTGGCCGCTTGCATCTCGCACAACAGGTTCGTCAGAATAAGGATATTGACCCAAGATTTCCGGGTCAGTCTCAAAAACAGGTGTGAGTGGATCCATATTTAAGGCACTGCTGTAAGCTCCGTTAAAGGAGGCATTACTACTGATACCCCGACGCACGATATGTGAATAGGATAAGTTGTTTCCAAAAGAAAACTTTTCTGTTACCTTATGGTTAGAATTTATACGTGCTGTAATACGATCGAATTGTGATTTTTCTCCTCCGATAATACCTTGTTGAGAAAAATAGGATAGCGAAGAGGCATAAGACGATTTTTCTGTGCCACCTGTTACCGACAACTCATGGTTAACCATTGGCACATTTTTCTCGAACATCACATCTTGCCAATCCGTATCAAAACGCGGAATTTCGTTCAGATCGAAGGGCTCTGTAAGGCCTGCATTGCGCGCGCCTTCGTTCATCAGCATGCGGTAATCATCTGCACCAAGCATATCAATAGTACGGGCAACATTTTGAATACCATAATAGCCCGAATACGTCAGATTCATCGTTCCAGCCTTACCTTTTTTGGTGGTAATCAGAACTACACCATTGGCTGCTCTGGCTCCATAAATCGCTGCAGAGGCAGCATCTTTCAGCACGTCGATTGATTCAATATCGCCGGGATTAAGGTATTCAATTCCTCCGACTGCCATACCGTCAACGATATACAAGGGATCAGCGCTACCGGTAGTTCCTGCACCACGGATACGCACTGTTGGTGCTTCACCTGGCTGTCCGGATAAATTTGTTACCTGAACACCTGCTGTGCGACCCTGCATGGCCTGATCGGCACGCAAAATTGGGGTCGAACTAATGTCTTCTGCACTAACAGTTGCAATTGCACCTGTTACTACTTTCTTCTTTTGAGTACCGTAGCCAATTACCACCACCTCGTTTAATTCAGTGAGTTCATAGCCCAGTACTACATTGATAATCGGTTTGTCGTTAACAGCGATGGTCTGGCTTTCGTAGCCCACGTAGGCAAACTCCAATGAAGCCTGTCCATTAGTAACTTTAATGGTATAATTTCCATCAAAATCGGTAATTGTACCATTGAGGGTTCCCTTTTCGACGACTGTTGCGCCGGGGATACCAAACTTGCTCTCTTCATCCTGGACATTACCTGTTACAGTAAATCCTTGAGCCTGAACACTTCCGGCTAAGATAATAAATAAAGCAAGCGTAAATAATTTGTACATTTGTTGGTTCATCTCATGTAATTTTAGTTTTAATGCTTAATATTTAACTAAGTTTTAATTTGCCCGTTGAAAAACCCTAACATAATCCACTTTCATTTTTTGTGGAAAAACAGTTGTGAAATCGGGGTCGCCGCCAAAATTTCCTCCAACAGCTACATTAAAAATTAACCAGAAATTCTGATGAAACTCAGTTTTGTCATCTGGTGTAATATCAGCTGAGTAGAATTCCTGATTGTTGACATACCAGCGAATGGCTGTTTCGTCCCAAACGAGACTAAAAACGTGGTAGGCATCCGCAAAGGTTCCGGAGCTTTTTGTATAATCCCCACCAATGTAGGAATGGCCTTCATTATCCCAGTGCATTGTTCCCAGCACCTGGTTTTCGCGTCCGCTTCCACCGCGCATTTCCATGATGTCAACTTCTCCACTAGCAGGCCAGCCCACCGTATTGATATTATCACCAAGCATCCACAACGCAGGCCAAAGCCCTTGTCCTTTTGGAAGAAGCGCGCGAATATCCACCCTTCCATACCGGAATGAAAACTTATCACTCGTTTTGAGTTTTGCTGAGGTATAATTCCGATTCTGGAAATATTGAGACTTGGCCTCTATGATCAGCGTTCCGCCACTTACACTGGCATTTTCGCGCCGGTAAAATTGTAATTCGTTATTTCCCCAACCACAAAGGTTTGGGCAGCCATCGCCAAGATCAAAGCCCCATTTTTGATCATCTATTTGCGATCCGTTAAATTCATCCTGCCAAATCAATTGGTAAGCAGAATAAGATTCAGGAGAAAAATACCCTTCGTCTATAGGAACCGCTATTTCAGGTGCAGTAATTTCAACACTACCTTCAGCTTTGATATATTTGTCAGAATTGCCATATGCCCTAACGGCATAAGGATAATTGCCAGGGCTGGCAAATTGATATTCAAAAAAACCATCAGCGTTTGATAAGGCCGGTGATTCAGATGCGCCGGGAAAAAATTCAAATCGGGTGGCATTTTTGGCTGTTGCCTGAATAACTACTTCGGCTGTTTCATGATTCACGCTTAGCAAGTCGATCGTGAGGTTTAAAGGTAAATCATTTTTTGGTTCTTCGGTGTTTTTATCACAGGAAAAACCTAATAAAAGCACTAATAAGAAACCTGAGGTTAGCGTGATTCTCATGCTTAATAAACTAAAAAAGCTGTGGCCTCAAATGAGGCCACAGCTTTAAAATTATTTATTCAAATTTAAAATTGCGGATGTAAAAAGTGCCGGGTGCAGTGTGACCGCCACCACCAATTGAAATCGCAAAGAAGTCAAGATCAGTGCGCTCGTATGGAGTATAGCTGCCAGCGCCACTTGTAGGAGCGTCGAGCTGGAAGGTCCATGTTTGCCACTGATCAAGAACAACAGCTTCAGGATCAACATCATATTGAATATGTCCTGTCCACCACTGCTCGGTTTGACTGGCTTCGCCAATTATGATACCAATAGTTTTTGTTAAATCGCCAGAGAAATCGTTGGTGCTGGGGATATAAACATCAAGTGAAACAGTTGTGAAATTATCAAACTGAATATCGTTTGCTTGCATAAACTGCAATTCCTGATATTGACCAACTCTGTCGTACTGACCAACAGGGGTAGCTCCACCTGCAGGATCTTCAACTCCCATTGTAAAGTTAACACCATTGCCGGCAAGTCCCGTTCCAGGATATACAGCAGCGGTATCGAGCAATACAAAATCAGTTGCTGAAACAAAAGTATTGTACATTTCGGTTGGAGTAAGATCAGGCAAATCTTCACCATAAGGAGCTTGTTCTTCAACTACTGCAGGCTCCAATGAAGGATCGGAATAGTTTGCATAAACAATTTTCCAATAGCCACCATCACCATAGTCAAAGCCAATTGTCATCAGATCATATCCTTCGTTTTGAACAATTTCAACAACATTAAACGTAACACTTGACTGTGGGACAGTAAAATCACCAGTTGTACCCAATTTAGGAATTCCAATCCAAGCACCTTCACCGGTAAGGGTTGCAGAGCCAGCAGAAGGATCGTAGGTAAAAGCATGTGTTCCTGATAACCAATCGCTTACATTAACACCATCTTTGTTGATCATGTTCTCGGAGATCGCTTCAAAACATACTTCAAAATTATCTGTTCCATCAAAAACGCCATATTCGCCCCAGAACATCCCGTTATCATTAAATTCATAAGTTCCATCGAAATGGAAAGTGAATTCCTGATAATATAAACACGGTCTTGCACCCTGATTTTGCAATCCTTCCCACCAGTTGGCAGGATTTTCCAGGCTTTCGCCAAGCGACATGGAAACTCCTTCGCGGAATAACTTCCAGGTTTTTGACACTTCGCCGGTTAAAAGTTTGTAAGCATCGTTAGGGTCAGTGATTTGAATCGTCTGCTCGAAAGTAGCGCTGGCACTGGCTGCATTAGTTGCAGTTAAAACAACAGTGTAGCTACCAGCTTCTGCATAAGTATGCGTTGGATCTTTTTCAGTTGAAGTGTTTCCATCTCCAAAATTCCAGCTGTAACTGGTCGCGTTTTGTGAGAAATTTTGAAACACCACTTTTAAAAAATCTGTTGCGTCTATTTCATACTGAAAGCTGGCAATAGGATTTGTTGGTGTGGGATCTTCTTCCTCATCCTTTTTGCAGGAGGATAATGTTACCATGCCTGCTACAAAAAATAGCATGGCAATCTTAAAAATCCAGTTCATTTCCGTTTTTTTCATAATAATTAAATTTGATTAGTGATAAATTATGGTAAAGTCTTAAACTTATGCAACCGCTAACTCCGAAAAGTTTTACAAATATTTAATGTTGCGGTTACAAAGTGATAACAAAGTAAATCAAACAAAACAATTTTTGCATCATCAAAAGGTTCATCATGACCTCATCAACAATCGTTTGCACTACATCAAAATTACATCATATAATTATTATATCACTGTATTTCAATATTTTAAAATTTAAAGTTTAACATAAATTCAAATTTGAGAACTTTTTCACCCTTTTCAATAGTTTTTGCTATCATGAGTACCTATTAAACTGAAAGTTAATTAAAATCCAAGAATAGAGAGAATAGACAATTTAGTGAAGCCACATCTCAAATGCTTCTTTTGATCGTTCATCATCAATATTTCACCAATTTCATTTTTTATACTATAACTTAGACTATAACCATTGATTATAAGTAACTTAAACTATTATTTTATTAATTTTGATGTAGATTTGATGTAAAACTTATTGCACAATGATGAGTAAAAGAAGCATTAAAATACTTGATTACGTTATGGGTTGCAACCTATATTTGCCCGTATTGCATGATGCAATGCAATTATTTCCTGATTGTTAGGATTGATTATTAATCCGCTCATGCGGAAATCATAGCAACAATTTAGGTTAGTGTTAAGGTGAGTGAGGCTGTCTGTAGTGGACAGCCTTTTTTTTTGACATAAAAAAACTCCGAATCGAGCAGTGCTGATTCGGAGTTTATTGTTAAAAACCTGTTTGTTTATTGCGGTACCACATAGATATTTTCATCATTGCGATAACCTGTTTTATTCATATACCAATCAGGAAAATCAACACCTGATGATTGTGCCCATGCTGCAAATTTAAGGTGAGCAGTTAAAATATCAGCTGCTTCAACAGGATATTCAAAGTTAATGGGCGTTTCAATTGCCCAGGGCAATCCGGTTGGTGACAGGTAATAATTACTATTTCCCGGATCAGAGGCATCATTTATAGAACCAAATAACTCTTCATCAACAAATTCTGTTGGAGGTTGATTTTTTAGATGCACCTCATGACTTCTTACTTGATCCACAAAAATGAATGGGTTGTAAGGCGGGGTTCCTATATCCACTTGTGGATCGCTAAAGTTGACAGTCACAGTATTTACTGTAGTCTGAACATATTTTCCTCCTGGGATTGTATTTGCCATACCACCTTCCATGATCGGGTTGATGTTATCAACCAAAATCACTACGGTTTCGTTTGCATGTCCGGCTTCAAAGCCTTTAGGATCAAGCATTACAGCATTACCTAATTTGATATAACCCGATACACTTTCCACAGTTTCGGGCAGGGCATCAAACACAAGTCCGAATCCATTATCAAGCGAAGCTCCGTCTGCCATTATCTGATACTTCACGATTACATCAACAACCAGGTTTTGTGCATTGGTAACTGTTTTATAATTCTGGTTAATCACAAAGTCGTTAAAGTCGTAGTCGCCATAAGCAGGCCACAGATCCTCAAAAGCAACACTAACATAATCAACCTCATTTGGATAAAACGAATTAAATGCTCTTTCAGGATCTGTTGGGTAGGCATCCATTTCATCAGCAATACCATCTCCATCAGTATCATCTGCCGTTCCCTCGTTAATCGTAACAACCAAAGTCTTAGAATCAGTTCCTGCAGCATTAGTAGCGCTAATCGTTACATTGTAGGTTCCGGCTGTTGTAGGAATTCCACTTATGGTATTTCCACTAAGGGTTAATCCAGCCGGGAGGTGTACAGCGTTAAAGGTCATTGGCTGTGATCCGGTTGCTTCGATAATATAGCTGAACGGGAAATCTTCGGCTCCTGATGTAGTTAATGCACTGGTGATTTCAGGCGCCTGAAGCCCTTCTGCAATCGTAATCACTAAAGTTTTAACATCAGTTCCGTAATCATTTGTTGCAGTAATCAACACATTATATTCACCAGCAAATGTTGGTGTTCCATTAATATGATTTGTTGCAGGGTCAAAGCTCAGGCCTTGAGGCAAATTACTTACTTCAAAGGTGATATCAGGTGTACCTGTTGCAGTAACGGTAAAAGTGCTAAACTGGTCTCCTGCTGTTCCTGAAGCAGTAAGTTGATTAGTGATTTCAGGCGACGACCCAACAGTAAGCACAAGGGTTTCTGTGGATGTTCCACCGGCATTTGTTGCACTAAGTGTAATATTGTAAACACCAGCAGCAGAAGGACTTCCTGAAATCTGTCCTGTTTCAGCGTTGAAAACCAATCCATCAGTCAAATTTGTGGCATTGAGGGTAATAGGTCCGGTACCGCTAGCTGTTAAAGTATAGCTTAGTGGTTCGTCAACCGTAGCATGTTTTGTAAGAACACTTGTGATAACAGGTGGATCAACGGGTTGCGTAATTTGAATTACGAGTGTTTCCGCATCCTGACCAAAGGTATTTGATGCTGTTAGTTCAACATTATATGTTCCTGCTGTGGTTGGAGTACCAGAAATAGTAGCTGTATTGGCATTAAAAGTCAAACCAGATGGGAGTCCGGATACAGAATAAGTGATTGGTTCAGTTCCTGTTGCAGTAATTTGATACGGTGTGATAGCTTCTCCAGCCAAGCCACCAATTTGCAAGGAGCTGGTAATTTCGGGAGCTGCATTAGCATCGCATTGAGGAGCAACAACTGTGATTTCACAGAAAGTGACATTGGTAAAGTTTGCGTTATTGGCATAATCCGTTTCGTCAGCGCATAAATCAACATTACTAACAACAGCATTATTATCAACCTCACCTTCATCCGTAGCTTTAATTTGTGCATTTGGAGGCGAGGAAGTATTGGTGCCGGAAACAAAATCTCCATTGGCATGTTTGATCTCAAAATCTTTTGCTTCAATCAAACTACCATTTCCAAGTGTTGTTTGTCCTTCGAACGTAATTTTGTCATCAACAGATACGTATCCATTATTTGTAAATGATCCTTTTTGTTCAAAATCTTTGTCGGTAATTAATATCTCACAATAATTTATCACCTCTCCGTTTTGGGCAACGATGAATTCATCTGTCGTTGAAAAAGAACCAATATTTTCCATATAACCGTTGACGGTAACTTTTTTTGATGAGACGACTGTTCCATAATTGATTAGAGAGCCGTCGAGGGCAACATCTTTACTCGAAAAATTCAGTGTTCCAAAATTTTCCAAGTTAAGTGGAACGCCTCCTTCTTGTATTAAAACATTTCCTGATGGGGAAACAATAATGTTTCCACCACTATTGTTTCCGATATATTTTTTGATTGTTGAAGTACCACAGATTTTAAGCGAACCACCCGAACCTATTGACAATTTCTTTATAGTTGCTGTCCGTCCTGCAATCACACATTTTGTCTCTCCGGCTGAAATAGAAAGATCTGCATTGAAATTATCAGCCAAAATATCATTAGGATCGCAATCACAAAAAGGATCTACCACTTTCTGTTCGAGGTCTTTGTTGGCAAAGCTGAACGAAATGGTGTTTCCCGAAACTGGAACTACCACGTACTCGTTATTTTCAAAGGCATTTAGTCGAGCCACATAAACTTCTTCGAGGCGCGAAGCAATACGAATCGGCAGGGTGAACATTCCCTGATCATTTGCTGTTCCTGTCAGAATCAACTTCCCGCCCTGATTGGGATGCCCGTCATAAATCTGAACGATTTCGCCTCCGGCTATCCTGCTGTTTGTTAGTTGTATAGCAGTTTGAACATTGTGAAAGCTCTCAAAGTTAAAGCCCTTGTCAACCTTCAAATCGGTGAAGTTTTCAGGCACTTCTTTGTTGTTATTGCTATTGTCTTTTCTACACGACTGAAAGGCCATGGCGAAAAGCAGCAGTGCAACAATTAATCTTAGCTTTTTCATAATATTAGTATTTTTTATAATTAGTATCAAGCATTAGGCCAAAAACTGCTTCTATTTGTCTTATAGCAATTTACAAATTTATGTGCACATAAATCATTCCCGAAATAATACACAATTCCACATACTGGATAAAAATAAATTTCCTTGCCTAATCCATACTGTTTCCACCTGTAATATCATAACCAATCGTTCTCAATTTATTCAAAAGTTGCGTTTTTGATACAGTTTTGGTCGGTTAAGCCCATAATTATCCTTTAGCAATTATTCGTATAATTTTCATAAGTTTCACCTCAAATATACGATATAACAAAAGTAGATCAGAAAAGAATTATATTAATTTGTACCTATTTGTTTAACAAAAAACCTGAAAGTACATATCTTCAGAGGAAAAATGGATAATTCATAATCATTCTAAATTGATCAAAACCAGATCGAAACAAGTACTCCATTAAATGGTAATAGCTATTTTTGTTTCACGTATCTGAAAAATATCTGCTAACAAAAACATGAGTTTAAAGATGTAGCAATTTCATAATCAAACCATTAACAAATGAAAAACCGTTCTACTTTTCACCTTACAAGCCTGTTTGCAGTTTTATTGCTCTTCACCACCGGCTTGCATGCACAATCGCTTCATTTTCAATTTGATAACAACAGTTCAAAAGAAGGGTTTAAGCTGGAATCTTCGCGAAGCAACAGTGCTGTAATAAGGCACAGTATCCCGCAAATGACGATTGAAAACCTTGAACTGGAGCAAGCCACAGGACAGGTTATCAGTCTCAACGGAATTTATTTACCAAATAATTCCGGGGCACCAAACCTGCCAGGAAGCAGCCGTTATATCGCTATTCCTGAAGGAGCTACAGCCCGACTGGAAATTTTAAGTTACCAAAAACAAGTAATAGAAAATATTGATTTGTTGCCCGCTGCTCCCATCCAGCTCGACACAGACGATAGTCCGGCTGATTACTCCAAAGACATGAGCATCTATTGCAAAGACGGCCTATATCCGGCTGAACCCTTTTTGCTGTCGCCTGTCGAAGAAATCCGTGGCGTAGATGTAGTGATGTTAGGTATTACTCCTTTTCAATACAATCCGGTTCAAAAGCAATTGATTGTTTATCACGATATTCAGTTCGAAGTTGTTTTTGAAGGTGGCAATGGCCAATTTGGTGATAACCGGCTACGGAGCCGCTGGTGGGATCCTATTTTGAAAGACATGGTTTTGAACGCAGATCAATTACCAGAAATAAATTTTGCTACAAGCGGCAACAACAATCGGGAAACAGGAGCAGAATACCTAATTGTTATTCCTGATAATGAGGATTTTGTAAGCTGGGCCGACAGCATTCGATTATTCCGTATTCAGCAAGGTATCAGCACAATGATTGTTGATGTAAACGATATGGGAGGCAATACCGTTGCAGCTTTCGAAAATTATTTCAATGATGCCTACAATAACTGGGACACGCCACCTTCAGCTGTTTTAATGCTAGGCGATTACAATACCAATGGCACAATGGGTTTGATATCTCATTTACTCAACGACCATCCGGGTGGTTACAATCCTTACATTTCAGACAATCCATTTTCGGATGTGACTGGCAACAAACTTCCCGACATTGTTTTTGCCCGCATCACAGCTAATAATACAGCTCAATTAGAAACGATGATTGGTAAATTTCTGGAATATGAGCGCAACCCACCAGTTAATCAAGCTTTTTATGATAATCCTGTTACCGCAATGGGATGGCAAACAGAACGTTGGTTTCAAATTTGTTCAGAGGTTGTCAATGGATTCTGGCAATATGGTTTAGGGAAAAATCCTGTTCGCGAAAATGCTATCTATTCAGGTTCTCCTGGTGGAGCATGGTCATCAAATGCCAACACTTCGCAAGTGGTGAATTATTTCGGCCCTATGGGTTTAAATTACATTCCTGCAACAACTGGTCATTTAACTGACTGGGGCGGAAATGCCACACGAATCAACAACGATATCAATAATGGCGCCTTTATGCTGCAGCATCGCGACCATGGCTACGAAGGCGGATGGGGTGAGCCAGATTACGGCAACAGCGACATCAATGGCCTTACCAATGACGATCTTACGTTCGTTTGGAGTGTAAACTGCCTTACCGGGAAATTCAACTACGGCAGCGAATCATTTGCCGAAAAGTTTCACAGATATCCTTATGGAACAGTTGGTCTTGTAGCCGCTACCGAGGTGTCGTATTCGTTTGTAAATGACGTATATGTATGGGGGGCTTACGATAATATGTGGCCACAATTTATGCCGGATTATGGCAGCAATCCACCTGCCAGATCCATCTTCCCAGCCTATGCCAATGCTGCCGGAAAAATATTTTTACAACAATCCAGCTGGCCTTATAATCCAGAGCACAAACCCATTACCTATAACCTCTTCCATCATCATGGTGATGCATTTTTAAATGTTTATTCTGAAATGCCTCAGGATTTGGCAGTCAACCATATGCCCGTTCTTTTAAGCGGTCTCGATGTGTTTGAGGTTACTGTGGATGAAGGTGCATGGATCGCCCTTACCATTGGTGATGAAATTATTGGAACAGCAGAAGCAGTAGATGGCATTACTCAGGTTCCGATCAGTTTTCAAGAGCCTGGAACACAAATTAGAATTGTTATTACAAAACAAAATTATTTCCGCTATGAGCAACTAATTGAGTGTATTCCTCCTGATGGCGCTTACGTGATTTTTAATGAAAATATTATCCATGATATTACGGGCAACGACAACGGCCAAATTGATTTTGGCGAGGAAATTTTACTGGATATAGCCCTTAAAAATGTAGGAAGCGAAAATGCAACAGCTGTTTCTGCTACCTTATCATCGGATTCACCTTTTGTGACGATTACACAAAATGAGGCAAGTTTTGGTGAAATTCCTGCCGGTGAAATCATGATGATGGATGAAGTATTTGCTTTTACGGTTGCTGATAGCATTGCTGATGATTTAAGCATACCGTTCGAAATCACAATGAATAGTGAAGATGATAGCTGGACAAGCTCATTTTCGCTAAAGGCTTATGCTCCCGAATTCAGCCTGGGAAATTATACCGTTGATGATTCGCAAGGAAATAACAATGGCAGACTTGATCCGGGCGAAACAGCACTCATGCAATTCAATTTTGAAAATATTGGTCATAGTGATGCCTATGAAACTGCTCTTATGCTTACCATGATGAATCCTTTTGTTGAAGTGATTTCCGAAACTGTTGTGTTCGAAAATGTGGCAGCACAAAGTACTCAGGAAGCAATTTTTGAAGTGTTTGTTAACCCTGCTTCACCGGTTGGAGTAGCCGCCGAATTTGAATTACAACTCCTTTCCGATCCTTACGCAGCTACAAAATCCTACTCAACTAAAGTAGGCTTGATTGTTGAAGACTTTGAAAGTGGCGACTTCGAAACCTTTGGATGGATTTTCAGTGGCAATCAGCCCTGGCAACTTACTGAACAAGATCCTTACGAAGGTATATATGCTGCTAAATCAGGTACAATCAGCGACAGCCAAAGCTCGCAGATCATGGTGGGCTATGAAGCCGGAAGCACCGATACCGTTTCGTTCTTCTATAAGGTTTCATCTGAGGCGTCATACGACAAACTAAAATTCTATATCGATGGCGTAAAAGTGGGTGAATGGAGTGGTAACGTATCCTGGACCAAAGCCAGTTATCCTGTTGAAGAAGGCTTGCATCAATTCCGCTGGGAATATAGCAAAGACGGCTCTGTTTCGAATGGAGAAGATTGCGCCTGGATTGACTTTGTAGTTTTACCTCCTGAAATCACCACAGTGGCATGGGCAGGCTATGATGCAGAAACCTGCGAATCAGAAGCTGTTCAGCTGGAAGGCTATGTTGATCATTATGAAAGTTTTAGCTGGAGCACAGCGGGCGATGGCACTTTTGATGACGCAAGTGCGCTAAATCCTGTTTATACTCCCGGCGAAGCCGATGTGGAAAATGGTAGTGTTGTGATTTCATTGACAGCCACTGGAGAAGACGATCCGGTAACGGATGAAATGCAGTTGCTCATCCATCGGACACCACAGCTGATTTTTGGAGAAGAAGCTGCCATCTGTGCCGGCGAAAATTATATTTTCACTGAAGGTGAAGCTATCAATTATGAAAGTCTCCTCTGGACCAGCAGCGGTGATGGCGTTTTTGAAGATGAAACAGCCGTTTTACCCGTTTACATTCCAGGTGATGAAGATATTGCCAATGGCTCAGTGAGCTTAATGCTTGAAGCTACAGCTGCAGGAATCTGTGAAGGCACCAGCACAAGCTTCAACCTGATGATTCATGCTTTGCCTACAGCTCAAATCAGCGGCGATCAAACCATTTGCGAAGGCGATGAAGCTATTGTAACGCTTAACCTTACCGGACAATCGCCCTGGCAAGTAATGTTTGAAGGCTATATTGATCCTACAACTGTTGAAACAGAGACATTTGAAATGATGATGACGCCAACAGAACCCATGAGTATGACGCTTACGCACGTTGCAGACGGCAATGGCTGTATGAATATTGCTGAAGGTACTGTTATGATCGAAATGGATTACGCACCTGAAAGCCCTGCAATTCCTGAAGGACCAGTTTCGCTTGACCTTTACGAAATTGTAATGAGTGATTACAGCTTTGCCGAAATTGCTGATGCGGAATCTTACGAATGGGCACTCATTCCAGAAGAGGCAGGCGTTTTGACAAACGAAATGAATCAGGCCAGCATCGCATGGGATGCTGAGTTCAGAGGTGAAGCCACATTAAATGCAAAGGCCATCAACAATTGCGGTGAAAGCGAATGGAGTGAAAGCCTTACAATTGCTCTCTTCAGCACCATTGGCATCAATGAGTTTGCCGACGGACAATTGAAAGTTTATCCAAATCCAGCTGCTACAGTGTTAAACCTTGAAATCAATAACGCAGCTGACAAAGCAGTTGTGAGTTTGAGTAATCTATTAGGAAAAGAAATCTGGAAAGAAGAAATCACAAGCCTTAAAGCTCAAACAATCCAAATTCCGATCAGCAACTTGCAAAACGGCGTTTATATCCTGAACTATCAAACAAAAGCTGCAAATAGCAGTATTCCGGTGATGATCAGGAAATAAGTAACTATCAATTGAATATTTAAAAAGACTGTGCTGTAAAGTGCAGTCTTTTTTTTAGTCTGTTTCCAACCAAAGCATGGCTGCTTCAATTGTCGAAAAAACCCTTATCTTAAAATTTATTGTTTCATGCAAAGGGGATTGAAACAGCATGCTAATTGCAGTGGAAACTGGATTATCCAAAACTATTGCTTGTTTTTTTTCTGATAAAATCTTCTTATATTTACTTAAAAAATCCATAATAACATCAGAATCCGACCAGCCAAAATCGAATTTGCAATTTCTGTAATCCGTAAAAATATTGTATTTATCATCCTTAATTTCAGGAAGATTCAGAATTTCGAGCCAGGCTTCACCAACAGATTTCCTGGAAGCTAACCCACAGTGTGTGTAAACAATAAGTTCCTTGGTGCTATCAACTTTTATCGTGTAGTTCATTTAGCAAACAGTTATGTGTTGAGCCTAAATAAA
>CAZQFH010000010.1:4264-91551 GCA_964592595.1 uncultured Lentimicrobiaceae bacterium | reverse complement strand
TCAAGATTTCCAAAACCTTGAAGGTTTAGTTTTATACTGAAAAACAAAGAAGCCGCCGAAGCAGCTTCAATGTTTCTTATAAAGGATAAAATCAGTTTATTAAAAACCAAACACTTCGCTGCATACATCTGCCGGAAGTTCAAAGCCTACATAAGAATATGATTCTTGTGTAACGGTAACTTCTGTCTCATACCAATCATTGTCATAATAAATCCCTACAACATAAGTTTGACCTACCTCTACATCGCAAATTTCGGCATAGCCATTTACCATTTCTGCCCAGCGCCAGTTCCAGTCGTTAACTCCTCTGTACCATGCTCCAAACGAAGGCCGGATAATAACATTGGGTTCGCTGGCACAATACACTTCTACTTCAATTGTTATACCATTTGATGGTTGCGAAACCACATTCACCTGAACCGGAGTGCCCGAGCATAAATCATCAATCAGTGTAGGCTGTGATGCAGGTGCAATAGTGATGTTATTATAGTAATCATCTTGCCATTCGATATATACAGGAACACCAGATGGTGCATATTGCGTATAAACAGGTTCGTCTCCACAAACCCACATATAAACATAGGTCATAAAGGAATTATCAATTTGGCGGTACATGGCTCCCTGCATCACATAACAATCGCAGGTTGGATTCGTGATACTAAAAACAAATGGCACGCCTTCAAAACAATAATCTCCATAAAACCAATCGAAGTTATAGTAAGACAGGTGTGTAAGTTCGACTGTCGATGTAAGTTCGCCACCGTTTTGTATGATGTTTGCAACACCTTCTTCTTTCCATTCTCCGGTGTTTTCGTTGTAGCTCCACAAGGGAACCTGATCTCCTGCGGCCACATTGCCATTTGTCTCAGGATTGAAAGTTTGCGGGTTGATGATAGCTTCAAGAGAAATCGTACCATCCTCAAAAGTGGCAGCTTGTCGGCCGGAAGCATCCGTAAGTTCGATAGCTACAAATCCTGCACTATAAAACATACCGTCTTCGGCGCTGCCATCAGATCTTGTAACCGTTGGCATAAGACCTCCAGGGAAAGAAGCCAGTGCTTCTTCAACTGTATTATCAAAATGAACTACAGTCATATTTAGGCTACCGCTCAAAGGCTCGCCTCCGGCATCGCGCAATACAATTCCTGCGGGCAATTCAATGCGTGCGCGTCCGCCTGGAGTTTGCACAGTGGCGGGGTTTTCGACACGACCAGCAATGGCCGAGCTAACGCCAGTTTCGCGGGAAACGGTAACACCTTCGGGCGGATTATCAAGGCGTACCATATTAACCCTGATCTGAGTTCTGCCCGGAGCAACAAGCGTTACTTTTTGACTTGTAGCCAGGTATCCGGGTACGTTTCCGACAACATTAAATGAGATCGGCTTGGTTAAGGAAGGTGTAAAGCTTGAATTTGGCAGTAAAGCAAGCCCCAGCATTCCCCTTTGGGATGCATATTGCATGCTTTGATGTTGCACCCCTGTAACGTCCATTACGCCTTCGCTGTCGCGTCCGGTTATTCTGGCATTGACTGACATATCATCATTGCGTCCGATCAATTCGCCTGTAGCTGCATCATAGAACTGAACATCGATTGTTGTTTCAATCAGGTTATAATCTATGATAAGCTTCGCGCCGTCAGCAGCATCTTTTAGTTTGTTGCAGGAACTGCTAAACATTAATCCCGCTAATAGTAGTATAATGGCCGAATAACTTAATATTTTATGAGTTTTCATTTTGTAATGATTTTTATGTTTTTATAAAAAGCGAAAAGAGAGCTGAAAATTCAACATGGGATAGATATTAAATGAAGATAAATTATCTTCGAGTAATTGCCGTTGTTCTTCTGAACCAGTGGGTTCAAGCATTCCGGTTGCCTTGAGTTCAACTTTTGGTTTGCCATGAAATGCTGCCCCAGCTTCAATAGCAAAAGATACAACTCCATTTTTGGAGAGCGACCGGCCAAGACCAATGCCGGCATAAGGAGTAAGTGATGAACCTGGTTTAACTTTAAAATCCAAAGAACCAATTTGTTCTGGTTGAACTTCCATCGCACCTATTGTGATTGTTTTAGTTGGGAAACCGTTTAATCCGATTTCGTTCATATTATAAATCAAACCACCGCTTAAAAAAAATACCCTTGCCAGGTGAAAGTTTAAAAGCAGTGAAACGCTACTCAAATTGGCATCTGCACTTCCATTTACGTCAATGTTTTCATCATCATGGGTGTATTTATAATTAAAATAAGTTCCACCAAGCCGAACCTGGAAAGTAGGATTTATTGCTGCAATAATTTCAGCACCAGGGCCAAAAGTGCTGAGCTTAACGCCCAAGCCAAGGCCAAAACCTTGCCGGATTTCATCTTCAGTATATTCATATGCGCTTTCTTCTTGCAACTCCTGAGCATGGCTTTGCAAACTTATTAGCCCGAAAACGCTTGCGAAAAGTATTATTATCAGTCTTTTCATAAATGTTGATTTTTGGTTGAATTTTTTTGGTTATATGCTACAAAGCTAAATTAAACTGTATTACAAGTCAATAGAAAAGTTTTTTTTTGTGATTTTAGTGTTCTCACTTTAAATTTTCGAAAAAGTTTATTAACACATTTTTTGATAGATGCGGCCTCGAATTTGTCTTTTTGTAAATAAATTGTACTTTTAACCAACCTTTTACAGAAATAATGTTGAAGATTAGATTATTTATGGTGGGGTTTCTTGTTGCGTTGAGCCTTATTTTTTTGACTGGCTGCAACGAAAATCAGCCCGAAATAGAAGCCAAAGAGCAAATGGAATCCGCTGCCGAAGAGGTACTCAACAGAATCCTTCAGCGTGGTAAATTAGTTGCTTTAACAGATTATAATTCAGTTAATTATTATATCTATCGTGGTGAGCCAATGGGATATCAGTATGAATTGCTACGAAAATTTACTGAACATTTAGGCCTTAGACTTGAATTGCGAATCGAGGAAAATCTGGAAAAAGGTTTTGAGCTATTACAAGAGGGAGATGTTGACCTGATTGCAATGGGCCTTACTGTAACCGGAAAGCGCAGAGCTCAGTTTGATTTCACAAATCCCATCATCATAACAAGGCAGGTTTTGGTGCAGCAAATGCCCGAAGGCTGGCAGCAAATGACAACTCGTGATCAGATCGAAAGTAATTTGTTAAGATCTAGTTTGGAATTGGCTGGTAAAACTATTCATGTTGAGGCGGGGAGTATTTTTAAGAAACGGCTGGAGACCTTGATGGATGAAATTGCTGACACAATATATATTATTGAGGATAAGCGAGAAGTGGAAGAGCTTATTGGGGCAGTAGCACGTGGTGAAATCGCATACACTGTTGCAGACGAACATATTGCGCTAATTAATGAGCGTGTTTATCCCGGGGTTGATGTAAAAATGCCGCTAAGCTTTCCTCAAAAACTTGCCTGGGCTGTCAAAAAAATACCTGAAAAACAGTTATTAAATGAAATAAATTTGTGGCTTGATCAGTTTGGCAATACACTTGAAGCCCGTGTGATTTATAACAAATATTTTCAAAGCAACAGGGTTAGGTACCTGGCCAAAAGTGAGTACACTTCTTTTAATGAAGGAAGGTTATCGGTTTACGATGAAACGATCAAAGAAGTAGCTGAAGTTATTGGCTGGGACTGGCGATTGTTTGCTTCATTAATTTATCAGGAATCCGAATTCAAGCCTGATGCTGTGAGCTGGGCCGGGGCTTATGGTTTAATGCAACTGATGCCTGTTGTGATGGAACAATTTGGTATTGATACCACCGCAAGCCCCGAAGAACAAATTAAAATCGGGGGTAAATTTATTCAATACCTCAACCGGCAAATTCCGGCTTCCATAACGGATTCTGCTGAGCGCATAAAATTTGTTCTGGCAGCTTATAATTCGGGTGTTGGTCATGTGTTGGATGCCAGGCGTTTAGCAGAAAAATACAATAAAAACCCTGATGTCTGGACGGGCCAAACTGATTTTTTTATGCTAAACAAGTCAAAGCCGGCTTTTTATCATGATTCTGTTGTGTATTATGGCTATGCAAGAGGAGAAGAAACTTATGCCTTTGTTGATCAGATTATGGATCGGTATGATCATTACAGGAATCTAATTGTGGAATAACTTGAGACCTGCATGTGAAATAGCGCTTTGAAATGAAACCTAAACAAAACAAAACAAAATGGACAAGACATTTTTACTTTGGGCCGTTATCAGCCTTTTGATCTTTTTTTCGTCATCGTGCAGTAAAAATGATGAACAACCTAATCAAACAAATAAGCTTGCATGGGCTGTTGGTGCTGCAGATAGCACTGCCTATGCATTAGTACTTTTTTCATCTGATCAGGGTGAAAACTGGATGAGACAAGCAACTGAAATGGAGGCTTTAAAAGACAAGGAGCTAAGTTCAGTTTTTATCGATCCAAATGGCCTTGCATGGGCTGCTGGCAGTGATGCTACACTTATAAAAACAGCTGATAATGGGCAAAACTGGGAAAAGGTGGCATTGAACTTTGCTAATGATAAACCTGATTTTGCTAACATTACTTCAGCGCCTGATGCAACAATTTGGGTTAGCGGTTCAGGCGGTTTTGTTATGCATAGCGAAAACAATGGTAGTATTTGGGTTCAACAAACACTAACTTTTTTTAATGGAGGTTTAGTTCAGGGTGTTACTGCTGTGAATAATGATTTTATTGTTGCTGTTGGTGGTAAAATTACAGGACAAGGTAGTGATATTGATGGAGCTATCGCTGTTAGCCATGATGGCGGAACAAGTTGGGATGAAATAGTGTTAGCCGATAATTATGGATATCATGAATGGATTGGAGTGAAACATTTTGGGACTAATCATATTGTTGTTTATGGCGAGCAAGGTCATTATACCTACACAACTGATGCTGGTGAAACCTGGATCAATGATTCTTTGAGTATTTCGGGTGGTGGTGGCATGCCTCCTGATATCAATGGCCTTAGCATGATTACTGAAAACAATTGGTGGGCTGCTTTGGATTTGGATCATGTGATGCTGACCACTAATCAAGGAGCCAGCTGGACGGATCAGGGATCAGCAGGTGAGGGCAATATGTTTTTAATGGGAATTGATCATGCTAATGAGCATGTTGCGATAGCTACCGGCGCTTCGGCTGGGTGGCCACCTGCAGGAAAAATTCTTCAAACCACAAATGCAGGCAATACTTGGGTGGTAAAGTATCAGAGCGATGCACCAATTTTTAGTGTAGCTATGGAAAAATAACTATTCCAAAACTGACTATAAAAGCTTTAAAATAAATCTACAGCTGCATCTCTTTTTTTAATTGCATCACCCATTTTTGGATGCGCTCCGGAGTTAAGTGGTCTTGTTGGTCTTCGTCCAGGGCTAAACCAAAAAACTTGCCGTCAGCGACTCCTTCTGAATCCGTAAATGTATAACCTTCAACAGGCCATTGACCAACAATGGTGCCATCGCGCTTTTCAATTTCTTCCTTTAAGTATCCCAATGCGTCAACAAAATGATCGGGATAGAGTACCTGATCGCCCAAACCAAAAAATGCAAATTGTTTGCCCTCAAAAGAAACGTTTTCGTTTTTCACAAAAAAATCATTCCATTGATTGTCGCCTTTGGCATCGCGCCATATCTCTGCACCAATAGTGGCAATTCCAAATATAAAACGTTGGGCATTATTTATTTGATTGATGTCGTAGCTGGCCAAATCCATCAATACAAAACCATCATCCATTAATAAATCATGGATCTTATTAGCTACTTTTTCTACGTTTCCACCGGGAGCCCAGTATAATATTACATTTTTCTTCATAGTGCTTAATTTTTCAATCGTTTGCGGCTGTAAAATTAAAATTTATACCAGCCTGCTTTCGAAAAACATGTAGTTTAGAATCTGTTTAAATAATTTTTGAAGTTTTGAAAACCTGTTTTTTCTTTTTTTTAGCCTTCAAATTTACAAAAGACTGAAATATATATTTTTGCAAAAAAACAACTAAACCACCCGGATTATGATTGTTTTGTCATCATTTCTTCCCGATATACAGCAGTAATTTCCTTGATGCTTTGCTGTAGCGGTTTAAACTGAAATCCTGTAGCATTGATCAGCTTATCAGCGGGATAAAAATGTTTGGCATGTGCTGTTTTTGCTGTTTCACGTGTTATCAATGCGCGTTTTCCGGTGAAAAGTTTTCTCAGGGCAAAAAATCGCCATGCCAGTTCGCTCATTGCAGGATTAGCATAATGTGTTGGGCCTTTCATGCCAAGTCCTGTGGCTATCCAATCAAATAATTGCTGATAGCTCACATCAGCGGCAGAAACTATAAAGCGTTCGCTAAAGTATTTTTTACGAATAAGTAAAACCATTGCATCCACAACGTCTTGCACATCGACAAAGCCGTTGATGCCCCTGGTATAAAACTTTAAGCCGTTTGCAACAGTACGAATGATCGCTGCACTGCCATTTTCCCAATTTCCAGCACCCAAAATGATAGACGGATTTACGATTACGGCATTTAATCCTTCGGCGATTCCACGCCAAACTTCTTTCTCGGCGCCGTGCTTCGATTGGGCATAAATAGTGTTTCGATCGGAGTTTTTCCAAAAACTTTGCTCTGTTACCGGAATACCTTCGCTGGCACGTCCGAGTGCTGCAACAGAACTTACATGGCAAAAAGCTTTAACCCCTGCGTGCAATGCGGCATTTACAATATGCGCAGTACCAAGTATATTGTTTTCGAGTAATTTGCTTTTGTCCGATCCTTCGAACGAAACGGTTGCAGCACAATGATAAACCGTTTGCACGCTATTGAGCGCGATTTCAAGGCTGTAGTAATCCAAAATATCTCCGTTTACCCATTCAATCCGGTTGAATACTTCTTCCGGACGTTTGTGATCACGGGCAATAACCCTTTTCAGCAATTGCATATCCGACTCCGGTCTGCGCAATGCCTTCACAGCTTCCTGATCCGAAAGTAATTTGCTAACCAAATGCGAACCGACTAATCCTGTAGCTCCTGTTACAAAATTCATCCCGCAAAGGTAAACAAGTGATTGTTTTATTTGCAGTAAGCCAGCATAAAACAAAGCTTAAACTAGATCGGCTTAGCAGGCAGGAATGAAAAATGTATCTTTGCGGCCAAATTTTAATCCTGATATTATGCCTGAGAATTTTGTGGAAGCTTTGCGCTGGAGGGGGATGATTCACGACATGACTCCCGGAACTGAAGAACAGTTAACAAAAGAAATGACTACTGCCTATGTTGGCATTGACCCAACTGCCGACTCGCTGCATATTGGGCATTTGGTTGGTATTATGATGCTTAAACACCTGCAGTTGGCAGGTCACAAACCGCTTGCCTTAATTGGCGGAGCTACAGGCATGATAGGTGATCCTTCGGGAAAATCGCAGGAGCGAAATCTCTTAGACGAAGCTACCTTAAGGCATAATCAGGAATGTTTGAAACAGCAGTTGGCTAAGTTTCTCGATTTTGAAACTGAGGAATCCAACAAAGCAGAATTGGTGAACAATTACGATTGGATGAAAGATTTCAGCTTTTTGGAATTCATCCGTGATGTGGGTAAGCATATCACTGTAAACTACATGATGTCGAAGGATTCTGTAAAAAAGCGCTTGTCGGCCGAAAGCGCCAGCGGAATGTCGTTTACAGAGTTTACATATCAATTGGTTCAGGGATACGACTTTCTGTATTTATATCAACACAAACAGTGCAAGTTGCAGATGGGAGGCTCTGACCAATGGGGGAATATCACAACTGGAACAGAGTTGATCCGCAGAAAAATGGGTGCCGAAAATCAGGCGTTTGCACTCACTTGCCCACTTATTACCAAAGCTGATGGTGGAAAGTTTGGCAAAACAGAGTCCGGTAATATCTGGCTCGATCCGGAGAAAACCACGCCTTATGCTTTTTATCAATTTTGGCTTAATTGCTCAGATGAGGATGCCGCTAAATATGTGAAAATATTCACCTTGATGAGTCGCGATGAGATCGATAAATTGATTGAGGAACACAGTCAGGCACCGCATTTACGTGTGCTTCAAAAGGCATTGGCTCGCGAAATAACTATCAGGGTTCATTCAGAAGAAGCCCTGAAAGGCGCTGAAGAAGCCTCTCAAATCTTGTTTGGAAAAGCAACCACCGAGGCCTTGCGCAGGCTTGATGAGAAAACCCTGCTCAGTGTCTTTGATGGCGTTCCAACCGTTACAGTTTCAAAAGAAAAAGTAAGCGAAGGACGTGATATCACCGAATTTCTGGCTGCTGAAACAGCAATTTTTGCTTCAAAAGGGGAAGCGCGCCGCATGCTCAAAGATAATGGCCTCTCCGTCAATAAAGAAAAGGTGAATGATACTTATCAAATTTCCAATTCTGATTTATTGAATGGGCGATATATCCTTATTCAAAAAGGCAAGAAAAATTATTACCTTGTTATTGTTGAGTAAAACAAGGATTTGCTTAGAAGAATAAGCCGTATATCCAGCTCAATATTTCCCAAACGATCTTTGCCAGCCAGATTATTAAACCAATAGCCAAGCCAAGAACGATTAAGATTATTTTGATTATCCAATAGCCAAGCCAAACGATAAAGGTAACGATCAAACTAATTCCAATTACATTAAGGCCTGCCCAAATACCTGTGTAAATTAGGGTCAGTATAACTGTAAAAATAAAGCCTAATGCGAACCTGAATATTACAGATGGAATTTTATTCTCCAATTTGGTCAAAATACTATTACTGCTCGATCTGGCGCCAAAAACCAAAAGCAAACTCATTAAAGTTTGCGACCAGCTGTGAAAATCGAATAAAAAATGATCAGGATTGTTTAAAAAGGAAACAAAGGGCAATACATAGTTTATTTGGGTGTAATAGTTGTAAAAAATAAAAATGCCCGGAAAAAGGAGGAATAATAACCCCAGTAAGCTTCCGGTTCGGTATCCCTGATTTACTTTTTCTCTTACCTTTTCAACGGCTTCATATACCTGCTCTCTTACCTCATAAGTATTAATGTCTTTGGCTTTTTTTAGCTTGCTTAATGCAACAGCGTTGCGCATTAGCTTTGCGGCTTTTATACCATCATTCCAAAGATCAAATGCAACATCTGATATGGGACTTTCGCCTGGTATAAGTTCTTTTTCCTTTCCGATGAAGACCACGGCATAGGATTTACCCTTAAAACTGTAGTAAAGCTCCCAGGTTTCGATGCGAGAAACTTCTATTTGCTCATACTGCAAAATATGATCTGGTTTTTCTACCTCGTGATGTTTTGAAAGGAAGTCGTTAATAAATTTGTTCAGATGAGTTTCTTCGGGTATAACATTATCAGCTAAATGATTGTCCTTTAGTTTAAAAATGCTTTTGGAGCTGTAGTTTTGATACTCATCCAGGTATTGGGGAAATCTGTCAAAGACTTCTGAATGAATGATACAACTTTGTTTGACCATGGTGCTCAGGTCGCGCTGCACATAAAGGTAGTGCATCAGTTGGGTTTCTCCTTCGCAGGTGGGGCAGGTGTTTTTGCCTGTTCCCCCGCAGCGTGGACAAGTAATATATCCATTACCCGAACAAGTGCCGCACCGTACCTTTCCTGTTCCACTGCAGGTTGAACAGTTTTTTTTGCCGGTACCCCCGCAGCTGCCGCATCTGTCTCTTACAGTTTCGGTATAATATTCTGTTTTGTAATATCCTCCAGAAGATGAATTAGAAGGGCCTTGCACCCACACTTGTCTTGAACGTTGCACCTGCCGACTGGTATAACCAGAGCCACCACAATTTCCGCAATTTCTTTTTCCAGTGCCACCACAACTGCTACAATTAACTTTTCCTTTTCCACTGCAGCGCGGACATGTAACTGTAGTTTTACCATGGCATTGCACACAGGTGATCCATCCCCGGGCATCGCAGGTGTGGCAATTTTCAACATGCTGCGACCCCTCAACATAGAACTTCTTTGTTTCATTTTTAAAACCTTTAAGCTTTGGTAGTTTAATATCCCAAGCGTTGAAATCACTGGTCTCATAATAAAGTTGTTCAGGAATTTCCTGTTTTCGGAATGGCTCATGGTCTTGTCCTTTGCTTCGCTCTTCAAACTGGCTTTGGATGTGAATAGGATAAGCCGGCTTATACCAAATGGCTTCTATTTTAATGTCAGACCCAAGATTTTTAAAGGGATGATGTGGTGTTTTCGCTGCCCAATCATTGATCAATGATCTTAATTCCTGTTCAAGCTTTTTGTCGCTATCAACGCGTTTTTCGTAGAGGAATTCACTCATGATGCTGTTGTTTTTGAGTTTTTTGATTCAGATTCTTC
The DNA here is from genome assembly GCA_964592595.1 of uncultured Lentimicrobiaceae bacterium. Lineage (GTDB taxonomy): Bacteria > Bacteroidota > Bacteroidia > Bacteroidales > F082 > UBA5536. The sequence continues at coordinate 81,218 of CAZQFH010000010.1, read as the reverse complement.
TTCCACTTGGCTTTGATCATCATTTTGATCAATAAAATTCTCAGGCAAGGAAGGTGATTTCAATTTCAGCCGAACAAAGAACAGGCTGAATAGTAACGGAATCATGATTAAAAGGAAAATGGCTGAGGCTATAGGAGAGAAAAGAGCCATTGCATTGCTTGAGTTTGATTTTGCTAAAACAAAAAAGCTCTTAGTTCCGTAAAGAGTTTTATTCCAGAAAGTTGCATTGACCGAATCAGCCGTAATCAAACTGTCGGTAAAATAGCCATTGCGCTGATAACTGATTTTTATAGCTTCAAAATTCAAAGCTGAAAAACCGATAAGCAACGGATGACTTGAAACACTGTCAAATTGAATTAATGCTGAGGGTGCCACTTGCCTGTACAACCTGTTTTCTGGTTGCGGCAAGCTGTCACTGGCTTCAATACCTAATGATATCAAAAAGGCACAAAGACCTATGATGAGATGTTTCATATTTAGATTGGTTTTTACATTTCAGATGCGCTGATAATCAGGAGCTGATAATTTTTAAATCCGAAAAATACAAAAACCTCTTTAAAAATGAGTTAAATTATTCTAATTCAGAACTATTCTAAATAAAAGTGGCTTTTGTAAAAACTTTAGTGCAATAAAAAAACCGTCAGAAATTAGCAATCTGACGGTTTTTTTAGCGAAAATATGCTGTTTGATGATTATCCTCTCACAAATAGTGCTTTGATAATATCCATGGCCATTCCCGGATTCTCTTTTAGTCTGCGTGTGGAGTAGGCAAACCATTGCTCTCCATACGGAACATAGATACGCATGCGGTGCCCATCATCAACAATGGATTTGCGCAGCTGAGGTGTCACGCCATAAAGCATTTGGAACTCATACATATGTTTGGGCACTTTGTACTTTTCGATCAATTTGTAGGCGCCTTCAACCAGCGGTTTATCGTGTGTGGCAATTGCCGCATATATCCCATTTTGGAACATGTACTCCAGGTCTTCCAGAAAATGCTCATTGATAACTTCGTACTTTTTGTAAGCAATTTCTGCAGGCTCCACGTAAATCCCTTTGCACAGGCGATAATTTACAGGAATGCCTTCTTTTTGTAAGTCAAGCATGTTTTTGATATCGCCTTTTGTCCTTTTAAGATAAGCCTGAAGTACTAAACCAACGTTTTTAGGAAATTCGGCTTTTAGTTTACGGAAGAGTTCGATTTCCAAATCCACACATTGCGAGTCTTCCATGTCAACACGAACAAAATTGTTATAAGAAGCAGCTTTGGCTACGATTTCGCGGATGTATTTATACGCAATTTCTTTGTCGAGCAGCAAGCCAAACATTGTTGGCTTTAGGGAATAATTACCATTAATATTAGCTGCCTGAATGGTTTCGATGATTTGCAGGTACTCGTCTTTGTTTGCTGTGGCCTGATCAATTCGTGTGATAAACTCTCCGAGTAAATCTATGGTAACCATTATGCCTTCTTGGTTCAATTGCCTGCTTACGCTAATGGCATCTTCAATCTTTTTACCAGCGATATACCGTTTCGAAAACAACCAAACAAAGCCCTTAGGCAGGAAGGGAAGCATCCCGGCAATAATTTTATTGAGTAACATCATAGTATTAAATGTGTTAAGTTATTAATCCTGATTCCGGTCAGCCTTTTAAAACGAGGTAATACTGTCCGGTTTTAACATGGTTTTAGCCTGCGAATTTATAAAATCCTTTGATGTGTTAAAAAAATAACAAATATTTTTTTCATTTGGCTTATCAATTATTTTTTTGAATTAGTTTTGTGGTTGCTGCTTGGATGCTATCATTCTATGCAGTAATAATTATTTGTAGAACAAAAGATTAATGTATATCTTTGCCGCCCGATTTTTAAGTGCTTAACAGTGAAACCATTTCAGGAGTTTATCGTTCCAATTGCAGGGCTTTCAGCCGGTATTCATAGCTATGATTTCGTAGTTAATGATGCTGTTTTCAATGGGATTGACTATGCCGAAATCGAAAAAGGAAGCGTAAGTATTCACCTTGATTTGGACAAACAGGATAATATGCTAACGCTTGATTTTGATTTGAAGGGAGCTGTTGAGGTGCCTTGCGACCGTTGCAACGAAAATTTTATGCACGCAGTTGAAGCAGATTATAGTCTTTATGTTAAGTACGGCGAATCTTTTCATGAGGAAGATGATGAGGTGTTGGTTATTCCCACCGATCAGCATCAGCTTGATTTGAATCATCTTTTTTATGAGTATATTTTATTGTCGCTCCCGCTGCGCAGGGTGCATCCTGACAAAAAAGATGGTTCATCAGGATGTGATCCTGAAGTGCTATCCAGGCTTGAACAATTAACAGTGACCGAAGAAACAGATCCACGGTGGCAGGCACTTGAAGGGCTTAAGAAGAAATTGAAATAGCTAATATTTAAGAGGTTTAATATTTAATAATAATTACAATGGCACATCCTAAACGTAAAACGTCGAAAACCAGAAGAGATAAGAGAAGAACACACTACAAAGCAGAGTTGCCAAATTTGGCCAAATGTCCCGTAACAGGTGCTATTCATGTTTATCACAGGGCTTATTATGTTGATGGCGACCTGTATTACAAAGGTCAATTGGTGATGGAAGGAGCAAAAGCCTAATAAAAGGCTTTTAACCTAAACTGAACCTTCATGCGAATTGGTCTCGACGTTTCAGGTGGCGATTTTGCTCCCCAATCAACACTCGACAGCATTCCGCTCTTGCTGCAAGAACTGCCAGAGAAGGACACACTTGTTCTATTTGGTGATGAGGTGCGGATTCAGAGCTATCTCCAAGCAGCTGAAATTAATGCTACGCAATTGGAGTTGGTGCATGCACCTGGCGTTATTGAGATGGGAGATTCACCACTCAAAGCATTTCAACATAAGAAAGATTCATCAATTGTTGTAGGGTTTGAATGGCTGCGTAAAGGCAAAATTGATGGTTTTGCCAGCGCCGGCAACAGTGGCGCCATGATGGTGGGTTCGGTTTATGCTATCAATACAATACCGGGAGTTATCAGACCTTCCAGTGCTGTGATGGTTCCAAAACTGGATGGTGGAAACAACATCATCATGGATGTGGGCACCAATCCAGATGCTAAACCAGATGTGCTTTATCAATATGGTTTACTTGGAGCATTGTATGCACGTTATGTTCTTGGCATCAACGATCCGCGGGTAGGATTATTGAATATCGGGCAGGAAGAAAAGAAAGGAAATCTTTTGGTACAGTCCGCATATCTGTTGATGAAAGAGGCATCTTATTACAACTTTATTGGGAATGTTGAAGGTCGTGATTTATTTAATGACCGTGCCGATGTTGTGATTACTGATGGCTTTACCGGAAATGTCGTAATCAAGCAAATTCAAGCGATGTATCGTTTGATGGAGAAGCGTGGATTGCTTGATGACTATTTTAGTCGCTTTAACTACGAATTTCATGGTGGTAGCCCGATTATCGGCATTAATGGAGCTGTTGTGATCGGACATGGAATTAGCAGTCCGCTTGCAATAAAAAATATGATGTTGCTGCTCCGCAACGTGGCTCAGTCGGGTTTGCATGGCCAAATAAGAAATGCAATGGCTAAGTACGGACAATAATTAACCTGACAGTTTTGTACTAATCTAAAAATAATGACCAAAATTCATGCTGCTATTACCGGAATCCATGGCTGGGTGCCGGATTATATCCTGACAAATCAGGAACTTGAAAAAATGGTTGATACCAACGACGAATGGATAATTTCGCGCACTGGTATTAAAGAACGACATATTTTAAAAGGTGAAGGACAAGGAACTTCAGTAATTGGTGCTGAAGCGGTTAAGGGTCTGCTTCAAAAGACAGGAACAAAACCTGAAGAGGTGGATTTGCTGATTTGTGCCACCGTTACTCCTGATATGCAGTTTCCGGCAACAGCCAATATTATCAGCCACAATTGTGGTATAAAAAATGCTTTTAGCTTCGATATAAACGCAGCTTGTTCCGGATTGTTATATGCTATAATTACTGCTTCGAAATTTGTTGAAAGTGGCACACACAAAAAAGTTATAGTAGTAGGTGCTGATAAAATGTCGTCGATTGTTGATTACACAGATCGCACAACATGCGTTATTTTTGGTGATGGGGGCGGAGCGCTTTTGCTTGAGCCAACTGCAGAGGAGTTAGGTGTTATGGATGCATTGATGCATGCGGATGGTTCGGGTATGGTACACCTGCATCAAAAAGCCGGGGGATCAGTAAAACCTGCATCGCATGAAACTGTCGATGCCAGAGAGCATTTTATCTATCAGGAAGGTCAGGCTGTTTTTAAATTTGCTGTTACCAAAATGTCGGATGTTGCTGTTGGCATCATGGATAAAAATGGATTGAAATCAGACGATATTGATTGGTTGGTGCCACATCAGGCAAATTTGCGTATCATTGACGCAACTGCTCGCAGGATGGGCATCAAAAAAGAGCAAGTGATGATTAATATTCAGCGCTATGGTAATACTACCAGCGGAACCCTTCCGCTTTGTTTGTGGGAATGGGAAAACCAGCTCAAAAAAGGAGATAATTTGATTCTAACGGCATTTGGTGGTGGTTTTACGTGGGGTTCGATCTGGTTAAAATGGGCCTACGATCCAAATTGATTAAAATAAACTTTATTTGAAAATTTAAACCTGCTTCGGCGGGTTTTTTTGTGTCCGTAATTGCACATGTTCTTTTTAGCTTAGAAAGTTTCTAAATTGATATCTTTAAGGATAAATACTAAAAAAAATAGGTGAGCTATAGGGTTGGCCAATGAAATAATTTATACTTTTGTGAAAAAATTAACAAAAAATCATATTTCATGAAACCATCTCATATAGAGCACATTGGAATTGCTGTCAAAACGCTTGAGGAGGCTATTCCATACTATAGAAATTTATTGGGAACGGCTTGTTATGCAATTGAAGAGGTAAAAGATCAAAAGGTTCGTACGGCATTCTTTCAGGTTGGTGAAACCAAGATTGAGTTGTTGGAAAGTACTGATCCGGAAGGGCCTGTTGGAAAATTCATCGAAAAAAAGGGAGAGGGCATTCATCATATCGCGTTTGCCGTTAAAGGTTTGGAAGGTGCTCTTGAAGATGCCAAAGATAATGGAATCAGGCTGATTGATGAAAAGCCACGCAAGGGTGCTGAAGGTTTGCATATTGCCTTTTTACATCCCAAATCGACTTTTGGCGTTTTAACTGAATTATGTGAAGACAAAAACAAATAATATCTGTTTTTATGGCAATTGAACAAAAAATCCAGGAATTACTGGATAAGCGTATTGAAGCCAAAAAAGGTGGTGGCGAAAAACGTATTGAATCTCAGCATGCAAAGGGTAAACTAACTGCCCGCGAGCGTATTGACCTGCTCCTTGATGAAGGCAGCTTCGAAGAGTTCGACATGTTTGTAACGCATCGTTCCACAGATTTTGGACTTGAGAAACAACAATACTTAGGTGATGGCGTAGTAACCGGACACGGAACTATTGATGGTCGTGTGGTTTATGTTTTTTCACAGGATTTTACAGTTTTTGGTGGCTCCTTATCCGAAACTTTTGCTGCAAAAATTTGCAAAGTGATGGATCAGGCCATGAAGGTTGGCGCACCGCTTATCGGGATCAACGATAGCGGAGGAGCCCGCATACAGGAAGGTGTAAAAAGTTTGGCAGGTTATGCTGATATATTTCAGCGTAATATATTGGCATCGGGGGTTATTCCTCAAATTTCAGCCATTTTTGGTCCTTGTGCAGGTGGCGCAGTGTATTCGCCGGCACTCACCGACTTTGTGCTTATGAGTGAGCAATCGAGTTATATGTTTGTAACAGGTCCAAAAGTTACAAAAACCGTAACGGGCGAGGATATTACTACTGAGGACTTGGGAGGTGCCTGGGTGCATGGAACCAAATCCGGTGTAAGCCATTTTGTGGTTACAAATGAAGAAGAGGGAATTTTATTGATTCGCAAGCTTCTGAGTTATTTACCTCAGAATAATCTGGAAGATCCGCCGTTGGTGGAATGTAACGACCCCATAAATCGTTTGGAAGATGGCTTAAATCAGATTATTCCTGACAATCCAAACAAGCCTTACGATGTAACTGATATTATTCATGCAATAGTTGATGATGGAGAGTTTCTCGAAATACATCGCAATTATGCTAAAAATATTGTTGTTGGTTTTGCGAAATTCAATGGAATGCCTGTTGGCATAGTAGCTAATCAGCCTAATTTTTTGGCAGGTGTTCTTGATATTGATGCCAGTCGAAAAGCAGCTCGTTTTGTTCGTTTTTGCGATGCTTTCAATATTCCTATTGTTACACTTGTTGATGTACCGGGATTTCTTCCCGGAAGTGGCCAGGAATATGGCGGTATCATTATTCACGGAGCAAAATTATTGTTTGCTTATGGTGAAGCCACTGTGCCAAAGGTTACGATTACCCTCCGAAAATCCTATGGTGGAGCTCATGACGTAATGGGTTCAAAGCAACTTCGTGGCGATATCAATTATGCATGGCCATCAGCTGAAATTGCGGTTATGGGGCCTGCAGGAGCAATTGAAGTGCTTGAAGGACGCAAGATTCTGGAAATAAAAGATCCGGTACAACGTGCAGCCTTTATCGCAGAGCGGGAAGCTGAATACCGCGAGAAATTTGCTAACCCATACGAAGCGGCTCGTTTTGGCTATATCGATGACGTAATTGAGCCGCGAAATACGCGCTTTAGGGTGATAAGAGCTTTGCAGGCTTTAGCCACTAAAAAGGATGTAAATCCTCCAAAAAAACATTCCAACATACCCTTATAACAGCACCTTATGTTTTTATTATCGGAATTTGTTGACATACCTGAAACCACACTCATCGAAGGAGTTGTTATTTCTGTGGTAGGATATCTGATTGTTTTTGCCGCATTGGTAGTCCTTTACTTTGTTTTCTTTCAGATCAGTAAGCTGTTGAATATGCAGCTTAGATCGAAGTTGCGCAGGCAAGGCAAACTTGATGCTACGAAAGATGAAAAGGATTTTTCCATTCCCGGGGAAGTAGCCGCAGCGATCAGCATGGCGCTTTATATATCCTACCAGCTGCATGATGTGGAGAGCAATGTGTTGACGATTAAAAAAGTGTCCAGAACATATTCGCCATGGAGTTCAAAAATTTACGGATTGAGAAATTTGAATCGCTAAAACAGTAATCATGAGAAGTTTTAAATTTACAATAAGTGGTAATAATTATGAGGTGGATGTGCTGAAGCTTGAAGGATCAATTGCTGAAGTAGAAGTTAATGGCACACCTTATCATATTGAGATAGAACGCAAAAAAATGGAGTCGAAGACACCAATTCTCGTTCGTCCTTCGCGCCCTAATCCATCTGGGTCGCACGAAATCAAAAGAGAGGTAAAGGATACCAAAGCCACACTTTCAAAAGTAATGGCACCGCTTCCGGGAAATATTATGCAGGTTTTCGTGAAACAGGGTGATCAGGTAAAGCGTGGGGATAAACTCCTGATTTACGAGGCCATGAAGATGGAGAACAACCTTTTGGCTGAAAAAGACGGCACTATAAAAACTTTGAAAGTGCAGCCGGGCGACAGCGTGCTACAGGGTGATGTTTTACTTGAAATGGAATAGCATCATGGAGCTAAAAAAAGCCTTAACTGTATTTGCGATTTTGGGTTTGTTGATGCTGCTCAATTTATTGGTAGTAACAAATCCTGGAATGGCAAACCGTGTGTTGCCCGAAACGGCTACTTCAGCAGCAGCAACTACTTCAGCTGATAAAGACGTGCCTTTTGCCAAATTCGCCATCGAAAAAACTATGGAGGGAATAAATAAGTTTATCAGTTTTACAGGATTTAGAAATGTTACCAGCGGAAACCTGGTAATGATCTTGATAGGCTTGTTTTTTATTTATCTGGCTATTCGCCACAATTATGAACCGCTCTTGCTGGTTCCAATTGGCTCCGGAATTATCATCGGTAATATTCCATTTTTCCAAGATGGAGGTGTTAATCTTCAGTTGGGCATTTATCAGGAAGGTAGTGTGCTCAACTATCTTTACTATGGTGTATTAAAAGGTATTTATCCGCCGCTGATATTTCTCGGAATTGGCGCTATGACCGATTTTTCTTCACTTATATCTAATCCTAGATTGATGCTGCTGGGTGCTGCCGCTCAGGTAGGCATCTTTTTAACCTTTCTGGGCGCTTTGTATCTTGGCTTTAATATGCCCGAAGCTGGTTCAATCGGTATAATTGGCGGTGCTGATGGCCCAACGGCTATCTTCCTTTCCTCAAAACTTGCGAATGGAACAATCGTACATGGCTACGAGACGAAAAATTTGATAGGTCCGATTGCCATCGCAGCTTATTCTTATATGGCGCTTGTGCCTGTAATACAGCCGCCTATAATGCGATTGCTTACCTCTAAAAGGGAAAGGCTGATTCGTATGAAACCCCCGCGTTCGGTGAGTAAGCTCGAAAAAATCATGTTTCCTATTGTTGGATTAATCCTTACAACTTTTATTTCTCCCGGAGCACTTCCTCTATTAGGGATGCTGTTTTTTGGAAATATTTTGAAGGAAAGTGGCGTGACCAAGCGTTTGGCAGATACTGCCCGAAATAGTTTGATTGATATAGTTACTATTCTTCTTGGACTAACTGTAGGAGCCTCTACTCAGGCTGATGTCTTTTTAACAGGTGAATCAATCCTGATATTTGTGTTGGGTGCCCTTTCTTTTATGGTTGCCACTGCCGGCGGAGTCCTTTTTGCTAAGGTGATGAATATTTTCCTCAAAGGAGATAACAGAATTAATCCTTTGGTTGGTGCTGCAGGTGTTTCGGCTGTCCCCGACAGCGCGCGTGTAGTGCAGCACGAAGGACTAAGAAATGACCCTTCAAATCACCTCTTGATGCATGCTATGGCACCTAATGTAGCTGGTGTTATTGGTTCGGCTGTTGCGGCAGGGATTATGATGAGTTTTCTGTTATAAAACAGATATTAAGGCTATTAAGCTTTATTTGAAAGATAGTTTTGCTGAGTTTAACTTTGGGATTTTATGAATTGGCCAGGTCTGTTTGATCTGGCTGATTTTTTTATCGTTTGAATTTCAATGTCTTTTATTGATTTAGCGGAATGTATTATTAAAAAACCTGTAAATTTGGCCATCAAAACCACGGAAAAGAACCGCAAATGCTAATTATCGGGATTGCCGGAGGATCTGGCTCTGGAAAAACTACGGTCGTAAAAAAAATTATTCGGGCACTCCCGAACAGCTCAGTTTCTGTAATCTCGCAGGATGCTTATTACCGCGATAATGGTCATTTATCTGCTGACGAGCGGAAAAAGATTAATTTTGATCATCCGGCATCGATAGAATTTGATTTGTTAATTGATCATATCGACCGCTTGCGAAGGGGCGAAACGATACCTATGCCAATTTATTCTTATGTAAGCTGTGCCAGATCGAAAGAAAGCATTCCCGTTAAACCTACCAAAGTGGTTATTGTTGAAGGAATTCTTGTGCTTACCAATGCCGAACTTCGCCGAAGAATGGATATTAAAATTTATGTGGATACTGATGGTGATGATCGGCTTATGCGAATAATTCAGCGCGATATAGAGGAGCGGGGAAGGTCGTTCCTGGAAGTACTAAAACATTACGAGCATTTTGTAAAACCGATGCATTTGCAGTTTATTGACCCAACAAAGCGTTTTGCTGATATCATTATTCCTCAAGGAGGTGCTAATCAGGTGGCAATAGATATTGTTGCTTCGCGTATCAGGATGAATTTGAACGAAGAAAAACCACTTATATGAAAAAGTACGGACTGCTGCTTATTGTTTTTGTTGTAATACTTTTCGCTGCTTGCGAGAAGGATTCAAGGCCAAAACCAGTAACTGAGAACTGGAAATACCTGGCCTCGAAAGACGGCTTAGTAAACAATAATGTGCTTTGTGTTGCTCAGGGATCATCAAGCATGTACATTGGGACAGAATTTGGTTTATCTACCTATGATGGCAATGCTTTCAAAAATTACAATACTCCCCAGGGGCTGATACATCATCAGGTGAATGGCCTGGCTGTGGCTAGTGATGACGTCGTTTGGATTGCAACACCTTATGGTCTTTCGGTTTTATCTGGAAATCAATTTGTGAATTATAATGCCGAAAGTGTTTTGAGTTATGATTATCTCTATAACGTTGAACTTGATGCTCAGCAAAACCCTTGGATCGCCACGGGCAAAGGGGTTACTTATTTTGATGGTGCTTCCTGGATTATTTATCAGAAAGATCAGGGTAATAGTTTGGTATATAATATAGTACGTGATGTGGTGATTGATCAGCAAGCAAATAAATGGTTTGGGACAGAGTTTGGAATATCACGGTTTAATGGGAGTAATTGGCAGACTTTTCTTGCCGATTTGCCTCTTGCTGATTTTGTTTTGGATTTGTTCATTGACAGTAAACAACGGATTTGGGTGGGTTCGCTGGCTGGTGTGAGCAGTATTGATGGTGACAATGTGTTAGATTATAGTACATCAGATGGTTTGGTTTACAGCAGGGTAGATGCTATTGCTGAAGATTTAGAAGGTAATATGTGGTTTGCAACGCAATATGGCGTTTCAAAGTTTGATGGTATCACCTGGAAAACTTATACCGCAGCCAATGGCTTACCCGAAGATTGGGTCACTTCGATTTTTGTTGATGATGTAGGTAATATTTGGTTTGGTACCAAGACAAAGGGTTTGGCAATATTGCAGCAACCTTAGTACTTTGGCTGAACAAAAATTGATTATAGGCTGTTTTTAAGTCAAAATTTATTATTGATATGCTCAAGAAAAAAATAAAATCACCCTGCCAGTTAATTTGTACTTACGATGTTGATCATATCTGTGTAGGTTGTTTTCGGTCTGCCGAAGAAGTGGCGCAATGGGATAGTTACACCGAAGATCAGAAGCGTCAGGTGATTGATAATACCCTGAAACGTCGCAAGGAAAGCGGTCAGAGTTATTATGGTTTTGGAAGCTGAGCAAAAAAAAGCCGCAATCATATGCGGCTCAACACTTTTAGGCTTCTTATTGGATTTTGTGTTCTTTCTTCAAACGGTTACGTTCATCGTACCAATCCGGCAGCGCATAAGCAAATCCTCTGCCTTTGTATTTAACTTTTCGCAAATCCTCGCGTCTGTTTGTCAATTTTACCAGACATTGATTAATTTTAGCCTTTGATTTATCATCTGTTGTAAAAATGTTGGCTTCTATAGCTTTCTGTTTTACTGAATCATAAATCTCTTTACTGAGTGTTGCGTGCCCGCGTTCCGCTATTGTTTGAATAATAAATTTGTCCCAATCTGAAAGCGGATAAGGTTTTCTTTCCTTCTTTGTTACTGAGGTTTCTACTTTTGGGGCATCTTCAGTATGTTCTGAAGTAACTTCTTCAACAGGTTTAAAGTTGGACTTGATTTTTTTTATAACGCTGTATTGCTCTTCTAAATCAGCAATTTTCGACTTTACAAAATCTACCTTGTGCTTCAGTTTACGAAGTTCTGATTGGTATTCGTTCAATAAATCAAGAATGTCGAATTCGTTTAGTTTGCTGGAATATTTCATATGCGTTTTGTTTAAATATATTAAAGGTTAAATATTACTTCACTTATATATACAAGCCAAATATCTAAATATCTAAAAGAGAAAATTTTAATCAATCTTTTTAAGTACTTAGTCGAATTAAACGCAAGCATAACGTTATATTAAAAGTACCCGAATGACAAAATTATTTAATATAAAATTAAAATCAAAGCAATAAATAACTATTTTTCAATAATTAACGAAAATAAGTAAGAAACTAAATGTTATTTATGAGAAAACCAAACTTAAATACAGCAATTTTTAGTGAAAACTAAAGTAGGATCAAGATGTTGAAAAAAGTCTTACTTGATTAGATTCATATTTGTTTTTTGCGCAAATCCCGCACCTTTCCATTCAAAATCAGCAAAAACTTTGCCTACGGTTTCCTTATAATTATCAAGTGCATTTGTTCTACGAATTAAACGCCAGATATTCACCGGATCATCAAATGACCATCTTAAGTATCCCCAGAGCTCTTTCATACGACCGAGCGTTGTGAGGGCGAAATTTGTTTCTACCAATCTGGCTTCAAATGTCGCTTCCAGAAATTCCTTTAATATTTTTGGTTTGTCAATATAAGTTTGCCCTTTAATTTCTGCTGCAAGAAAAGGATCTGCCAGCAAGCCCCGGCCCAGCATAAAATGAACAACGTCAGGCAACAGGTTCTGTAATCGAATCATTTGATCGCTTGAAAAGATATCTCCGTTATAGGCTGGAATCTGATTCAGTTGGTTTTTGATTTTTGCAAAAGACGCCTGATCAGCAATTCCTTTATAGAGTTGCTTACCAGTGCGCACGTGAATAATAACTTCATGCAATGGATAGCGATTGAAAATTGGAATAAGTGCATTGATTTCAGTTGATTCCTGATAACCCAATCGGCATTTAATACTCAGCTTCAAAGGAGGATTTTCATAGTATTCTGATAGTATTTGTTCAACAAGCTCCGGAAAAGGCAGCAGGCCACTTCCTCTTTTTTTGCGTGCTACGCGTGGAAAAGGACAGCCCATATTAAGGTTGATTTCGTTAAATCCATTTTTTGCACAAAATCTTGCAAACCTTATAATCTCAGCGCCATCGTTACTTAATATTTGTGGAACAAGGATTGAAGTATCATTTAAATGCGGATCCAAGGCTGCACCCTTAAGATTTTTAGCCTCAGTTTTATGAATGCCCGTGAAAAATGGCGTGTAAAGTTTGTCCACCCCTCCAAAATATGTCATGAACAGATTTCTGTAAATATGATCCGTGATGCCTTGAAAAGGACCAAGACTGATTTGTGGCGCCATTGGTTTACCATTCATCATCAGGCTTTTAATATAGCTTTCCTTTGTTCATCAGACTCTTGGCAAATGCCGTTAAAAGAAAAATTGCCATAATAAATGCTGAAATTCTTGCTATGTAATCACCGTTTTTAGCATAAAAAGTAAGCTTTTCGTTTGTGCTTAGTTTTTGTCGGATGGCCGTGGACTCCCAATAGGGTGTGGCCTGAAACACATCGCCCCGCTGGTCGATAAAAGCAGAAATTCCGGTATTAGCTGAGCGCGCAATACTTCTCCTGGTTTCAATTGCCCGCAAAATTGAAAAGTCCATATGCTGCCGGTGTCCGGGAGTATTTCCCCACCAGCCATCATTGGTTATAATAAACAAAATATTTGCTCCATTACGAACAAATCCTGTAACAAACTCTCCATAAACGGATTCATAACAAATCAACGGCCCGGCTATAAAGCGATCATCCTTCCCTTTGAACACTGTTCTTTGATCTGAGACTTTCAAAGTGCCTACTGTGCCACCTAAATCAATTGCCAGGGAGCGCAACGGCCGCAGGAAATACCAGCTTGGCATCATTTCAACACCTGGTGTGAGGCGACTTTTGTGATAATACTGTGGGCTCTGACCCGACTCCAGATAAAAAGCGGTATTATGCGCAAAATAATAGCCCTCACCATTACTAAACTTGCGTGCAGCAAAATCTTTTTCTTCATCTTTGGCTACCGGACTAAAAGTACTTGCGCCAATTATTAAAGCAGTTGACGGTTGCTGTTCGACAAACGCTTGCAAAGTTGATAGGCTTGGCGATTGATGTAGGCTTGGCAACCAGATGTCTTCCTGTATGGCCGACTCGGGGCTGATGATAAAATCAACTGGTTTGTTAATCAAACCGCTGGCCAACTGCAAATTACGATCGACGATATCTGAAGCGGGCAGCACGTATTGCTCAGTGTAAGGGTCGAAATTAGGTTGCACAATAATTACTTCGGCCTGTTCACCTTTTTCTTCGTAATTGCGGTAAAGATGTTCGCCAAGCATCATAGGTATCATCCATATTGCAACCAACAATATGAAATTTAAAGCAAATGAACGTGCTTTGGTTTTCCATTGTAAAACGGATTTGATACTTTTATAAGCTAACATATTTATTAGCAACACCCAGGCGGTGCCACCTGGAACGCCTGTATATTCATACCATTGAATCCAGTGATGTTTGGGCGAAAAAACGTGACCCAGATTTAACCATGGCCAGTTGAGATCCCAATTCATGTGTAAATATTCAAAGCTTAACCAATAAAAAAGTAAAATGGCTAAACCTTTTTTGTTTTGATACAGCTGTACTTTGGTGAAGTGGAACAGCCAGAAAGTTGTAGCCATAAAGGTACTGTTAAGCACGATGGCTGCAACTCCTCCACCTGGCGTTGAATTCCATATCCACCATGTTGTCAGGCTGTTCCAGATAATAAAACTGACGAAGGCAAGTAAAAAGAGTTGTCCACCTCTTCCTTTATTTGCAGGTTTGCCAAGGTCATCCTGGATGAAAAATAAAGGTACAAATGCAAAGAAAATAAGATAAGTCCAGCCATTAACAGGCCAGGCTGCACTTAAAATTAGTCCACTCAAAATAGCAAGAGCGTAGCGTTGAAGGGTATTCATAATTTGCCTGATGAAATGAAAAAACTTTTTATTAACAGCTGCAAAAATAACCAAGTTCCTTTGTCGATTTTGTTGAAATTGATTATTGCTAAAATAATTATCCGTTAATAATCAGAGCTGAAACGTTTTTAAACTGCTGTAAATGAAATAACTTAATGCCTTGGTTAAATATTAAACTTGTCAGGTTGTTGCATTCCAAGTATTTTTGTGTGCTTTTATCTCCGGTATAAATGAAAATTTTACTCATCAGGCTTAGTTCGATTGGTGACATCGTGTTGACGAGTCCTGTAATTCGGGCGATCAAAACGCAGCTCAAGCCTGTTGTTTTGCATGTGATTACCCGAAAATCTTTCCAGTCGGTTTATGCCAATAATCCCTATATAGATAAGGTTTTTGGAGTTGAAAAATCACCTGATGAGATTATTGAATTGCTCAAGGCAGAAAAATATGATTTGCTTGTTGATTTACATAAAAATCTCAGATCGTTTAAGTTACGTATTTCGTTGGGCATTAAAACTGTAACCTTCCCAAAGTTAAACTGGCAGAAGTATTTACTTGTTCGCTTTAAAATTGATCGCATGCCCAGTGTGCATATTGTTGATCGCTATTTTGAGGCGGTGAAGTCGTTGGGTATAAAAAACGATCAAAAGGGACTTGATTTTTATATCGCTGAAGAGGAAATCCAAAACCTACCAGAACTGCCTGATTTTCTATCAAAAGGGTTTTTTGCAGTAGTTATTGGCGGGAAACACAACACTAAAATTTTACCTGTATCCAAAGTTGCTGAAGTTGTTAACCAACTCCCGCGACCAATAGTTTTACTCGGTGGGGAGGAAGACGAAATACGCGCTAAAGAAATAGAATCACATAGCAACAGCAGGGTCTGGAATGCTTGCGGAAAACTCACATTGGGACAATCAGCCGAGATGATTCGGCGGGCAGATGCTGTGTTAACAAACGATACAGGCTTGATGCACATTGCGGCAGCATTTGATAAACCGGTAGTTTCGGTCTGGGGAAATACAGTTCCGCAGTTAGGCATGTATCCCTACATTCCCGCCTTTCCGGAGCGTGTAAGGATTATTGAAAACAATAAGCTTTCGTGCCGACCTTGCAGCAAAATTGGTTTTGACAGCTGTCCCAAAGGACACTTCAAGTGTATGATGGATCTCGAAAATAAGCTGATTGCTAAAAGCCTTGTAGAGGTCAGCCGATTGCCACAAAAGGGTTATTGATTTTTTCGCTTCCTATTGTGGTTTCGGGTCCGTGACCAGGATAAACAATGGTTTCATCAGGAAGCACAAACAATTTTCCCCAAATACTTTCTTTAAGCATATCGTAATCACCTCCGGGTAGGTCGGTGCGACCAATGCTTTGGTAAAACAGCACATCTCCGGCTATCACCATGGGCGTTGTTTCATCATAAAAGCAAACACTTCCATCGGCATGGCCGGGAGCAGCCAAAACCTTTAAACGGCTGTTCCCAAACGAAACCCAATCGCCATCTGCAATTTTTACGATTGGTTTGGCAATTTTCGAGAGGTTGAGCCCAAACGACTGTGCATGTGCAAAAGCATTACTCAGATAGCGTTCACCATCGGCGTGAGCAGTGATAGGAAGGCTGTATTTTTCTGAAACAAAAGCGTTGCCGAGGATGTGATCAATGTGGTTGTGTGTATTTAAAATATGAACTGGTGTAAGCTGATTTTCAGTTATAAACTGACTCAACAATTTCTCTTCAGTTTGGTCAGAGCAGGCAGCATCAATAATTACACATTTTTTTGTTTCGTCGTAAACCACATAAGTATTCACTTGAAACGGATTAAAAACAAATCTTTTTATTTGAAGCATATAGTTAGTCTTAAAAGATTTTAAACTTGAACAAAAATAGGTTTTACACCTTTAATGTAGGCCGTTTAAACAGTTAAAAAAATAGTACTTTAGCGCCACAGAAGCTAAGCCATGGTTATTGCTTTAAACAACCTTATATGCCTTTTCGTTCAAAATCTGCGGTCCTTTTTTAAGGTGCTGTTGATTTTCTTACTGTTGGCTTTTGCAGTTGTTGATTTACAGGCTCAATTTTACAATGGATCCAATTTAACATTTGGAAAAAATCGTGTGCAGTGGGACAATACCATCTGGACCTATTACCGTTATGATGATTTTGACACTTATTTTTACCTTAATGGTAACGAATTAGCCTTATACACAGCAGAATATGCCAGGCAACAAGTTCCATTGCTTGAACGAAAGCTACAGAGTAGTTTGACCGAGAAAATCCAGTTTATCATTTTTAACAGCTTAAGCGATCTCAAACAAAGTAATATCGGATTAGCCTCTGAGCAAGAATACAATACCGGAGGAATAACGCGGATTTTAGGCACTAAAGTGATACTTTATTTCGATGGAAATTATCAAAATTTTGAGCAGCAAATACGAAAGGGTGTAGCAGAAATGCTACTTAATCAACTGATGTATGGCGGTAGTGTTGGGGCGCAAATTCGCAACACAGCAATATTTAATTTGCCCGATTGGTACAAAGAAGGTATTTTATCTTTTGTTTCGGAAGACTGGAACAGCTTAATGGACGACAGACTGCGCGAAGGAATCATTTCGGGACGTTTTAAAAAATTGAATCGCCTCACAGGAGAAGATGCGCGGGTTGCCGGGAATTCGCTTTGGCGTTATATTACAGAAACATATGGGACGGCTTCCTTGCCCGAAATTGCTCATATGACGCAGATGAGTCGTAATGTGCAGCAGGGCTTTCTTTACGTAACAGGCCTAAAGTTTAAGCAGCTTGTCAAAAACTGGTATGCCCATTACGAAGCGTATTATGGAGAGCAGGAAACCCGTCTGCCCACGAAAGCACTCCCTTTGAAATACCGGAGCTACCGTAGCTTCGAAAGACCAACCATAAGTCCGGATGGCAGGTACTTAAGTTATATCACACGCGACGAAGGCAAAATAAGATTTTGGTTGCAGGATCAGCAAAACGGAAAAAAACGAAAACTTTTTCAAACAGGCTATCGCTCCGATGAAATGCCCGACGAAAGCTATCCTGTGATGAGCTGGCATCCGCTTGGAACATTACTTGCATTTGTAACTGAATCAAAAGGTAAACTGTGGTTGCATTTTTATAATCTGGATGATCGTTCGGTTGAATCGCGCAATATGATCGCCGTTCAAAAAATTACTTCGATCGACTATGGTCAAAATGGAACAAAAATAGTGATGGCTGCCGTACAGCAGGGGCGACCGGATATTTATGTTTATGATATCCCGTCCAACACTTTTGATCAGATCACTTTTGATTATTATACGGATTTGAATCCGGTTTTTGTGGATGGTGACCGGCGCATTATTTTTAGCTCGAACCGACAATCCGACACGCTTAAGATCCAGGATAAACCCGAACCTGTTGATGGTCGCCAGCTCAGGCTTTTTGCCTATGATTACAGTCAGAAAAAACAGGTGCTTTTGCCTGTTAGCGATCAGCAAATTGCTCATGAAATCCTTCCGCATGATGCCGGAAAAGGACATTTTCGGTTTTTATCTGACAGAAACGGGGTGTACAACCTTTTTGAAGCCCGTTTTGATAGTGCTATCAATTATGTTGATACCACGATTCACTACCGCTATTTTACACATCAGCAACAGCTTACTAATTATACCAGAAGCATACTTGACTTTAGTTATAACCCCATCGAAGGAACTACAATACTACAGCTTCCTGATGATCAGAGAATGAAGTTTTTTAGCCTTCAGGATTATGAGCTTGAGCCTGCTTTTAAAACGGATTTTATGACCAGTTTTGCACGAAACAGGATTGAGAAGGAGCAAATGGAAGTTGCCTCAGAAGCCGATACAAATAAGATAAATCCAAAGCGGTTCAGAATGCTGTACCGGCAGGTTCTTCCTGCAGATACGCTAAAACAGCAGGCTTTGCCTGTGCGTCAGGGCGCATTCGGCATTGCCGGAAACAAACGCACTGATTTGCGCGATGTGAGTATGATGTTGCGTACGGAAGAAGCCGATGAGCCCCCTCAGCCAAAAAGAAGAAATTACTATGTGGAGTATTTTTATGACGAGCTGGTTACACAGGTCGATTTCACCTATATCAACTACAGTTATCAGCCTTTTTCAGGTGGCGGATCACCCATTTATCTCAATCCGGGATTTAATGTATTTCTTGGCGTAAACCTTACTGATTTACTCGAGGACTATCGGCTGAGCGGTGGCGTAAGATTGAATACCAGCTTGATAAATAATGAGTATGCCGCCAGCTTTAGTAACCTGAAAAAGAGGTTGGATAAGCATATAGTTTTGCACAGGCAGAGTATTGAAGATTTTCAAAACACCTTTATCAGCCGTACCTATTCGCATGAGGCCTTTTATATGTTGAGCTGGCCATTTAGTGAAATTTTAAGTGTTCGGGGAACAGCGATCTATCGCAACGATCAGAAGGTCTTTCTGTCAACAGATCAGGTAAATCTTGCCAGAGCAAATGAATTTCAAAACTGGCTTGGCTTGCGAACCGAACTTGTTTACGATAACAGTAAGCAAATCGGAATGAATTTACATACCGGCATGCGTGGAAAAGTGTTTGGGGAGTATTTTCAATTGGTTGATGCCAACGCCAGTAATTTTGTCGTACTTGGCTTCGACTGGCGTCACTATCAGCGATTGCATCGTAACTTCATATGGGCTAATCGTGTGGCAGGAAGCACATCTTTTGGTACTGATAAACTCATTTATTATATGGGAGGCGTTGATAACTGGTTAATTCCGAGCTTTAACCAGGAAACGCCTATTGATTACACACAGAATTATGTTTTTCAAACCCTGGCAACGAATATGAGGGGTTTTAATCAAAATATCAGAAACGGGAATAGTTTTGTGGTGTTTAACTCTGAATTTCGTTTTCCGGTATTTAGCTATCTTTTTCAAAACCCCATTAGCTCCGATTTTGTCCGGAATTTTCAGCTGGTAGCTTTTGGTGATGTTGGCACGGCATGGACAGGACCAAATCCTTACGATCCTTCCAACTCATTGTACACATCTTATATCGAAAATGGCCCGCTGACTATCTCGGTCGAAATCCAGAAAGACCCCATTGTTGGCGGAATGGGATTTGGCGCACGAACAACATTGCTGGGATATTTTATAAGGGCTGATGTTGCCTGGGGAATTGAGGATCTGGAAATTAGCGAACCGGTATTTTATATTTCATTGAGTCTTGACTTTTAATTAAAAAAAATGGCAGCATCAACAGTTATCATTCTCATCTTAATAGGTCTTGTGGCCGGCATTTTTAGTGGATTGATTGGTATTGGCGGGGCACTGATCATTATCCCGGCACTTATTTTTATATTACATATGGATCAGTATTCGGCACAAGGAACCAGTTTGGCCATTATGCTACCACCAATTGGATTGCTTGCAGCCTATAATTATTTCAAGGCAGGCGCCCTCAATTTGCAATATGCTATGATAATTGCCGCAGCTTTTTTTGTTGGGGGATATTTGGGTTCTAAGTTTGCCATCGCTATTCCTGTGTATCTACTTCGAAAAATCTTTGCAATTGTATTAATAGCCATAGCAATTAAGATGTTATGGAGTAAGTAATAAAATTTGAGATACCTATGCCAAACTTTTCAATTTTCCAAAGAAAAAAATTAACAACGGGTGAATAAGTGTCAAAACCGCTTGATTTTATTCGGATCGCTGACTTATTAACAACCTTTCGTTGAAAAATACCTTCCGAATCCACCAAAATTTGATTGTATCTTGCAAAGCCTTTTTGAGGGATAACAACATTAGATGCTTTGTTGTTTTTAAAAGGTTTAACTAATATTAACGTACAACTCAAAGGTTTTAACAAAATGGAAAACAACTTGTTTGCTAATCTGGAAATTACTGAAAAACAAGAACTAAAAAGTGATTTCTATGAGAAAATGCTTGAAAAAAGAACAAGACCTGAAATACTCGAAATTGAACAAGAAGATCAAGTGAAAGATGACGTAACAGCTATCCCAAAACATTTACAAACTCCCACCGCAAAATATGCCCATGAAGATGTACTCAAATGGGCCACCGAATATTTTAAAGGTGATGTGTTGGCTGCTAATGTGTGGATGAATAAATATGCCCTCAAGGACAGCCAGGGTAATATTTACGAACGTACTCCTGAAGATATGCACAGAAGGCTTGCTGCTGAGATTGCCCGGATAGAACAAAAATATCCGAATCCGGTGAGTGAGGAAGAAATCTACGCTGTGCTAAAGGATTTTAAATACATCGTGCCACAGGGAAGCCCAATGGCAGGTATTGGAAATAATTTTCAGGTTTCGTCACTTTCCAATTGTTTTGTTATTGGCAACGAAGGCAATTCGGATTCATACGGTGGCATCATGAAGATCGATCAGGAGCAGGTGCAATTGATGAAACGTCGTGGGGGCGTTGGCCATGATTTGTCGCATATCAGGCCTACCGGTAGTCCTGTAAAAAATAGTGCACTTACTTCCACCGGAGTAGTACCATTTATGGAACGCTATTCCAATTCAACTCGTGAAGTGGCTCAGGATGGTCGCCGTGGCGCTTTGATGCTGAGCATAAGTGTGAAACATCCGGATGCAGAGAAGTTTATCGATGCCAAAATGGAATTAGGC
This sequence comes from uncultured Lentimicrobiaceae bacterium, assembly GCA_964592595.1. GTDB lineage: Bacteria > Bacteroidota > Bacteroidia > Bacteroidales > F082 > UBA5536. The sequence goes on along the minus strand of CAZQFH010000010.1, from coordinate 59,962 downwards.
AAAGTTACCGGAGCCAATGTTTCAGTGCGCATCACAAATGAATTTATGAAGGCCGTAATTGAAGATAAATCTTTTGTTCAGCAATATCCTATCAACTCATCAAATCCCATTTTTGTTAAAGAAACCGATGCCAAAAAGCTATGGGATAAAATAATTCATAATGCATGGGCATCAGCTGAGCCGGGTGTGCTTTTCTGGGACACAATAATCAATGAATCCATTCCGGATTCTTATGCTGATTTGGGATTTAAAACCCTGTCAACCAACCCTTGTGGCGAAATACCTTTGTGTGCCTACGATAGTTGCCGCCTGCTGGCAATCAATTTATACAGCTATGTAAAAAAACCTTTTACAACAGATGCAAGTTTCGATGCTGAATTATTTACCAAACATGCTCGCATGGCACAGCGTATTATGGACGACATAGTAGATCTGGAAATAGAAAAGGTTGATGCCATTTTAGCCAAGATCGAATCGGATCCAGAAAGTATTGAAGTGAAACAGGTTGAGTTGAACCTTTGGAAAAATATTAGAAAAAAAGCGCTTCAGGGCAGGAGAACAGGAATTGGTATCACCGCCGAGGGTGATATGCTTGCTGCTTTGGGCGAAACTTATGGTTCGCCTGATGCAATCAGCTTTTCGACCGAAGTGCATAAAATGCTGGCTCTTGAAGTATATCGTTCTTCGGTAGATATGGCTGAAGAGCGTGGTGCTTTTGAAGTGTATAACACCGAACGTGAAGCTAATAATCCCTTCATAGCGCGTATTCGCGAAAGCGATCCACAGGTTTACGAAAAAATGAAACGTGTTGGTCGTCGTAATATCGCCATGCTTACAATTGCGCCCACAGGCAGTGTAAGTATCTGTACACAAACCACTTCTGGTATTGAGCCGGTGTTTATGGTTTCTTACAAGCGCCGCAGAAAAGTAAACCCCAACGACAGAAACGTAACAGTAGGGTTTGTTGATGAGGTTGGAGATTCCTGGGAAGAATACAATGTATTTCATCCTAAATTCGAAACATGGCTAACCGTAAATGGTTTTGATGTAGATGAAGTAAAAGCTTATCCAGATGCACAACTGAAGGAAGTGATAAAAATGTCGCCTTATTACAAGGCCACTTCCAATGATATCAACTGGGTTAGCAAGGTAAAAATGCAGGGCGATATCCAGAAATGGGTAGATCATTCTATAAGTGTTACGGTGAATGTGCCGCAGGAAGTGGATCAGGAAATGGTGAGCGACATTTATAAAACCGCCTGGGAAAGTGGATGCAAAGGAATGACAATCTATCGCGATGGTTCGCGCTCAGGTGTATTGATCAGTGCCGATGAGAAAAAATCCAAGGATGCAGATAATGAAGAGTTTAAGGAAACAACAGCACCTCCGCGCCCGAAACGACTTGAAGCTGATGTAGTACGCTTCCAAAATAATTATGAGAAATGGATTGCAGTAGTTGGTAAACTCAATGGTAAACCTTACGAAATTTTTACAGGAAAAGCAGACGACTTTTTCCTTCCTCCATGGGTTGAGGCGGGTGTGGTAATCCGTGAGAAAGTAAAAGGTGAAAAAGCACGTTACGATTTTCAATTTACTGATAAACAAGGATATAAAATTACAATCGAAGGCTTGTCAAGATCTTTTGATAAAGAATACTGGAATTATGCCAAATTGATTTCAGGCATTTTACGTCATGGCATGCCATTGCCTTATGTGATCGAATTGGTTCAGAACCTCACCCTTGATGATGACAGTATCAATACCTGGAAGAATGGTGTGGTAAGGGGGATAAAAAGGTATATTCCTGATGGAACTAAAGCTGATGGAAGTACTTGTCCTGAATGCGGATCTAATGAAAGTCTGGTCTATCAGGACGGTTGCCTCACTTGTAATTCCTGTGGATATTCCAAATGTAGTTAATACTGATATATTTTTTTAAAAAGCAGGGGCATGATTATCACGCTCCTGCTTTTGTGTTTTTAGAATCTTTTCTTGTGATAATCAAAGGTTTGTCTGTTGCGGAAATCGCGAATGCGCTTGGCTATAAGCAAAAAGATATGTAAGTCATTATCCTGAAAATAATTGAGGGCAGCCTGATGCTCATTTACAGCATCGGCAAGCATTACAGACATTGAAAATTTGTATTTAACCAGCCAATCGCGTGCTTTGGTTTGCTTATCGATTGCTCCATCGAGTGCTGCCAAATGGAAGTATTTGTATTGCAGCAGCCATTTTAATGCTTCTTCGCTACCTCTGATGGCGCTGCTGAGTGCGGCAAGTTCCGGGTAGCCGTTATTGAGCAACCAATCAAAAAACTGTTCTTTTTCTTCATTAAAAGTTTCAGAAAAGGCCAGTAGTATTTTAGGTGGATAATTGGTCATTTCGATCAGGCAAAAACTTCAGATTTTATTCCTTTGGCTGAAACTTGTTCAGCAATTCGATTCATTTCCGCAAGGCTTATTTTTTCGAGATTTTCAGCCGGGGTGTCTCTTTCAATGGGGTAAATCATAACTTTTCGGGGTTGGATAAGCTGTAATAATTCAAGCCAGGCATCAATTTCTTTTTGAGTGGTATTATCGATGATTTCGTTTCCGAATCTGCCTCGTACAAAAAGTGTTTGAATAATGATTTTCCCATTGAAACGTTTTAGCTGATTCACATAATCATGAAGCCTGAAAGCCTTGAGCGGCATATTGATTTTGCGAATGGTATCTTCTGTTCCGCCATCCAGTTTAAGTATGTTATTATCGGCAAGTTTGAGGCTTTCGATGATATTTGGTTTATGAAGCATACTGCCATTTGAAAGCACACTTACAAGTGCCCTGGAGGCATAAGTATCACGTAACTTGATGGTTTCGCGAATTATTACATCAAACTCCGGGTGCATAGTTGGTTCGCCATTTCCTGCAAAGGTTATGCTGTCAGGTTCGGTATCAGTACCATTGGTTTCGATAAGTTTTTGTTCCAAAGCTATCAACAATTCTTCTGCTTTGGGCAGCTCCATGCGAAGTGCCTGTTTGTTTTTTGTCCAGCCACATTCACAATAGATGCAATTGAAATTGCAAAATTTAGCATGATTTGGTAGGAGATTAATCCCCAAAGAAACTCCGAGTCGGCGACTTTTCACCGGCCCGAATATCATATCATCAAATAAGAAAACTCCCATTAAGCAGCTTAATTAATCATCATCACTAAAAACTTAGAAGAACTCCAAAAATCGTCTGGATAGAGTATTTTAAGGCTGTCGATTTGTTTCTCAGTACCTTGTAAAAATTGGTAGCTTTCGGTAGGGTGAATGCTGATTAATTCTGCTTTCTTGCTAAATACAGGCAATGCACTTATTTCGCGTAAATCACCTTTTGTGAAAAGACTTAAATCAGGATTATCAACAATTTTTTGCGTTTTACCAATTCCCAGCAAGCCGCCTTCACTGAAGATAATTCCTTTTTCTTCGAGCAGTTTTTTTGTTCCGGTAATATGATAAACGGTATTTATTTCGTTTATTTTGGCTTCAATTTCAGCAGCTCTTTGTTGGTTGAGTGCTTCCATTGCTTCGAGGTTAGCTTCCAGATCTTTGATCTGCAAATTTTTTCGCGAGAGATCTGCCTTTAGCGCTGTGAGCTCCATATCTTTGGCTCTGATTTGCTCACTCAGGTTAACGATCATTAGTTCCAGTTCGCTGTTTTTTTGACCACTTGAGTTGAGCTGAATTTTTAAACGATTTACAATTTGTTTGTTTTTGAGTAGCAACTGATAAATGGCATCAATATCTTTATTGATATTTTCCTCCTGGCTTTGGCGTGTTTCGGGATTGCTGGCAGCTGTTTGATCTGAGATAATCTTTTCCATCTGCTTGATAGAGTCGAGATTAGCCTGTATGGCATTAAAACTGCGTACATATTCCATTGCAAATGCATCTTTTGATTCGCCAACAGCTTTCAAACTGTCAGCAGTGGTACTCAGCCGTTCTATTTCTTTTTCATACTTTTCTGTACATCCGGTAAAATAGATCAAGCCGGTTAGGAATATTGACAAAAAAAAGAAACGTTTCATACTGGTTTTAATTTTAAGGTTTTGGACTTCAAAGGTAATACGAAGATAAAGGCACTAATGTTATTTATAAAAAATAGTTCATTGATTTTAGTGCTGTTATAACAGGATAACGCAGAAATGATCAAATGATTGCCTTCGGTGTTTTTGGCTTATCACGGTTGAATGATTAATTTTGGATTCTAAAATGAATGCCAATAAATTCCTCTTAACACAAATTGAAATGGAAGCAAGCCTAATTCTGATCACAAATGCTGAAGTATATACACCTGAAGCAATCGGTAAAAATGATGTGCTCATAGCAGGAGGCAAGATTATCGCTGTTGAACCGCATTTAAAATCCAAGATGGCTATGGCTAAAATAGTAGATGTCAATGGCTTGAAATTGATGCCCGGGTTTATTGATGCCCATGTGCATATTGCTGGTGCTGGTGGTGAAGGAGGGCCGGCATCGCGAACACCTGAAATGCAACTTTCGCATATGATCGAAGCTGGCGTTACTACTGTGATAGGTTGTTTGGGAACAGATGGTTTTACACGCAGTTTTGAATCTGTATTGATGAAAGTAAAAGCCTTGCGTGCTGAGGGTGTTTCGGCGTGGATGTATGCTGGAGCCTATCAGCTTCCAACACCAACATTAACAGGAGACGTAGGTCGCGATATTTCATTGATAGACGAGGTGATAGGGGTAGGCGAGATTGCGCTTTCCGATCACCGATCATCGCATCCTACTGTGGCGGAACTAACCAAATTAGCAGCCCATGCGCGTGTTGGAGGTATGCTGGGAGATAAAGCTGGAATTGTTAATATTCACATGGGGGATGCTAAAAATCCTTTTCAGTTGCTTTATGATGTAGTTGCTTCAAGTGAATTGAGTTTGAAACAGTTTTTTCCCACGCACTGCAATCGTAACAGCTATATTTTTGAAGATGCTAAAAAATATGGAAAACTTTCAACGATCGACCTCACAGCAAGTTCCTATCCTTATTTTCCTGATATTGAAATTAAGCCATCGGTTGCAGTCAGAGAATTGCTAGCTGCAGGCGTTCCGATAGCACATATTACCATGACCTCTGATGCTTTTGGATCGCTGCCACATTTCGATGAACATGGTAATCTTGTAAAGCTTGAAATGGGCTTGTTAACTTCCCTGCATTCCGAATTTGCAGCTATGATTCAACAGGAAGGCTTACCTGTTAGTGTGGCGCTTAAAACCATTACAGAGAATCCGGCAATCACGCTGAAGCTAAAACATAAAGGGCAGATAAAGCCTGGTTTTGATGCCGACTTGCTTTTACTTGATGATGGCTTTAACCTTTGCAGTGTGATGGCAAATGGTAAATGGATGATGCATGAAAGCAAATTGCTTGTAAAAGGAACCTATGAATAAGTGCAATATTTTTCCATGATGGGAAAGCAAATGAATCAGGAGGATAAAAAATTAACCTTGCATTTTCAACATGATCCTGGAAAGGCTTTCAGAGCCTTGTTTGAGCGTTATTACAAAGCTTTATACCTGGCAGCTTTTTTTTATTTGCACGATAATCAGGAGGCCGAAGATGTTGTACAGCAAATATTTGTAAAGTTTTGGGAGGATAAGTATTATCTTCAAATTCAAACTTCTTACAAATCGTACTTTTACACTGCCGTGAGAAATGCTTGCCTGAATAGCTTGAAAAAAAGCAAGAATCAGCAAAAGCCTCCTGCTGGTATAGAGGAAGAAAAGGTGAAGCAGGCCATCGATTTTATTTTGGATGATGAGGAACAGCAAATAATTACCCAGGCTTGCCAGAAAATCCCCGATAAATCCAGAGCTGCGCTTGAGTTGGTTTATCTTCAGAACAATTCGTATCAAAAAGCTGCAGAAAAACTCGGTATTACCATTAATACCCTGAAATCAAATTTAAAATTGGCCCTAAAAGTTTTGCGCGATAATAAAGCACTTCAAGATTATTTCCTGGAAAAAAAATCCAGATGAATCACCCGTTTTCTTAATTAAATTGTCGTTAAATTATGAATACTCAACATCCAGAACAGATGATTCCGGAAGAGATATTGCATCTCATGGCGAAATCCAGCTTGCATAAAATCAACCCTGTCGAACAAGAACAGCTTGAAGCATGGTTGAAATTGCATCCTCTGAGCGAGGCAGAAATGGAACAGATTCAAGAGGTTTTAGAGCGGATCCACTGGCAAATACTAACCGATCATATCGACGTGCCCGAAGCATGGAATAAAATGCAGATGAAAATCAAAAACAAAAAAAATCCTGTTTTAAACCTTTCCGTAATTTTCAGGTGGGCGGCTGTATTTCTTGTATTGGCTGGCATTACATTCTTATTGCTTCATGAAAGTGACCAGCTCGATCAGCAAGAAAAGTCGCCTTTGGTAGAGGCGCTTCCTCAAAGAATGCAGAAAGCCAGCTTGAAACTTGCTGATGGCAGTGTAATTGCTCTTGATACTGCTCAATTGCAGCTGAAAGCCTTAACTTACGAAATAAAAAATCAGCCTGGCGAAATGCTTTCATATTCAAAGCAATTACCCAAAGGACAAACCACTGATCAACCAACTTTTCACGAATTGATTGTCCCGGCAGGAGCACGGTATCAGCTTGTTTTGGCTGATGGAACAAAAGTAACGATGAATGCTGCCAGCAAACTCACTTATCCGGTGTCGTTTTCTGATGAAGAACGTCGCGTAAAACTGGAAGGTGAGGCTTATTTTGAAGTGGTAAGTTCTGTTGTGCCATTTATTGTAGAGGCAGGAGAACAAGAAGTTAGTGTATTAGGAACAGCTTTTAATGTGTCAGCTTATCAAGAGGATGCCAATCTTGAAACCACGCTGGTTAGTGGCAAAGTGCGCGTTAAAACCAAAGCTAACGAGCACATTACACTTGCTCCGGGCGAGCAGGCTAAGGTTGATGTGGTAACCCATAAGGCAAAAAAAATAGAAGTAGATACACGACTTTATACTTCCTGGAAAGATGATGTTTTATATTTTAAAGCGATGGAATTGCGTGAATTGGTTAAACGGCTCGAAAGGTGGTATGCCATTCCTATTGTTATAAAAAATAAAGATAAAGCAGGGATACAATTTACCGGAGCGATTGAAAACAGTCGAAAAGTGGAGTTTCTCCTGTCACTGATAGCCGAAACCACATCCATAAGTTATGAAGTTGAAAGCGACCGTATAATTATTTACTAGAAAAAAGGAGGTGTTGCAGCACCTCCCTGTATCAGTTAATCAGACATACACCGGCTTGGCCGAGCAATATTAACCTAACAGACAAATATATGAAGAAAATTTTACCCTGGCATGGATCGTTTTTGCGAACCTGTTCAAAATCAACACTGATTGCCATGAAGCTCTTTCTGTTATTAACTTTTGCCGCCGTTGTTCAATTACATGCTGGTGTGTTTTCTCAGCAAATGCGCTTCGATCTGAATCTTCAGGAAGAGCCTTTACCAGAAGCCGTTCAGCAAGTGGCTGAAAAGGCCGATTTGTTGTTTTTATTAAATAATGAATTGTTCAAACCTGATCATAGTGTAACAACACAATTAAGCAACGTCAATCTGGATGAGGCTATGCAGGTTGTTTTAAAAGGTACAAACCTAACTTATAGTGTTGTGGAAAATTATTTAGTAGTAAAAACTTTACCACAACAAGCTTCTTCTTTTATTCAAAAGCCTGAAGAAATTATTTTGACAGGACAAGTAATTGCACGCGAAGACGGACTTCCCTTGCCTGGAGTGAATGTTTTTTTCAAGGGTACAACAATTGGGGCTGTGACAGATATTGATGGTCAATTCAGTTTAACTACTAATAGCACCGATCGTATCATCGTGTTTTCATTGGTTGGTATGAAAACGGTTGAAATGCCAATTGGTGATCAGCGGGTTTTTAATATCGAGCTTGTTTCTGACCTTGTTGGCTTGGATGAAATTGTTGTTGTAGGCTTTGGTATCGAAAGCCGCAAACTTTTAACCGGGTCTGTTTCTGATTTTAAACCGTCCAATGTGGAAGAAGTTCCTGTTGCCAATCTTGATGTGGCCTTGCAGGGAAGGGTATCCGGTGTGCAGGTAACCCAAAATTCCGGAACTCCTGGTGGCGGCGTATCTGTAAGGATTCGTGGAAATAACTCCATCAGTGCTGATAATCAACCGCTTTATGTAGTGGATGGCGTTCCGGTTTTGAGCGGTGATTTCAGTCAGATTGGGTACAGCGGCCAAACCATCAATGCCATTTCAGATATCAATCCCAACGATATTGAGTCGATGACAATCCTGAAAGATGCTGCTGCTACTGCGCTTTATGGGGCGAGAGCATCTCGCGGTGTGGTGCTTATCACCACAAAAAGAGGTAACAAGCAAAAGACCCGTTTTCAGTTTAATACTTCTACGGGTATTCAACAAGTATCAAAAACACTTGAGATGCTTGACGCCTCTGAATGGATGCGCTATCGGAATGAGCAAAAAGTGAATGAAGGAGCTCCTCCAATTTTTACTGACGAAGAGATTAAAAACCCGAAAGTGAATACCAATTGGCTTGATGAAGTGTTTCGCTCAGCAATCATGTCTAATTACGAACTGTCAGCAAATGGAGGAAACGAAAAAACAACTTTCTTTTTATCGGGTAGCTACCTGAATGAGGAGGGAGTATTGATTGGCACAGATTATAATCGTTTAAGCGGAAGACTGAACATCGATCATCAGGTAAATGATCGCTTTAAAATTGGGGCCGGTGTTTCAATGAGTTCAAGCCTGAATAACAGGGTAGAGGGTGATCAGTCGCTCAATGGCCCGCTACCCAATGCTATCTCGTTACCTGCCATTTATCCTGTTTACAGCCAAGATGGTACGTACAACGAAGACGGACCTTACGCTAATCCTGTTGCCATTGCTAATGAAGCTGTTAACGAGTTGAGGAATGTTCGTACGCTTGCCAACGTTTTTGCTAATTATTTCATTGCTGATGGCCTGAGTTTTGAAACAAAATGGGCTATAGATTACCTTAATCTCGAAGAACACAGCTACGATCCTGTTACTACACGACAGGGGAAGAAATACAATGGCTTAGGTTTTGATGCCAATACCCGAGCTTCCAATTTTAATACTTATAACCTGCTTCGCTACGAAAAATCATTGCTTGAAAATCATACACTCGAAGCTATGCTGGGTTATAGCTATGAGCGTTTCTTTGACAAAAGAGTTTTTCTGAGGGGAACAGATTTTCCAAACGAATATTTTCAATACCTTACTTCTGCTGCCAATATTACCGAAGCTTCTTCGAGTGTAGTTGAAGATCGAACCAATAGTTATTTCGGTCGAATTAAATACAATATTAATAACCGTTACCTATTTACTGCAAGTGCACGCTACGACGGCTCTTCCAATTTTGGAGCCAATAATAAGTATGGATTTTTCCCGGCTTTGGCCGCTGCATGGCGCATCTCTGAAGAATCTTTTATGGATCAGCTAACTTTTATCGATGAGTTGAAACTTAGAGGTAGTTTTGGCTATACCGGAAATGATAAAATTTCTCGCTTTGCCTCGCTCTCGCTTTTTGATGGTCGTGGAAATTACAACCGTCAGCCTGGCATTTTCCCAATACAAATGCCGAACCCCGACCTGAAGTGGGAAACCTCACGCCAGTTGGATTTGGGTTTTGATTTGGCAGTATTGGAATCAAGGGTAAACCTTGCATTTGATTATTATTATAGTCTCACAACTGATTTGTTGCTTGCTCGTCCCATACCGCCTTCGTCAGGTTTCACAGCTGTTTGGGATAATATTGGAGAGATGGAAAACCGAGGCCTGGAAGTTGCCTTGCAGACGATTAATATCAAAAATGACAAACTGGAGTGGACATCAACGTTGACGATCACAGCAAATAAAAATAAAGTTTTAAAGCTGTATAACGGGCAGCCAATAGATAATATTGGTCGTGGCAGTAATTACATCGGAGAAGGCCAGCCATTGGGCATTTTTTATGGCTTTCGCTCGCTTGGGGTTGACCCTTCTACCGGAGATATTGTATTTGATGACGTAAACAAAGATGGAGAGATCACAGCTGATGACCGCACGCGAATAGGAGATCCTAATCCGGATTTATTCGGAGGATTTGATAATAGTTTACGCTGGAGGCAATGGAATATGCGCATGTTTTTTCAGTTTAGCTATGGAAATGAAATTTATAACGGCACCAGGGTTTATATCGAATCCCTTAAAGGCGAGGACAATCAGTTGACAGCGATTATTGATCGGTGGCATCAACCTGGAGATCAAACAGCAATACCGCGTGCTACATTGGCCGATCCGAACAACAATAACAGGCATTCGTCCAGGTTCATCGAAGATGGATCATACCTTCGGCTGAAAGAATTGGCGGTGAGTTATTCTTTCTCTAAAGCTACCATTGAAAAATTAAGACTTTCAAACCTCAAGCTTTTCGTGTCAGCATACAACTTACTCACTTTTACAAATTACAGTGGGATGGATCCCGAGATTAATTATGCCGGAAATGATAACCTGAGAATAGGAACGGACTTTTTCACTTATCCGCAATCACGCCGGTTTATGATAGGATTAAATGTTGGATTTTAAAACCCCTTTACCATGAAAAAGACTTTATATACTTTAATTAGTTTGCTGTTCCTCATTGGTATAGCAGGTTGCGAAAAAATTCTGGAGGTTGACCCTACTTATTATATTGATGGCGAACAGGCTATCACGAACAAGCGCGGTGTGGAAACAGCACTTACCGGATGCTACAATGCTTTGCAGCAAACAGGAATGTATGGCAGATACCTTGTAATTATACCAGATCTGGCAGCAGATAACCTCGATTGGAAAGGCACTACACAGGAATACGGCCAATTTGAAAATAATAACTTGCTTGCTGATAATATTATCGTCGAGTCTGTGTGGAATGCACACTATAATCTTCTCAACAGGGTAAACTATGTGCTCAACAAATTACCGGATATTGCTGATATGAATGCTGTTGAAAAAGAGAGTACTGCTGCACAACTTTACTTTTTAAGGGCACTTGCACATTATAATTTAGTGCGTTTGTTTGGCCCTGTGCCAATAAAAGTTTTGCCAACACTCGATTTAGGCGATAACCTGAATGTACCGCGTGATCCGGTTCAAAATGTTTATGATGCTATTTTAACAGATCTTGCGCTTGCCGAAGATAAAATCGCAGTGAATAATCCGGGCTATGCTACAAATGGAGCTGTGCTGGCATTGCAGGCTGATGTGGCGCTATCGCAGGGTAACTACGAGCTGGCTAAAGCAAAAGCGACAGCATTAATCAATGGGAATTATGCTTTAGAGGATGTTTTTGCGGATTTGTTCGTCGGAGAACCTGGATCAGAAGCTATTTTTACAGTGCTCTTCAACGAGCAAGATGGTAACCGCTTGGCTGAGTACTTTTTCCCAACAGCGCAAGGTGGCCGCTATGAAGTTGCGCCATCCGCTGATTTAGTGGCCACTTACACACAGGAAGATACCATTCGGCTAAATGCTACCATTGCCGGAAATCCACCTTATGGATTGAAATATCCCGATATGGTTACCATGGCGAATGATGTACCTGTTTACAGATTGGCTGAAATGTATTTAATCAGGGCTGAAGCTGAAGCCAGACTGCAAGGCTCAAAAGCAGCTATCAGAAATGATATCAATATTTTGCGTTTGCGTGCCGGGATAGCAGCGTTAAGTAGTGATACTTACGAAGAACTGTTGATGGATATTGAAGCCGAACGAAGAAGGGAGCTTGCTTTTGAAGGCAAACGTTGGTTCGAGCTCGTTAGAACGGGTAGAGCCCTGGAAGTTTTGCCTGGCGTAACGTCTGCAAATCAACTGTTGTTTCCAATTCCTCTGGTCGAATTACAAAATAATAATCATGAAGGTATGATCCAAAATACCGGATATTAAGCTAAAAATCTGATGCTATGAAAACAAGAATTATAATACTTGGTTTATTGCTCCTTGGTTTGGGAGTTTTGTTTCATGCCTGTGAAAAGGACAAACAACCTATCCCGCCTGCGAGTAGTATTGCTGATTTTAAAGTGCAGGCGAGCAGTCAGTTAGCACCTGCCACCATTAGCATTACCAATACTTCAGTGAATGCCAAATCTTATTTGTGGGATTTTGGTAATGGCCAGACTTCTACCGTCGAAAATCCTGAGCCTTTTGTGCTTGAAAATCCGGGATTGTACAATATTAGCCTGACCATTGAGCCTCTTGAAGCATTGTATTACAACAAATTACAGAAACAGCTTCCACTAAATTTGGCAGATCCTGATGCCGGAAAAGTGCGCACACTTTATTACACATCCCGCTCCACAGGCAAAGTACACTACCTTCGTTTGGATGGGAACCCTCCTGTGGTTTTCGATTTCCCCACCGGAGGCCTTAACAAACCTTATGGCATTGCCATTGATTATCAAGGAGCTAAAGTTTATGTATCTGATACTGATGGCTTTATTTATCGTTACGATTTGAATGGTGAAAACCAGGAGGTTTTTCTCTCGGAAGATGCTGAGCCATTGGTGAGTGCCCCATATGGAATGGTGGTGGTGGAAGGAAAATTATATTGGGCTATCGAAGGAGGTATCTCAAGATGTAACCTTGATGGAAGCAATGTGGAGCCTTTTGCCACTTTTGCAGGAGCACCGGAACTGCCGCTTGGAATGGCTTATGATAGCCTTGCACAAAAAATCTATTTTGTAAATGATAAATATGATTTTAGTGGAGGCGTTTATACCATTAATAGCGATGGTACAGGGCTCGAACAGATTATCCCGGGCGTTGATGCAGGAGCCATTGCTTTGGATTTGACTCATCAAAAATTGTATTATGCTGACTGGGTTGGTGGTGTTTTTATGGCCAATTTGGATGGTTCGCAAGTGGTCAATATCAATAGCTATTTTAATGAAAAGTTTTGTTGGGGAATTGCTGTTGATCCGGATGAAGAGAAACTTTATGTACCCGACAGATACAACAATGGAATTTTATTCAGGTCTGATCTGGATGGCGGAAACGCTGAGCCATGGCTCGAAGGCGTGAATGCTTATGCCATAACGATTGATATCCTAAGATGATGCAACCCAATTATTAACCTATAAAAATCAATGCTTATGAAAAATTTATCTTTACTTACTTTAATTTTTGCACTGTTATTTGGAACAGGTGCAATGGCACAATCAATGCCAAATGACTGGTTTACTGATGAAGTGAATCCGGGAGCGGATATCCATCTCTTTCCGGAAACAGAGAATGTTTATGCAGGCGATTTTAGCTGCAAAGCGGTCTTGCTGCAAGCCGAAGTACCCTATCTGCTTTCCTATACCTTTGATGTAACGGCAGGAGAATCATACACTTACAGTCTTTGGTATTTTGACAATGATCCATTAGTTAGCATTAAGGTTTATGCAGAATTTTATGATGCTGATGGAGGCGATATCTATGGCGAAGATCCTGTTTTTGGACAAGATGGCGACAGTTGGCAAAACATCAGTTGGACGGGTACAGTGCCGGAAGGTGCTGTGGAAGGCTATGCCTGGATTAAGTTTTATGACGATGATGGTTTTGTTGACAACGCAACGGTTTATATCGACGAGGTTAGCTTTGAAGTAGGCGGACAAAACCTGATTGCAAATGGTGGTTTTGAACTGTGGGATGGAGTTGGAACGATTGAAGAACAAGCTTCTGCATTAAAAGTATTTCCTAATCCCTTTAACGAACAGCTTGCAATTGCTGGTGCTGATTTTGACCAGGTCAGGATTCAGAATATACTTGGCCAGGTTGTAGCCGATAGAAAAATGCATGCTGAAGAAAAAATTTCAACGGCAAATCTTGTGGCTGGAATTTACTTTGTAACAGTGCTAAAAGCTAATCGTGTTATTGAAACGCTTAAATTATTTAAAGAATAAAGCGAAGCAGTTATTTTTCAAAGCCTCGATTTTTCGGGGCTTTTTTTACCCTTATTTCCAAACTTATCAAACATGCTCGTTTTAAAAACTTAATCTGTAAATACGATGCCTAAGACTATACTTCTGTGCTTGCATTTATTATTATTTGGATTGGCAACTCTTGCACAGTCTATCCCCGGCAAACTTATGCTTGTTGGTGGCGGTAGTGAATCAGCAGGTGGATGGAGCGATGAGCCTTATGCCTGGGCAGTATCGGAATCATCCATAAAAAGAGTGGCTATAATTGGTGTTAGTAATGACGTAAGCGAATGGCTTCCAAATTATTTCATGAATAGCTGTGGAGCAATTTACGCCAGAAATTTTGTAGTTCCTAATCAATCAGCGGCCAACCAACAGCAACTATACGATAGTTTGGTTACCTATGATGTGGTCTTTTTTCGAGGTGGTGATCAATACGATTATTACAGTCGTTACAAGCATACAGTATTGCAGGATGCTGTAAGTGAAATATTTATAAATGGAGGTGTGATTGCTGGTACATCGGCCGGATTGCATATACTTTCAGGTGTGTTATTTACTGCCCGCTACGGAACTGTTTATCCTGAGGAAGCCCTTGAAAATCCGTATAACCAATACATGACCCTTGCAGATGATTTTTTTGGTTTTATGCCTGAAATGATTTTTGAAAGTCATACGGCTGAAAGAGCGCGTTTTGCGAGAGTCATGGGTTTTATGGGCAGATGGAATCTTGATGGAAACGCAACACCACTGGGAGTTGCCGTTGACGACAAAACAGCTTTTTGCATTAATTCTGATTTATCCGGTAAAACTTATGGAACAGGAGCTGTGGCAATAATACAAGCCGGAGAAAATAATAATTTCAGACTAAGCGGACAAAAACTATTGGCAGATAACCTTTTGGTAAGTCAACTTATTCATCAAACGGAAATTGACTTAAACACCATGGAGGTAACAGGATATGAAAATATGATCGAAAACGAAGGTTCAGAAACATACGGTATTCCACTTTGGCTTAGCGGTTCAGATGACTTAACCGATAACCAGGAGTTGATTCTTGATTTTTGCAATTTTGGCCAAAACTCAGATAGTCTGATACTTATCACAAATCAGGAAAACGGGGGAGTTAGTAACCTGGTCGCGCAGCTTGTGAATCAGGGGTGCAAAGTAGAGGTGGTTGAAGCCAATCCTTTAAATGGTAATGATCAAATCATCCGGCAAAAATTATCAGCTTGGAAAAAAATTGTTTTTTACCAAAATGAGTACCTCAAACTGATGGATTTTATGCAAGGTACACCCAATGGCATGCTGTTGATGGAACAGATGACAAACGGCCATAAACAGGTAGCCCTGATTGGAGGCGACAGTCGCTTTGCCGGTAAAATAGCCGTTGTAAACTATGCACAGGAATATGCCAGTTATGACGGCCTTCTTGATCTGAAAAGTGGACTTGGATTGCTGCAAAATATGATCGTCATCCCCAATACATTTTCACAGGCTATTGATAATGAGAATGCTGCTACAGGGATTCCCTTTGCCATGATTGCTGAAAATCTGGGTTTTGGATTGTGGTTATCAGAAGGTAATTATGCCCGTTTTCTTGCCAATGATCAAAACTACGAACTTCTCGTTTCAGGAGATTTTCCCGGGATATTAGCCATCAACAACAACACTTTTGGACGCATTACGGATCAATCAGCTGTAAGTTCGGGCAGGCCAAGAAATATTGCCGGATTTGATAGGCTAACCTATAAATTATTGGATAGTACTACACCTTTTGTCATTGATCTGACAAATAACATCTCAGAAAACGATGTGCAAAAATTTCTTCCTTATCCAAATCCCGCTACAACCAGCCTTTATTTGCCGGGATATTTGGCAGGAAAAGTATTTCATATCTTCGATTCGAGCGGTAAAACACAGCTTATGGGAGTTGTTGGCGCGGGTGGCACTATCGATATCAACACCTTATCAGCAGGGTGTTTTCTGCTAAAAATAAGCATTGAAAACAATTATTTCAACGTTTTTAAATTCAATAAAATATGAAGTGGTTCATTTACTTTGGTCTGATTTTTTTGTTTGTTTTTAAAGGAACTGATGGATTTACTCAATCGCAAGCCGGTATTGCGCAAACTAAAAATGGCAAACTGTACATTATCGGAGGAGGGAAACGACCTGCAGCCATGATTCAGGATATCATTGAAGTAGCGGGGATTGACAAGCAAAAGGATTATGGTATTGTCTTGCCCATGTCGAGCAGTGAACCGGATACGGCTTATTATTATGCCTGGCGTTCATTTAAAAATCAAGGTTTCGACAGGATTGTAAATTTTAATTTGCGGCAAGATTCTGACATGACGGCTTCGCGACTTGATTCGGTGCGAAATGCGGCGATCATCTATTTGCCTGGTGGTGATCAAACTAAGTTTATGGAAATTGTGGGTAATTCGCCATTGCATCAGGCTATTTTAGACGCCTATCATAATGGGGCAACAATCGCCGGAACAAGCGCCGGTGCTGCAGTTCAAAGTAAAAAAATGATTACAGGTAACGAACTCAAATATGAAAAATATACCGGAGAATACCGTACCATAGAAGCCAATAATATTGAAATAACTGAAGGATTAGGTTTAATCGAGCACGCGATTATTGATCAACATTTTGTGAAAAGAATGCGCATGAACCGTTTGATGGCTGCCGCTATCGAAAATCCTGACGAGCTGTTGATAGGCATTGATGAGTCAACAGCAATTTTGGTGGCTGACAATAGGGCATATGTGCGCGGGTTGTCTCAGGTTGTTGTGCTTCAAAATTCGCACAAAGATAAAAGGGAGAAAAACGGTTTGTTGGGTGCCCAAAACATGACGCTGAGTATCTATCTGCCTGGAGACGAATTTGTTTTAGATACAAAAAGAATGGATTATTAACCGTTTGATTAGCTGCCTATAAAAATAGTAATGGAAGTTTATAGGGATCGAAATACAACTTGGTTTCTTCCATTTTATCTGTAAAACCCAACAAATAACCTCCCCCTCCTGAGCCACAAATTTTAAGCTGAAATGGCCTGGAAGAAACAGGTTTAAAAAATGGTTGCATTGAATCGGGAATCATTTTGTCAAAGGCGTCAAATTGAAAGGAATTAATGGTTTCCATTTTTTTAAGCAGGGCGCTGCTGTTTTGATGGATGAAATCTTCAATGGCATTGTTTACCAGAGGGATATATAAATTACTGAATTTTTTATAAAACGAATAATGAAGTAGTTTTTCTCTGAAAAAGGAAACCAAAGGTTCCGTTGATGAGCTTATGCCTGTATCAATCAGAAAAACAGAAAGTTTAGGAGTGTTGTATAATTGAATCGTTTTTGGTGTCCCATTTTGATCGATATAAACAGCTTCGTTAAGATAACAGCAAAGCGGATCAATACCCGAACTGTTTCCGTGAAAAGCTGATTCAATTAGTGCAAGATTTACTTTAAGTTGCACCAAATTATGCTCCTCATGCCATTTATAGCGCTCATAAATTGCGGCTACCAATGCACCTGAACTGCCAAGACCGTATTGCTGTGGAATGTTGGAACTAAAATATAGACCAGATTCTATATCTCTGGTAAAACTTTGAAGATCAATTATATTTGAAGTACTTTCGTTAGAAACTAAATAGTGAAGCAGTTTTCTAAGTCCATTTTGCGAATCTTTTACAGAAGCAGGTATTGAATTGTCAGCTGCCTGATATTCCCAGCAGCCACTTACTTTATCATAAGGAATAACCAATGCTTTAGAGCCACAGATGATGCTGTATTCTCCGAATAACATGATTTTTCCGGGGTATGATTTATTTTGTGTGCTCATTTCTTAATAAGGCGAGGGGCCAAGACCGGTTTTGTCGTCGATCCAATATTCATTTTGACACCATTTTACTAACTCATTTTGAATAAAATCTGATACTTTTTCCCTGTAATTTTCAGGGTAAAGCAGGTGTACATTTGGTCCGGCATCCAAAGTAAAACAAACTGGAATCTGGGTGCTTTTTCGGAATTGCTGAATGGCAGAAATAATACTTAAGCTATTGGGCTTCATTAAGATAAATGAAGGTTTTGAACTCATCATTAAAGCGTGTAATTGCAAGGCTTCAGATTCAGTAATTTGAATAAAATGCTCTAAGTCACCTTTTTGCAAAGCGTTTAGTAATTCAATAGTGTTTTGATTCGCTGTTTGGTACCTTGCTTGCGCATAGGGATTGCCATCCATAAGGGCATGTCCTGTGCGACTTGAAACAGCTTTTTTCTCAGCATCTGCAATTAAAATACTGTCGCGAAAATTCAGGAAAACAGGATGTAAATACTTTTGTAGTGGAATTGCATAGTGATCAGAACTTTCGGATAGTGCTGAAGTTTTTCCCCACAAAGCAGCATGAGGATATACTGATCGTGAGGCACTTCCGGAGGCCAAACGAGAAAACCAAGATGCTTTAATAAAGTCAAAAGGCCGGTTACTAATTTTTGTTTCCAGCTCAAGCATACCCATCACAAGAGCACTCATGGCCGATGCGCTGGATGCTATGCCTGAGGAATGTGGGAAAGTATTGCGGCTCTCAATTTTGAGGTGAAGCTGCTCCAGAAAAGGAAAAAACGGCTTTATGGTTGCCAAAAACTTCTCGATTTTTTGACCAAATGCAAGGTTTTCGTTTCCGTCGAAATAGAAACTTATTGCTTTATTATTGATTCGGGACGAATAATGAATTGTTGTTTCGGTGCGCGATTCGCTTAAAGTGAATGAAATAGATGGATTGTTTGGCAGTTGCGTGCCATGTTTTCCCCAATATTTTACGAGCGCAATATTGGATGGACTTTGCCACGAAAGGCTGCCATTAATTTCAGAATTAGCCTGTGTGGCTTCCAAAAGCCATTTGTTTTCCAAATCATGCATCTTCAATGGGCTTTAATCGTTAAATCGTCGTACCTAAATACAGGATTTAATTTGTTTTGCTGAAAGTAGTATTTTAGTTCTTGTTCATCACGCCGGGAAGCAGCCAGTAAGAAGTCGCCTCCCCATGCGCCAAGAGATTTCATTAAGCCTTCAAATTCAGGATAATAGGATTTTATTGGTGTTAATCCGGTAAGCTTAGCAATCAGTGTTTCGTGTTGTTGCATTAAATCGCAAAATTCATCAAAATCATCACACTTTAGTGTTTTTTCAGTGATTTTGTTCAAGCTTTCAACTGCTTCCTGAATTTTTTCTGAGGGGGTTTCTTCCTTAAATTTACGGATAGCTTTTGCACTGTCTTGTTTTTTGCCTCGATAAACAAAATATAAGTTTGATTTAAAAGGCGGGTCGAAGTTTATGGGATGATGTTGTGGTTGAAGGCCTTTTAATTGATATATAATAGGTTGTGAAGTCATCCCGCAGGCGATATCGTATCCCGATCCGCCAATGGAGAAATTGAGCAGGGTATAGGGATTTACTTTAGCCCATCGCGAGAGCATGACAATTAGCGTTGAGCTGCTTCCAAAGCCCCATTCCGGTTCAAAATTCATCTGTGTTTTAAAGTGATAGGATAAATTTTTGGTGAATGCTGTTGGATTTAATTGCTTCAAAGTGATTAAAATCATTTGTAATTTGTTGGTCACTTTCGCATCACTTGTTTCTACAACCGATAAATCTGGCAGTTTGAATCGTGACTTAAACCATAACCCTCCTGGTTTGTGCGCTTCCCATATCACTTCAGCTTGATTACTTGTTTTTATAGTTTGCACTTCCATTTGTTGTCCCTTATTTACGGGCATTGCAAGAGCATATGCACCGTAAAGTACGAGGTATTCTCCTGTTAACAGGAGTTTGCCGTTTGCTTTAAATGTTTGTATATTATCCACTTAGCTGCGAAGTGAAGCAATGTATTTTCCAACGCTGGAGAATGAAACTTTTTGATCTTTAAAGTGATTCACAGCAGCAGACTTTTCGGCTTCACTGGCTTTAAAATGATTGAGAATATTAAAGAGATGCATTTTCATATGACCAGCCTGAATGCCAGTAGTTGTAAGTGATTTTACCGCTGAAAAATTATTGGCAAGACCCATCACTGCCGCGATCATCATCAACTCTGTAGCAGTAGGATTGCCCAATAATTCGAGCGATTGTTTGGCAAGAGGATGCAAACTGGTAAGTCCGCCAACCGTTCCAACCGCAAGTGGAACTTCCAGGATAAATCTGAAGGTATTGTTTTCAATTTCAACACGCGAAAGGCTTTGATAGTGACCATTTCGCGAAGCATAAGTATGACCGGCAGCCTCAATAGCTCTGAAGTCGTTTCCTGTTGCAATGGCCACAGCGTCAATGCCATTATAAATTCCCTTGTTGTGCGTTGTGGCTCTGTAAGTATCAATCTGAGCGATATTTACTGCCTTTTCAAATTTTTGCACAAAAGCCCTTGCAGATAGTTTTTCATCTACATTTTCCAATGCATCTATTGGGCATTCTACCCAGATTTTAACGACACATTCAGGAGTATAATTCGAAAGAATTGCCATTATAATTTCTACCTGTCTTTCCTCAATTGTGAGTTGAATCTGTTCAGAAAGGAACTGCCGGAGGCTTTGGCCAAATTCTTCGAGTACCGAATTGATAAAATTGGCACCCATTGAATCGCGGGTGTCAAAAGTTACCAGTAATTGGTAGTAATTTTCGAGCTTATCTGTCATGTTTACCAGTTCGATATCAAGCACACCGCCACCTCGTTTTTCCATATTAGCGGTTATGGGCTTAGCCGAACGAATAAGGTGATCTTTTAGCTGAGGCATCAATTGCAACAGCGTTTCTGGTTTTCCATTCCAGCTAAAATGAACCTGTCCGACCTTTTTTACATCAAGAATTTCTGCATGAAACCCTCCACGTTCGCTCCAAAATTTGGCTGCTGCCGAAGCTGCGGCAACTACAGAGCTTTCTTCAATTACCATGGGAACAAGGTAGTTACGGCCATTGATGATTACGTTGGGAGAAATACCATAAGGAATATAAAAATTAGTGATGGTGTTCTCACTGAATTCATCAAAAAGCTTTTGCTGTTTTTCATCGGTATGCCAAAAACTTTTAAGCAGGCTTATAACCTCACCTGGATTTTCGAAATATTCCGCAACCAGCTTTAGCTTTTCTTCTTTGAGAAGTTTGGAAAAGCCTTTAATTATGATATCGCGTTTTCTTTTCATGGATGCCTTGTTGTTGGTTACGCATCTTTGTAATCAAAATACTCCAACAAAATAACGGAATAAAAGTTTCATAATCAAAGAAACACTCAAATAGTTTTTTACCACTCATCTTCAACCGGGACAGGTTCGGGTTTCATTTTTTCAATTAAAAATGTACTCCATTGTTCAACGTATTCGGCTATTTGATCCAGATAATCTTCCCAACGCGGATCATAAGCTGAATCTTCTTTATCGAGCCAGCGTTCAATTTCGAATCGGGATGCTGTTTTCAGCATAAGCTCAGTAATGGTATAACGATAGCGATTGTCTTTTACCTCTATCGTAAATTCATAAATCACAGCCGGACCGGTTTGTTCTATGCCTTTGTCATCCATATATTTTAACCGTATGGTGTGTTTTCCCATAATTTTTCCTGAAGGCGCATCGCGCACGGTTGTAACACGCACAGGATCTTTGTAGTAATCATTGAGCCAAAAAATGCAGCGATTGAAAAGTTCCATTTGGTCACCTTCCTCTTCTATAACTCGCTGAAACTTGATTTTTTTGGCTTCCGCATCGAATGGAATTGTTTTGGTTTGAGCAAAAGCTGTGTTGAAAAAAAGCATTATGATTAGTGAAATGCTTGTAAAAAGAATTTTTTTCATAGCGAATCGATTGATATATAGCATGCCTGACAAAGGTAATAAAAATGTAGCTGTTACATTTGTGTTGCCAGACAAAAGAAAAACCGGTACTGAAAACAGAACCGGTTTTACAAGAAAATATTGTGATGAATAATATTACATCATTCCGGGCATTCCGCCTCCACCCATTGGTGGCATTTGAGGTTGGGCATTTTCGTCTTTATGTTCAACCAGAACACACTCTGTGGTAAGCAGCATACCAGCAATAGAGGCTGCATTTTCGAGGGCGATGCGGGTAACTTTTGTAGGATCTATCACACCTGCTTCGTACAAGTTTTCGTATTGTTCGGTGCGGGCATTGAATCCAAAGTCGCCTTTGCCTTCTTTCACGCGGTTCACGACAACAGAGCCTTCCATACCTGCATTTTCAACAATCTGACGGAGAGGTTCTTCCAGCGCACGACGAATGATGGCAATACCAGTTGTTTCGTCTTCATTTTCGCCTTTCATATCAGCAAGAACTTCGATGGCACGGATAAAAGCAACGCCACCGCCTGGGATGATACCTTCTTCGATGGCGGCACGAGTGGCAGCCAAAGCATCTTCAAAGCGATCTTTCTTCTCTTTCATTTCTACTTCACTTGCTGCACCTACGTAAATCACAGCAACACCTCCGGCCAGTTTGGCCAAACGTTCCTGAAGTTTTTCTTTGTCGTAATCGGAGGTAGTGGTTTCGATGAAATTTTTAATCTGAGCTACACGTGCTTCGATGTTTTCTTTAGCGCCACGTCCGCTAACGATGGTAGTATTTTCTTTATCAATTGTTACTTTTTCGGCTTCACCCAACATATCGAGTGTAGCGTCTTCGAGCCGGTAACCTTTTTCTTCGCTGATAACTGTTCCACCAGTAAGAATGGCTATGTCTTCCAGCATTTCTTTTCTGCGATCACCAAAGCCTGGAGCTTTTACAGCAGCAACTTTCAATGATCCGCGCAGGCGGTTAACAACCAAGGTAGCGAGTGCTTCGCCTTCAACATCTTCGGCAATGATAATGAGTGGTTTGCCAGCCTGCATTGATTTCTCGAGAATAGGCAGCAAGTCTTTCATTACCGAAACTTTTTTGTCGTAGATCAGGATGAAAGGGTTTTCATAAACGGCTTCCATTTTTTCTCCATCAGTCACAAAATAGGGTGAAATGTAACCGCGATCGAATTGCATACCTTCTACTACGTCAACATAAGTTTCGATGCCTTTTGCTTCTTCAACAGTGATAACGCCTTCCTGTTTAACTTTGCTCATAGCTTCGGCAATCAAACTGCCGATTGTAAGGTCGTTGTTAGCAGAAATTGCGGCAACTTGTTTGATTTTATCGTTGCTGTCGCCCACTTTCTGGGTTTGGCTGTTAAGCGCTTTGATTACTTCAGTAACTGCTTTATCGATGCCTCTTTTCAAATCCATTGGATTGGCACCTGCAGTCACGTTTTTAAGTCCTGTAGTGATGATTGACTGAGCAAGCACGGTAGCTGTAGTTGTTCCATCACCAGCCAAATCGTTGGTTTTTGAAGCAACTTCTTTAACCATTTGAGCGCCCATATTTTCGACAGGGTCGGTAAGCTCAATTTCTTTTGCCACTGTAACGCCGTCTTTGGTGATTTGAGGAGCGCCGTATGATTTTTCAATAATAACATTACGACCTTTAGGTCCAAGTGTTACTTTTACTGCGTTCGAAAGTGCGTCAACGCCTTTTTTAAGGCTGTCGCGGGCTTCAAGATTAAAAAGGATGTCTTTTGCCATAGGTTTATTATTTTAGAGTTAATTGCTAATTTTTAGATGATTGCTATTATGTCTGATTCACGCATAATAAGGTATTCATTACCATCGATAGTGAATTCTGTGCCGGCATATTTGCCATACAGTACCTGATCACCTTCTTTCACGGTGAGAGGTGCATCAGCAGTGCCAGGGCCAACTGCTATTACAGTACCTTTTTGTGGTTTTTCTTTGGCTGTATCAGGAATGATAATACCACTGGCAGTTTTTTGTTCAGCGGTTGCGGGTTCTATTACCACGCGATCGGCTAAAGGTTTAAGCGTTAATTTTCCCATAAATCTATTTTTTTAAGTTATTCAATCATCTTATATCCCAGTGTGGGACTCACTGATGCTGTCATATTTTGTGCCAAAGCCAAAACATAAAAAAAATGTCAGAATGTTGTGACATTCTGACATTTTTAGATCTTTTTTTGATAAGAAACTTATTCTTCGATATCCTGTGGTGGTGGCACCTGAAAATCAACCGGAGCTGTTTGTTCTATCTGCTCGCGTAATTCAGTGTCGAACTGGCCATCAGCAGCATTGTATTTTGGGATTGCCATTGTAGCAACCAAACTTAAAACCAATAAGGCAACTGCCATCGACCAGGTGGCTTTTTCTAAAAAGTCAGCGGTTTGACGCACACCCATAAACTGGTTTGAGGAGGAAAAATTAGAGGCTAATCCGCCACCTTTAGAATTTTGAACTAATACAATTAAACCCAATAAAACGCTTATAATCAGGATTAAAATAGAGATGAATACGTACATTTTCTTTTATTTAACGTTTAATGTTTCTTGGTTTCTTTAATAAGGGCTGCAAAATAACTACTTTTTTCCGGATATTTCAAACTTAATTTTTCAAAGATTGAAATAGCTTTTTCGCGATGCCCCTGATTGAGGTAAATTTTGGCCAGTGTTTCGCTTACAATATTTTCCTGATCAACTACGCTGTTTTGAGCAAAAGTGACCGGATTATAAAATACAGGCTTGGGGCGCGAAATGGAAGGATTTTCGGCGATAAACTTGTCGATTAAGGCCTTTTTTGAAGGAGGTATTCCTTGTTTTTGTCCTTTTTGCTGGCTTTTTTTTTCTTGTTCAATGGCTCTGATACGCTCTGCCAATATCCTTTTGAGTTCTTCTAATGATTGTTTTTTGTGCTCGTTGCTGGCATCAGGTATAGCCTCTATATTTACCTGATCTGTTTTGTTTTGTTTGCTTTTTTCTTGTTCAACAACAGTTTCTTTTGCTTCATCGTGAGGGGTTTCCGGATCTTCTTTTGCAACCAGATTTTCTTTTACAATAGGTTCTTCAGTTTTTTCAACTGGAGTTTCAGTAGTTTTTATGGTGTCACCGGCAGGAGCTCTTTTTGCTTTACGGTATTCATCCGGTAGATCAGGTACTACCCTCAGTTGAGCAATCTTGCTGATATGCAACCTGAGTATGTTTCGGTCGGGTACGAGGCTGGCTGACAGTTTTAGCTGACTGTCGTAAACAATATGGTTTATTTTGAACATATTCATGGCCAGCAAACTTTGGACGATACCACTGTAAGGGAACTGCATGGCTAGTTCCATCAAGTCATTGGCGCTTTCTTTGTTCAGTTTTTCTGGTTCCCTGAGGAAGCTAATGAAAGTGGCTTTATCCATAAGGTTTTATTTACCAGTTTACAACAGATTTGTTGAAAATATCATCAACAAGCATTTCCACTATTTCAGTTATTAGTGTTTGTTTTACTGCATTTAAGTCTTGCTCGCTTGGATACTCTTTGTATTGCGTAAACTTGGTTTCAAAGTTATTACTTTCTTCAAATTTATTTGTAAAACGCACATTTACAGTAATAGTAAGTCGATTAAGTGCTGCAGTTTGGTCACTCTGGATAGCTACAGGAGTGGTGCGGTATTCAGTTATTTCTCCTTCAAACGCAAGATCACCATTTTGGTTTACCATATTTAGTTGTGTCTGATTCATAAAACGATCCCTGAGTCCGTTGGTGAATTCATCACTCAACAGAGGTTCCACCAGCAGGGCGTTATTCTGAAAATACTGTACCGAAATGGTTTTAGCCTCGGCTGGTATGGAGGCTCCCGTAAAGGAATAAACACCACAGCCGTTCATCAAAGGTAAGCTGATCAGAAACAGGATAATGAGCTGTAGTTTGCAGATGATATTAAGCTTAGGCATGATTAAAGATTAATGTTGTATTCTTTAATTTTACGGTAGAGCGTTCGTTCGCTAATGCCCAATTCCTGGGCAGCGCTTTTACGTTTTCCTTTGTGTTTTTCGAGGGCTCTTCTGATCATGTCGATCTCTGTTTTCTCGAGCGAAAGATTTTCATTAATAACTTCTGATGGTTGAAAGCTTGATTTATCATCATCAGCATCTTGAATTTGAATCTCTGGAAGGTGTTCGTTCTCAAAATCATCCAGATCATCAGTATATTGCCGTATCAGCTGATTATTGCTGTGCTCAAAATCATCGTTAACGCCTTTGGCCGAAATAATTTCTGACATGGTTTTACGCAAATCCAAAATATCTTTTTTCATGTCGAAAAGCACCTTATAAAGTATGTCGCGTTCCGAGAGCTTTTCTTTTTCTTCCTGTCCTTTGTAAAGCACAGGCAGCGAGTTGGCGTGATCGGCAGGAAGATATAACTTTAGCATGGGAGCATCGATGAGCTTTTCTTTTTCGATAATCGAAATTTGTTCTGTAACATTTTTAAGCTGTCGGATATTACCGGGCCAACGATAGGATTCGAGCATATGAATGGCTTCATCGGTCAGTTTTAGTGGGGGCATCCGATACTTTTCTGCAAAGTCGTTTGCAAATTTTTTGAATAGCATCAGGATGTCATCTTTTCTTTCCCTCAGCGGAGGAATCATGATCGGAACCGTATTTAGCCTGTAAAACAAATCCTGCCTAAATTCGCCTTTGGCAATGGCTTCGGGTATATTAACGTTGCTGGCTGCAACCACTCGCACATCGGTTTTGATTACCTTGGAGGAACCTACTTTCAGAAACTCACCTGTTTCGAGCACGCGCAAAAGTCTTACCTGCGTCGAGAGTGGCAGCTCGGCCACCTCATCCAGAAAAATTGTACCACCATCAACTACTTCAAAATAACCTTTTCGGGCTTCGTGGGCTCCTGTAAATGATCCTTTTTCATGACCAAACAGTTCGGAGTCGATAGTCCCTTCGGGAATGGCGCCGCAGTTTACAGCAATATACGAACCATGTTTGCGTGCGCTGGCCTGATGAATGATCTTTGGAAAAACTTCTTTACCTGTTCCGCTTTCCCCGGTAATCAATACCGTGAGGTCGGTAGGAGCAACCTGAACGGCAATATGTATGGATCGTTCCAGAAAAGGATCGTGTCCGATTATTCCAAAACGTTGCTTGATCGACTGAAGTTCCATAAGCTGATTTAATCCTGTTAAAATTACGCTTTTTTATTGTTTTCTACAATTTTTATTCCCTCAAACTAGCATCAAAGTGCTGTTCAAGCGCTTGTTGTATGCGACTCATACATTTTTCGATGAGCTTGTCGGTCAGTGTTTTTTCGCTATCCTGCAACACAAAACTCAAGGCATAGGATTTTTTCCCTTTTGGAATCTTTTCGCCTTCATACACATCAAAAATGCCAACTGATTTTAGGAGTTTTTTTTCTGCCTGGCTGGCAACTGTTCTGATTTCCTGAAAGCTGACAGATTGATCGAAAAGCATTGCCAAATCGCGACGCACGGCAGGAAACTTTGACACAGCTGTGTATTGTTTGATTTGTTTTTTCTGGTAAATTTTCATCAAGGCAGTCCAGTCCATGCTGCCATGAAATACCGGTTTGTCGATATCAACCAGTTTGAGTGTTTTTGAGCTTAGTTTTCCAATCTGCAACAAAACTTTTTCGTTCAATTCGTATTTCAGTGAAAAATCATATAACTCACTATCAATGGCTTGTATTTTAAACTGCGTGAGGTCATATCCTAATTTTGTCAGCACTCCCTCTGCATAAAATTTAAGGTCGTAAAAATCAACGGATTGATCAGTGTGATTCCAGTTTTCTTCCTCCCTGAGACCAATAATGGCCATATCGAGATGGGTGTGTTCCTGATAAGGAGCAAGGGCTTTTTCTGTCGTGCTGTTTTTCTGGTTATCATAGTGATAAACACTTCCAAACTCAAATATTTTCAAGTTAGGAATTCTGCGATTCTGGTTATAGCTGATGGTTTCGAGTAGTCCAAAAACCAGGCTTTGTCGCATCACGTCCAACTCATTACTAAGTGGATTGAGGATTTTTACATTTTGATTTTCATCAAAAGCAGGATGTTTTATGGTATAAGCTGACTTGGTAAGCGAATTGTTCATCACTTCCTTAAAACCATTAAATGCCATCATATCAGCAATTTGCTGCTGCACCTTATCTGTGTTGTAATTGTGGCCGGCATGCACAGCTGCATTCACTTTTTCAGGAATACGAATATTGTTATAGCCAAAGATACGAAGCACTTCTTCTACCACATCAGCCGGACGATAAACATCAACCTTATAGGAGGGCACCTCCATTTCAACAGCCTCAGCGGTATGGCTCAGGATTTTCATTCCCAGATCCTCGAGAATGGATACCACGGCATCTGTTGGTATAACTTGTCCGGCAAGCTTATTCAGGTAGGCATATGACAGCTTCACTTTTGTTGGCTCAATAGTTTTGGCAAGTACATCTTTTATTTCAGAACTAATCGCTCCTCCTGCAATTTCTTTCATCAACATCAGCGCACGTTTTAAGGCATAAATGGTGATATTAATGTCGGCACCACGCTCAAAACGGAAGGATGCGTCAGTTTGCAGGCCATGCTGACGGGCAGTTTTTCGTATGAAGCGTGAGTCAAAACAGGCACTTTCGAGGAAAATAGCCTTGGTTTTTTCAGTCACTCCCGAATGCAGTCCGCCAAAAACCCCTCCGATACACATTGGTGCTTCTGCATTGCAGATCATCAGATCGTTGGCAGTAAGTTTACGTTCCTGCTCATCGAGCGTCACGAAGGGAGTGCCTTCATCCAGCATTTTAACAATAATTTTGTTAGCTGTAACGGCTTGTGCATCAAAAGCATGAAGGGGTTGGCCAGTTTCAAACAACACATAATTGGTGATATCCACAATGTTATTAATAGGTCTTACGCCAATTGCTTTCAATTTGTTTTGCATCCATTCTGGCGAGGGTTCAACATTTAAGCCACTTATAGTAGCACCTGAATATCGGGGACAGGCCTCTGCGTTTTCGATTTTAATAGTGATATCAAGGTTTTGGTTGTCAATTGAAAATCTCTCAACATCAGGCATTTGAAGCTTGTATTTCTTTTCGCTTTCGCGATGATTGAGGGCTGCAACCAAATCTCTGGCAACACCGATATGCGACATGGCATCTGAGCGATTTGGCGTCAAGCCAATCTCAAAAACTATATCTTCTTCAATTTCATAAATATTGGAAGCCGGAATGCCAATTGGTGTGTCAGCAGGAAGCACCATAATACCATCATGTGAAGATCCCAGTCCTAATTCATCTTCGGCACAAATCATTCCTTCAGAAACTTCACCACGGATTTTACTTTTTTTAATCTCAAAGCTGCTCTCTCCGCTGTAAAGTTTTGTGCCGATGGTGGCAACGAGTACTTTTTGTCCGGCGGCAACATTGGGAGCACCACAAACGATAGCTAAGGGAGTTTCGTTACCAACATTAACAGTTGTTAGGCTTAGCCTGTCAGCATTAGGATGTTGTGTACAAGTTAACACTTCACCTGTTATGATGCCTTTTAAGCTTCCCTTGATGGATTCGAAAGGAATGATGTCTTCAACTTCCAATCCTGTTGCAGTTAATACCTGTGCTACTTCCTCAGCCGGGAGGTCGCAATCAATATACTTTTTGAGCCAGTTGTAGGATATCTTCATGGATTTCAGCTAATTGTTAAAACCAAACGCTTGTGTCGCCTGGATATTTCGAATTGTCAGATTTATTTAGGCCACAAAAGTACGAATTAATGTCAATCTGTCATGTATCATGAAGATGCAACAGGAAGGATTTTCTTCAATGATTAACCAATCTGACCCCAGTCGAAGTTTTGTTGGAATTGTGATATCAAATAAGCTTTTGTGTTTTGATTTTCTGATTTCATAAGTCTGGGATCATCATCAAGTATTTGGCTTACAATAATTCTTACCTGTTTTATAAGTTTTTCATCCCTGATCAGGTTTCCAATTTTTAAACCCACCGGGCCTGATTGTCGCGTGCCCTGAGTTTCGCCCGGACCTCTCAGTTCAAGATCTACTGCCGCAATTTCAAAACCGTCGGTAGTGCGCACCATGGTTGCCATGCGCTTGCGTCCGTCGGCCGAAAGTTTATAATCAGTCATCAAAATGCAATAAGATTGATCTGCTCCTCTTCCTACCCTGCCTCTTAGTTGATGCAACTGCGACAAACCAAAACGGTCAGCATGTTCGATGACCATCACGCTGGCATTAGGGATGTTCACGCCAACTTCTATCACTGTGGTAGCAACCATAATGTGAGCTTGTCCTTTGATAAAACGTTGCATTTCGAATGCTTTATCTTCTGCTTTCATTTGTCCGTGTACGACACATATGCGGTAGTGAGGCTCAGGAAAATCGCGGAGCAAACTTTCGTATCCTTCCTGAAGGTGAATCAAATCGAGTTTTTCTGATTCTTTAATTAATGGATAAACCATATAAACTTGCCGACCTTCGGCAATTTGTTTTTTCATAAAACTGATCAGACGCAACCTTTGGCTTTGGTAAAGGTGAATTGTTTTCACAGGCTTCCGACCGGGAGGAAGTTCGTCGATGACAGAAATATCCAAATCGCCATATTGCGTCATTGCCAGTGTGCGCGGTATGGGTGTAGCTGTCATTACCAACATATGTGGCGGGTTGGAAGTTTTCTCCCAAAATCTTGCCCGCTGAGCAACACCAAAACGATGTTGCTCGTCAATGATCGTTAGAGCCAGGTTCTTGAATTTTACCTTTTCTTCGATCAGCGCATGTGTGCCGATGATGATTTGCAGGCTTCCATCTTCGAGGCCTTCATGGATTGGTTTGCGATCGCGTGCCTTAGTAGAACCTGTTAGCAAGGCAATTTTAACAGGCATATCTATCAGTAATTCTTTGAGAGAATGAAAGTGCTGCGTTGCAAGTATTTCGGTGGGAGCCATCAAAGCAGCCTGGTATCCATTATCCAGTGCGATGAGCATAATCATCAGGGCTACAATTGTTTTACCGCTTCCAACATCACCCTGCAAAAGGCGATTCATTTGATGGCCAGAACCCAGATCGTACCTGATTTCACGAATCACTTTTTTTTGGGCGTTTGTTAGCGAAAACGGCAGATAATGTTTGTAAAATAAGTTTACAAGTGTTCCAACCTTCTGGAATACAACGCCTTTAGAAATGGTTTCGCGTTTTCGTTTGCGTAGCAGCATATTTAACTGCATAAAAAAATACTCTTCAAATTTGAGGCGCAGGTTTGCGGCCTGCAAGTCTTTTTGGTTTCGTGGAAGATGTATCTGATCAAGCGCTTGGTTTCTGTCCATCAAACGATGTTTCTCCAAAATGCTTTTTGGAAGGTTTTCGGCAACTGTTTGGTTGAGCTGGTTCAGCAGGTTTTTAATCAGTTTGGCCAGTTGTTTACTTCCCAATCCGTTGTTTTTCAGTTTTTCGGTGGTGCTGTAAACGCCTTCCAGGCTTTCGCCTACCGGAATTATATCGGGCTGATAATCTTCTATTTCCGGATGAACAAAGTTGAATTGATTATTGAAAACGGAGGCCTTTCCAAAAAGCACGTATTTTTTTCCGGGCTCAAAGCGGGTATGGATCCATTTTAGACCTTTGAACCAAACCAGTTCGATGCTACCGCTATCGTCTATGAAATTTGCTGAAATACGCGTAATACGTTGTTTACCATGTGATTGCATCTGAGTTACCTGTCCGATCAGCTGATAATAAACCTGATCACTCTTAACATCACTTATTTTATGAACCTGACTTTTGTCGATATAACGAAAAGGGATGTGAAAGAGCAGGTCGCCAAAAGTATAAATATCAAGTTCTTTATTCAGCAATTCAGCCCTTTTGGGACCAACGCCTTTGAGAAATTCAATTTTATTTTCGAGCAGGTTACGCTCCATTTAAGCCTGTTTTTGTGGCTAAATTACAAAGGAAATTGGTGTGGAGCGACTTGTTTTTTTACTTGGGATTTGTGGGCTGTAAAAAAACAACTAATAAATCGACGAGTTTATCAAGGCTCAGCGGCTTACTGAGGTAAGCATCGAAACCCATATCAAGGTATTGTCTTTCTTCGCCAAGCATGGCAAAAGCTGTGATTGCAATAACGGGCATTGATAACTTTTGATGTCTGATTTGCTTAAAAGCTTCACTTCCGTCCATCTCAGGCATTTGAATGTCCATGATGATCAAATCAGGTTGGTGTTCCACTGCCAAATCAAGTGCAATCAGGCCGTTAGATGCGTGTAAAATATTTAAATTCAGCTTATTGAGCATTGTCTTGATCAGATAGAAATTTGTGTCGACATCCTCTGCAACAAGAATTGTTTTCCCTCCAAAATCGGGAAGGGATAAATCTTTCTTTGGAATTGCATTTATTTTTGAATGTGCATGGGAATCGGCAGGCAGTGTAAAGTAAAATGCTGTTCCTATGTTTTCTTGCGATTCAACCCATATCTTACCATCGAGCAATGCTATCAGGTGTTTAGTGATGGCAAGGCCTAAACCGGTACCTCCAAAAAGTCGTGTGTGTGAATCGTCGGCTTGCCTGAAACGTTCAAAAACAACATCAAGTTTATGTTCAGGAATGCCAATACCAGTGTCTCTAACAAAAAATTCGTATGAATCATTGATAGCCAAAGCGCCAAATTCAATCTCACCTTGCAGCGTAAATTTCATGGCATTACTCAGCAGATTGGTCATAATTTGTTGCAATCGCAATCGGTCTGTTGTGATTAATGCTGTTTTTAATTCCTCTTTGTGAGTGAGTAAAAGCTTTACGTGGGATTTACCATTTCTATCCATTTGTTGCCGGAATCCCTGCGACATTTCTTCCATCAGATCAATAAGTTTGAATTCTGAAGGTTGAATTTTTAGCTCACCGGCCTCTATTTTTGAAATATCGATGATATCGTTGATAAGATTCAGTAGCAATCTACCACTCGATTTGATCATTTCGATGAATTCAATTTTTTCTTCAGGGCTGTATTCGTCAGTCGAAAGCAGGTCAGAAAAACCTAAAATGGCATTCATTGGGGTTCTGATTTCGTGGCTCATATTGGCCAGAAATGCCGACTTAAGACGATCGGAGTCTTCTGCTTTGTTTTTGGCTTCAACCAGTTCGTTTTCAAAGTTTTTGTGTTGTGTAACATTTTCAAAAACACTCACAATTCCTGCAAATTCATCTTCGAGGAACATGGTGGCAGCTTTGAAATGTATAAATCGGATTTCCTGATCAAGGCGTAGCTTGAAATCAGCCTCAAAAACGCCTTCTTTGGCATGGTGAGCATTTTGCCATAAGATGTCCATTTTGTTACGATCTTCGAGCAGAATATGTCGAAACCAAGATCCGTCTGTCAGCGTTTGTTGTTTAAGGCCAAGTATTTCGGGGAGTATTTGGTTGATAAATACGATGCTGCCCTGTGGGTTGGTTACAGCAATACCCAAAGGAGAAGTATCACTGATTTTTCTGAATTTTTCTTCGCTTTGTTTTAAAGAGCGGAAGGTACGATCCAAGGCATCAACTTGTTTTTTAAGTTCTTGTGTTCGTTCTTGAACGCGTTTTTCCAATTCAATATTGGTAATTTCGAGCATACGACTTTTGCGGCGATTACGACGGACAATTGTTATCAACACAAAAATAATCAGAACTAAAAGCACGGCAAGCAGTGAAAAAATGATGTAACGGATTCTGAGGGATTGCTGTGAAAGTTGCAGACGTAAAATTTCATTTTCATCATCAAGTCGTTGCGTTTCGTATCGAATCCTGATTTCTGACATTTCATGATGCCGGCGCTCATTCATCAGCGAGTCTCTTAACTTGTTGGCAACCGTTAAATAATCATAGGCTTTCTGATAATCCTGCTGTGCATGCGCAATTTTTTGACGTGTGACGTAGTTAAATAATAAAACAGATATGTCTTCTGTTTTTTCTGCCAGGGTTTGAGCTTTGTCGAGGTATTCCTGAGCTTCATCAAACTTGTTTTGTTCGCTAAGATAATTTGCCATTTGGTTGTAAACCTGGCTGAGTCCATATTCTGCTTTGGCTTGAATATAAACGGACTCTACCTCTTTTAAATAGCGCATAGCATCGTCATAGCGTTTAAGCTTAAACATTACTTTAGCCAGATTTGCTTTGGTGTTGGCGGTTTCGGCCGGCAAATTATATTTTTCCTGTGTATTGAGTGCCGCGATAAAAAAATCAAGTGCACGGGCATAATTTTCCATTTCGAGGAATACCATTCCAAGTGCGTTTTGCGAATAGGCTACTTGTGGCTCGTCATTTAAAAATTCCTTGATAACCAAGGCGTCGATGTGATATCTTATAGCTTGTTCGTAATCTTTGTAAAAAAAATAGACATGCCCGATGTTAGCCAGCGTAAAAGCAATTCCCAGGCTGTCATTCATTTGTTTGAAATCCTGGAGTGATTCGAGATGCAGGGAGTAGGCTTTTTCGTAAACATGCAGCTTGCGGTAGCAGACAGCTTCTTCGTTTCTAATTTCTGCTTTTAGTTTTTTTGCGCCAAGTACTTCTGCCAGGGGCATAGCTTCGCGCGCATAAGTAATTCCGGCAGCGGGGTCGATGTTTCGAAGGCTTTTGATGAGCGCTTTGTAAATATGGAGCTTTGCGCTGCCTTCGGTTTTTTCGAGCTGATTGCGTAAACTGTCAGCAAGTTTATGGCTATCAGTTTGTGCCAGTAGAAGTTCCTGCGCTGTAAACAGCAACAACAACAGCAAAATTCTGGCAATTTGTATTTTCATGCGGGTGAAATAAATCCAGGCTTTATTACGGATTAGGGTGCTACAAAATTAACAAAGCTTTATGAGAATAAAAAATTGTTGCAGTATAATTTTATGCGAGATGTTTTTCGAGTAATGACATTAACTGGCTACAATTAATGGGTTTAGGCAGATAATCATCAAATGGTGCGTTTTTCCTGTCGAAGGAAGGGGTGTCGGTAAAAGTGCTATGCGAAATCACTTTAAGGTCAGGACGGAGTGCTTTAATCATGAGCGTGGTTTCAAGGCCGTCGATCCCAGGCATATTGTAGTCCATGAGTATAGCATGAATATTTGGATCTGATTTTACCTTTTCGATGGCCAGGTAGCCATTTTCTGCCCAGCTCACCTGCATACCATGTTTTATCAGCATGGCCTTGATAAGTAAAAAGTTTACTTTAAGATCGTCAACTACAAGGATGTGTCTTTTTTCTAACATATCAACCTCCATTTCTGGAAAATAATGCTATTAATGCAGGTACATTTAATATGCCAAAAATTTAAAAAGCTATAAAACAGATAGATAGAATGGAATCGTAATTTCTTATAAGTATCAATAATGGATTAAATTCCAAAATGCGGAATATGTCTATTAAGTAATTATAGATTTTCATCAAAGTAAGTCGAAATCTTTTTAATGAGGTGAGCGCGGTCTTTTCCTCTCACATTATGCTCGTGACCCGGATAGACAAAATAATCAAGCAGCACACCTTCATCAACGGAAGCTTTGAGGAATGCCAAACTGTGTTGCCACACAACCACCGGATCACTTGTGCCATGAATAATCAGTAGCTTACCATTTAGCTGTGATACTTTGTTTATCAAACTCGCTGTTTCGTAGCCTTCCGGATTTTCATCCGGGCTGTCCATATAACGTTCGCCGTACATAATTTCGTAATATTTCCAATCGGTAACGGGTCCGCCGGCAACTGCAACTTTAAAGATATCAGGATGATGCAGTTTCAATCCAATAGACATAAATCCGCCATAGCTCCATCCATCAACGCCAATGCGCTCTGGATCAACGAACGGAAGACTTTTAAGGTAGTTAATTCCAACAAGCTGATCCTGACGTTCAGTTATTCCAAGCTGCCTGTGAATAATTTGTTCAAAGTCGGCGCCGCGATTGGCCGAGCCACGATTATCCAATGTAAAGACCACATAACCTTGTTGAGCCAGGTAGTTCAGATAAAAATTGGCTCCGCCCAGCCAGCTGTTGGTTATCAGTTGAGCATGAGGGCCTCCGTAAACATAAACAATTACCGGGTATTTTTTTGTGCTGTCCAGGTTGGGAGGGGTTATCAATCGGGCAAAAAGTGTGGTTCCATCTTCAGCTTCCAGCTCCAGCATGTGTGTTTTACCCAGTTGATAATCCTTTAGCGGATTTTGGGATTCGAGCAATGTTCTGATATCTTTTCCTTTTCCATCGCTGAGAATGATATTTCGGGCTGTATGCGTATTGCTGTATGAGTCGATAAGGTATTTTCCACTTTTGGAAACTGATACGTTGTGAACGCCCGCTGCAGCAGTTAGCTGTGCAGTTTTACCATTTTTCAAATCAAGCTTATAAAAATGTCGTTCAAGTGGACTTACAGCGGTGGAATTGTAATAAATAAATTTCCCGGTTTGATCAAAAACAGGTTCAGCGGTGATCATCCAATCGCCTTGGGTGAGTTGCTTAACAAGTTTTCCTTCAGTGTTATAGAGGTACATATGCCTGAAACCGTCTTGTTCGCTGAGCCAGATAAATTGTTCTGAATTGTTAGGCAAAAAATAGGCCGGATATTGTGGTTCAACATATTGTGGGTCTTTTTCTTCAAAAAGGGTGTTTTCAAAACTGCCATCTTTTACCTTGTATGCGTTAAATTTCAGGTGGTTTTGTTCGCGGTTCAGTATTCCAATGTAGATTTTTTCGCCATCAGGATGCCAGCTTACCGCAGTGAGGTATTGTTCGGCTGGCTGTGCGGTTTGCATAACAGTGGTTGTTTTTGTATCCAGATCATAAACTATTAATTTCACTTCATGACTTTTCATGCCAGCCATAGGATAGGGTTCATTTTTAAGCGTTGCAATGCGCTGTTCAATATCTACAATGGGATAATTGGTAACCATGCGTTCATCCATTTGATAGAAGGCAAGTTTTTTGCCATCTTTTGACCAAAACGCTCCGTCCTTAATACCAAATTCGTTTCGGTGAACCGATTGACCGCTCACAACGCCTACAGGCTCATCAGTGAGTTGAATATGTTCGTTGCCAATGGCCAGATACAGATTATTATTAATGGTATAGGCTGTTTGTAAATCCGGTTCAAAAACAGTTTTATTTTCCGCTTTCTCAGGATAAGTTATCAGGTGATTCAACTGCCCGAAATCAGCAGTTAGCTTTAAAAGTTTATCCTGATAAAAAAACCAACCGCTGCCATCATCTAGCCAATTAATTGAAGGAAAGCGTTTCAAACTGTCGAAATCATGCTTGGTAGCCAGTGTGTTAAGTTCATTAAGCGTAAGCAGCACTTTCTTTTTTTCTGATTTTGCCTCAGTAAGCCAAAGGGTATCTTTTTCAAAATACTGGTAATAATCTGTTTTACCGTACCATTTCAATTGTTGAATACGTTCCGGAAACAAGGCAGGATTCATCCATGCTGCGTCTGCTGCGGTAAGTTTTTTGTCTTGACCAGAAACCAAAAGGCTTGTACATGTCAACATGAGTAAAAAAACAAGCTGTAGTTTTTTCATAGGAACAAAATAGAGGGTTAATGAGCTTGCAAATTAAGGAAAATCTGCATTGACAGCGAAAAAGAATAAGCAATCGGTTTGGCTATTGTTGTTTTTGTTTACCCAATAATTATGGTTATCAGTAAAAATATATTGATTAATAAACCGCCTGTTTCATTGACCGACTAATAATTTTAATGATACAGCCAGAGCAATTAGTTTAAATTTCGTTCTTTCATCAATTTCGCGAGTGCTTTTGTCTTTTCGACTTTTGAATTAATTTGTAAATAAAAAATAACGGTATCAGGCTTAAAAAACCCAAGTTATTCACCAGAATGCTATAAACTAAAATACCAATTAAAAAGCCAATAAAAAATGCGTTGGTGATAGGTGAAGGCTTTATTTTTTTCACCTCTTCCCTCAGCTCCTGGTCGGTGAATGCTGATTGATTCTTTTGCATGTGTTTATATTTTAGTTTTTGTTAGTGCATCAAAAATAGCAAAACTCAAAATAAATAACCCCGCATTGATAAAAACATCAGGTTAAACAGAGCTAAATTCTTCTTTAGCGCATTAATTTGAAAGAAGTTAAAATAAGTCTTAATTTTATTAGGTATGCCAATTTGCCAGCAAATTGCTACATTAGGCTTGATGCACGGCATCAGCAAAAGAAGCAAGTAACGCTGGATTTTTTTCCAAAGAATTACCAATTACCACGATATCCGCACCGGCTTTTAAAGCATTTACAGCCATTTCGGGGGTTTTTAATCCACCACCAATAATCAGTGGTACATTGATACTGCCTTTTACTGCGGCAATCATTTCTGCCGGGATGGCATTGTAAGCACCGGAACCGGCATCCATAAAAATCATTTTCATGCCCAACATTTCGCCTGCCATAGCCGTGCAAAGTGCAATGTCATTTTTATCAGCTGGTATCGGGAGGCTGTTACTCATATAACTTACCGTGGTGGGTTTTCCGCTGTCGATGAGCATATAGCCTGTTGAAATCACTTCGAGGCCAGCAAGTTTCAGATAAGGCGCCGAAATGACATGCCGACCAATAAGCATTTCAGGATTGCGGCTTGAAATCAAGCTTAAAAACAAAAATGCATCTGCTTTTTTACTTAGCTGTAGCGAATTGCCGGGGAAAATAATAACAGGAATATCGGAATGGGTTTTTAATAATTTGATACAACTATCCATATTGTCATTGGTAAGCAAACTGCCACCAACAAAAAAGAAATCAACGCCTGCTTTTTGGGCATCTTTTGCCAGCGCAATGATTGTATTGTCGGTTGGTTTATCAGGGTCAACCAAAACGGCAATTTTGTTTCCGTGAGATTGTAGTTGGTCGTAAACAGACATAAGCTAATTTTTTAAGTCAGTAATGAATTGACTGTTGTTTGAACCAACGAAAATACACATTCTTAACCATACTGCTATAAAACTTAGTATCATTTTTATTTACACAAATCAGAAAACTGCTTCAGCAATTTTTCTGATATTATCGGCTCTACCCATGGTGTAGAAATGCAAAACAGGTGTTTTATTTTGAATAAGTTCTTTGGCTTGCATGATAGCCCATTCCACACCCAATTCGCGCACCGATTGGTTATTCTTACATGATTTTAACGCTTTCACAAGGGGTTCAGGCAAATCGATGTGAAATGTTTGAGGCAATTTTTGTAAGTGCGTCAGCATTGAAACAGGTTTTATACCTGCAATAATGGGCACATTAATTCCGGCAGCACGACAACGTTCTACAAAGTTGAAATACTTTTGATTGTCAAAAAACATTTGTGTAACAATGTAAGAAGCTCCTGCCTCAATTTTAGCTTTCAGATGTTGCAAATCGCTTTCCAGATTGGGTGATTCTGCATGTTTTTCCGGATAACCGGCAACACCTATACAAAAATTGGTGGGGGTCGAATTCAACAAATCTTCTTCGAGGTATTTACCTTGATTGAGGTTTTGAACTTGTTTCACGAGGTCGATGGCATAGGCATGCCCGCCTGGCTCTGCCT
Source organism: uncultured Lentimicrobiaceae bacterium (assembly GCA_964592595.1). Taxonomy (GTDB): domain Bacteria; phylum Bacteroidota; class Bacteroidia; order Bacteroidales; family F082; genus UBA5536. Next base: position 20,517 of record CAZQFH010000010.1, on the reverse strand, counting down.
GAAAATACTTAACAGATGGCTGTGGATCGCCACGAACGATCAGCAGATTTTTTACGCCCAGAAAATGAAGATCGATCAATGCATTTTCGGTTTCTTCGTGCGTAAAGCCCCCACAGATGATGTGTGGTACAACATTCGCATGATAGCGATACATCAAAGCTGCTGCAATACCAACTGTTCCGGGACGTTTGCGAACGATTTTCTTTTCAAGTAATCCGTTTGCCAGTGGTTTGTATTCAAATTCTTCCTGATGATAAGTTACATTTATAAAAGCAGGTTTGAAATTCATGAGTGGCTCCACGGCTTGCTGAATATGCTCGAAATGCTGACCCTTGAGAGGAGGCAATATTTCGAATGAAAACAAAGTTTTGTCAGATTTTGCAATTTGTGATGTTACGCTGGGTAGTTCTTGCATAGCTTAATAGTTGAGGTTAGCGTTTAAAAGTCTTTCTGTATCAGCGGGAGACAAATTTATACGTTTGCTGTAGTCTTCAATTTGATCTTTACTGATTTTTCCCACATTAAAATATTGTGAATCGGGATGTGCAAAATAAAATCCACTTACAGCCGCAGCCGGATGCATGGCAAAATTCTCGGTGAGGGAAACACCCGTATGTTTTTCGGCTTCGAGCAAATCGAAAAGTTTTCTTTTCTCGGAGTGTTCGGGGCAAGCGGGATAGCCCGGAGCTGGCCTGATGCCCTGATAGTTTTCTTTGAGCAGGTCGTTGATGCCAAGCTTTTCATCCGGGGCATAAGCCCATATTTCTTTTCTAACCAAAACATGCAGGTATTCAGCAAAGGCTTCTGCAAGCCGGTCAGCAAGGATCTTGGCCATAATAGCATTGTAATCATCATTTTGCGACTCAAAATGATCTACTATTTTCTGAGTGCCATGCCCGGCAGTCACAACAAATCCTCCAATATAGTCAGTAAGTTTGGTGTTTTCAGGGGCTACAAAATCTGAAAGACAAAGATTGGGATAGTCTTTTTCCTTTTTTTGCTGATTGCGCAGAAACTCAAAACGAGTCAATTCAGCACTTGTATGATCGGGATCAAATACCCGAATGCCATCACCTGTTGCATTTGCCGGAAAAATGCCTGCAACACCCTTTGCCTTTAGCAGTTTGTTTTCAATGATATGATCCAGTAGTAGTTGTGCATCATCGAAGAGTTTGCGGGCTTCTTCGCCTTTTAACGGATCGTCAAAAATTTGGGGATACTTGCCATTCAATCGCCAGGAATGGAAAAAGAAGGTCCAATCAATATAGGGCTTTAACAAATTGAGATCCATATCTTCAAAAACACTTATTCCTGTTTTCAAAGGCTTTTTAATGGTTTGTTCGGAAAATTCACCTTTAAATTGATTGGCTCTGGCGGCTTCAAGACTGATGTAGGCGTCTCCGGTTTTTGATTGCTGATATTTCTGTCTCAAACTTTCATATCGCTCAGCTATTTCAAGCTGGTATGATTGTTTTTTGGCCTTATTGCCAAGCAATTGCCCAATTACCTGCGTTACTTTGGAGGCATCTCTCACATGCACCACTGGTTCATCATAAGCGGGTGAAATTTTTACTGCGGTGTGTACTTCGGAAGTTGTTGCTCCTCCGATAAGTAATGGAATGGTCATTTTGCGGCGTTGCATTTCGGCAGCTACATGTGTCATTTCTTCTAACGAAGGTGTTATTAATCCGCTAAGGCCAATAATATCAACATTTTCTTTGATTGCAGTTTCCAGTATTTTTTCGGACGGAACCATCACCCCAAGATCAATTACTTCATAATTATTACAGCCCAGAACTACTCCAACAATATTTTTACCAATATCGTGAACATCGCCTTTCACAGTGGCCAGCAGCACTTTACCTGCCGAACTGCTAACACTGGTTTTTTCTGCTTCAATATAAGGAAGCAAAACAGCCACAGCTTTTTTCATCACACGGGCACTTTTTACCACCTGAGGCAAAAACATGCGGCCATCGCCGAAAAGTTCACCCACCACATTCATCCCATCCATCAGCGGCCCTTCAATCACATCTAATGCCCTTGGAAAATCAGTTCTCACAAGTAGCACGTCTTCTTCAATATGATCTGCATTTCCTTTGATAAGCGCATGTTTGACGCGTTCGTTTAGCGGCAGGTCTCTCCAGGTATCAGCTTTTTCGCCTTTTTCAGCGGTTTTTGTGTAATTCTCTGCGAAAGACAGTAATTTTTCGGTAGCATCTTGTTTGCGGTTGAGCACTAAATCTTCGGTAAGGACAAGCAATTCCGGGTCAATTTCATCATAAATCTGCAACATCCCCGGATTTACAATGCCCATATCCATTCCGGCTTTGATGGCATGATACAGAAAAACGGCATGTATTGCTTCGCGCACCACATCATTTCCTCTGAAAGAAAAGGACAAATTGCTAACCCCTCCACTAATTTTGGCATACGGCAAATTTTCTTTGATCCAGCGGGCAGCATTGAGGTAATCGACTGCATAATTGTTGTGCTCGGGAATGCCTGTTCCAATGGCTAAAATGTTGGGATCGAAGATGATATCTTCGGGAGGAAAGTTTATTTTTTTGGTAAGTAAATCGTAAGCACGCTGACAAATTTTGATTTTACGATTGAAACCTGCCGCCTGACCGGTTTCATCGAATGCCATAACTACAGCGGCAGCGCCATATTTTTTTATCTTGCCAGCCTGCTCCAAAAATGCCTCTTCTCCTTCTTTCAGGCTGATAGAGTTTACGATGGCTTTTCCCTGCACACATTTCAGGCCTGCTTCGAGCACTTCCCAGCGTGAGGAGTCAATCATTACAGGAAGCTTTGCAATATCGGGATCTGCCATCAGCAGGTTCAGAAAAGTTACCATCTCGTGTTTGGCATCCAGCAAACCATCATCCATATTGATGTCGAGCACCTGAGCGCCGCCTTCAACCTGATGCCGGGCTACGCTAAGGGCTTCTTCATATTTTTTGTCGCGTATAAGTCGGGCAAACTTTCGTGATCCACTCACATTGGTTCGCTCGCCAATATTGACAAAGTTTTGCTGACGACTAACTTTTACGGGCTCCAGGCCTGTAAAAACAGTTTCATGTCGGTTCTCGGGAATTTGCCTGGTTTTGGCTTTAACAGCCAGATTGGCAAATGATTGTATGTGTTTTGGTGTTGTGCCGCAGCAGCCACCTATTATATTAACGAAACCATGTGAGACGAAATCGTGCAGATGACCTGCCATTATTTCGGGGCTTTCGTCATATTCTCCAAATTGATTTGGAAGACCGGCATTGGGGTATGCACTCACTGGCAGACTGGCTTTTTGTGCCAATTCTTCAATGTGGGGGCGCATTTGCGCCGCACCAAGTGCGCAATTTAAACCAATACTGATCAGATCAACATGTTTTACGGATTCTAAAAAGGCTTCAACGGTTTGTCCTGAAAGTGTCCGTCCGCTGGCGTCGGTGATAGTTCCCGACATCATCACGCCTAGTTTTCGGCCAAGCTTTTCCTGAAGATTTTGAACAGCAAAAAGTGCTGCCTTGGCATTTAGCGTGTCAAAAACTGTTTCAATTAAAATCACATCTGCTCCACCTTCAATAAGTGCTTGGGCTTGTTCAAAATAGGTTTCAACCAGCAGATCAAAGTTCACGGCACGATATCCGGGATCGTTCACGTCGGGCGACATGGAGGCTGTTTTGTTGGTGGGGCCTAATGCACCCGCCACAAAACGAGGTTTGTCGGGCCGCTTTGCGGTGTATTCATCAGCAGCTTTTCGGGCCAGTTGTGCCGAAGCGCTGTTTAATGCCTTCACTTGATTTTCAAGTCCGTAGTCAGCTTGCGAAATACGGTTGGCATTAAACGTATTGGTTTCGATGATGTCGGCCCCTGCTTCCAGGTATGCGCAATGAATATTATAGATGAGTTCGGGTCGGGTGAGCGAAAGCAAATCATTATTGCCTTGCTGTGGCATTGGATGATTAGCAAATAGTTCACCGGCATAATCCTCCGGCTTAAGTTTTTTTTCCTGAATCATTGTGCCCATTGCACCATCGAGTACCAGAATTTTGGTCTTTAACAGGTTTTTTAGTTGTTCGAGTCGGTTATTCATAGGATATTTGTTTAAGCAGCATAACAAGCACCATGAGGTGATTTTTTCTAAAGCACAATCGAAGTTGCATTTAATTGCTGCATGGGTTTTAAATCATTTAATTTATCATCACCTGACGCTAAGGCCGGTTTAGGTTTTAGCACCACTCCTTTTTCAGGAAGGTTGCTAGAGTTTCACTGAGCCTAGTCTCTCCACTCTTCTTTATAAATCAAACAGACCCTTACAAAATGGAAGGCCAATTTGAGATACGCAAGTGCAAAATAACAACAATTCTGTATGCTTTGCAATTATTTGTAATCAATCTAAATTATTAATGTTAAAAATACTTTATAAAATACACATATTCAATTAATTATATTTTTTGCTGCCTAATAGTATTCAGCATTGATACAACAAAGCATGGTGTTTTGTTGTTACAGTCAAAATAAAACTGTTAATTTTGCAGCCCTTTTTAATGATCTAAAAATCTATTTAACAAAAAGTTATGAATAATACCATCACAGCAAACGAAATCCACTACAAGATTGCCGATATCAACTTGGCGTCCTGGGGACGCAAAGAAATCGAAATCGCTGAAAAAGAGATGCCCGGATTGATGTCGTTGCGCGAAAAATATGGAAACGAAAAACCTTTAAAAGGCGCTCGTATTTCAGGTTCGTTGCACATGACTATTCAAACCGCTGTGCTTATCGAAACCTTAGTAGCGCTGGGTGCAGAAGTGCGCTGGGCCAGTTGTAATATTTTCTCTACGCAGGATCATGCTGCTGCTGCTATTGCCGAGACTGGCATCCCTGTTTTTGCCTGGAAAGGCGAAACACTTGAAGAATATTGGTGGAGCACCAAACAAGCTTTGACTTTTGAAGATGGTTCAGGACCCAACCTGATTGTTGATGATGGCGGAGATGCCACTTTGATGATTCACAAGGGATACGAAATTGAAGAAAATCCTGATCTGCTGAAGAAAACTCCCGAAAGCCATGAGGAAAAAGCCCTGATGAAGATATTGCAGGAAACCTACCTCGAAAACCCAAATCACTGGCACGAAACCGTAAAAGGCTGGAAAGGTGTTTCGGAAGAAACCACAACAGGTGTTCACAGGCTCTATCAAATGAAAGAGGCCGGAAAATTACTTGTTCCTGCTATCAATGTGAATGATTCAGTAACCAAATCAAAATTTGACAACCTCTATGGCTGTCGCGAATCACTGGCCGATGGCATCAAACGTGCCACCGATGTGATGCTGGCCGGAAAAGTGTGTGTGGTTTTAGGTTATGGTGATGTGGGTAAAGGCTCCGCCAAATCGCTCAAAGCATACGGCGCCCGCGTGTTGGTAACGGAAATCGACCCTATTTGTGCGCTACAGGCTGCCATGGAAGGTTTTGAAGTTACCACCATCGACGAAGCCCTCAAAATCGGAAATATCTTTGTAACCACAACCGGTAACAAAGACGTGATCACACTGGAACATATGCGCCAGATGAAGGATCAAAGTATCGTATGTAATATTGGTCACTTCGACAATGAAATTCAGGTGGATATGTTGAATGAAGCCGCTGATATTGATAGAATCAACATCAAACCTCAGGTGGATAAATATGTTATGCCTAACGGCAATGCGATTTACCTGCTTGCCGAAGGTCGTTTGGTAAATTTGGGTTGTGCCACTGGTCATCCAAGTTTTGTAATGAGCAATTCCTTTACCAATCAAACACTTGCACAGATCGATTTATGGAATAATCGCGATAAATACGAAATTGATGTGTATCGCCTGCCCAAGCATCTTGATGAAGAAGTTGCGCGCTTGCACCTTGAACAGATTGGTGTTAAACTGACCAAACTCACCAAAGAACAGGCTGATTATATTGGCGTTCCGGTTGAGGGTCCTTATAAACCAGATCATTATAGGTACTAACAGCTTTAGAAAGAAAATGATAAAGCACCTTTTGATTATCCAGAAGGTGCTTTTTTTACAGTATTAATTGAGCTGAATTTTTTTGAAAGCAGCCTAAAAATTAATTGTAAATTCTAAGCAGTTGGCCATTATAGGTTGTTTGATACTGTATCAAAGGCCATTTTCCATCACCTTCCACTATGCTGCCATTGAGGAGCAAGTAGGAAATCTCGTTGCATTCATCATAAGCCATTGGATAGTATTCACCCACAATCAAGCGGGTACATTCATTTCCATCGCAGCAGCGATTGGGTTCGTTTGGCGGAATGCGGTCGTAAGCCAGGAATTCATTTTGTGTCATCCGGTAAACGATAACACCGCGGCTTGGCGGATCTGCCGTAAGGTACATCCAACCTCCAACGGTATTTAATTCCTGATAAAATGTACCATTAGGATCAATCGTAAAATTGATGTAAGCCCTCGGATCATTGGGATTAATTTCTTCTTTGCGGCAGCTGCTGATAGTGAATAACAGGCTGAAAAAAAAAGCAAGAAGAATTCCGATATGATATTTTCTGGTTATAAACATTGTAAAATCAATAACGAAGATAAAGTGATATTAGTACTGCTAACTTTTAAGTGAAACAAAGATAAGCTGCTTTAGGATGTTTTTTGCCAGCGAACTGGTATGATTTAAAATTTTGTAGGTTTGTTAGCTGAATTAGGGTATGAAAAATCGTTGTGTAAAACATTTAAAGTTTCTGTTATTTTTTATCGTACTGCAATCATTTTCACAGGCATGTAGTTTATTAGAACGCCCAAGCGCAACTAAAAGGAATGAAAAGGTAGAACGAAAACTACAGCGAGAAGCCGAAAAAGAATACAAGCAGGTACAAAAGCAACATATTGAGCTACAGTCAGATGCTGCCAGAAAGATGATGAAATCGATGGATCGAAAAAATAAAAAATGGCTAAAGAGAAAAAAGCGATAACACGCCAAAATATTCATCCATATTGGCTAAAAGGTTTCGAGTGGCCCGTGATGACCCATTTACTGATTGCATCTTTTTTTGTTGTGAGCAGCGTTAAACTTTCGGCACAAGCACCTGGGCAGCTTTTTTTTGAAAAGATTTTATCCGAAAATGTGCGGATTGAGAAAGGTTTGAGTCAAAACACAGTGAATACCATGCTACAGGATAAAGATGGATTTATGTGGTTTGGCACCTGGGACGGACTGAATCGCTACGATGGCTACGAATTTTTAATCTTCAACAGGCGAAATGGATTGAGCAATGAAACCATTCGCGCACTATTTCAGCGCAATGACACCTTGTGGGTTGGCACAGAGGACGGGCTCAATTTGTTGAAAATGTCAACAGGCGAAATTCATAGGTTTTACCATGACAAAGCTGATTCTGCCAGTTTGAGCAGCAATATGATCAACCATATTTTTGAAGATCATTTGGGAACAATATGGATCAGTACAGCCAAAGGCTTATCTGCTTATAGAGCATCGCAGCAAAATTTTTCGAGGGTTATCAGCAGGGATTATGGAAATCCTATGAGAAGTAATTTCATCAACATGGCCACGCAGGATACTGCAAACAATTACTGGATAGCTACAAGTTATGGTTTGGTTTTGTATGAAATAGATAATCAAAGCCTTACAAGGTATTTTCACATTTTCGGCGATAGCAATTCGTTGCCCGATAATCATGTGAGCACCTTGGCATTTGATCAGCAGCAACGCTTGTGGGTGGGCACCAAAGCCGGACTTTGTGTTTATCAGCCCGAAAGTCGCAATTTTAAAATTGTGGACAATGACAACACTTTAAAACTAGAAATTACTTCAATTCATATTGACGGCGATCAGGGGCTGTGGCTGGGAACAAATGGTACAGGATTGTATTATTATGATTTTAGCAGTGAAACATTCAGCCAATATAAACATATTGCAAACAGGGTCTATTCTATTTCTGATAACAGAATTTACTCCATTTATAGTGATCATTATCAAAATTTATGGATCGGTACTTTTAATGGCCTGAATAAACTCGATAAACGCTCACCCAAATTCCGGCTTTACCGATCACAATCGGGAGTTGAAAACAGCTTGGCTAACAATTCGGTTTGGGCTTTTTGGGAGGAAACGCCAGGTAAAATCTGGATTGGAACAGATCAGGGTTTAACCATTGTAGATAAAACGAACAGCAGCTATGAATTTATCCTACCACGAACTGACAAAGAAATAGCTTTATCTCAAAATCTTGTACGAAGTCTTTTTCAAGATAGTAAGGGCATCTTTTGGGTAGGATTTAGAAACAACGGCTTAAGTCGCTATGATCCAGTGAAGAAAAGATTTTGGCACTTTGAATCAAATCCTAAAAATCCGCGGTCTTTACCTGATAATTATGTTACTGCTATTACTGAAGATAGCCTCGGTAGAATTTGGGTTGCTACAGAAAATGGACTGGCACGATTAAACAAAAATGAAAATGATTTTACTGTTTTTAGGCATAAAACAGATCTTGATGGAAGTTTGCCTTCTAACCGCCTATATGATCTGTTTATTGACGATTCAGGCAGGTTTTGGCTTGCAACAGCTTCTGGATTAGCAGTATACAATTATTTATCAGATAGTTTTCGAGCGATTCAAAGCAACGATCCCAATCGTGATCTGTACACCTCGGGTGGCGATAAGTTGTTTTCAATTACAGCGCACAAAGATGGGAGTTTGTGGATGGGTACAAGAGGCGAAGGATTGTTGCGCTATGATCCTGCTAATGGAAAATTTGATCGATACACAGAGCAGGATGGTTTGCCTAATAATGTGACCTATAAAGCCTTGGAAGATAATGAAGGAATCATATGGATAACAACAAATTGGGGTCTTTCGCGCTTCAATCCTAAAGATTCCAGTTTCAGTAATTATGATGTTACGGATGGTTTGCAAAGCAATGAGTTCAACCTTAACGCTGCCATGATTGCTGCGGATGGAGAGATTTTAATAGGTGGCATGAACGGTTATAATGCCTTTTATCCTGGGGATATTCTTGTAAATACAACACCACCACCTGTAAAAATCACTGCATTTAAGAAATTCAATATGCTGCAACAAAGAAAATTGAGAGATGGCGATACAATTATATTAAACCATAATGATAATTATTTTGCTTTTGAATTTGCAGCTTTGGATTTCACAAATCCATACAAGAATAAATACCGCTTTATTCTGGAAGACTATAATAAAAACTGGGTAGAACGAGATGCCAGCCAACGCTTTGCAGAATTTGCCAGAGTAAGTCCGGGCACCTACAACTTCAGGTTGTTAGCCTCAAACAGTGATGGATACTGGAATTTGAAAGGGATAAAATTAATCATCGTTATTTTACCGGCCTGGTATGATACCTGGTGGTTTAGAGGCTTAGTAGTTTTGCTACTCATTTTTTCGGTTTACGGACTGATTGTAATCCGGTTGAATGCATTGCGTAAGAAACATGAAGTAGAGAAAAAATACCTGGCATTTGAAAAACAAATGTATCAATTAGAGCAAAAAGCACTTCAGCTACAGATGAATCCACATTTTTTGTTCAACTCGCTCAACAGCATACAGAGTTTTGTGGTGAATAACGATATTGATAATGCAATTCATTATCTCTCGAAGTTTTCGCAACTGATGCGTCGTATATTAGGCAATTCGAGCGAGAGCTCTGTTCCGCTGAGGGACGAATTGCAGGCTTTGAAACTTTATCTTGAGATAGAAAGTTTGCGTTTTCACGGAAAGTTTTCATTCGATATCCAGCTGGATTCGGAGATCGATGATACTTTTTTTGATATTCCTCCCATGATTCTTCAGCCTTATGTTGAAAATGCAATTTTGCACGGGCTGATGCACAGTCCAAAAAAAGGTCATTTGCAGATCACGCTCACGCGCGAAGGGGATAATGTGTTATGCGTTATTCAGGATGATGGAATCGGGAGGGAACGAGCGGCTCAAATCAGAAAAGAGTCTGGTATCGAGCGAAAATCGCGTGGTATGCTTATCACAAAAGAACGGTTGGATGTGCTTAATCAATATACAGAAGATATATACACGGTGAATGTAATTGACTTGTTTGATGAAGCGCAACAGGCAGCCGGAACACGAGTTGAAATCAGAATTCATTATAAAGAGTAAATTTGCTCACTAAAAAAATGCCTATATGATCAGAGCCATAATCATTGAAGATGAATTAAAATCCAGAGAAACCTTGCGCGGGTTGCTTAACCGTTTTTGTAATGATGTGTTGATTTGTGCCGAAGCTGGTGGTGTGCAATCGGGCAAGGATGCTATAGAGCAGCATCAACCTGATTTGGTTTTTTTGGATATTGAAATGCCTGATGGTAGTGGTTTTCGTTTGCTCGAACGGCTTGATGAAATTAATTTTGAAATCATCTTTACAACAGCTTTTGAGCAGTTTGCTATAAAAGCCATTCGTTATGCTGCGCTTGATTATTTGCTCAAACCAATTGTTCCTGAAGAACTCGTTGCCGCTGTTGAAAAAGTTAAGTTGCTCAAGGAAAAGAAAAGCAATCAAAAACAGATTGAAGTTTTACTTAATAACATCAATCCGGATGTGCTGGAGTCAAAAAAAATTGTATTGTCCACTTCCGAAAAGATTCATGTAGTTGCAATGGATGATATTATTCGTTGCGAATCAGATAATTATTACACCCATTTCTATTTCAAAGATGGTGGTCATCTCTTAATCAGTAAAACGCTTAAAGATGTTGAGAGCTTGTTGCAAGAGGGAAATTTCATCCGGCCTCATAAATCATATCTTATTAACACCAGGTATATCCGCAATTTCAATCGCGATCAGGTAGCCATTGTGCTTTCTGATGGAAGCATGATTCCTGTTTCGAGACGAAAAAAAGAAAAAATTCTGGAAATCATAAATCAACTTTAAACAGCTGTAACATGCTATTAAATAAGGAAATAACGAGTATAATAAAACCCTTAAACTTGAAAATAACAGCCGTTTTCTTATTTTCGATGGCCGAAAGTATATTTCTTTTATTACTTTTAGCCTTCTTAACCAGCACCTGAAATGCCCTATGGAAGATTATATTTACATTTTAATTGGAATTATTTGGTTGGTTTTTAGTGTTATAAAAGGTAATCAGAAAAAGAAAGCTGCAGCACAAAACCAGCAAACGAGCGAAACCAAGGAATCAAGGGGCAGATCTTTTGAGGATATTTTGTCGGAGATGTTAGGAGAGAAGCCACAAACGGTATTTCAGGAGGTGGGTGAACAAGAAAGCACAATTGATCTGGAATCGTCTGAACCAGAGGTTGGTATGGCCTACCAATCATTGGAGGATTTATTCATGAAGGAACAGGAAGAGCAAATTGCAAAAGGAGAAACAATAAGAGAAAATTCGGTAAAGAATAGTATAGAACCAGAGACTTTAGAAAAAACATTAGATCATCCTCCTCTCGATTTACGCAGGGCGATCATCTATCAGGCAGTATTAGAAAGACCTTACGCTTAAGGATTTGTTAAGCTATTGAGAACTTTTTTAGCTTAGTATGTCTGTTTTTCTTGGATAGTAAAATGAATTATTTCTATCTTTACCGGCCTTTAACGCACATAAAGAGTAGTATAACATAAAATTACATGGTATGTTGAAAAATTTACTGTTAACTCTGTGTATAGTGTTAACGTCGTGGACATTAGCATTAGCTCAGCAAGGAAGATTACAAGGTAAAGTTTACGAAAAAGACAACCGGGAACCCATCCCATTCGCCAATATCGTACTCGAAAATGGCGGAACGGTAGTGGGTGGTGCTACCTCAGATTTTGACGGAAACTATGTTATTAACCCGATTCCTCCCGGGAAATATGATTTGAAAGCCACTTTTGTGGGGTACAATCCGGTTACAATTACTGGAATTAATATTCCGGGTAACAAAATCACCTTTTATGATATCGAAATGTCTGGCTCATCAATTAACCTTGAGACTGTAGAAATTATTGAATACAAGGTGCCGTTGATTTCCAAAGACCAGACAACCTCTGGTGCATCAGTAACTTCTGAGGAGATTAAGAAAATGCCTAACCGGTCAGCTGATGCTGTTGCTGCAACAGTTGGGGGTGTGTTTTCACAAGATGGTGAGCGGGGCAACGTTCGTGGTGCCCGTTCTGATGCAACAGCCGTTTATATCGATGGTGTGCGCGTTATCGGTTCAGGAAGCGTGCCACAGTCGGCTATCGAACAGGTTGATGTGATTCTTGGTGGAACTCCTGCACAGTATGGTGATGCTACTGGTGGTATTATCAATGTTACAACAAAAGGACCTTCACGTAAGTTTGGAGCAGGTGTTGAACTTGAAACATCTGAACTACTTGATGCTTATGGCAGCAACAGGCTTGGCTTTAATATTCAGGGTCCTCTGCTTAAAGGCAAAAAGCAAGAAACCGCATTACTTGGATTCTTCATCGCGGGTGATATCAATTATAACCGTGACGGACGTATTTCAGGATTAGGATATTACAGGGCTACTGACGCTGCTTTGGCCAGTATTTCTGCTGATCCGTTGAGGCCATCAGGCACCGGAACCGGTACTTTTCGTAATGGTGAGTTTGTAAGAGCTTCGGATATGATTCATACCAAAAGCTCGATGAACACAGATCGTTACGGCGTTAACCTTTCAGGTAATATAAATATCAGAACAACCGAAACTATTAACCTTTCTGTTGGTGGAACCTTTAATAAATCAGAAGGAAATGCTTTCAGCTACTCTGGCTCTTTCTTTAACTACGACAAAAACACACGTTTTGATAACAATACCTGGCGTGTTTTCGGACGTTTTACACAACGTTTCCCAACAGATAACGAAAGCAATTCGCTAGTAAAGAATATTTATTACTCTATTCAGGCCGATTATACCCGTGAGAAAAATACCTATGGAGATCCGAATCATTGGGACGACCTCTTTAAATATGGTTATATTGGTAAGTTTCAGGTTTATAAAACACCTACTTTCGAGTTGGGAAGTGATACCGTAAACGGACAGTTTTATAATGATGTTTGGGTATTGAATTCATGGGATTTTGATACACTTGTAAGCTGGACACCTTATGATATTAATCCACTTGTTGCAAATTATACAACAAGCTATTTTGATACTTACGCCGGACAACCTGACGAACACTTCGAGAACTTGACCCAGATTCAGCTTGGTGGTGGTTTGGTTAATGGTAACTCACCCCAGGCATTCTATGGTTTGTATCAGGCTCCTGGCACAAATCAAAGTGGTTATGGGTTTAATGACAATGACCAGTTTAGTGTCAATATCGCTGGATCTATGGACATCGGAAATCACGAAATTAAATTAGGTGTTCAGTACGAGCAACGCACAAATCGCTATGTAAATTATGGTCCTACCGGACTCTGGACTTTGATGCGTGGTTTAACGAATTTCCATCTGATCGAGCTGGATAAAGACAATCCTTTTGTGGTTGGTTATGATGGTATTGTTGACACCATTATGTATTACAGAAGGTATGATGAACTTTCACAGCGTACTTTCGACCAAAATCTGCGCACCAAACTTGGCCTGCCGGCTGACGGACTTGACTATATCAATATTGACTCTTATGACTTTAACAACAACACCATTGAATATTACGATAAAGATGGAAATCTCAGAACGATTAGCGCTGGTTCAGAATTATTTGACATCAGTATGTTCAGTCCGGATGAGTTGTTGAATGATGGTAATTACTATACTACATTTTCGGGATATGATTATACAGGCAAGAGACTTGATGCACAACCCAGCTTCGAGGATTTCTTTACTGCCCGCGACGAAAATGGCATGTTTACGCGTCCTGTTGGTGCTTTCCAACCGGTTTACATCGCTGGTTATATTCAGGATAAATTTGCTTTCCGCGACCTCATCTTTAATGTAGGTGTGCGTGTTGACCGTTTCGATGCAAACCAGAAAGTATTGAATGATCCTTATTTGCTCTACAATGCCCGTTCGGCTGGAGAGGTTACTTCAATTAAAGGCCAGCCGGTGAGTCATCCGGCCGGTATTGGAAGTGATTACGTTGTTTATGTGGATAAAGTAGATGATCCGTCACGCATTGTGGGATATCGCTCCGAGAACACCTGGTATAATGCCGATGGTGCTGAAATTCAGGATCCAACAATTCTTGATGCAGGTTCTGGTATTTCTCCTTATTTGTTCAACCCTGATCAGCAACGCGTTGATATCAGTTCCTTTAAGGATTATGAACCACAATTAAGTGTGATGCCCCGTATTTCATTCTCTTTCCCTATCTCCGACGAGGCTTTGTTCTTTGCTCATTATGATGTTTTAACACAGCGCCCAACAAGTAATTTGTTCTCCAACCCGGCAACTTATTACTTCTTCGAAAATATTGGTTCAGTGATTAATAATCCTTCACTCAGACCATCTCAAACAATTGACTATGAATTGGGCTTTACACAAAAGCTTACCAATTCTTCCTCAATCACTTTCACCTCTTTCTATCGTGAGATGCGCGACATGATTCAGATTTACCGTTTCAACGGCGCATATCCTAAAGATTACACTTCATTTAATAACCTTGACTTTGGTACAGTAAAGGGTTTAACGGTTGAGTATGATTTACGTCGTACGAGCAACACTCGTTTACGTGCCAGCTATACTTTGCAGTTTGCTAACGCAACAGGTGCTTCAACTACAACTGCAGCTGCCCTTGTTGCTGCCGGATTGCCTAACCTCCGTTCAACCATTGCAATGCCTTGGGACAGACGTCACCAGTTTAATATTTTACTGGACTATCGTTATGGAAAAGGTAAAGAATACAATGGACCAGTTATCAGACGTGAAAAGAAAGACAAAGCACCGGTTCAATTGTTAAATAATACTGGTTTCACCTTAACGGTACTTGGAGGTTCCGGAACACCATACACTGCATCGCGTAATGTAATTTCGCCTATTTCTGGTGGTAGCCGTTTGCTCGATGGTTCATATTTTGGATCTCGTTTGCCATGGCAGTTCCGTCTTGATTTGCGTGTTGATAAAGACATTGATTTGAATTTTGGCAGCAAAGACGGCGAAAAACGTCCTGCTTTCCTCAATGTATATTTGCAGGTGCTTAACCTATTGGATACCAAAAATGTACTGGGTGTTTATTCTGCTACAGGAAACCCGGATGATGACGGTTACTTGTCGGCTCCTGAATGGCAGCGTCAGATCAATAACCAAACTGATCCTATCGCCTTCCGCGAACTTTATGGATTATATGTTAATGCACCTGGTAATTACAGCTCGCCACGTCAGATTCGTGTTGGTGTAATCTTTAACTTCTAAAACGATTCAGGAATGCAAGAAACTTTCAATATGAAAAAAAATTATTTACCCATGAAAAATAGTTCCCGATTGCTCTTTGCAGCCCTTTTTATCTTCCTTATTGTAAATCAGGGTTGGGCGCGCGAGCGTCTGCTTCCCAATGGGAAAGCTGCCCCGAGCGGCCTAAAACAAACTACTGCCGGTTGTTCTCCATCTTCATCATTCGAATGGCTCGATATTAATAATGTGCGTGCACGTATTAATGCCGGAGGTGATATGTGGTGGGATTTACCCGGTGGTACTGGCTCAAAATATTTTATCCCTAAAAATGGTTCAGCAACTTCGTTGTTTGCCGGATCCCTCTGGATTGGTGGCTTGGATATTAATAACCAGCTGAAACTTGCTGCGGTTAGGTTCCGTCAGGATGGTAACGACTTCTGGACCGGACCACTTACCATTGATGGTACAGCTGCTATTGACGAAAATGTTTGTGCAGCCTACGACCGTCATTTTAAGATGACCCGTGCAATGGTAGATGAATATTTAGCCAATACAGATCCTGTTACAGGAGCATTTATCCCGAGTGATGACTATAATATTCCTACTGAGATACTTGAATGGCCAGCTCATGGCGATGTTTCAAAGAATCAAAGTTTTTACCTGGCACCTTTTTATGATATAGATGGTGACGGCGAGTATAATCCGTTGGCTGGTGATTATCCTTACTATGATATTGATAACAGCTTGTGTAATACCAAAACACCCACTATGGATGAGTCAATAGAAGGTTCAATTGTGGGTTCAATTTTGGCTGACCAGGTGATCAAAGGCGACCAGACCTTATGGTGGGTCTTTAACGACAAAGGAAATATCCACACCGAATCAGGTGGTGCTGCTATCGGGCTTGAAATTCGTGC
>CAZQFH010000010.1:0-4164 GCA_964592595.1 uncultured Lentimicrobiaceae bacterium | reverse complement strand
AATTGCTTCGTCGTGTTGATGATAAAGCTCAGGCTTTGTTTGATAACTGTTTCAAAGTTATTGATGGCCCTAATGCACCTGATCTTAGCTTCCAGGAGCTCGACAGAGAACTGATCGTATATATTTCAAATTCACCTTCTTCTAATAACTTTGGTGAAGATTATCAGGAATTTGATCCCAATATTCCTCAGCCAAATCCTGATAATCCGGAAGAGCGCAGCGACTCACTGTATCGCTTCGAAGGTTATCAAATCTTCCAGTTAAGGGATGCCTCTGTTGGTGTTGAAAGCTTGCAGGATCCTGATAAGGTAAGATTGGTTGCGCAATTTGATAAGAGTAATGGCGTGAGCAAACTGGTTAACTTCTACTATGACGATATCATTGGGGCTAATGTTCCTGTTGTGGAGGTTGTTGGAGGAGATGATGGTTTGCAGCATTCCTTTACGCTTACACAGGATGCCTTTGCAACCGGTGATGTGAGACTTATAAATCACAAACAGTATTATTTTATGGCCATTGCATATGCTTATAACGAGTATATGCCGTATTCTCAGGAACCTGCTGTTTTAAATGGGCTTCTTGGTCAAAAAACACCTTATTTGGCTGGTCGTAAGAACATTAGGACTTACACGGCTATTCCACACAAAATTGTGAATGGTGTTTTAGCTCAGGCTGATTATGGTGATGGGCCTGAAATCACGCGCCTTTCAGGTAATGGTAATGGTGGAATGAACCTTGAATTTAAAGAGGATGTGGTTGATGAAATTTTAAGCAAAGAGCCTGCAAGCGAAACTAATTTGTTTGGCAGCCCAACCTATCCTATTGCTTACAACCCAACTTACAAAGAGGGACACGGACCGTTGGATGTAAAAGTTATTGATCCGCTTAATGTTGTAAGTGCTGAATATGAACTGAGTTTTGATACTTTGAAATTTGTCCGCTTGTTCAATGTGGCTGGCGAAGCTGATATTCAAGGTGACACGGCCAGTAAATATGTTTCCAATTGGCAGCTTACTGATCTTGGTACTGGTGAAACGTATTTTTCAGATACTACTACGCTTCAGGCTAATGAGCAGCTATTCCTTGATCGTGGTATTTCAATTACCATCGAACAACCCTACAAACCAGGTCCTTACAGAGTTGGACAAAACAATGATAACAAGAATATGTATCGTATTCTTGCAGATAATAATGGCTTTATCGAATCATCTATTATTTATGCCGACAGTTCAAGGAGGTGGCTTGATGGTATCAGGGATGAAGATATTCCGGGACTTGCTTTGGACTGGATTCGTTCAGGAACCAATAAAGACCAGGAAAACCCGCGCAATGATGACTGGCAGATGTCGACTGACCCTGACAGACCTTGGGATCCGGGCGAAGCCTATGAAAAGATACTTAACGGAACTTGGGCACCTTATTCAATGACGTCTTTTGCCAATAATATTGGACAAGGATCTGTTCAGAGTACTGTAGGCCCTGCTTTTAGTGAAGATTCAAAGAATGCTAACCGATTAGATAAAATTGCCAGTATCGATATCGTACTCACTCCGGATCAATCGAAATGGACACGTAGTCCGGTACTTGAGATGTCATACGATCAGGCACTTGCCGAAGGAAATGCCAATCGCTTTGGATTGCGCCGAGCACCTTCAGTGGATAAAGATGGTAACCCTGCGGATGCTATGGATCTTGAGCCCAGTGATAATCCAAACGATCCGAATTACATTGCCAGTTACGGTATGGGCTGGTTTCCAGGATATGCTATCAATATTGAAACTGGTGAACGCCTGAATATCATGTTTGGTGAGGATTCATACTTATCCGCACAAAACGGTCGTGATATGTTGTTTAATCCCCCGGCAAAAAATCTTGACATAGAACAGTTCTTTGATCCCAATATTTTCTCAAATGTTGGTGGACAGGCTTTGATGGGTGGAAAACACTATGTTTACATCATGGGTCATGATTATTATAACTTCTCTCAATTAAGTATTGAGTTTAAATCACCTGCTTACGATGCTGGTCACTATGCTCACAGTGTGCTCGATACCTTGTACAATACACAATTCCCATTCGTTACCAATTACTTCTTCACTTCTATAATGTATGTTGGAATGCCGATGGCAGTGCAGGGTGAAGAGTGGTTGAGTAATGAAGCCCGAATTCGCATCCGTATTGCTAAGCCTTATGAGCGTTATTACTCCAGCCAGCAATTGGATACCATATATGAGGGAATGGATGTAAATCGTTTCTATCCCAGCTATTCATTTAACACAAAAGGTATTGCAACTGAGTACCGCGATCCTGAAAAGCTTGAAACTGATCTCGATCTGATTAATGTGGTACCGAATCCATATTATGCTTATTCTTCCTACGAAAGGAATGCACTCGATAATCGGGTTAAAATCACAAACCTGCCCGAGCAGTGTGTGATTACAATCTACAATATGAGCGGGACCAGGATTCGTCAATACAAAAAGGATGAGCCAAAAACATCGATCGACTGGGATTTGAAAAACTTTGCCGGCGTGCCTATTGCAAGTGGAGTTTATTTGATTCACATCAAGTCAGAAGATGGCGAGCGCGTCATTAAATGGTTTGGCTCAATGCGACCAATTGACCTGAATACTTTCTAATAATTTGAAATGCGAACCAGAAATAAAAGATAGATTATGAATACTTTTTATAGAACCATAACCGCAGTTAGCCTGGCAATCCTGATTGGATTGTCTGGTTTGGAAACATTCGCAGGAAACAAAGACAGGTCTGGTCAGGCTGGTGCATCTGAGCTTTTGATTAACCCATGGGCTCGCAGCACAGGATGGGGCAATGCCGGAATGGCCAGTATCAAAGGCCTCGAAGGAATCTGGAGTAATGTGGGTGGAACTGCTTTTACTAAAAAGACCGAGTTGATCTTCTCACACACCACCTGGCTCAAGGGTTCCGATGTTAACGTTTTCTCTTTTGGCTTAACCCAGAGAGTTGGCGAAACAGGGGCTTTAGGGCTTGCTGTTATGAGTATGAACTTTGGCGATATTCCTATTACCACAACTGAATATCCTGATGGCGGATTGGGTAATTTCTCCCCCAATTTATTGAATATTAGCCTTTCATATGCAAAGTCATTCTCAAATAGCATCCATGCAGGATTTGTGATGAAGATTATCTCCGAAAGCATTTCAGACATGAGTGCGCAAGGTGTAGCCATTGATGCAGGTATTCAATACGTTACCGGAACTCAGGAAAATATCCACTTTGGTATTACGCTAAAGAATATCGGACCTACCATGAAGTTCTCTGGAGACGGTTTATCCCTTAAAGCATTTATTCCCGGCCAGGAAACACAGTTTACGCTGGAGCAGCGTCAGGAAGCTTTTGAGTTGCCTACACAGCTATCAATCGCAGCAGCTTACGATTTCCTTTTCGAGAATAATTACCGTTTCACGCTTGGTGGTAACTTCACCTCGAACTCATTTACCAAAGACCAAATAACAGTTGGTGGTGAGTTTTCGTTGAAGGAATATCTGATGCTTCGTGCCGGTTATACTTACGAAGATGGCATTTGGGACGATATCGAAAGCGTTGATCGTACCAATGTAACCAAAGGTCTGAGTTTGGGACTTTCGGTTCAGGTGCCACTAAACAAAGAGAATGGTTCAGTATTTGCTGTTGATTATTCTTACAGGGATACAGATCATTTCAGCGGAACCCACACTATTGGAGCCAAAATAAGCTTCTAAATAAGGCAAAACGGATAAGGGATCAGTAGGAAGTTTTTCCTGCTGATCCTTTTACCTTCTGAAAATAGGAGTACTCACAGCCAAAAAAATATAAAAATTAGCAGTAATTAGCGAATAGGAATTAAAAGTTTTATCTTTGCAAAAGAAAGGCCCTTATTGTGTTAAGGGTCTTTTCTATTATAAAATTAGCACCACACAACACGATTGTTTATTGTAAGGAAAGTATTCTAAACCAGTCTGGTTAATGCAGGCTGGGTTTATTTATTTAAAAAACTATTGTTATGTCTGAAACAAAGTATTTTACACAGGAGGGACTGCAAAAGCTCAAGGATGAGTTAGAGGAGTTAATGCTTAAGGAACGCCCCAAGATATCGCAGATGATCGCAGAAGCAAGGGATAAGGGCGATTTGTCGGAAAATGC
>CAZQFH010000009.1:0-94019 GCA_964592595.1 uncultured Lentimicrobiaceae bacterium | reverse complement strand
GTTTTTAATCAATTTTTCCTTCACAAGATAAGTAATTAATTGGTCACCTCAATAAAGAAATAGCAATAATATTCAGGAGTGCATTTACTTGGCACAAGCCGGGATGAACATCTGGTTGAATTGCAATCCCATGCCCAATAATAACATTATTTCAGATAATAGGAAGTAAATCACCATTAGTTTGAAGCCTGAAAATATGTGAATGTTGTAACACATTCTCAAAAATATGTAAGATTTCCGGTCTAAAATCCCATGACCTTTGCAAGGATTAAAGCTGTTTTTATCATTTAAAAATCAAGAAGAGATGAATCTGTCATTTCAAAAGTTATTTTACGTTATTGCTATATCATTTGCGTTATTTGCCATATTGGTTGTGGCAAAAACTATTCTCATTCCGCTGAGTGTTGCCTTACTCCTTTCGTTTATCCTTTTCCCATTGGCGAGAAAGTTTGAGAAATGGAAAATCAATAAAATATTTGCTGCCTTTCTTTCCATTTTGTCTGTCGTTTTGATGATTGTTGGAGTTATTTACTTTTTTTCGACTCAGCTCATTCACATGTCGAAAGAATTTGTTCATTTTCAAGAAGATATCATCAGTGCTTTTGCTGATATTACCATTTACATCAACAAAAATGTAAATTTTATTGAAAACCTGGAAAGAAACGAACTGCTGAACCGGATGAAAGATTGGATTGGCGATTCAACGGGATTTTTGATCAGTAAAACCGTAAACAATACTGCCACTTTTATTGCCGGATTGATGGCGACTATCATATTCGTTTTTCTATTCCTTATTTACAGAGATGGATTAACACAAGCATTTCTGGCTTTTTCGCCTGAAGATAAAAGACTCCGCGTTTTCAAAATGTTAAAATCGGTGCAGCAGGTGGGGCAAAAATATTTGTTTGGTATGGTAATCCTCACAGTAATCATTGGCTTAGCAAACAGCATCGGACTATTGATCATTGGCATCGACAACCCCTTCCTTTTCGGATTTTTAGGCGCAGCCCTGGCCATTATTCCATATATAGGCACTACCCTTGGAGCTACCATTCCGGTTATCTACACATTTGTTTCCTACGGCTCCGTATGGACGGCATTAATCGTGGCTTTACTATTTTGGTTCGTTCAGCTAGTGTCTGATAATTTTCTAACGCCCAGAATTGTTGGAGGAAGCTTAAAAATCAATGCATTAACAGCTATTCTCAGTCTGTTTATTGGAGCTTCGGTTTGGGGTCTTGCCGGCATGATTCTTTTCTTACCATTCGCCGCCATGATAAAAGTAGTTTGTGCAGCATTTAATCAACTAAAACCTGTTGCTCTCATCATGGGAGAGCACAATAATAAAGAAAGCGATGGCAAAGACCAACTTACTTTTTGGTGGAAAAAGCTTAAAATGCACTTCTCAGCCGGATAAATGTAGGATTTATGTAACATTTATAAATTGTTGTATAACATAAGCAAGACTAAGTCAGCTAACTTTGCAAATATCAAAATTTTATAAAATGAATAAAGGAACAGTTAAGTTTTACAATGATGCCAAAGGTTTTGGATTCATTAAAGACGCAGTATCGTCGAAAGAGTATTTTGTACATTCAACAGGAGTAAAAGAAAACATCAAAGAGCATGACGAAGTAACTTTTGATTTAGAAGAAGGTAAAAAGGGATTAAATGCCGTAAATGTTAAGCTTATTTAGCAGGAAAAATATCGAGCTACCTCAAATGCCACTCTAGTTACAAACCACTTGGAAATTAATCATTTAATGATTTGTTTTTTGTGTTTTACTGGATGATCAAGCATTTTGAATATTGCTGATTGAATTCGGCCGATTGCTTTTTGTTGTTATTGCTCAGCTATCTTCAGAGATAACTGTGCATAATTTCAGAAAGCTTTTGCTTTGATATGCTTTTCACTCCGGATATTGGTGCCAAGTATTAAAGCAATCAAACAACAAATGCGCAATTCATATTATTAAGTTATATAAGTAAACCATGCTTAGGGCTTGCTGAAAAACTAGAATTAAGGAATTTCGATAAATATTACCCCCGCTCAGGTTAATATTTGAGGCAAGAATTATGACTATTACTTAGCTAATTTACTTCAGACAGCTGTTACATTCCCTTTCTTAAGGTTCTCATTACCAATTAATAATAGTTTTTCAGCAGACCTTCTTAAGTAAGCTGCTGTAATTAAACCAAGTATGCTTATTTTTGTCGGCACACAATGAAAATGATTAAGCAATTCCTTAACATTTTAAAGCTTCCCGGCATAATTCTTTTTATGCTTAAATCAGTGTGGGTGCAACAGCGATTTCTCAAGAAAGAAATCGATCCGCTCCTCAGCGCTATTCAACACGACAAGGATGCAAGTTTGAAAAGTGAGGACATAAAAAAAATCCGCAGTTATTATGGCCTTGCTGTGCCTGCCATTTTAGGTGAGGCCTTTTGTATCTTAAGGGGCAATTCATTATCAACAAAGGAAAGGCTTGCCTTCACCTTTCTGGGTGCTTTAACCGGATTGTATGACGATTTTTTTGATGATTTGAATACTTCAGAAAATCACATTAAAGAACTGACCACAAATCCTGATGAAAAAATTGCTCAAAACTCAAATGAATTATTCTTTATCCAATGCTGCAAAAAAGCTATTGAAAACGCTCCAAACCCGGATTTATTAAAAAAAAGAGCCCTTGCTGTTTTTGAGGCTCAGGTGATGAGTAAAAAACAAAAAAATGCTGACATCACACCGGAAGCAATACGCTCGATTACCTGGTTAAAGGGAGGGGTGTCGCTGCTTTTTTACAGAAGCGTATTAGATGGAGAAGTCACAAAAAGCGAAGAACGCATGCTTTATACCTTAGGAAGCATCATGCAATTGGAAAATGATATTTTTGACGTTTTCAAAGACCGCCAGCAAAAGATCAGCACCCTGGTGACAACTGAGCGAAGTATCGCAAATTTGAGAAAGACCTATCTCGGATTAATAAAAGAAACTTTCGTTTTGCTCGGACAAACTGAATTTAAACCTAAAAACAAGCGGTCATTTATGCGGTTTATTTGCACCATTATTTTCAGGGGGCTGGTTTGTTTAGACTGTCTTGAAAAGAATGAAAAACGCTCAAACGGCCTGTTTTCAGTAAATGACTATACACGAAAACAACTGATTTGCGATATGGAAAAGTTTAAGAATCAAGTTCATATGATAAGGTATTTGGCAAAATGCGATATTTCCTTACTAAATAATAAACAATGAAATACAACAGATTCATCAGCGAAACGAGCCCGGTTTCGGAAATTGGTCTTGGTGCCTGGCAGCTGGGGCAAAATTCGGGTTGGCATGCCATGTCAGAAAAGGAAGCAATCAATCTTGTAGAACAATCTTTGGCGCTTGGAATTAATTTTTTTGATACTGCACCAAATTACGGACATGGCACAGGCGAAACCAGGCTTGGCAAAGCATTGCAAAACATCGACAGAGATAAAATTGTGATCAATACGAAATTTGGCCATACCGATTCAGGCAGCACCAACTACGATTCGAAATATATCCGGGAATCTTTGGAGGGTAGCCTTAAAAGGTTACAACTTGAATATGTTGACTCGCTCATCATTCACAATCCGCCAATGTCATACCTGGATGGCAATAAAAATGACCATTACGAAATTCTCGAACGCTTAATCGAAGAAGGCAAGATAAAAGCATACGGTGCCTCTTTGGACACCTCCGAAGAAATGAAGTTGCTTATGAATACCACTAATGCCAAAGTGATTGAAGCTTTTTTCAACATACTGCATCAAGATGCATCCCGGGTATTTGACCTGGCTAAAGAAAAGGACATCGCCATAATCGCCAAAATTCCACTCGATTCGGGTTGGTTGACCGGAAAGTACACTGCTGAAAGTAGCTTCAACGACATCAGAAGCCGCTGGACAAGGCAGGACATAGCAACACGCGCAGGTCTTGTAAATCGCATCGAAGAAATCCTTGGCACAAGTGAAAACCTTGCTCAAAAAGCTATTTCATTTTGTTTGGCTTACGATGCTGTTTCCACCGTTATTCCTGGAAACGTTAATATCAGCCAGTTGAAAAATAATGTAGCAAGCATTGAGCATCCCATGTCGAAAGAAATTGTTGAAAAGTTAGAGGAATTCTATCAAAATGAGGTGAAACAGCTGAATCTGCCCTGGTAAACATTTTTTTTTGAACTGCTAATCAGCAGATGTTCAGATATAAAACCATAACCATGAAGAAACTCTTGATAATTATAGCGCTCTTTGGAATGATAAATCAAAACTATGCCCAACAACTTAAAATATTTCCACTTTTCTCAGTAAGCAGCTATCAGAAATTCCTTTCCGGTGTAGGATATGGTATTGGTTATGAGGTATATTTAAAATCTCATAATAAAACAGGCTTATCTTTTGAACACAGTATTAATCCAACTGACTACACTTACGTTTTTGGTTCAGATGCCGATGGAAAAGACTATCACAGAGCGGTAAAACCTAAAAATCAAAAGTTTTCATTTTCAACTTATTATAGTTTTAACTTGTACAATAGCAACAAATCCAACTTTTTTCTTGGTGCGAAGTTCGGAATCAATTATTTCAAAATAAATGAAAAGATTACTGAACGACAATCGGATGAAATTGATACTCACACCTACACAAGCAGATCATGGAAAAATAATAAAATCGGTCTGGGATTAACGCTCGAATACGAAAGGAAAGTGCTTGATGATAAGCTGTCGTTATCTTTTACAACGGAACCAGCATTCATCTTTTTATCAAAATTCGGACTCATAGGCTCAAGTGTTCCACCCCTTGTTGGTTTTTTAACTTTCAAGTTGAATATCCTTTTTAATCTTCAAAAGTCATTTGGAACAAGCTAATAAAAAACATAAAAGCAACATACTGTAAAGACGTAAACAACACTATATCAAGAAAAATGGACAAAAATAAAGCGGGATATTTAGAAGGAATTATTTCAGTTATTGTAAACAGCATATTGTTTATACTAAAGTTTTGGGCCGGACTGGTAACAGGTTCTATTGCTTTGACTGCTGATGCCTGGCATACCCTTTCTGACTCTTTAAGCTCGATAATTGTAATTGTTGCTGTGAAGCTGTCATCCAAAAAACCGGACGCTGATCATCCTTTCGGGCATGGACGCTGGGAGCAGATTGCAGCCTTGTTTATAGCATTTTTGCTTGGAATTATCGCTTTTGATTTCCTGAAAGATGCAATAATTCAATTTAAAAACCATGAATCCACCACTTTTGGAACAATAGCTATTGTGGTAACGATCATTTCGATAATAGCAAAAGAAGCTTTGGCTCAATACGCTTTTTATATTGCCAGAAAGACTGAAAATGTGAGTATTAAAGCAGATGGCTGGCATCACAGAACAGATGCCTTGTCGTCAATTGTTGTTTTGATTGGAATTTTATTCGCCAACAAATTCTGGTGGATCGACAGCGTATTGGGAGCCATTATTTCAATTATGCTTTTTTATGCCACCTATCAAATTGCCAGAGAAGCCATTAACAAACTTCTTGGGGAGAGCCCAAGTCCTGAACTAATTGATAAAATCAAAAAATCAATAGCTGCATACCGTTCAGAAGATATTAACATGCATCATTTTCATATTCATAACTATGTTGGACATCAGGAGTTAACCTTTCACATCAAGCTTAAAAACGACTTAAGTATCGAAGAAGGACATAAAATCGCCACTGATATCGAGAATATCATTCATAAACAGTTTGGTATCATTTCAACCATTCATATTGAACCTAAAAATTTTGAGCACAGCTCCGACTAACGCATTTCACTAACTGAAAAGTTTTGAACGCTTTCGATAAGTAAGCGATATCATGTATATCACTCAATAGCTGTTTTCTATCACCAGAAAAAATATCCTCAATAACTAGTGCCTGCTGAAAAACTCGAAATCGACAATCCCTGTCAATATTAACCCCGCTCAGCAGGGCTGCACCTAAGGTATTTTAATACACGCTATTTTTCCCCGCTCAGCGGGGCTGTGGCAAATTTCAAGGTGCATAGCACCGTCAATATTTATAAGGAATAACTACTACAAGGCATTGAGGTGCAACCCCGCTGGGCGGTGGTAATATCTGGTGCAAGGATTTTTATTTTAGACTTCCAAATACCTTGGAGAAACCTCCCATGAGAATTCTATTTTTTGTAACAATACCAATCAGTTAAAAGTTTTTCAGCAGACCCTGGCTACAGCTGTTAAAAACAACAGAGCTGTTGCCATAATTTGTTAAAAGTGAACAATAATCCAGCAAAAGCAACCCCTCAATAACAAAGCGGACCTAAAAATCCACTGAAATAAACTTTTTTACAAACATAGGCTTATCCTGAGAAGCATTAAATATTGATTTCGCTCATAAGCTCAAATTGACAAAAAAATTATACTCAAAATAAAGGTCTGCGGGAAATTATCAGGGATAGTTTTCTCGAAAGGGACTCAAGCCAAAATGATCAAACAGCAAAAAACAAAACCCTTTCTGTTCATGTAATCTAAAAAAATTAATTTTGTAAACAACTTAAAACATGTCATAAAGCACTGTTTTAGTCATGGATAATCCTCAATAAAACAACAACAAACAGAAAAAACCAGAATGAAAAAACATTTTATAATCACTATCCTCCTACTCTCAAGCCTGCTCACTGTTCGAGCCCAATCAATTGACATATTTGCATTTAGCGGATACACTTTTGCTGATAAGTTTCCTATCACAGGAGGCAGCGCCAAAATTCATGACGGCCATACCTTTGGAGGTTCGGTCAGCTACAACCTAAGCGAATATTATGCTTTCGAAATCATGTATAGCCGTCAGGAATCGCGTGCAACAGCTTTTTCAAAATACCAAAATATTGATACAGATGAGCCAATTTCGGTTAATTATATTTTAGCCGGAGGCAACCGATTGGCTTCCATTTCGGAGCAGGCAAGTTTTTATGGAGGAATAAAGCTTGGTGCAGTGGTTTATGCTGCCAAATTGAATACCCGCGACAACATCACTAAATTTGCAGCCGGACTCAGCGGAGGTTTTAAATATACATTTAGCAAGCATATCGGTTTGAGGCTACAGGCAAACCTCAATTTTCCGATAGTTGATGCAGGAGCCAGCCTTTGGTGGAGCCCCGGAAGTGGCGTTGACGTTGGGGTTTCGAGTTATACGCCCATTATGCAGTTTGGATTTACCGGAGGATTGGTCTTCAATTTGGCAAAATAAGTCATCATTTTTCGCTTGATACGTGATCGCCTGTATGCATGCTTTTCTTGTAAGCTGCAAAAAGCAGCACCATCCCTGCAAGTCAGAAACGATTTAAAAAGTCGTAAAGGTTTTCATCGGGGTTTAAGCCAAGTTTTTTGCGCAGCCGCGACCTGCTGATGTAGGAACTGGAAGGTTGAATATGCATAAAATCAGCTATTTCTTTAGAATTCATGCCAATTTTGAGGTAAGCGCACAATCGTAAGTCGTTGTTTGAAAGGGAAGGATAAACCTGCTTCAGCTTTTTGAAAAATTCCTGATGCAATTCGTTCATTTGAATATCGAAGGTGCTATCGTCAGTTTTCATATTACTTTCTATCATGCGATACATTTCCTTCCACAGCACATTAGCCCTTGATGGATTGGTTTGAGCTTCCGTACATTTCTCCTGTAAGCTGGTTAAAAGCTTGTTCTTTTCTTCATTCTCGCGGGCTTTTGAAGCCAGATCGATAGTTTTGTTTTTAAGCTGCTTTTTGAGCGCATCGTTTTCTAATTGCAGACGTCCCTGTTCGATGTAAGCCAATTCCTGACGATGTTTTTCGTTGAGTTGGCGTAATGCTTCCCTCTCGCGCATTAAATGCTGCTTTTTTTGTTTTAACAATTTAAACCTATATCCATAGTAAAGTGAATAGACCATTGCTGCCAACAAAATGAAGTAAGCCGCTAAAGCATACCAGCTAAAGTACCATGGCGCTCCGATACTAAATTCTATTTGCCTCACCGGAAACATCTTATCATTTATTGCAGCTCTGATAAAAATCTGATGCTTTCCGTGACCCATATTGAGTAATAGTACACTATTTTCAGTTGACCAATCACTCCATTCAGCAGCATCGTCGAGCCGGTGCTGATAGCGCACATTTGATGCATTGGGTACAATATATTCTAAACGAATGTTGTTGAGCCCCCAGGGAATTTTTTGCCCCTCCTCAATTTTTTTGGACTCCAGGTTGTTAATCGCCTCAAGATGCAACAATACAATTGCAAGTTCAGCCGAGCCTTCAATCATACTTTTACGCTGAAGCTGCTCCAATGCAAAGCCATTGTGTACCGGATGGAAGATAAATTCATCATTGATTCGCGATGGTTCAAAAACAGGCGAAAGCGCATTGATAAGCTGTTTTGAGCGTTTGCTTATCGAACCACTGTCAAATTGGTGCAGCTCATTATCATAGCGGTAAACCATCTGATCTGTTGCAATGCTAATACCTGAAGCGTCATGCTCCAAAAAGATATCTTTTCCTAAAAAGCGATTTTCAGCAAAAACAGACCGCTTTTCGGCATTGAATTGTTCATCTATAGCGGTACGAATAACGCCAAAAGTTGGAATATTAACCCATAAGATGCTGTCGTTCTCGGTAAAGATTTGATTACATGAGCCGGCGATATAGGCAACTTTCTGCTTGAACGACCACTGGCCATTGGTTTTCTGAAAAACAGAAATCCCGTTATAGCTTCCTGCAAGTAGGTAATCCTTAAAGGGCAAAACAGTCCACACACCGGGTTCAAATCCAATTTGAACAGCTTTGTCCTGCTGAAGCATAAACAGCCCTTTATCATGTCCAATTATCACCTGATCAGCTATTTGCTTTACGGTCCATACTTGTCCTTCGGTACCTGGAATAAGCTGAAAATCAAAATTTTCAAATTTATCATCCAGTTTCTGCCATTCTGTTTTGTAGAGCCCCTGATTGGTTGCTACATAAAAAATATTATCCTTAAGGCATGCACTATAGGCTGTACCATAATTGCCGCTGTTGTCGAGAAGATAAGTGTAAGGGTGACTAAAATCAAGCATGGCAAGACCGTAATCGAGTCCCATCCACAAATGGTTTTGTGACGAAAAATGTAAGCTGAGAATCGTATTGTTCAATAGGCCTTTTGACCTGTTGATGTGATGAATAATATTTCCATCAAGATCGGTGATATAAAGCCCGTTGAGAATTGTTCCGAAGGCCAGCCAACCATTTTTGAGGTCAGCAAAACTAAAAACTCTGGCTTGCTGCAATATTTTTGATAAATCGCTTTGAAATGGAATAAACTGTTGATCTGCGATCCGAAAAAGACCAGCATCCATCGAAACAGCAATGGCTTGATCATTATATTTGTAAACCCCAACAACATCAAAACTAATCCCATCAGGATATTTTGCAACCTGTTTTAAGTTAAGGTTTTCAAATTTGTACAAACCATCCCGGCTATCATTCAAATAAATATCATTTTCATTTGAAAAACTTCGGTTGAATTTACCCGGCGCGCCAATCCGGGTAAGTTGCTCGTTTTTATAGAAATAAAGATTTTGCGATGAGACGTAAACAACACTTTCATTATGGAAATAAGTGCCCCAGAATTCTTCATTTTCATCCTGAACCTCGTCCTTGAAAGGATACAGTGAGCTATAAGTAAAATCATGATTTTGTGTTGTTTTCCAAGCACCAAAATCCATATCCGAACCGGAATAAATCAAACTGTCGCTTGCAATACTCAGCGATCGTGTAAAGCCATTACTTCCCCTAAAATTACTCCAGTTTTTGCCATCGAAACGCAGCAGTCCCTTGTCGGAAGCAAAAAATGCCATCCCGTTTTTTGAAACTTCAATATCCCATATTTTTCCGCTGTTACCAAAGGCTGTTGGATTGAAGGTGTGTAACATTGGAACGCCTTTTCCTGTATTGTTTTGCGCAAAACTGGCTGACAGGCCAACATAAAAAAGAAACAAAAGGAAAAGGTAAGTTTTTCTCAATCTAAAGGTTGTTTATTGCAATAGCAAACAAAAATAAAAAAAAGAGCCGTCCAATAATGAACGGCTCAAATTTAATTAACTTATTTTACCATAAGTTTCTGTAGGTGTATTTTATTATCGGCATCGATAATTCTCAAGCTATAAATTCCTTGTTTTAGCAATTCGGTGCTGATTGACTGTTCTGAAGAACTGATAATCAACTTACCCGAAAGGTCATATACTTCAACAGTATTGATGTCAGCGCTAAAGCTAACCAACGATCCGGCAGAAACAGGATTGGGATAAGCTTTCAAAGCATTTTTTTCGGTTATTTCGATTGTGTTAACCGGATCACCTTTGTAGAAATATAAATTATCCAGATAAATGGCAGGAGTTCCATCGCCACCATCAAATTTAAACTGAATAACAGCAGACAGATCTACAGGAGTAAAACTTGTCATTGCAATATCATAACTCACCCATTGATTTGGCGTAATAGGCAAGCTATAAGGTGTTTCAACAGGTCCTTCACTGATGCAGAAAATATTCACTGCGGTGGCATTTGCTGTCCACATATCAACATGAAGGAATTCCATTGCGGCTACGTTGAGTGGCGAAGCAAATTGCGTACCCTGATAGTTGAAGTTACCATATTTCATTGCTTCGTTACCTTCAATTTCTACAAAGGAAACGATAGTTGATTGGCCCCAGGCAGGATTGAAATCTGTGCCCTCAACATTGGCATAAGCTCCGCTAAAAACAGCAATAACATCTTCGGGATTACGAGCAGGAGGAACAGGTGCTGCAACTGTTGGCTCGTCTCCGCCACTACCACCGCCGTTACTGAAGGTGATTTCGTCAAAGTAAACAATGTTGTCCTGGGTTCTTCCTGCAAGGTCAAAATCCGGGAAAACAACGATCTGATCGTATTGACCCTCGGCAGCAGGAGGATTGGGAAAGCCAGAAAAATCAAAAGTAAGCTCTTCCCATTGATTCACAACCGTGTTGGAAATTTTGATTTCGGGTTGTGCCCATCCTGAAGCGGCTACCAATTTGATGCCCACATCACTGATAACGGGTTTCCACACTTTGATTTTGATGATCGAGTTGGTTTCGTCCAACACAAAAGCACCTAAATCTGAACCATGCAATGATTCAGTACCCGCCCAGGGATTACCCGATTGCAATGCTGTAAATTTAGCTACTGTTGCCGTGGTGTTACTGCCAGAGGCATCGGGATTGGCAATGACCTCGACAGGAGGGTTCACATCATTCTCAAAAACTGTCCAGGTCCAGTCAGCTCCCTGACCGTCGGGTTCAAAGTTAATGGGTGCATTCTGGGCAAAAGTAAATGTTGCCAGGAATACGAGTGCAATAATTGTAAAATGTTTCATAATAATAAAATTTAGTGGTTAATAAATATGCTTGTAAGCAGAGAATTTTAGTAAGTTAATCATTTTTCTTTAATTAAGCTATTAATTGCTTTTTTCGGACTTCTGTCAATCTTGTATAAACCCCAATGTTTTTCAGGCTCAAGGGGTTCTGGCGAGCCTTTCCAATATTCGTCAAAGGCTTCAAAGAAAAAACACAGGATGTTATTTTCGTCAGCCCATTCCATAAGCTTTTCAAAATAGATTTTCTGAAATTCTTCATTCACGTTTTCCGGATTGATACCCCTGCCATTTGAGTTTGTTGCCCATCCAGCTTCGGTGATAACAACCGCTTTATCCGGAAATTTTTCTGCCACAGCCTTATAATTTGCAATGGTATAATCCAGCGATTCAGAAATATGTTTGTATTCCCAAACGGGATAAGTGTGTATAGAGATAAAATCAACAGCTAAAGCCAAATTTTCCAGTTTGAAAAGCCAGGGCAAATAGTTCTCACAAAAACTAACCGGTTGCCTGGCTTTATCCTGAACCATTTGTACATAATGCTGCACCTTCAATTCTGGCACATAATGATCAGTCCATTCCACACAAGCCTCATTACCAACAGATAAAGCAAAAATAATTTGCTCGTTGCTTTGTGCCATCTCAATTAAACGGTGAATTTTATTCAAATTTTCCACCTTATTTTTTTCGAGTTGCTCCTCTGAATAAACCCCTCCATTCCAGGGGCAATTAAAATTATTCATTTCGGCATTGATGTAGGTTCCCAGCATGATTTTCAAATCCAGCTTTTCTTTTCGTATCACTTCAATTACTGTGGCAGCATGCTCATCGCAATCGAACAAACGCAGGTATTTCCAGTGCTTGCCGAGCAAAAGCAAGTCCTCCTTCACTTCATCATAGGAAGGGTAAATCCCACCAGGTTGTTGTCCTTCGCGGAAACCTGAATAACAAATTGCACGACCTTTTGGCAGGTTTAGTGATTTATAAATGTTTATTGCCATATTTCAGTTTTTCTTTTGCATCCCACAAACCCCAATAAGCACCTACTTCGCCTTCTGCTCCCATTTTCCATGCCTCATCAAAGGAAGAAAAATAGAAAACAGGAATTTCTTCGTCCATCGACCACAACTGAGTATTGATGAAGTATTTTAAGGCATTGATGTAGGAAGGATGTGAATTACCCAGACTTTCGCCTTTAGATGGCCATCCGGTTTCGGTGATAATGACAGGTTTACCTCTAGCGACGGAAGAAACCTGTGCAAACATACTTTGCATATGCGAAAGGGCATATTCGTTTGGAGTGCCTTCCCAGAAAGGATAACAATTGGTTAAAATCACATCGCAAGCCTCAGCTAAAGCCGGACGCTCTACGAATTCGTAATAAGCATCCACGTAGCCGACAGGGATACCAGGGATTGCTTCTTTAACCCTTTTAATCTGGTCAATCAATTCATCTTCAGTAAGATCATTTCTATAAAGCACTTCATTTCCCACAACTGCGATATCGACCAGTCCATTTTTGGCTAATTGAATCAGCCCTTCAATTTCTGCCTTATTTTTATCAGCTTCCTTACCCAGCCATGCACCTACCAATGTTTTGATTCCCATTTCTTTAGCTAACGTTGGTACCAGTTCATTACCTTCGATACACGAAAAAGAACGAATCCATTTGATATAAGGTTTTATAATATTCAACCTTCTTCTGATTTGTGCCTCGGTGATAATATCCCCTGGTTTTTGCTGCTCAGCATACATGCTGAAACAAAGGCCGTGAATGCCACCTTGCAAAATCTCAAGAAACAGCAGCTCCAAATCCTCCCGGGATTCAACATTAGGATATTTTTCCCTTAGTTGACTTGCTGCCTCTTTATAGCTTAAAAACTTCTCCGATCTGAATGACATAATCTTTTGTAATATAAGGTTATAAATAAATTATTTATGAATTATTAGTTTTAAAGTTCACCTCTTCGCCTAACGAGTTCATCCTTGATTTTACGTGCTTTTTCTTCGGTGAGGTCATACTTCCACATCACCAGTATGGCCAGTCCTGCCGTGATAGCCGGCACAAAAATATCAGCTAAACGCAGGTTGGTAATGGTATCTGCCGTCTGTATGGCTGCATTTTGATCAAAACCAACCAATTTCAATACCAATCCGCCCAATACCAATGCCAGGCCCTGACCGAGTTTTACCATCCACCAATAGATAGCTCCAAAGGTTCCCTCCTTACGTGGCATGCCATTAGCCAGCTCGTCGAGGTCGCACACATCAGCCGTCATACTCATCATGAGTGTGAAAAGGCCTCCAATTCCAAATACCATCAAAGGCAATGGCATGAACATCATCCAAGGATTATCAGGATTGAATCCCCACCATTTTAATGCATAACCTATGATAGAAAGAAAAGTAGCAACAATAAAAGCATTGCGTTTTCCCCATCTATTTGCCATCCAAGTAATTACAGGAATAATCAAAAATGCTGTTGCCATGGCACTAATAGTCGAAAACCATGCTGGCCAGGTACCCGCTAATCCGTAGTCGCCTTTGAACATATAAAATACGATGATGAAATAACTGAAAGAAGCAACCATTTGAAACCCATTGAAGACCAAAAATGTAGCTCCACACAATCTAACAAAAGCAGCGTGTCTGAATACCTGTGCCATACCTGCGAGTAAACTTTTAAAGTTTTTTGCAATATTTTTTATAGTCAGATCATCCCTGTTAGAAAGGTTAGCCTGGTCAATTTCCTTGCAAACAAGTGCCGGCATAATTCCGAGTATCATACAAATTCCACCAACGATAATAGATAACTGGCGCACACCAATAGCTTGTGTTTCAAATAAATCCGGGTTGGCGATAATTACCCAAAACCAGGGCACGATCATCCAGGCTATCTGACCGATGGTTTGCGAAAAACCCATCAGCCGTGTTCTTTCGTTATAATCGGAAGTCATTTCATAGCCTAAACCAATCAAAGGCGTTGAGAACATGGTATTTCCGATGAGGTAAACCATTGATAGAATCAGAAAATACCAGAAATTATACATTTGAGTATTTTCAGGATTCAGTTGCCATAGCACAGCAAAAAGGACTCCACTCAATATGGCTCCAACAAAAATATAGGGCTTTCTTCGGCCATATTTCGATTTTGTGTTATCAGAAATATAACCCATAATAGGATCGGTGATGGCATCAAAAAAACGTGGCAAGCCTCCTAATAGCCCTGCCAAAAAAGGATCCATACCAAAAGCTGTAAGCAGAAAAAATGCAAAAACGCCCAATGATCCGGGCAAGAGGTTGTTGACAAGGTGACCAGCTCCAAAAGCTGCTTTTTCGAGCATTGGCACTTTGTCTTTCAATAAGGTTCTTTTAGCTGACATAATGTAATAGTTTATTGGTTCTTAAAGCATTAAATGGTCACTGGAATAATCACTGTTTGAATCGCTTTGGCACTGATGCTTATAAATACAGTTTTATTATCCATTGTGAGTTGAATTGACTTTTCTGTTTCTTCAGGATTAAAAATGACTACTGCGATAGTTCCGTCCGGATTTTGGGCAGCGGTAGCCATAATACTTTGATCTTTAAGCTCGAATCCAATGCGGACAGCTCCCGGACGGATAAATCTGCTGAAGTGCGCAAGGGTATAATAGAGTGGTGTAAGGTAAACTTCATCTTGATCCGGATCAACAATAACGGGTGCAACACACCAGTTTTTTGCCCAGTTAGGGCCTCCCTGCCGGTCGAGCACCATATTCCAATCGACCCATCCGTCAACCTGATTATTTAAACAGCCTATGATGTCACGGGCATAGCGATACACAGGCACATATTTAGGATGCAGGTGTTTTTGACCATCAGGCGCCCAATCCCAACCCCAGTCGGTGGCTTCCTTCGACCAATACCATGCATCATCCTGCCAGTGCGGAATTTCAGCATCTACACATGCTTCGGTATTGATAAGGTGCTTACCCGGTGCTTTGTTATAGGTGTAGTGTAAAGCTTCCGGGAAATAATCATAGGTACTTGCATACCAGTGTACTGCAGTGCCATCAAAAACTTGTGCTGCATCAGGATCGCCATACATCACATCTACCCATTTTTTGAGCTCTGCGTCACGGTTTTGATCAAAACCCAATAACTTTACGTCATGACCATCATCTTTTAGCCTTGGACCGAGATGATTTTTAACAAATTCATTCATCTCTTCGGGAGTATAGTGCATGCTTTCCCAGTTACTATCGTTGCCAAGCGGCTCATTCTCAACAGTAAATCCCCAAATATCAACTCCCTCTGCTTTGTAAGCATCAACATATTTTGAGAAAAACAGCGCCCAGGTATCATAAAATTCAGGTAAAAGTTTGCCACCACGCCAGTCTTTGTTGTCTTTCATCCAAATAGGGGCTGTCCAGGGTGAGGCGATAATTTTAAAACCATCTTTTGAAATAGCCATTGCCTCTTTGATCATCGGGAGAATGTCGTCGCGATCTTCTTCGATCGAAAAATGTTCAAGTTCAAGATCTCCCTCAACAGGAGCAAAAGAATAATTTCCCAGCGAAAAATCACTCGAATTCATGTGGGTACGAGTCAGGGAATAGCGGGCACCCGTTTCACCAAAGTAAGCCTCCAACACTTTTGTTCTGTTAGCATCACTCAGCTGATTGAGCAGGTATGCAGAGGCTTCGGTGAATGAACCTCCAAATCCTGTAATGTTTTGATACTTTTCTTCGGGTTTTAAATTAATAGCTATCTGTCCTTCAACAGCTTTAGAATTTTCTTTTTTGGTAAGTTTATTACCACTTGCAGAGGTTTCAAATACCTCCACTTTAAGTGCATCATCTTCTGAACACGCAGTTGAAATCAACATGGCCATTATTACAATTACTAATTTGTACACTTTGTTTATTATCATGGCTTTAGAGGTTATTGGGTTTTTATTGATTCTGAAATAATGAGCGGAGGAGGCACTTGAACAGTTTGCATCAGTTTTAGGGAGTCGCCTCCAAAGCTTTTAACAATAGCCTTGCCATCACGGCTAAGCCCTTTAAATACGCCCTTGTCAACCAGATCCCAAATAGCAAACTTTGCTTCGGCATTGAGGTTAATCAAACCAAAATGATTTTCGGAACCCATAAGGTTGCCAGCGTCTTTCCATTTTTCATCAAAAGCTTCAAAATAAAAACAGCTGATGCCAGCTTCATTCGTCCATTCGCGGATGAGTTTGTAATAAAGCCCGGCTTTGTACTCGTCAGCGGCGCGACTGCCCTCGTAACCATAATGGCCATCAGAAATACTGGCCCAGCCTGTTTCGCCAATATGCACAGGTTTGTCAGCTCCTTTTTTCTTCATATACTCCACAACACTTTGATATTGCGCTTTGGCATATTCCCTTGACCTGAGCATCGCATTCATAATCTGCTCTTTTTCAGGCAGATATTGTTCAGCTTCAGGAACATGCCAGAAATCAGGGTTATAGTGGGTATCGTGCATTGGGTAGGTATGAACCGAAATAAAATCGACGGCGTGAATCAACTTTTCGAGGTCGTCATCGTGATAGGCACTTTCGCCCCCGCCCCAACTGGCAAAATTGTCGGAGCTGGTGATCCACAACTCAGCAGGCAAATCGCCGCTGCGTTTAAGTTCTTGCAAATGATTTACCCATTTCAGGATAATGGCCGGCTCAACGTAATAATTCCAAGCCCAGTGTACCATGGCTTCGTTGCCTACTGCAATAATTTTTACGATGTCATCATATTTTTGTGTCAACTCAACCGCGCGTGCTATTTCGGTTGCATTGGCTTCGCTTTCCTTGTTGCGGATACGGTTGGGTAAATCTGTCCAGGCATTTTTGCAGTCTATCCAGGCGCCCAGCATCACATACATCTCAAAATTAGGAGTTTCTTTCTTGAGTTGTTTTATTGCCTCCAACAAATTGGCAGCTTCATCATAATGCACATTGTAAGTACGCAACAGTTTGATATTCATGGCTTCCAAAAGGCGCAAGTCTTCCTTAAGCTGCGCAATCGTTGGCTGCACATCACGAGTAACCTCGCGGTAGCCACCATAGCTAAACGCCTGATATGCTGGATTACCTAAAATTTCGGCGGCTGTTTTGTCTTTTCTTTGTAACACACTGCCACAAGACGACAAAAACAGCATAAGTAGAAACAACTGCGTTAGCAGGCATAAATCAGAAAGAAAGCTGTTTCTATTAGTTTTCATGCTATCTTAGTTTTCTGTAGCCGTTAAAGAATCGCTATGCCTTCTGTTTTCAAGATCGCTTTCCATTTGCAGACAGGTTTTTTGATCTATGGCATAATAGAACAGTAAAATAGCGCACGACATATACAAGATACCCGGAATGACTGATATCATCAGCTTGATGCCATTAAGTGAGACATCTGATTGCAACTCGTTAGGCACAAACTGAAAAAGCGCCAATAACCAGCCAGCCAGCGCCCCTCCAATTCCCCAGCCAGCCTTTTGTGCAAAGGTGGCGGCCGAAAAAACCAAACCTGTAGCTCTGCGACCAAATTTCCATTCGCTGAAATCAGCGGTATCAGCAAGCATGGTCCAAAGCAAAGGCACGGCGGGTGCGTAAGTAAACTTCGCAAGGATATTTAAGGTATGCAGCAGGTACACATCATCTTTTCCGGGCAGGTAGATTAACATAAAAAACAAGCCCGAAAGCAACGAACTGCCCATATAAACATTTCGCTTACCAAATTTTTTTGCAAGAGGCTTAGAAAGCGGTATGCCAGCAATTAACGCTACCGTTCCGATAACATTAAAAAGTTGAACATTTTGCTCGTTACCTGTGTAATATTTAAAATAATAAGCAATAGAAAGGTTTTGAAGCGCAAACATGACAAAGGAAATAATTCCAACAAAAAACAGGATCACCCAGGGCTTATTATTGAAAAGGTTTTTAATGTCGGCTCTTAGATCTTGTTGCTGAGCAGATGGAGGCTTAACGCGTTCACGTGTTGATTTAAATGTTATCAAAAACAAGATCAAACTGATTATTGCAAAGAGCGTTACGGTGTATTGATAACCTTTGGCGGTATCGTCGCCTCCAAAGAATCCTGCCAGGTAAAGGGCAGTTCCGGTTACGATGAACTGCCCAGCAAAGGCAAAAATAAAACGGTAAGAATTGAGTCCGGCCCGTTCATAAGAATTTGCTGTCATCACTGCGCCCAATGAAGAGTAAGGCAGGTTGATAGCCGTAAAAACAGTCATTAAAAGGAAATAGGTTACTCCGGCATAGATTACTTTGCCGGTCTCGCTAAAGTTGGGAGTGGTAAAGGTAAGCACAGCCAAAACGCTGTAAGGAAGCGCCATCCAAAGCAAGTAAGGCCGGAATTTTCCCCAACGTGTATTGGTGCGGTCGGCAATCACACCCATCAAAGGATCGCTTACCATATCCCAAACACGTGCAATAAGCATGATGGTTCCAGCTGCAGCCGCAGAAATTCCAAAAGTGTCGGTGTAAAAAATCAAAATCCAGAAACCCACCATATCCCACACAAAGTGAGAAGCGGTATCGCCCAAGCCATACCCAATTTTTTCTTTGACGGATAGCTTACCGGTTGATTTATTCATTTGTAGTTGGATTGTTCGGATTTTCCTTCATGCTTTCCAGTAAGCTTAAAACTTGTTTGGGCGATCTGTCCACTTTAAAAACTCCCCAATGTTTTTCGGCGCCCAAGGGGTCATTGGGATTTCCTTTCCAGTCTTCGTCAAAAGCTTCAAAAATGAATGTGGTAATATTATTTTGATTTGCCCATTGCAAAAGCGCTTCTATATAAGCTGCTTGTTTTGAATTGCTTGCCCTACTGCCAAACTCTGAAGCTGTGCTTGCCCATCCTGCTTCGGAAATTACAATTTGTGCTTCGGGCAGTGCCTGCATCACTTCCTGAACATTTTCGATGGTGTAGGCCATTGCTTCGTCAATGTCATTATTTTCCCAGATGGGATATACATGAATAGCAACAAAATCAACTGCTGCTGCCAGTTCCCTGCCATGATTGGCCCACCATTTATAATTATCAGCAACTGTAACAGGCTGCGTGATGCTTTGCTGCACCCTTTTCACGTAAGTAATTATTGAATCTGTATCAACCTTATGGTCATTCCATTCCACAAGGGCTTCATTGCCAACATTTACTGCCACAATAATATCTTTAAAAGAATTAGCCAGCTCGATACCCTTAGCTATTTCAGCGGCATTTATCACTTTGTTGGCATCCAGCACCTGTTGCGGAATAGGTTCAGTTAGCCATTCGCAGGTTTCGTGGGCACTCAGTTCGGCCCTGAGCCAAATGCCCAGCATCACCTTAAAATCCAGGTCGTATTGCCGAATCACTTCGAGTACCATTTGGCTGTTTGCTTCACAATCGTAGAGCCGGATCAATCGAAAAGGTGTTTTAGCAGCGAGCAGCTGCAGGTCTTCGTAAATTTCTTCATACGAAGGGTTTACTGCTCCTGCTCCTCTATCGGGATGCTGGCCTGTTCTGAAACCGGAATAACAAACAGCTGCTGCATATCCTTCAAGCAGCTGATCAGTTGTTTGTAAGACGTTTTCTTTTTTGTCTTCTGATTTTTGCTCCTTATTCTGCGCTTGATTGCATGCAGATAAAGCCAATAAAGTGAAAACCATCAATAGCCAAATGAAATTATACTTGAAATCCGTTTTCATGTGTTATCAAATCTTTTAAAATTCACTTTAGCATTTTGGAGTCGATATTTACTTCGATACGATCAACTGTTCCTTTCCGACCAAAAACTGCTTCACTTACATCAGCATCCGTTTGCAGGTGATCAAAACTTTTGTGGCTGCCATCCGTAAAGAACACTTTTATATTACTATTGTCCGACAAAGTGTAAACCACAGGCGTTTGGCAATACGTAAATGCCAGTTGGCCTGCATTTAAGGTGATTTGTTTTATGATACCCATGACGTTGTGATAGCTAAAAACAGTTGTTTCGCTAAGGAAAGCCTGCTTACGTAGCAATCGTGGGTTGAAGTAAAGCTGGCCTTCACGCGCAAAAAGCCCCATCTCGCCATGATGAACAAGGATATCCTCTTTCACCTGACCAGTCATGCCCGGTTGCTGAGCTCCCCGATGGAATGGAGTATGCGAATAAGGATCGGTAGGGAAAGCCCCGTAAAGCTCAGGAGATTTGTGTACACCAATTCCGGCATCAATCTCATAGTAATGCGCAAGTAAATTACCTGCCACAACTTCGTCTGACTGCTCATTAACAGCTTTAAGGCAGCATTCCTGAACAGCCAGCTGTAACTTCGAAACCATGTGCCAATAAATAGACCCCAATCCCTCGTAAGCGTAAAAAGTTCCCGAACGCCCTGTAAACGCTTTATGGTTAAACACTTGTTCAAATATATCAGACAATAGTTTCCTATCCTGCTCAACAAGTGCTGCATATTTTCCTGGCAATCGGCTGATAGCCTGATTCAAATCACTAACATTTCTAAAGTTACCATTAAAATGAAATCCCCCGGCAACATCCATTTCAATAAGCGATCGATTGCCATCTGCGACTAATTTTTTCAGCAGTTCTGATGAAGCAACAGCTTGCTCAGGAATATTATTCTTCTGCAAGAAACCTGGAAGCTGCTTGTTGGGATACAGGATATATGTATACTGATCGGGTCGGAATAAGGAACTTGCCTTTAGTGCATCCAACACCTCCAATGCTTCACTGCTATTGAGGTATCCACTACTTAATACTGCAACCTGACCCTCGAGCATTTCGCTGAGGTGATGAATCTCTGCCGAATTTTCGTTGATAGTAAGCAGGTTATAAGCGTGATAAAGATTGTCAGGTCTTTTGTTTGCCCTGATGGAATGCGCAATAAAAGCCAAACTGATGGTAGTGAAACGCATGAGACCCTGACGCGAGATGGTGCGCTTTTTGCCCCAAAAGCCGTTCTCATAGATTTGGTGTCTATACGCTGATGCGGTTTCTCCAAAACTGTCAATCATTCTTTTTCGATCTGCATCATTAATTTTCCCTTCGAGCAAGTGCTTATTGTCGATCATATTATCGCGCAGGCTGTGGTAAAATTCTGCAAGCTCGGCGGATACTTTAAAATGCGCTGCATCTGACTTTTCGAGCAATTGATCAAAGAATCTCAAGAAACGAAACAGGTAATAAAGTGTGACCATCGACACGCCGTTGCCCACCAAGGCATTGTTTGCATCATTCCATTCAGGACGTTGGGTGTTCATCCAAATACCGCCTTCAGGAACAAAATTGGACAGCTTTGCCAAGACGCTTACCAAGACTTTTTCGATGAAATTTACATGATAAATTTCCTCATCACCAATTGTAAGCAATGTGCCATCGGCTCCTGTGTTTTGTCGCTTTTTGCGAATCTGCTGATCCCACTCTTCACTAAAGGTAATGGTGTCCTTTGGATTTTTAAGTATCTCATTATAAGGCTTGATGATGTAAGGAACAGCAGCATAAACAAAGCATTCCTTTTCGAATAATTCATTCAAACTGCCCGGGATATAGCTTTCGGCGATTTCGAGAAACTTTTGCAGGTAGATAATCTGGTGATCTCCCCAGTAACCAATGTAAGACCATGGATTATCCGGCTCTATCGTTTCCCAGTCAAAACCATCTTTGGTAACGCGATAAGGATTGTAACCATCAAAAGTAGAAGCATTAACGAATTTAAAAATCATCCCGGTGATAAATCCCGGGTAGGCGTGTGCCAGCGCTTCCCAGTTTTGGAAAAGATCGCGCCAGTTTCCTTCGTAATCCAAGATTTTACTCCCATCGATTTCACTTTGGGTGTTGATGGAAAAGTAATTCCATGGCCTGCTCGGATCACCATGACGCCGACTGAACATCAAAGGCATGTATTCTTTTGCAAGTCGTTCAAGGTCAACGTCGTTTCTATTTATCAGAACTTCATTGAGCTTGCCAAGCTCAAAACTATCGGGCAATTGGTTTATGATAGCTTCGGAGCTAAGGGCTAATTTGCGGTTGGCTTTTTCCAGGTAAGCCTTAAAATCTTGTTTCTCAATCTGGTAATTTTTATCAAAAATGCCCCCACGCATGATATTGAATAATACATTCGAAAAATATCTGGTATCATTCAGCTGGTCTGCAGAACGCTGTAAACCATCAGCAGCAGCAACCAGTTTTATCAATTGCTCTGTGCCATCTGCCACATCTTCAACCAGCTCTTTTTCAAACTGATCGTTATTCAAAATTTCGTTACGCAAGCGAATAACATCAGACTGCGTTTGATTAACGTTAGCAATTATTTTCCAGCTATTAGTTTGTTTTGGTTCCAGATTGATTTCACTAAAAACAAAATATGCACCTTTTTCGCCTTTGATATCCGTTTCGGGATTAATAGTCTGCAAATTTCTAAACGCATCAAGTTGCAGCGATGAGAGTAAATACCGGGGTTTCTTAATACCTAAAGACCAGGCAATATTCGCTTTGAGTGCTTCGCTAGGTTCGGCTCTGTCAACAATAATCGCACTAAGCGCAAAAATGCCAATACCAGCTTGTTGATCAATTTCATTGCGTTTGTAAGCATCCACAAGGTTGCTTGTTGACCGCTGCAAATCGCTTGGAACACCATATGGCATGATGTTTTGGATACCATCGAGCATTTCAATGTGCAAAGCTTTTTCCCCATCATTGATCAGGCTCGCATTGCGGATGAATCCAAACTTTTTAGCGTTGCTCCATTGGTATTGAAAAGTGAGTTTAAGACTATGGTTTACCTCTTCGAAAATTACTTTATTGCCATAGACACTTTTATAAAGGTTACGCGTGATGTCGAACTGATTGGTATAACGATTCGAAAATGGTTCCCAGATTAACTGCCTCTCGTTAGTTTTTATTCTGAAGATACTTTTGCTTCCGGTTAAGTCAGCCGATTCAATGATTTTGTCGTCAGTGTAATAAGGAAACAAAGCATATTCAGGATTCCTGCGTCCGGCGCTGATGCCACCATTGCTTGCAACAAACATCCAGTGGTTGGCATCGCTTACAATACTCATAAAAAACGGTCGTAAAAGATTGTGGTTATGAATTTTAAAATATTTATCATCCCCAAGTTCAATCACATCCATTGAGATTTTATTATTGTTTTGCTTCATTTCAAATCCTGAATTTGCTTTGTCTATTAATAAGTTTAAAGATTAAAGAAAATTTGGTCAGCAGTTAAACTAATTTGCTTCCCTGTAAACACGAACATAATCGATAATCAACTGCTGTGGGAATGGTGTTTCGGGAGTAGGAAAACCAACATAGTTTCCGCCAACAGCCAAATTAAAGAGTAAGAAAAAAGGTGCATCATAAACCCATTCGCCGGGGACATCCTCCCGTTTTACACGTTGATAGACGAAATCGTCAACAAAAAAGTCAATTTTATCTGCATCCCATTCGATGGCGAAAATGTGGTAATCATTGTCGAATCTATTATTGGTTAGGCCATAATGTTTCGTGATTGGATTTCCGCCAGAATAGCCAGGGCCATGAAGGGTGCCATTGATGATTTCGGGTTCCTGTCCGCGCAACTCCATGATATCAATTTCGCCACATTGAGGCCAGCCTACTGTTTCGATGCTTTCGCCCAACATCCAGAAAGCAGGCCACATTCCAGGTCCGTAAGGAGTAATCAAACGGG
Organism: uncultured Lentimicrobiaceae bacterium; assembly: GCA_964592595.1. Classification (GTDB taxonomy): domain Bacteria; phylum Bacteroidota; class Bacteroidia; order Bacteroidales; family F082; genus UBA5536. The sequence continues at coordinate 69,911 of CAZQFH010000009.1, read as the reverse complement.
CTTCGAAACGTCCATATTGCTGCGAAAATTTGCCCTGAGTTTTTATTCTGGCCGAAGTAAAACTGTTGTCATTACGCAAGGCAGTGATCACCAAATTACCCTTGCCGTCCATCGACACATTTTGAGAATTTTTGGTATAACTCTGCAATTCTGCATTACCCCAGCCATTATCGCCTGTTCCAAGGTCGAAGGTCCATTTAGCTTCATCTGGAAATCTTCCCGCTGCATCATTGAATTCGTCACTCCATACCAATTCCCAGTTTCGTTCGTCAAGTTTTTGAAAATCATCTGTCTTGCAGCCTGATAGCTGAACAAAGATTATTAATACAACAAAAAACCTGAGGTATCTGTAGGTGTTTTTAGCTTTCATTTTCATTAAGGTTTATTTGTGGAAATAAATATTATCAAGGTAAATATCGCCGTTACCTTCAAATTTCAATTGAATCACATCGCCCATATCTACAGGTGCAAACTCGGATAATGGGATATCAAGTGATGACCACCCTGTGGTTGGCACTGTGAGCGTATAAGACGTTTCAACAGGCCCCGGACTGATTAAAAACACCATTACTGAAGTGGAATTGGCGCTCCAGAAATCTAGGTGCAAATGCGTCATCGCCGATACATTCTGGCTGCTGCCCAGCTGAATGCCCTGATAATTTAATCCGGAATATTTGAGCGTATTGTTTCCTTCAATTTGAATTTGTGTAACCACAGTGGCCTGTCCCCAGCTGGGATTAAGATCGGTTCCGGCTATGGCACTGTATGAATCGCTGAAAACTGAAACCACATCTGCGGCAGCCACTGTTGGCACTGGTGCAGGTGTATTGGGCTCTGATGGAGGCGGTGGTGCTATTCCATTATTATAAAAGAAGATGTTGTCGGCATAAAAGCTAGTCATATTAGGATTTTCACTTACAAAAATGAGCTGGTACAACCTGGATCGGTCAGTTAATCCGGTAAAATCATCAAATGAGATATCCATGCTAATCCATTGCTGCGACTGGCTCACACTAATTGTTCTGCTATAAGATGCCGAGCCTTCCGTGCCTTCGTTTACTAATTCTATCTTAAACTGTGCATCACCTGGCAAGGTATTCGGAATATAGAGGTCAAAATACAAATGCGACATTTCAGAAGCATCAATTGTTGGTGAACTAAACTGTACACCCACAAAGTTGAAATTTGTATAATGCAGGATATGATCTCCATCTACCTCAAAATCAGCAGACAATGTTGTTTGATAAGGTTCCCAGTAACCATTGTAATAATCAACAGGAACATTTTCATAAGCATCGCTAAACAAAGAAATTACATCAGCTGGATCCTTATCCGGCACTGGAGCTGCTTCAAACTCACCAACAGATTGAACAATGAGTTCGCCATCGGCTTCAACATCACCAACGGTTGCTGAAATCTCTGCCGATCCTGGACCTCCTGTAACGGTTACAACTCCTTCTTCATTCACAGTTGCAATACTTGCATCGCTCGACTGAAAATTAAAATAAGCTGGAGAAAGTATAACCTCCTGATCTACACCTGTTGGCAGGTTGAATGAAGCCCTCATGCCGTCAATTGTTTTGGTAACACCTACAAAGGATGTCTCTGTTTTTGTCTCTCCGTTTAGAATTTTAAATGTCGGATGTGCAATAGTTCCCAGATTTTCAAATTTCAATTCATCAATCCAAAATGTATAACCTTTATCGTTTTCAGGCCCTTCGGAATAAAAAAACATGCCCTGTTCTGCTGAGAGCCGCGATGGGTCTGGAACAGGAATGATGTATTTTTTCCAGTTTGTATTCACAGGCATTCCCAACACTGTAACCTGAAAACCGGATTCACCCATGTCATTTCCAAATCCAAGTACATCGATATTGGCTGACTGGCTTGCTTTAGCCCAAAAGGTAAGAGCGTTATAAGCAGATAAATCTCTGGGAGTTTCAGTAAAATAAGCTCCTCCGGCATAAGCCCCTCTTGGATCACCGGCATCTGGCACTTCAAATTTCATGGAAGCTGCTGTTCCATCATACGTTACATCCTGATCCACATCAAAAGCTGTAGGCACAGATCCGCCAAAAGCAGCATAGTTTAGACCTGCACTAAAGCCATCAATAAAAATATCAGGATTAGAAGGATACCTGGCCGGGGAAAGATCTTCCAGATCACGTTCGCAGCTTACAAGCAGCAATGCAACCAAACCCAGCGCAAAATATTTAATATGATTATGACTAATTTTTTTCATTTTATTTGATTTTTTTAGTTGCCAATGTTGATATGAATATAAGTTCTGATTTCCCATTCATTACCATTATCAAATCCGATTGCTGTTGGATCTGGCATCAAATCACCTCCCGGCCCAACAACATATACAGGCGCATAGCGGGGCGAATATTGATCCAGTGTGCGGTAAGTACCTCTTATCCCGATGCGTGTGCCAGGCAGATCAATCCAACCCGGTTTACCCAAACTGGTCGAAAGATCGGCCATCAGCTGCAAGGGAAAAGTGAGGTTAAAGTCCCTATGATAGTCGTATGGTCCCCAATCATTTGTTCTGACAAAACCCATCAGTCTTGTTTTTTTATAAATCATAGTGAGTTCCATACCCATGCGTTTGATCAAGCGCTCGTCGCTGCCGTTGGCTTGTGCATCACCGGCATAGATATTAGCAATAAATCCGAAGCTCTTCGAAGTTTTTGAAATCACTCTGGCATGCACTTCCCAGAGGTCCTGTGCAGGCGGGGCACCCGGAAAAGCAAAAGTTGTTCTTCCATCAGGAAGGATACCAATAGCAGCATCCTGTGTTGTAGGCAGCATGCGGTAAACCACACCAGCACTGATAGCCAGCTCAGCGTCTTCGGCATCGTCGCTGTCCCAGTTATACATCCATGTGCCGGGAGTAGGATCGTAAGTAAATAAAAGTTCGGCTGCTGTTTGCTCGCGGTTGGAACGCACAACAAAAGGATCTTCGAGGATATTACGCGGGCGTCCGGGAGCAATCACGTCAGAAGGAATCGGTCCTTCGATAGGTTTTTGCCACAAAAAATTTGGAGCAATCTGAAGATCACCTACTAAATACGTTAAACCTGTCAAGAAATTAAACTGATTGCCGCTGCCGCTGTCTTTCAGTCTCCAACCTGTAAAAGTTTTGGTGTTATCGGCACCACCCTGTGCAACAAGCCCCATGGCTGCTGACTGAGCATACCAATTGAATCGGCCACCCGTGTAGGTAAGTTTCAGTTTACCACCAAAGTTATCCTCTGATCTTATTTCGTCACGATAAACGCTGTAAGCTCCCTCTTCGCCTCTTACTACTTGAAATTCTCTTCCAATTAATGGCTGACCAGCCCAAATACCTCCCATATCTATTTGAAACTTACCAAATTCGCGGTTCAGATACACAGTAACGCGTCTTGTTTTGGGTTGCGGAATTGCAAAAGAAGTCTCGGTGAGGCCAAGTTGGTCTATGTCTTCATGATAAATTATACTGGTATTCAGCTTTCCGTAAGTTCTGCTGTATTTCAACAGAAATGCAGGATTGGCTCCCCACCAGAGCTGAGGACCGAAAGCCAGTTTAAGGCCTTCGAGTTCTTTCTTACCTTCCATTTCAAAACCAAAAGGTGCAATACCATTGTAAATATCTAAGTTAGGCCCATAATTGGCTTCAGGATAAAGGCCGAAAAAATCGCCCTCATAGCCCCAATGGTAATGGCCGGTACGATAGAATCCCTTCATTGTAAACCATTCGTGATCCCATTCATAGCTTGCACGATGAACCTGAATACGGTTATTGGATTCGATCTTTATATCCTCATCACCACTGCGTAAAATGATAGGTCTTCCCCTATTTTCATAAAAAATCTCGTCGATAGGATTCTTAGCTACATTTCCAAGCACGTTAAATTCAACGTTAGCTCTGAAATTGGAGGATGGATTAGCTTCCACACCTATATAAAAGGACTCCATATGATCAAAGCCAAGCTGATCAGGATATTCTTCTGTTCCCTTGACGGGATCTTTAGGAGTGGTTATCAGCTCACCACCAGTGTAATAAGTACTCAACTCAGTGGTAAACCGACTCAAACGTATTTTTTTGCTGCGTTCGCTTTCCATAGCAGCTTTGTCTCCTCTGGCCTGAAGCTCTGTTGCAGCCAAATTAATTGTGCTAAAATGCTGATCTAATACTGATAATCCAGTATTTGAAGCGTAAGGATTAAACTCATGAACCTTTTTGAGAGCATAATAGGATGCTCTTGGAAAGAGCTGATAAAAACCAGATTCATCGGTTGGTCCTTTGGCACAAATACCAAACCATTCCTCATTCATATTATTTGTACCCGCTTCATAATCTGCCTGGTATCCCCCATTCGACCAGGAAGCATGTGAGTCATGAACATCGAGATTGTCGGTTTGACCGTATTTCCACCATCCATCGCTAAACTGAAAAGTAAAACCTCCAATAGAATTACCAGCTTTTCCCATGCCAGCAGCATTTTCATATATTTCTTTCCAGTTGGCTACATTATATTTTGCCTGCGACTGCTGATCTTCTTCATTGGCAATTACATTGAAAGCATCTGCTCCAAATTCGGTAAGTAACACCGGCTTATCAAATATATTTCTGGAACGCTCGAACAAATCAGTAAACGAAATGCCCCGGTAAGCGTTGACACCAAAAATATCTACGTCCTGACATTCTTCGGCAATAATGTCCACAAACAACAGGTCACCATTACAGAGTGCGACAGGATGGTTGGGGTCGTTGTTTTTGATGGTTACAGCACCCTCGTTAAATAATTTATACAAATGCTGCGCCCGCTTTGTTGATTCGCGATCTTCGACAGGAATATCTTCTGTTTCGGCGCCATCCCAGAATAAACCGTAGTTGCTTTCATTACCCAAAAGATACAATAACAAGCCGGGCGTATCTTTGTAAGCTGCAGAAAGTTCTGAGACTTCTCCGAGTAACAACTCAATGGTTTTAGGATCATCATATTCTGTATGGGCTACCCAGGCACCATCCAGCGTGAGACCGTAACGACCAAAAGAATGATTAAGCATGGTGTAGATACCAAAGTTTTCGTAAATGTAAGTGATCCATTTGGGTTGAATTCCGGTATAAACACGTATTACGTTTACGCCCATGTTCTTTAGCAAGGACATCTCATCATCCAAAGCCTTTTTAATAAAATCATCCGGTTGATTCCATAAGCTGTAGGAGTAGTTTGTTCCAACTGGAAAATAATCCCAGTTCATACCATTTACCATCAGTGGCTGGCCATTTACCAGCAACCAATGTCCGTCGGCATCCTTTTTAACTTTAACGTGATCGACCTGCGCAAACAGTACTCCTGTTAAAAAAAGGAAACCAATTAATAAGTTGATTTTTCTCATATTTAATGAAATTTTAGTTTTAGGCTCACATATAGGATATGTGTATTGCTTTAAGGTGGTTTAAAGATAGAACAGTTTTTAGCGAAATCGATTGAAATTTTATTATAAAATTGTATATACATCTTATATACTTTTTGCTTTTCTATGTATAGCTGATTACAACTCACCATTTTATTTATTTTATAATGTGACAGTTATATGTTATTTAATCAATATTTAACCCTACAAATAAATTCTTGTTTTGTATAGGTGATATAAAGTATTCGATTAAAATAAATCAAAAATCCACAAGAAAGTTGCACAACAAATTGAAAATCTTTTACCAAAGAGCACCGCTCCCACAACTTAAAAAAAGGGACTTTCAAAAACGAAACGGGTTTAGTAATAAAGTATGAAAATATAGCTGTCAACGAAACAACTTCTTGTTTTGGCAGCTCCCCGTGCAGTAAATTGAACAAAACTTGTTTTTTTTGATCTATTAGAAAAAAGACTTTTTATAACTTGCGCCTTATTAACTAAAACAATTCAAGATAAAGACATTGATTTGTACATAACCTTAATGTTGCCAATATTTTAGCCTAAAAATCCACCAATTAATCAGCAATGATAAAATCAAAACAACTCCTATTAATATCAATGATGCTTGTTTTAAGTTTCGGATTGATTGCCCAGGGTGAAGAACAAAACGCATCAGAAATTAAACTACCACGTTTGCGGATTGCAGCAGGAGGCAGCTGGTCGTATCGCACTGGAAAGGTTTCTGATCAAATTCCATCAGATTTTAAAACCTATACGAAAGAATTAAAATCAGGTTGGCATTATCAATTCGATATGAGTTATTACATTTCAGAAAGACTCGGATTAGGGCTCAAATTAAGCGATTACCGTGCTCAAAATGAAATCAGCAGTATATACGTCGTACAACAGGACGGCACAATGAGTTATGGAAAAATGAGTGATGATATCCGCATTCTTTTTTTCGGCCCTATGCTCAGTACGCGACTGATCATGCCAAACAGGAACAGTTTTCTGTTTAACCTGAGTATTGGTTATATGACCTATAACAATGAAGCAGTATTGATTACACCTTACACATTTACAGGCGAAACCATTGGGCTGAGCTGGGATATCGGCTACGATTTAATGGCTACCTCAAATCTGGCCATTGGCGTGCAACTTTCATTTGTAATGGGCACTTTGTTTGAATACAAAATATCTGACGGAACTACAACGCAAACGGTAAAAGCTGAGAAAGAAAACTACGAAAACCTCTCCCGTATTGATATGTCGCTTGGGATTAGATTTATTCGGTGAAAGTTCTTTAACCCTTGTTACATCCTCGAAATTATCTTTTTGGTCAAAAAAAGCATTTAAAAATATATTGCACTGCTCATTTCGCTGCCTTTGGCTGATTCGCGGCACATTGCAAATTAAATCAACTTTGCATCATTTAATAAACTACCTTTGCCGCTTCGTAGCCACTACGAAAACGGCAGGTTGTTAGCCGTAATCATTTCAAAATCTTATTGCCGGCGCAGAAAATGCAACGTCTTATCCGGCTTCATCTACTTCAAATTTCATGACTTTTAGAAAACTCAATCTCATTGAACCTGTTCTTCAGGCGCTAACTGCTGAGGGATATAACACACCAACTCCTATTCAGCATCAGGCTATTCCGGTAGTTATTGCCGGACGCGACATACAGGGCTGTGCCCAAACCGGAACAGGCAAAACAGCCGCTTTTGCCTTGCCGATCATACAACAAATGTATAACGACAAAAAAAACCATTCTGGCATCCGTGCGCTCATACTTACGCCCACTCGCGAGCTGGCCATCCAAATAGACGAAAGCTTCAAGGCTTACAGTAAATTTACCAACCTCAAACATACCGTCATCTTTGGCGGCGTTTCGCAAATTCCTCAGGTGAGGGCTTTGAATCGTGGTGTTGAAGTGCTGGTGGCAACGCCGGGCCGGCTGCTCGACCTGATTGGACAGGGCTATATCAAATTAAACCACCTTGAAACATTTGTGCTTGATGAAGCCGATCGCATGCTCGATATGGGCTTTATCCATGATGTAAAGCGTGTGATTGCCTATTTGCCGGCCAAACGACAAACGCTGTTTTTCTCAGCTACGATGTCGCCGGTGATTGAAAAACTGGCACAGTCGATGCTTCATAATCCTGTAAAAGTGGAAGTTACCCCTCCTACTTCAACAGTAGATAAAATTGAACAACGGCTTTATCATACCAATAAAAAAGATAAACCTGCTTTGCTGAATCATTTGCTTGAAGAACAAAACATCCCGACAGCATTGGTTTTTACCCGTACAAAACACGGAGCCAATAAGGTTGTGAAATACTTATTGCAGATGAAGGTAAAATCGGCGGCCATTCACGGTAACAAAAGCCAGACCGCTAGACAAGCTGCCCTCAGCGACTTTAAAAAAGGAAGTCTGCGTGTTTTGGTTGCCACTGACATTGCCGCCAGAGGCATCGACATTGACGAACTGACACATGTTTTCAATTTTGATTTACCCGACGTTCCCGAAACCTATATTCATCGCATTGGGCGTACTGGCAGAGCAGGCCTCGAAGGCACTGCAATTGCCTTTTGCGAGCAGGAAGAACGTGTTAACCTGCGCGACATTGAGATATTAATAGGAAAAAGGATTCCTGTTATTCAAAACCATCCTTTTCCTTTTACTAATCAAAATTCGCTTAATAAAATCCCAGCTAATATGGATGATAAAAATCGACGCCCCCATAAAGTAGCGTTAAGGAAGCTCCCCGCTAACACTTAAGCTCCCCATCGGCTCAGGCTTCGCGATTCGGTTGCCACTATGTGCTGCCTATGGCCGGAAAAAGAGGTGGGATTACAGGAAAAAACTGGAGGAGTGAATTGTTGTATTGACAGGAGTTTAGATAAAATTCCTGCCAATAAAAGTCCTGAATGCTTCCTTAAAGACATCGCCTATCGGAATATATTCCCTGCCATTGAAAACGATTCGATTCCTTTCGATGGTTGTAGTTTGACTAATATACTGAACATCAATATACCTGCCAGTTGCAGGATATTCAAAATGAAAATAATCGGTGTTGATAAAAGGTTTGGCATCTGCCGGAACCGTGGTTGAAGAAGGATTGCCTGTACCTTGGTTTCCTGTAAAATCAATCAGCGAATACAGCTCCTTAATTGTAGGAACGCGCCAATCGTTATAGCCGGCTGTTGAGGCACTTGAAGCAGCACTGGCAGCATCTGCCCAATTCATATAGCCTGTAGCCTGTTCCCACATCAAGCCTGTCACCAAATCAGTGATTGTTCCATCTCCATTATCCTTGTACTGCGGTTCATTGCCTGGATAAAATGCATCCTGTCCGTAAAACGTATCCGATTCATTAGGCTGTACGATATCACTAAAATCATCAAAATATTTTTGTTGATTTGTCCCAACAATGGGATAAGCCGTAATATCGGCAGGTAAAATATTGGTGCTATCAGGGTTTGCTTTTTCTTTTGAGCAAGAAGCAGATAGAATAATGATAAAGAGGCCAAACTCCAGGAATAAAATTTGCTTTAGATTTTTCATGATTATGAGTTTTAGTTAATCCTTACTCAAGCAAATCTACTTCGCAAGATACCAAGCTTCAAACTATTATCAACTAAAAGTGATTTTTTTATCGACAGCAAGCCTGCATTTGTCAATAAATACGCTCGAAGGTTACAGGGTTTATGTTATTGATAAGGAACTTCGAGGTAAAAAACGCTTCCTTTGCCGGGTTCACTCTCCAGATAAAGCTTACCTCCCAAAAGCTCAGTGTAAGCTTTGGCAATTGCCAGCCCCAAACCTGCACCCTGCATCGCCATTTTATCAGCAATATCGGCTTGTACAAAACGATCAAAAACAGCCTGTTGTCGTGACTTAGGTATGCCTATTCCGGTATCCCTTACATACACTGTAATACTGCGCTCCGATAGTTTAACCCCAATTTCTACCTCTCCTTCTTTCGTATATTTTATGGCATTTTTAATCAGGTTTGCCAAAATAACATCCAGTTTGGTTTTATCCGTGTTCATGATAAAAGTCGTAAGACCTTCTGCTGCATTTATTAACTTGATTTGCTTATTATTGGCCTCAGGGTGAAAGAAGCTGCACTGGTCGGAAATTACTGCCATCAGCGAAAATTGTTCGGGATAAATTTCCATATTACCCGATTCAATTCTGGAGATATTGATAATGTCGCTAATAATATTTAGCATCCGTTGACCGCTTTTTTCGATAATACCCAGATACTCCTGTTGGTCAGCACCCGAAAGTCCTGGCTCTTTCAGCAATTCAGCAAATCCAAGTATGCCATTCATTGGCGTACGTATCTCGTGACTCATATTGGCCAAAAATGCTGTTTTGAGCCGATCGCTTTCCTCTGCTTTTTCTTTGGCCCGCAATAGTTCAGCAGTACGATGCTTTACGATTGCTTCCAGGTTTTTATTCAACTTTTCGAGGGCTTGTTTTTCCTCGTCAAGTTTGGTGTTCAGATAATAATTGCGTCGGGCATAATACTCAATATTATAGGCAGCAAACATCCCGATTATATTGGCACTCAGAAAAAAGAAATTATTGTTTACTATCAATAGCCAAGGGGTATTGGCAAAAAAAAGTGCTCCAATATTAAAAATCAATAAAGTGGAAAACCCAGCAATTGTGGCCAGAAAAAAACGTAGTTTAATAAAAAAATACCCTGCCATAAAAATCAACATCATCCCGGCATAGTACGCATAGTTTTCAGGCACGAGCATCGTCATGATACTAATTCCCGAACCGCCAACCAGGAAGCTGATAAACAATAACTGTTGCCAAATTTTATGAAAGAAATCGAAAAAAGAAAGGATAAGTACCAAGGATAAAACAGGCACCACAACGACAAACCTGATGACATAAAAAACAGGAGCAAACTTTTCAACAAGCAATGGATCCAGCAGTCCAAATATCCCATACAGCAAGATTAGTAGCACAAAAGCCACCCTAAACTGCCAGAGGCTTTGTTTAAAATAATCGCGTAAAAAACGCTGTTCAAAACGATCTGCAAAGGCTAAAGTAAACTTGTTAAGCCGCATAGATTCATCAAAAATATCAATGTTTTTACTTAACATCTATATGGTTTTTTTGTATCAGGAATAAAGAAATAACATAAGCTTGTAAAAAGCTAAGTTAATGATTTAAAAATACAGGATCGTTAAAAATATAGTTTTTTGATAAAGGTTTTATCTTTACACAAACTTTTCAACCATTATGAATGCTTTTTTAAACTTCTTGAAGCCACTCTCCGGTCTGATAATTTTTATCTTGCTCGGCTGGTATTTTTCTGATATTCTGACCTATATCATCATTTCGGCAGTTTTATCACTTTTGGGCAGGCCATTGGTAAACCGCCTGAAAAAAATTCATATTTATCGCATCAAAATTAATAGCGCATTAGCTGCCGGCATTAGCTTGATGGTGATGGTGATGGTATTTGGATTGTTTATTTTGTTTATTGTCCCGCTTATCAGCAATCAGGCGCGCATCATTTCAAATATTGATACCGATGCGGTGAGCAATTATTTCTCAGATCCGCTTAATGCGCTATATGCCTTTTTGGTCAACTATAATGTTCTAAATGCCGATCAGAGTATTACGCTGCTTTTTGAACAACAATTGAATCAGCTATCGGATGTGGCTCATTTTAGCAATTTTTTTGGTCACCTCATCAGTGCCACTTCCAGCATACTGATGGGGGTATTTATAGTACTCTTCCTTAGCTTTTTCTTCCTGAAAGATTCCAATCTGTTGCGCTCCATCATCATGACCCTCACTCCTGAAACTTATGCAAAAGATGTGCAAATCGTTATGACTGATTCGCGCATTCTCCTTACGCGCTATTTATTAGGTATCATGCTCGAGCTGGCCTCAATGATGACAATAATTTCATTAAGCCTCACCGCATTCGGGATTCAAAACGCCATTATTATTGGCTTTTTAGGAGGACTGATGAACATCATTCCTTATCTGGGACCTATTATCGGTGCGTCAATTGGAGTAACCCTTGGCGTTATCTCTGTTTTAGGCTCGGGTCATTACGATGCCGTTTTGATTACAACTGTGATAATTCTTGGAACTTTTGCCGTTGCTAACCTTATGGATAACATATTGTTGCAACCCATGATATATTCCAAAAGTGTAAAGGCACATCCCATCGAGATTTTCCTGATAATCATCATGGCAGGAAAGGTTTTTGGCATTGCCGGTATGATTATCGCCATCCCAACCTATACGGTTTTCAGGGTGATTGCAAAACAGTTTTTAAGTCAGTTCAAATTTATTAAAGCACTTACCGAAAAAATGGTTGTTGAACGTCCTGATGAACACAAATCCAACCAATTTAGTGATAGGCATGTTGAATAATTAACTTTGAAAGTTGACAAAATTTTACTATCTTTGTTTGAAACCCCTAAAATTAAATATTATGAGTGATTCAGGATCTAAAACTTTCTTCGTATTTGCAACAGGACTTTTTGTTGGAGCAGCCGCAGGTGCTGTAGCAGGCATTTTGTTTGCTCCTTATAAAGGTGCTGAAACAAGACGTAAGATAACCGAAAAAACCAATGAATTTAAAGATGACATATCCGAAAAGATTGATCATCTGAAAGAATCCATTGAAGAAAAAATTGCCGAGGCTATGCCTAAAGAAAAGAAAAACACCAAAAGCTAAGGTGGTAAAAACCTAAGTTCAAAACTATGGACGAATTCACAAAACCTGTTTCGGACGCCGGAAACGAACTCAAAAGGTATGTCAATCTTAAAGTCAGCCACGCCGGATTATTATTAAACCGGCGGTTATCTGATTTTGCATCGCAGCTGGTTACCATGCTGGTGCTTATCGGCATCTTCGCTATGATCCTGCTGATGCTTTCTTTTGCCTTTGTGTTTTGGTATGGCACCGAAGCCGGAACTTATTATCACGGTTTTCTGATCATCAGTTTGTTGTACATGATTATTGGTTTGATCATTTATTATTTTCGTGAGCCATTGCTTATGAATCCGATCATACGCAAGCTACATCAAAAGCAACAAAAGATGGGCGACAAAATGGAAACACTGCCCATTCGGGCAGTCAATAATAAGGAAGACATGGAAAAGCAGCTCGAAATTATGGAGCTGCAGATTGAACAAAGTGAATTACTGATTCAAAGTCATATTCGAGATTTTGGAACAGCATTTACACCTTCCAATATCATGAATTCCTTGTTCACCTATGCCCTTTCTTCCTCCAACCTGATGATGAGCGGAGCCGTAATCCTATTGAAGCTGTTGAAAAAACGCAGGCGATAATTTCCTTACACCGTAAGGATATCTTTCTCTTTTTTCTCAGTTAGGATGTCAACTTTTTTGATAAAATTATTAGTAAGCTCTTGGACATCATCCAGGAGCTTTTTTACTGTATCTTCCGGAAGACCGTCTTTTTCAAGTTTTTTAGCTTCTTCATTGGCCTGACGCCTTGAATTACGGATACTTATCTTGGCATCTTCCGACTCTGTTTTTGCACGTTTAACCAATTCTTTCCGACGCTCCTCAGTGAGTGGAGGCACGTTGATCCGGATTAAATCGCCTTCATTACTGGGATTAAAACCCAAATTGGCAGCCATAATAGCTTTTTCTATCGCACCAATACTGCTTTTGTCAAAAGGCTGAACAATGATTTGACGTGGATCCGGCGTGTTAATATTGGCAGTTTGTTCAATAGGGACATGCGAACCATAATACTCCACAACCACCCCATTTAGCATGGCAGGGCTGGATTGTCCGGCTCTGATCTTTGTAAATTCTTTTTCGAGATGCATAACGGAATTTGCCATATGCTCTTCGGCCGATTCCAGGATAAACTCAACTTCTTCGTTCATAACTATCGTTTTTAAGAACCCAGAGCAAATATACAGGATTTTCTTTCAACCCCAGGTACGATAAAACCAGGAAATATTTTCAAAACATGGTTTGAATTCTATTTTTGATCTATCAACGGCACTACAATCACAGTGACTCCACAAGCCCAAGGATATAAGGATGTTTCTTGCGAAAATAATGGTATGCCTTATCCACTTCAAACGCTTCGCCGGATTTATTCCAAACGTAAGTGCTGACACGCCAGTCCTGTGGATCACGCTTAAAAGCTGAAAACCTTAAAGCTGAAACCCATACACTTGTTGTATCCGATAGCCAGGCATGCTGAATTGTTCCGGCCTGCCAATGTATAAGACTATCTGTTTCGCGATCGCGCAATTCTATTACCAAACGGAGATCAAGAGGCTTTTGTTGGTGCCTTAATTTTAAGGCAATTCCAAAAATCTGTGAATCACTTTTTACACTGCTGGTATCTGGTTGCCAGGCAGGTCCGTAAATTCTCTTTGAATCGAACAACAGCGGGTGATCAAGCGGTAATTCAACTAAATGCTTTGGTTGTAAATTATCAGCTTTTTTTGTAGCAAGCCTGTAATAAGCATTAAACCAGGCATTTTCGTCCAATAGATAAGGATAATAAACTGCCGACATCAGCTCCCATTCCGCAGGGGCGTAATCAGTCCATCCAAAACCCAAAAGCTCATTTTCCTGATTAACAAGCCAATCGCCAAAATCCTGCATGCTATTGTGCTTCGAAAAATGTTCTACCTGATCCAAACCCATTTTTTGTTGATAAAAATCTGCCATAGCCGGAGTGGCACTGTAAGCAGCTAAATCAATCTTACCGGTATTTGCTGTGGCAGCTTTATCCATCTCAACAGCCAGCTGATCAAATCCCTGATGCTGCATAAGCTTGAAATGTTGTCGTTCGAAAACCAATGAAGCCAGTGAAGCCGCAAGTAATACCCCTACCAACAAACCATACTGCGAGGGTTTAAAACTATTTTGGTTTACAAACGAAAAAATTAGTACAATCAAAAACGGATAGGCAAAGTAAAGCGTGCTAAATTGAAGAATTGGCGTCCGCCAAATAGAATAAGACCACGCCACAGCTAACGGAATTAAGAACCAGCTAAATGCAATCCACCTAAACTGATGATATTTTCTTTTTATGCTTGGCGCTATCATTAACGAAATGGTAATAATGCCGAAGACAATCAAAAGCAAATACCACGAATAATTCAGGCTGTAAAACACAAAATCAGGAATAAAATCTATATCAGGAACGCCAAGCCACCCCCCTATTCCACCTGCTTTTAGCTGATGCCAAAAGACGGGTACATGAGGCAGATACAGCAAAACTGCCAAAGCTATCGCATACCAAAAGGCTTTTCGATTTTGTTCAGGCACAATAAAAACCAAAGTAACGACCATCAATCCGGCTTGTGCCAGACTAAAGGCATGCATCAGCGAAGCCAGCGCAACTGTGATACTAAAGTACATGATGTGTTTGGCCCTGGCCTTTCCATTAATCCAGATAAAACATTGTACCGCGAGTAACAAAACAAAAAACTGGCCTACAGCATAAGGTCGGGCAAGCTGACTATAAAAAAGTGGATATTGCGTTGCAGCAAAAAACGCAGCGCTCAATAAGGCAGAAATTTCACTAAACCATTGTTTGGCAACAACATAAACAAACCAAACCGAACCAATGCCCATGAGCACAAAAGGTAACTTGATCCAGAACTCATTAAATCCTACCAGCCTTACCCAATAATACAAAAACACCTGAATACCAGCCGGATGAGAATCATTTTCCATTACTCCCAGCTGGATAAGCTCCTTAAAAGAATCGTATTGCGTTCGAAATAAAGCACTAAACTCATCGTGCATGAAAGGAACCCGGTCAAGATGCCAAAAACGAGTTAATGCAGCCACAATTAAAATCAATAGCAGTGGCCAGTTATTGCGTATAAAATTTTGTGACTGAACCTTCAATTTAAGAAGAAACTATAGTACCAATAGGTTCGCCATTCAACACTGCCAGCAAATTGCCCGCTTTATTCATATCAAATACCAAAATAGGAAGTTTATTTTCGCTGCACAACGTAAAAGCGGTAAGATCCATTACCTTTAACTGCTTGCTGTAAGCTTCTTCAAAAGTGATTTGATCGTATTTAACCGCTGCGGGATCCTTTTCCGGGTCAGCGGTATAAACGCCATCCACACGTGTTCCTTTGAGTAACACTTCGGCTTGAATCTCTACACCACGCAAAGCAGCTGCTGTATCAGTTGTAAAGAATGGATTTCCTGTTCCTCCACTTATAATGACGATATGACCGCTCTCAAGCAAATCAATAGCTTTTGATGCACTCATCGAGTCAGCAATGCGGTCGATCTGCACACCGGAAAGCAAAGCCGCTTTCAATCCTTTACTCTTCAGCGTTGACTGAAGTGCCATACTATTGATCACAGTAGCCAACATGCCCATATAATCTCCTTGCACGCGATCCATTCCCTGGCTGACACCTTGCAGCCCTCTGAAAATATTTCCGCCACCTATTACAATGGCGATCTGCACACCTTGCCGGGCAGCCAGTTCAATTTCATGTGCATAGGATTCCAAACGCATTGGGTCGATGCCAAATTGTTGTTTGCCCATCAGGGCTTCTCCACTCAATTTTAAAAGTACTCTTTTATATTTCATAAGCTAAATTTAGAACCAATAACCAATATTCAGGAAAGTGAGCATTCCGTTATTAACATTAGAACCCATCACACTAAATTCAACAGGTCCTATAAAGCTGTCGTAACCAGCAGTGAGGCCAAAACCGGAAATCAGCTGAGGGTTTCGCATCATATCTTCTATATCAACAGAAATAAAGCCCAAATCCCATTTCAAGGTCAGGTAAAACCGCCGGTGGATATTGTATTGCCAGGCAAAACTTCCAACCAAATTATAAAGACCCGCTTCCTCAATAAAACGCAAGCCTGTAAAAGGGATAAACCCATCATAATAATTGCTGGAAGACTGTCCTCCAAGGATGAACCAATGTTGTGGCGGAGGCAAATTGTCTTTGATAGTAAATCCCGCGTTAATGGTTGACCGGAAAGTGCTTCGCTGAGACAGTGGCGAATTTTGTGAAAACCGCATCTGAAACATCCAGGCGTTTGATAATAAATCTTCGTCCCAGTTCTGTTTTACCGGAACAATAAATTTTCCCTTTAAATCGAATTGAATACCGCGTGTTGGGAAACTCGAACGGTCGTAAGTATCTGCAATCCAATTTACAAAAAGTGTAAGGTAAGAATTGTATTCATCACTAATTGCCGGACTCAAATTGCTTGTCAATTTAATGTATTCATATTCAAACCCACTTCTAAACTGTAAGGTATTCTTTCGGCTGAGTTGTGTAAAAACCGCAACTTTATTTTGATTGGTGGTAAAAACATCAATTATATTATTGTTGTCGTATTGGTTAAAACCGAGTCCAAAACTGGTAATTTTCAAACCAAAACCAGGCTTTTGCCCTCTATCGATAAGGTAAAAGCCTGAAATACGCGGGTTTTCACCAAAACTTACATCTATAAATAATTTTGAACCTTTAAGCAGAACATTTTTATAGGTAGCATTTAGTAAAAGTGCTACTTTGTAATCAGAATCAAAATGGATTCCGGCTCCCAAAATTCCCGAACCCGCTTCTTTCACCTCAACAACAAGCACAACACCCTCAATATCAGGCAAAAAGTGATAGGTTACCACCTCAAAAAAGCCACTTCCATATGCCCTCAAAATCCCTTGATTCAAATCATGCAATTTGAGCCACTGACGGGGTTCAATCTGTAAAGCACCCTCGAGGTATGACCCTGAAACATCATTAAGACCCCGGTATTGTAAAGAAGAAACAAAAACCGAATCAAGTGGTTTGGCATTGAGCTCCCTTTCCAATCCAGGTCCAAGCTGGTTCAATGAGTCGGCCAGCCTTTTCAGATTCGGCAGGGCTTTGCGGGCTGCTTGCTCTCCCAAATTGATTATACTGTCGTAATCCTCAAAACTCATTACGTCAAAGTTTCCCAATTCCGGCTTAATGTAAATATCCGTTTGCTCAAAACCTTTTTTATTAGCATCCATGCGGTAGAAAGCAGTAACCTGATCAATAATTTTTACTAATGAATTTAACTGTTCAGGATGATGCAAACCGGTCTGAACGTCAACGCCAACTATCAAATCTGCACCCATTGTTTTAACATCAGCTACCGGATAATTATTCACCACTCCCCCATCAACCAACAAGCGATCGTTGAGCTGAACAGGCGTAAAATAACTTGGGATCGACATACTGGCGCGCAAAGCTTTGTGCAGCACACCGCTATCAAGCACAACTGAGGAGCCGTCTTCCAAATCGGTTCCAATACAGATAAAAGGAACCGAAAAATCTCTAAAGCGATGATATTGATAGGATTGACTGGTATAATGAGCTAAAAGAGATTCGATAAGCTGGCCGTTGTACAATCCTTGCTTCATCTGAAGCTTTCGCCGTTTGATTGGAAAAGTAGCAATAAAACGATCTGCATTCTTTTTCTCTTCAATAGGAATAAACCTACGTGGAATTTTGTCGGCCATCAGTGTATTCCAGTCTTGTTCACCAACAATTTTAACCATCGTATCAGGATGATAGCCAAGCGCATAAAGCCCGCCAATGATACTCCCCATCGAAGTGCCGCCGATATAGTCAAACTTTAGGCCAGCCTCTTCAAAAACCTTGATAGCCCCAATGTGGGCAAAACCTTTAGCGCCTCCTCCACTTAGCACAAGGCCAAGTTTTGGACGTTCCTGATTGCTTTGCTGAGCTTTTAAATTGCCCAAAAAAAAGAACAAACTGGCGATAATCAGCCATTTGATAAACGACATCGACCTGAATGATTTTTGAAAATCAGAACTTGGGTACAAAGCTTTCATAGGCGATATCAAGCTTTTCGAAACCAACAAAGAAGTTATTAAACTCGCTGGTATATACATTATTAACAATAATTGTATATGCCTTTCCACCTTGAAAACCCAAAGTATCTGCATAGGCAATTGGTAAGTTAACAGTATCGTTACTGATGAAAAGACTTATTCTGCCGTCTCCAAGTTTTTCGATCAACCAAACAGCGCTGGTATCAAACTGAACTGTGCTGATGCGATCGCCTACCCATGAGGTGTTAAAAACAATCATAAATTCGTCAGGAGGATTTACAACAGGTTCGGCGTAGGAAAACACCGGAATTTCGTCACCAGGTGGGTTATCTTTGATGCAGGATACAAAAAATAACACTATCATTAAGCCAACAAAAGAAAGAACTGTTTTCATATTGATAAAGTATTATTTAATCACTTTAGATAGGCTTCATAACGTCCTGTCGCAAAGATAAGCAATCACACGTTGGCAGTTACTTTTCCATGACAATTTTTATATTTTTTACCACTTCCACATGGACAAGGCTCATTCCGTCCAACTTTTTTCTCAGCGACAATAGGCTGCGTCACCTCTTGCTGTTGCGTTTTGCTGTGTGCCTGCGAAAGTAAGTCGGAACGTTCTTCCTTCATCTGCGAGCGGTCGATTCCTTTTGGTTTCCTGGCCTCTTTTACGTTGCTGGGATCCTGCACTGGAATATCAGCCCGCATCAGGAACGAAATCACTTCGCGGTTGATCTTCTGAACCATTGTTTTAAACAACTGAAACGACTCAAACTTGTAAATCAATAGCGGATCTTTTTGCTCATAAGTTGCATTCTGCACTGATTGCTTCAGGTCGTCGAGCTCACGCAGGTGTTCTTTCCAGGAGTCATCAATCAAACCAAGTGTGATACTTTTTTCTATTGAAAGGCTTACTTCGCGCGAGCCATTATCAACAGCCTTTTTGAGGTTAACAACAACCTGCATACCTTTAGTGCCATCGGTGATTGGAATAGCGATATTCTCGTATTGCGATTGCCGTTGGTAAACATCCTGAATTATAGGCATGGTTTTTTCACCAATTCTTTTGTTCTTATCACGATAGCGGGTTGATGCAAGCGCGAATACTTGTTCTGTAATTTCTTCTGCTTTTGGGGCAAAGAATTGATCTTCATCAAAGGGCGACTCGATCCCAAGTTGTGCAATCAGGTTCATCTTGAAATTTTCAAAATCACGGCCATCCTGATTATCTGTAACAATCTGTTCAGCAAGGTCGTACATCATATTAGAGATGTCTACTGAAAGACGTTCGCCAAATAATGCATGTTTTCTTTTCTTATAAATCACCTCACGTTGGGCATTCATCACATCATCATATTCGAGCAAGCGCTTACGAATTCCAAAGTTGTTTTCCTCAACCTTACGCTGTGCCCTTTCGATGGATTTGGTAATCATGGAATGCTGAATCACTTCACCTTCCTTAAGGCCAAGCCTGTCCATCAGTCCTGCTATTCTTCCAGAGCCAAACATACGCATCAAGTCATCCTCAAGCGACACAAAAAACTGTGAGCTTCCCGGGTCACCCTGTCGTCCGGCACGTCCACGAAGCTGCCTGTCAACGCGCCGCGACTCATGACGCTCTGTACCAATAATAGCCAAACCACCAGCCTCTTTTACTCCGGCGCCAAGTTTGATATCCGTACCACGACCGGCCATATTAGTGGCGATGGTAACAGTTCCGGCTTGTCCGGCTTCTTTTACAATTTGTGCTTCTTTGGCATGAAGCTTGGCATTAAGCACATTATGTGCAATACCTTTTCGCTGCAGCATACGCGCCAATAATTCAGAGGTCTCTACAGAGGTAGTACCAACCAAAACAGGCCTTCTGGCATTTACGAGCGATTCAATTTCATCAATAACCGCATTAAACTTTTCGCGTTTTGTTTTGTAAACCAAATCCTGACGGTCATCGCGTGCTATAGGTTTGTTAGTTGGAATCACAACCACATCAAGCTTGTAGATATCCCACAGCTCACCAGCTTCGGTTTCGGCTGTACCCGTCATACCAGCCAGCTTGCTGTACATCCTGAAATAGTTCTGTAGGGTGATGGTGGCATAAGTTTGCGTGGCGGCTTCAATTTTTACATTTTCCTTGGCTTCAATTGCCTGATGCAAACCATCGGAATAGCGCCTGCCTTCCATAATACGGCCAGTTTGTTCATCAACAATCTTCACTTTATTGTCCATGATCACATACTCCACATCCTTTTCAAAAAGGGTGTAGGCTTTCAAAAGCTGATGAACGGTATGCAAACGCTCTGATTTAATTGTGAAATTTCGAATCATTTCACTTTTACGTTCCAAAAGCTCTTCTTCCTTAAGCTGCAGCTTTTCCAGATCGGCAATAGTTGCACCGATGTCTGGCAGGATAAAAAAGTCAGCTTCGTTGTATGATTCAGTCAACAAATCGATTCCCTTTTCGGTCAAATCGACGGAGTTGTGTTGTTCATCAATCACAAAATACAACTCATCATCGATAAGATGCATGTTTTTGGCTTGTTCCTGCAAATAAAAACTCTCCGTTTTCTGCATCAGCGACCGCATGCCCTCTTCGCTCAGGAATTTAATGAGTGCATGATTTTTGGGCAGACCCCGGTAAGCCCTGAAAAGTAAGTCGCCACCTTTTTTTGTATCAGCTTCTTTTCCAGCCGCTTGCAGGATTTTTTTTGATTCGGCAAGTATGCTGCTTACCAATGACTTCTGGGCATTAAACAGCTTCACAACATCAGGCTTGAGGGCGTCAAACTCCTGATGATCACCACGCGGCGTAGGACCACTGATGATCAATGGCGTACGGGCATCATCAATCAATACGGAATCCACCTCATCCACAATGGTATAGTGGTGTTTGCGCTGCACAAGTTCATCTGGGTTACCTGTCATATTGTCGCGCAGGTAATCAAAGCCAAATTCGTTATTTGTGCCATATGTAATATCTGCCAGGTAGGCTTTGCGACGAGCTGCTGAATTCGGCTGATGCTTGTCGATGCAATCAACAGTAAGCCCGAGGAATTCATAAATTGCCCCCATCCACTCCGAGTCGCGCTTGGCAAGGTAATCATTCACCGTAACCAAATGAACTCCTTTCCCGGCCAGTGCATTCAGGTAAACAGGCAGCGTGGCAACAAGGGTTTTTCCTTCACCAGTGGCCATCTCAGCAATCTTCCCCTGATGAAGCACAATACCTCCAATCAGCTGAACATCATAATGTACCATATCCCAGATGATGGTGTTTCCACCTGCTATCCAGCTGTTTCGGTAAAAGGCTTTGTCGCCTTTAATCTCGATATGTGCGTACTTTGCCGCCAGATCGCGATCCATCTCGTTAGCTGATACTTCAATAATTTCATTCTCCTTAAACCTGCGCGCGGTTTCTTTCATAACCGAAAAAGCTTCGGGAAGTATCTCTGTGAGGAGTGCTTCAGTTTTATCGTATTGCTGCTTTTCGAGCTTATCAATCTGCTCGTAAATTTTTTCTTTCTCGGCCGATTCCATCTCGAACGTATTTTCAATCTGCTGCTTCAAGGATTCAATCTCTTGAACTTCAGGCGCAATGGAATCTTTTATTTTTTGTTTAAACTCGTTTGTCTTTGCACGTAAACTATCGTTATCGAGTTGCTCAATAATTTTGTAGGCGGCTAAAGTTTTGTCAAGCAAAGGTTTAACGGCTTTTAAATCGCGGGTAGCTTTGTCGCCGAGCATTTTTTTTATTAAACCAAACATAGATTTATCGGATTGTATCTTATTAGCAAATATATCAACCAGCAACAATCGTTCCATTGCGCCAGCAAATCATCAGAGGACAAAGTTAACGGGTTTAATTTAATTAGGTGAAAACGACTATTAATTTGTTAGCTCTGGATGGCATTATTGTTTTAGTTTTTTTTAAAAAAGTCGAGTTTTAAACCGCAGCAACTATTTGCTGAGCAAGCGATTGAGGTGGTATTTCAGCGGTATTTCCTCTGATGGTAATGGTGCCATGCCAATATTTCCCTCGGCGGTGATGAAAACCATCTCCGGAAAAGTACGGATATTATAGGATTCGAGCAGGATGATATCAGTGGGCTCAATTGTTAAAATTTCCCAATCATATCCCATATCATTCAGATATTTAGCATAATAAGCTTTTCTTTCAAAAGCCATTATCACAATCTGAAACTTGTTTTCGAACGTTTGCTGGATAGCTTCCAAACTTTGAAATAACAGCTCGCAAACCGGACATGAATCATCAACAAAAACTAAAATCACTGCTTCTCCTTTAAAATCTGCAAGTTGCCTGTTTATGTTGACTGTATTTTTAAGTCTAAAATCAGGGGCTGCTGTTCCTGCTGCCAAAAAGTCGAACCCCAGCAATATATTATGTGCAATTTGTCTCAAATATTGCGTAGCTGCCTGATTTGAAAGAATATACAAATAATTCCTCACAGCCATGCGATTGAAACGGGTATCGTAATATAAATCTTTAAGGGATTGTATGATGATAAGATCTGCCAATTCAGTATTGTAGGCTAAAAGGCTGTCGCTTCTCAAGGTATTTCTCCAGTTTTGAAAATCTCCGACACGCATCGAAGCCAGTTCGGATGCATTAATACTGCGATTGTGCAAAAGATAATCCCTGAATAACTCTTTGAAAAGGCTCATATAGGGCTCCAACTGATAAAGAACAGCATGATGCTGAAAATAATCAGCAATAATTTGCCTGCCCCCATTTCTTTTTACGGCCATTTTCAATGCTGCCAGCTTAAAACGAGCGTATTCCTCTGGGTAATCAGTGTTTTTTGAGTTCAATGCTGTTCTGAGTTGCTGTTCTAAAGTGTCAAGTAAAGCATATCGTCTTAACTGATACAACTCCTTAAAATGATCTAAGGCAAAGCTATTGACGATCCTGTCAATATTTTCCAGTTGCAGCTGCAAACCATCATCATCGGATTGATTGATCAGTATAGCCGGAGGAGCTTTATCGAAATAAGATAAATTGGATTGTTCGGTTTCCAAATGAATGTTGAAATCATATTTTGCATTAGGTTTCAAAACCAGCATAACACGCTCTAAATCAACAGCTACTTCATAAACACCAATCTCCGAAATGTTTACCTGTAAGCTAAATGCTCCCTGCTCATCTGCAAAAGTTTGAGCTTCTGTTTTGGCATGCATATTAAGCAAATCAACATACACAATCAAACGAATCAAAGCTCCTGGACGGTTACAGCTTCCTGTAATTTCAACAGTTTGAGCGCTAAGGAGCAGCAGCTGAAAGAAAAAAACTAAAAAGAAAACCTGTCGAATTACTTTTTGCATCATAGCACAAGAAACGTTTAGGCCTAAACTATATTGTCAGGTCAACGCCTTCGGGTACAAACTGCGATGCATCTCCGTTATTACGTACAACATCGCGTATCACGCTGGACGTAATGGAAGTTAGTTCAGGAGTGGTAAGTAAAAAAACGGTTTCAATCTGATGATACAATTTTTTATTTACCTGCCCAATGCTGCGTTCAAATTCAAAATCGGCAGAAGTGCGCAATCCCCTCAGTATATATTGGGCATTCACCTTACGGCAATAATCAACAGTGAGCCCAGTGTAGGTAGTAACTTTTATTGCTGGATAATCCTTAAAAACCTTTTCAATCCAGGCCTGCCGCTTTTCCAATGGGAAAAAATAAGTTTTCAAAGTATTGATCCCAATGGCAATAATGATTTCATCAAATAATGGCAAAGCCCTCAATACCAACGACTCATGACCAAGTGTGAGGGGATCGAAAGACCCGGGGAAAACTGCAATTTTCTTCATGCTCAGGGAGTTTTTAAAAGGCTAAACTACAATAAAATTATTTTTCTGTCCATTATTGCTTGCTTTCAGCTAAAAGCTTTTTCATTTGTGCTCCCAAAGTTTCCCTGATAGAACGATAAGTGGATGTTAAAAAACCATCCAATTGATGAGACTGAAGCTTTTTAACTGCAGAAATCCCTTCTCCACTTTGAGGAACAGGATTGAATTCACCTTCCAACACCATGCTATACCAGTCGGTTTGTTTTAAAACCCAATGGTCGTTCCACCAATAACTATGCAAACTCTCTCCAAGCTTATTTGTTAGATTAATCGATTGCAATCCGGTTTCTTCAATAACTTCCCGCACAGCAGCATCCTCAATACTTTCATCCTGCTCTACATGTCCTTTGGGCAGATCAGGAATACCATTACGCTCAATAATTATAATAGCGTTTTCATGCAAAAGTATTCCACCTGCAGCTTGCCTGAATTGAAAAACTTTTGTAAGGAAATCCATCGGATTTATACCAGATAATGAAATAAACAAATTATCTGGTTCATTGTGATCGCCCAACCATTGCTTGATTTTAGCAATATTATCATGCCTCTCGGTCTGCTGGTCAGCAAGTGCGTTTTGCAAAAAAACACTTTCATTTTGCAGGATGTGAAGGCATCTGTTTTCGTGAAAAACTTTATACATTTGCAAAAGTGATTTTGTGATGCACAATAATCATCGAGCCACCAAAGTTAGCCTATAAAACTTAATTTCTCATACATAAAACGAATTCGATTAGGTATTCAAAAAAAACTACATTTTATGAATTTTAAAGACGATGAAGCTGCCATACTCGCTGGCTTTCTGTTACAGATCAAAGCCATAAAACTGAATCCATCGAAGCCGTTCATCTGGGCCTCGGGATTGAAAAGCCCAATATACTGCGACAATCGCATTACGCTCTCCTATCCTAAAATCAGAACACACATCAGGCAGCAATTTGTGCAGGCCATCCTCGACAGATACGAAAAACCCGATATAATTATAGGTGTTGCCACAGGCGGAATTGCACAGGGAGCACTTGTTGCTCAAGAACTTGGCTTACCTTTTGCCTATGTGCGTTCCGAAAAAAAATCGCACGGAATGAATAATCAGATAGAAGGCGTAATAGAAAAAGGACAGTCTGCTGTTGTGATCGAAGACCTTGTTTCAACCGGTGGAAGCAGCCTCAAAGCGGTTGAAGCCTTGCGCGAAAGAGAAATAGAAGTGAAAGGCATGATGGCAATTTTTACTTACGGTCTTCATAAAGCTGCTGAAAATTTCAAAAAATTAAACTGCGAATTAACTACACTTACCGATTACGAAAGTTTGATACGCAAAGCCAGCGAAGACAACTATATCGTCGAAAATGACCTGCAATCGCTTATTCAGTGGCGGCTCAATCCGGAAGACTGGAGTGCTCAACACTAAACACCTTTATCACATGGATTTTGAAAGCAAATGGCAAAGTATCAATGCCCCGTCCCAAAAGGTTTACGACTTCTTGAACGATCTGCGCAACCTGGAAAAGTTAATGCCTGACCAAATCATTGATTATAAAGCAGAAGCTCAAAAATGCTCCTTTACCATCAAAGGCATGACAAGCCTGAGCCTAAAAGTAGAACAGTCTGTGCCAGAAAAACTTATCAGGCTTGTTCCGGAAGGCAAAAGTCCTTTTGAATTTGAGTTGATGGCTCACATCAAGGAAGATGACGCACAAACCCTTGTTAAAATTCAGCTTCAGGCCAACCTGAATCCGATGTTGGCCATGATGGCAAAACGGCCGTTAAAAAACCTTGTTGAAATTATGGCTGACAAACTGGCTGTCCAGAGTTTTTAAGTCAATTCATCTTCATATAAAAACCGGATAGATTTAAAATCACAGCTGAAGGTTTTGCCAGCGCGATTTTCGAGTATCAGCAATCCATATTCACCTATTCCCTTAATTTTCAGTTCAATTTGCATATTATCCAAGGCATAAAAATGCCATTCATCGAGCCTATACATTTTTTGATGGTAATCATGTGCAATCCTTTGAACACCGTCGGTATCCTCTGCCTGCTTCGTTCTGTATGAAAATCGCATCAAAATAGCCTTCAAAATATTCAGCGCATCAAATTGTTGCTTACTAATCATGCTTAAAGAAACAGGTCTGGGAATCCATTCAGGAAAAATCGATTGATTTACATTTATTCCGACACCAATCACAGTTTGATCCAGCTGTGAAGCACGTATGGTGTTAACTATCAAAATCCCACCCAACTTTCTATCTGAATAAAAAATATCATTTGGCCATTTTATACTAAACTTTTCCGATCCAATTAAGTATGACAATTCGTCAACAATTGCCAGCGCAATCATTTGGGTAATCAAAAACTGCTCTGAAGCCGGGATAAAAGATGCGTCCATCCCTATACTAAACAAAAGATTTTGTCCTTTTTCGCTGTGCCATTTATTATCACCCATACCACGCCCACCAGTCTGGTAATCAGCACAAACGACCTGATTAGATATCGCTTTCTGCTGTTTAATCCTTTCCTGCAACCAACGGTTTGTTGAATCGACCGAAGACAAAATGCTAAGGTCAAACTCCCTGTAAATTTCGTGCTTCATTACGCAACATGATTTCAGGACAAAATTATACTTTTAAAATCAACCCTTTCATTACCATTTGATACAAAAAGAGCTGAGGGCAGTTAAACCAAAAAAGCCTAATTTTGTTGTTTATTTAAAATTTACCCATTCATGAGAATCAGACATCAGTCAGATAAGGCCGAAACAATCCTTGAAGTAGCTGTAAAGACAATGCAGGAGGGCAAAGGAAAAGATATCGTGGCATTAAACCTAACAAAAATTGGAAGTGCTGTAACCGATTATTTTCTGATCTGCCATGGCAATTCGCACACACAAGTTGATGCCATTGCAGATAAAATATTAGAAAATGTAAAAAAAGAGTGTGGTGCCATTGCATACAATAAAGAAGGCTTCGAAAATTCGGAATGGATTTTGATAGACTACGTTGACGTGGTGGTACACGTTTTCCTCGACAATACACGCAATTTTTATCAGCTCGAATCCTTATGGGCTGATGCAAAGGTGGTTACCTATTCCGATGAGGACTAAGATTTTTATTTCAGAAAGCGAACATGAAAGAAACACAAAACGAAAACAAAAATAAAGCCCCTAAGTCCGGCGATAACAAGCCAAAATTTAATTTTTACTGGGTTTATGGCTTATTAGCAGTGGTATTTATTGGCTTGCAGTTTATGAACTGGGATACGGGTGCTAAAGACCTCAACAAAGGTGAGCTGCTGCAAATGCTTCAAGATAAAGAAGTTTCAAAAATTGATTTGGTCAA
The DNA here is from genome assembly GCA_964592595.1 of uncultured Lentimicrobiaceae bacterium. Taxonomy (GTDB): domain Bacteria; phylum Bacteroidota; class Bacteroidia; order Bacteroidales; family F082; genus UBA5536. Next base: position 42,426 of record CAZQFH010000009.1, on the reverse strand, counting down.
TCGCGAAATTGCGGAGGTTTATCTCACCAATGATGCAAGACAAAAATATTTCCCCGACGGGCAAGGCGGAGGCGTTTCAGAAAGTTTGAGCGGAGCAACAGCCGATTACATTTACCGTATCGGTTCCATCGAAGGTTTTGAAAAAGACATTGTGGAAGCCCAGGAAGGTCAAACCGATCCTATTTATATTAACAATGTAAGTCGCCGCAACTGGAGCGGTGAAATTTTAGGCTGGATTTTGCCAATAGCTTTACTTGTAGGCGTTTGGTTTTTTATCATGCGCATGATGAGCCGCGGGGGCGGAGGAGCAGGTGGCCAGATTTTTAATATTGGAAAATCAAAAGCACAGCTCTTCGACAAGAACACAAACGTAAACGTTACTTTTAAAGATGTTGCAGGCCTGGAAGAAGCCAAGGTGGAAATAATGGAAATTGTGGATTTCCTGCGTACACCGGATAAATACACTAAGCTTGGCGGAAAAATTCCAAAAGGTGTGCTGTTGGTGGGTCCTCCCGGAACGGGTAAAACCTTGCTGGCCAAATCAGTAGCCGGCGAAGCCCATGTGCCTTTTTATAGTATTTCGGGTTCCGATTTCGTTGAAATGTTTGTTGGTGTTGGGGCTTCACGCGTGCGCGACCTTTTTAAGCAAGCCAAGGAAAAATCGCCATGTATTATCTTCATCGATGAAGTTGATGCCATTGGTCGTGCCAGAGGCAAAAACCCCGCAACGGGTGCAAACGATGAACGCGAAAACACTTTGAACCAGTTGCTTACAGAAATGGATGGCTTTGGAACCAATTCTGGAGTAATTGTTTTAGCTGCAACAAACCGTGCCGATATACTTGACAGGGCCTTAATGCGTGCAGGCCGCTTCGACCGTCAGATTTATGTAGAACTTCCTGATTTGGAAGGCCGTAAAGAGATTTTTGAAGTTCATATGCGTCCGCTCAAGCTGGATCCTAATGTAGATAATGTTTTTCTGGCCAAACAAACACCCGGATTTTCTGGAGCCGACATCGCCAATGTGTGTAATGAAGCAGCACTGATTGCTGCGCGACGCGGTCGGAATTCGATTAATAAACAGGATTTTATGGATGCCATCGACAGAATCATTGGCGGACTGGAAAAGAAAAATAAGATCATCTCACCTTCCGAAAAGAAAGTTGTGGCTTTTCATGAAGCAGGCCATGCATCTATTAGCTGGTTGCTCGAATATGCTCATCCTCTGGTGAAAGTTACCATTGTCCCTCGCGGAAAATCGCTTGGCGCTGCCTGGTACCTTCCAGAAGAACGTCAGATCACAACTTACAATCAGATGTTTGATGAAATGACTGCAGCACTTGGCGGCAGGGCAGCGGAAGAAGTTATTTTTGGTCAGATTTCAACAGGTGCCCTAAGCGATCTCGAAAAAGTAACCAAACAGGCATATGCCATGGTTACTTATTATGGTTTGAGTAAAAAAATTGGTAACGTCAGTTTTTACGACTCCACCGGGCAGCAGGAATACGCTTTCAATAAGCCGTTCAGCGAAAAAACCAACCAGGTTATCGACAGCGAAATCAGCGATATGGTCGAAAAGGCTTACCAAAGGGCATTGCAGATTTTAAGAGATCACAAAGACGGGCTTACCAAGCTGGCCGAAAAACTCCTTGAGAAAGAAGTTATTTTTGGTGAAGACCTCGAAAATATCTTTGGTAAGCGCCCCTGGATTAAAGAAGAAATGCCAGAGCGTAAAAAGCCTGAAACAGAAGTTAAACCTGAACATCCTGTTGAAGCTCATGATGAAACAGCGGAGGCCAAAAAACCTGCTGCTTCATCGCCAGAAGCTGATAAAAAAAAGAAGGTTCAACCAAAGAAACCAGGTGATCAGGAGAAAAAAGAAGAAATTCCTGCGCCAAAATAGCAGATTACAAATATTCTATCCGGCCTTAGTATGAAAGAGAGCACTTCACGCGAGCAAATCCTGTCCAAAATCAGAAATGCACTGATTGAAAAAACCGCGCTGCCTTATCCCGAAGCTGACCTTATAAGTCCTGTACTTAAACCTGTTATAGATACCGACGGAATTGAGGTTGCTTTTGCAAAGGAATTGATACAAGCAGGTGGGCAATTTGTTTATTGCGAGAATGAGCATCAGTTTCTGGAATACCTAAAAACCTTGATGCAGGATCGGGAATGGGAAACACTTTGGACACAAAGCAACAAAGTGAAACAGGTATTGCGGGCTGGTGAAATGAATTTTGACGAAAACCCACCTCAAGACGCAAAGCAATTGGTTGGGCTTTCAGACTGCGAAAGTTTGGTTGCCCAAAGCGGAACTGTGGTGCTGTCTGATCAAAAAGCAGGTGGCCGCATGTCGCTTGCATTCCCCGAAATACAGCTTATCATGGCTTATGCTTCGCAAGTGATTCCTAACCTAAAAACAGCCATTCAGGAAATCAAACAGACTTACCCTGAATTGCTACCCCCTCAAATTGTGTTTGTTACGGGGCCAAGTCGCACAGCGGATATTGAAAAAACCCTGGTAATGGGTGCTCATGGGCCAAAAGAGCTGGTAGTTTTTTTAATCGATGATATTTAAAACCGGCATTTCTTCCGATTTAACCTTAGGCTTTTTGCTTTGGAAAATGCTTTTTTTCTTAAAAATAGTAACTTTGTCTTAGCCTCGAAAACAGCAGAAAAGATGCACCTGGCATGAAAGATTTAATCATACGTACGGTTTACGGTCTTGTGTTCGCACTGTTAGTTGCTGGCAGCATCTTAATCGATAAATGGTTGCTTGCAATTTTACTCATTTTTGTTGTTGCTTTTGGCACCGACGAAATGATACGCCTTAGAATCAATGCAAAGCCAGGTTTGCGCGATAGCTTCCTTATGATTTCTATTCCTGTTTTGTTGTTCAGTGTTATCGCTGCTGTTGCCTTGCAGTTGCTACCCGTCAAATTTCTTACGCTTGCTATCATTATTTTGCTGTTTCCTTTTCTGCATGCGCTATTTAGCCAGCAATACAGCTTTACAGATCTGGCCGGCATGTATTGGCCTGCGTTTTTTTTAGTGTCCCTGCCCAGCGGACTGATGTTATTCTTTTACAATGATGCCGTTTTAGGAGAGATGGCTGGCGCTTATCTCCTTCTATCTGTAATCATCATGGTTTGGCTAAATGACATATTTGCTTATCTGGTGGGTATAAAATTTGGCAAGCATCGGTTGTTCGAGCGCATTTCTCCAAAAAAAAGCTGGGAAGGCAGTATTGGTGGTTTGGTTTTTACGCTCATTTCCGCCTTGATTTTCAGCGAGCTTACCGGACTTATACCTGCTGCTAAAGCTGCCGCAATAGCTGTTTTGGTGGTGCTTTCGGGAAGTCTGGGTGATTTAATCGAATCCATGATTAAGCGACAAGCTGGTGTAAAAGATTCCGGAAAAATTATCCCCGGTCATGGTGGCATACTCGATCGCTTCGATGCGACCTTTTATGCTGTTCCTTTTGTTTTTGTCTATCTAATACTCATCTACTGATGCATATCCATCGCGAAGGTTATAAAATCATTTCCATCACACTACTGATTATTAGTGTAATAGTAAGTGTTATCAACCTATTGGCTCCCGAACAGCAATGGTTTCATTATGTTTTTTATGCGATCCTGCTGGGATGGATGATTTGGACTTTTGCCTTTTTCAGGGTGCCACACCGCAAAATTAACATTTCAGATGTCAATCAGGTGATTGCGGCTGCAGATGGCACTGTGGTAGCTATCGAAGAGGTTGACGAACCCGAATATTTCAAGGACAAGCGCATACAGCTATCCGTTTTTATGTCGCCTTTCAATGTGCATGTAAACTGGTATCCGATAGCCGGCGAAGTGAGTTATACTAAATATCATCCCGGAAAGTTTTTAGTGGCTTACCATCCAAAATCTTCCACCGAAAACGAACGCAATACCGTGGTAGTGCGTACCGATGACGGACAGGAAGTGCTGATGCGGCAAATAGCAGGCGTGATGGCCCGCCGTATTATTAGTTATGCTGCCAAAGGCGATCAGGCCGTGCCGGGAAAAGAATTTGGAATTATCCGATTTGGTTCTCGGGTTGATTTCTTTTTGCCAGCAGATGCTGAAATACATGTGCAAATGGGACAGAAAGTAACGGCACAGCAGACTACCATCGCCAGCCTGAAAAAATTAAATGCCTGAGCCAATTAAGGCTTTAACTCAATAAGTCCGGGATTTCATTTAAATGTCGGATTTCAAAGCTTGGACGAGCCTCATGTGGCAATCCCTCCGGGTTAAAATAGATTTGGTCGATTCCAAAATTTTGCGCTCCCAAAATATCCACTTCCAGATCATCTCCAATCATCAAGCTCTCGCCTTTGCTGGCTCCGGTTTGTTGTAGCGCATAGTCAAATATCAGAGGGTCAGGTTTTTTAACACCCGCAGCTTCTGAAGTAATCAGCTTTTTGAAATATTGATCCAAGTTGGCAGTTTGGATTTTAATATGCTGAACCTCCTCAAAACCGTTCGTAATCAAATGTAATTCGTAATGAGGATGCAGCTTTTTCAACACCTCCGCTGCGCCGGGAAAAAGGTAAACAGTTCGGGGAGCATAAAATAAATACTCCTCTGATAGTGTTACAGCCAATGCTTCGTCCTTGATATCAAAACTACTGAGTGTTTGGATAAACCTCAAATCGCGCAGAATCTCTTTCGTGAGCTCGCCATTGCGATACGATTCCCAAAGCAGGTCGTTGTGTTTGTTGTAGGTACTGAAAAATGTTGGCAGATCAGGAATTCCTTTTTGTTTAAGTGCATGCTTTTCATACAGTAAAGCAAAGGTTTTGAGGGCACTTTGGTCAAAATCCCAGAGCGTACGATCCAGATCGAAAAAAAGGTGTTTATACTTTGTGTTCATCAGCAAGTTGATTTCTGAATTTAAGCTGCATCTGTCTGAGCCATTCAAAAAACAGCACAGCAGCAGCATGAGATACATTGAGCGAACGGGTGAGGCCGGGCACAGGAATATAGACCACCAGATCGGCTTGTGCAAGGATGTTATCACGCATACCAAAACGCTCGCTACCCACAACAAAAACAGGGTTTTCGGGCAGTTCAACATCAAAAAGACTTTTGGCTTCGCTGGCTGTTTCCAGGGCGACAATCGTTGCAGCAGGCGCCACCAATTTCCTGATAGCTGTTTCCTGGCTAAAAGTCCAGTTGAGGTTGCCATGACTGCTGGCAGCAATCCTGCGAACTTTTGTCATGTGCTTTGTTGGTTCCTCGCCCAGAAAAAATAAATCCTTCGCCCCCAGGTTATCCGAAAGTCTGATCAAAGCACCTATATTTTGATAATCCGTAAGCTGATCACCAATCACAACAGGCCGGTTTGTGGAGCGGTAAAGCGCTTCAGGTTGTATGACTTCGAATAATTGATTTGATTTCAGGTATCCCATGCAGCGGCAAAGTTACAGGAATTTGGCAGGTTTACAGCCAAAAAAAAACGGCCTCCGAAACCGGAAGCCGTCTTTCTTTACAATTATGAAAAGCGTTTGCTTAGTGTTTAACGACGATTTTCTTTGTAATCGTCTTATCACCATTTACCATCTGCACGAAATAGAATCCTTCGGGCAGTGCGGCTGTGTTGATTCGATGTTGTTTATTAGCAGCATCAAGACGTGTTTCCAACATTCTGTTGTTGAAACGGTCAAAGATTGTTACATCAAAGATGCCATCCAACTGCTCATCAAACTGTACATTGAAATACTGTGAGGCTGGATTAGGGAAGATAGCTGCCATAATTTGTTCAGATATTTCAAAAATACCACTTTCAAAATGCATTGACGGATCAAGTGTACTTACTATCTGAATGTAATAATCATCTCCAACTGGCACCGTATTATTCGTTGGAACTAAATAATCAATCATGCTGCCTTCATAATCGCTAGCAATCAAGATATCAACAGCAGGCACTAAAACATCATTTTTCAGATAAATATCAAGAGGCTCCATGATATCATCTTCCCAGATGATCCAATAAGCTACGCCTTTATACCATACATCTCCTGCTGAAGGTTGGTTAAAGTCTAGATCACCACCACCTGAGAGTACAAGTTCAAATGTTTTATTACTATAATCTTCTATTTCACCTTTGAATACGCGGATTTTATACGAACCAGCTGAATAGCCAGCAGTATTCCACACATAAGTTGATCCCTCTACATCTGTAGCAATATCTGCTTTGAAGGTATAAATCTGAAGATTATTAAACCAATTAACCCTATTAATAAATTGATTATCAGAATGTCCAAAAGAGTAAAATTCTATAGCATCAGGAGCATCAAAAGTCGAAATATCAAAAGTGTCATTAAAACTTTCACTTCCGTCGCGGCCAATGCCATAAACTCTTAGTTGATTATCAATAGTGTATTCAAATGATAGGTTCATTACTTCAACACCAGGTTGATCAAACATCACGCTGGTATTTCCATCGAAAGTAATTTTAATATCATCATTATTGGTAATACTTACTTCAATTAACACAGTAGCTCCGCCAGTTAATCTAAATCCTTTTTCTCCATTATAGTACCTGACAGCCCAATCAAATGACAAAGTTTGCTCAGGTTCCATCGCACTTATAAACTCACGTCTTGCTAGAATCGTATTCCCTACGTCTAAAGTGTTTCCATAACCAATTATCCCGAAAGAAGGATTAGTCATACCATTAATACCTCCGGAAGAAGGATCAGCTACCATTGTAATAGCCGTTCCACCAGCAACAGTTGCAGTGCTTATTTCCCAATCCTCAAAACCATTACCACCATTATCTCCATCATCCAGGCCATCAGCATAAGGACTGTTACTTGCATTGTCAGAATAAAGAATAATAGGATCTTCACTTATCAATTCAATATCAAGTGGTGCATCAACATTATCTGTCCAAGAAATCAGATATTCGTTTCCTATTATCCATTCAATACCCCTTATGTTAGGCTGTATTACAGTTATTTCACCATCATATTCAACTAAACTGAAAGTTTTGTTACTAATATCCTTAACTGTATAATTAGGTGCATCAGGTGTGGTAATTAAAACTCTGTAATCATCACGTGGTTCCAAATTTGAATCAATATCCCAAGTGTATGTTGTTCCAGGCACGCCTAATTCAATTTCTGTCCAGGTGTTTGGATCATTTTCATCATAGGTAGCATCATTAACCAAATATATATTCATATCTGAATCAATGTTATCCAACCAGGAAATCAAATGTTCTGTTCCAAGAACCCAAGTAATATTTCTTACATTGGGTTGTTCCACGTGAATAAAACCACTATAAGCTACTATACTGAAATTTTTGTTGCTAATATCGTAAATATCGCTACCTGTTGATCTGACCATGATCCGAAATTCTGTACCAGGAACCAGTGCTTCAATAGCCGCATCATCAATTTCCCAACTGTAGGTAGTTCCTTCAACGTCTGTTTCAATTTCTATTAAATCGGTAGGATCAAATGGGGTAGCATTGCTCCAATCAGAATAATCTTTAATTAAATAAAGATCGAATGTGCCGGTTGTTGTCCTATTCCAACTGATAAGGTATTCATTGCCATAAATCCACTCAATATTTCTAACGTTGGGTTGTAACACAGTTATGGTACCACCCGTTTCAACAATGCTGAAGGTTTTGTTGCTCAAATCTTTTACTTCACGATTTTCATCTGTAACTAATATCCTATAATCTGAACGAAGTTCAGTATTAGCAGGAATCATCCAAGTATATGTAGATCCTTCTACTGCTGTTTCAATTTCAGTCCAAGTGGTTTCATCATTTGCAAGATATGTAGCATCTTTAACAAGAAAAATATCCATTGAACCTTCGATATTATCCGTCCAGGAGATCAGGTATTCATTACCCCTTACCCATTTTATATTCCTTACATTGGGTTGCTCAACCTTAATAAAGGCGTTGCTGGCGCTTGTTACCAATGAGAACTCCCATCTACTGTCATCTTGATAAGTGGGATTAACAGAGCTTTGTACCCTGACTTTGTAATCTTCACCTGCAACGAAACCATTTGGATCAATAAACCACTCGTAAGTAGATCCTTCTACCTCTGTATCAATTTCTTTTAAAGGAACATCATTTTCTAAAAGCCAGATATCAACAGTATTTACGAAGTTATCCGTCCAGGAAATCAGGTAGGTTTCTCCGATCACCCATTCGATGTTTTTCTTATCCGGTTGAATCACAGTTACCTCTGGATCCGGATTTTGAGCTAATGCTTGTTGTCCTATCAGGAACATTCCTGCTAAGAACAAGCTAAGTGAGTAAATAGAATTTTTCATAATTGTAAAATTTAAGTGATTATTTTTTCCTTTTATTAATTTCTGATTTATTAGATTTTAATGAATTTATTATTATAATACTGATATTCAGTTTTTAAGGTTAAAATGTACAAGCCTGGTTCTAAACCTGCCACATGGATAATAGTTTCGTTGTCTGAAAGTCGTGCTTCCTGAATTTCAAGAAGCTTTTTCCCTGTTAAATCATAAATAGCAATTACAGCATTTTCAACTGGTTCATCCAATTGCAGCTGAATAAAATCTGCTACCGGGTTTGGCATAAGAATCATATGGTTATCCTGCGCAACCATGGGCATCTCTGCTTCACCAACTAAGACTGATCGATAGGCAGCCTCTACAAGGAAACCATTAAAGATTTGCTCTTCAAAGCCATAATTGTAGGTCATCAAAATTGGAGCATCCTGAATGGACAACCAGCCACCATCAACCCATTGGTAAATTTCGCCCTCCAGCGCATTGCCATTACCATCAAAGCTATAATTATCGTAAGAAGCATTTACCCATTGGCTTCCATCCCAGGTTTCGCTAATTATCGACTGGTATTTGCCCCAGTTATTATAGTAAAAGTTAGATCTTTCTGAGTTGAGCCATTGGTCGTTTTCCCAGCTTTTGGTGATACCAACATCAACTTGTCCATTATTATTATAGGTGTACTCAGCAAAAATATCATTTACCCAAGAACCTTCAATCCAAAAGCATCCTGTTACATTATCCAACCAATTCTGCGTATTATATTCATATGCTTCAACATAGAGGTCAATCCAACTGCCCTCTTCAAACGTTTTGGTGTAGGATGAGTCTATCAAAGTTTCGCTTAAAAGTACATTCTGAATTTTAAAGGTGTTCTCCCAACCATCGCCTTGCCAAACCTGAAATGTAATTTCTTCTATCGTACCCTGATCATTCCGAATAATGATCTGATTACTTTGATTTTCCCAATCAGTTCCATCCCATGTTTCAACTAACCTGGCAGCCTCCATTCCATTAGGATACCTGGAATAAGTTGTACGAGTTTCGTTTTCCCAATCACCAACCCACACTTGCTCTATCTCTTCTGCCAACAAGTTTAACTCATCATATGTAAAAGCAGTTCTACCGCCATTTTCATAGGTGGAGCCATTCCAAAATTTCAAAGTTGATAATACAGGAAGATTAGACTCATTATAATCAATACTTTCGAAGGCATTATTGACCCACTCTTGGTTTACCATGCGTTTCTGAAGAATAATTGTCATATTCAATTCATCATCGTAGGTATAGGTATATCTTTCTGGATCATTTTGAGTAGAATAAACAAGAGCTGTGTCCAAGAGGTAAACGTAATCCATAAAATCCTCGGATTGCGCACCTAATCTCATTACTTTGGAAGGATCCAGACCTATTCGCAAATTGTGATAATCACTGGGCAACTGACTTAAAATTTGCTCTAATTTGTAAAGTGGATTCTCGCTGTCCGTTTCGAATTCACCAGCAAAAATGTTACTACTTGTTGCTAAAACAAGTAATAACGAGATAAATATTTTCTTTGGTAAATTAGATAACATACTTATAATCTTATGGTTGTGTTATATAAATGTTTCTTTTTTCTTTATGACAGTTTGTACTAAAACAGTTAAATTAATTTCGATAACACCTAAAATTAAACTTTAAGTTATAGTAAGAACTACTTATCGCCGTTGATTTAACAAAAATCACACCAAAATGCTGCACAAACCGTAACGCCTTGATTATAGCCACTTTTCATTTGGTTCCTTACATTCATTTTTCGTTATACTTTTCAATTTTGGGAAAAAAATTCCCAAAATAAGAAACTGCGTTTCCCAATCATGGAAAACGCAGTTTTTAGTTAGGCCGAGCATTTCATATCTATCTGATTATCTTACTGGTGGCGTATATATCAGGTTATTATTTCGGTATCCTGCCAAATCCTTGTACCAGTCTTCAAATGAGATACCACCACTTTCGGCCCAGGAACCAAATTTAAAGTGGGCATCCGTAATTTCTACTTTTTCGACAGGGTATTCAAACTGTACAGGCAAATCGATGGCCCACGGAAGGTTTGTTGCTGATTGATAGTATTTGCCAGTGGCAGGATTAGAATCATCAAACCACTGTCCAAGCCATTCAGGATCATGTAAATCTGTTGGTTGCATTCCGGGTAAATGAACTTCACGCCCCCGATCTTTGTCAATAATTAAAAACGGGTTGTAAGGCGCAAAGCCTGTTTGACTGACAGATACAGGGGGTTGAAATGTAACAACCAACTGATTCCATTGTGGCTCAACATAAGGAGCTTCGGGACTTGTGTTTACTCCAAAACCTCCGGATGGCGTTCCTATCATCGAGAAAGCATTATCAAACAATATGATTACTGCTTCCGATTGTCCGGATTCAGTGCCATTTGCAGCCAAGCTAATATAACTTTCGGTGAGTTGTTGACCAGAAATGGATGCAATATCATTAGGTGTGGTTCCGGGAATGGCAATTCCAAATCCGTTTACAAGTTCAGCGCCTATGGCTCTGACGCTATAATCCATAAAAAATTCAACGAGACTATTGTTCGCATTCAATACTTGTTTGAAGCGGTAATCCAGCACCAAATCATTGAAGTCGTAATCGCCTTTTCCAGGCCATAAATCCTCGAAAGCCAGTGTTCCGTAATCATCGACATTGGGATAATAAACGTCAAATGCCCGATCAGGATCGTTTGGATAATCATCCAAATCATCATCCACACCATCACCATCAGAATCTGAAACAGGCCCCGTAACGAAAACATTGTCATAATCAATAGCGCCCCCATAAATATGATTCCACAGCAATACCTGCAAGTGCGTTGTCCCGAAAGGCATTGTGGCAGCCAAGGTGCGACCTGTCCAGGCATTATTGTTACCAGCAGTTTGTAAACTGTAATAACCAATCGATTGGCCAGCTGCATTACGCGGAATTAAAAACAACCAACTGATGTTACTGTTGTTACCTGTTATTTTTATATCACTGCTCAGTGTTATTAAATCGCCTGCACTTGCAGGAATCAATTGTGCTACTCCACCATATCTGGCCGGGCTTCTGGTTATGCGCAGGAAAAATTCGCCTGCCTGCTGATGCTGTTTGGCATGACTTGTTCCAAGCGTCGAAGTAATATACCACTTACCATCAGCTAGCATGGGTGATGGCCAATCCGCAAATAAACCAAAATCATCCTGAGAAAAATCACCATTTGCAATGAGGTTTACACCAATACTTTTGTAATGAGGCACAAAAGCGTTTGAAATCGCTAAACCATGTCCGATAGCTGCCGATTTCTCCTCTGGTGCTGGCACAGGTTCATTAAATCCCATATCGTTATTGAAATCTATTTCAAACCCGCCTTCCTTTTGGTTCAACACGGATAGTGACAGCAACTGACTGCCGGCAAAGCTATTGACATAAAGCTGCTCAGCTGTTGAAGGTATGCGCAGCTTGAGCTCCAGCTTTCCTGAAACTGGAAAAGCCGCTGAATAAACCAGTTTTCCACCTTCATTCGGCAGCCCTGTGTAAATATCAACGCGTTGTCCACTTTCTTCCCAAGTTACAGCGGTAGGTAAGATTATCGTCAACTCAATTTCTCTTGTCGATTCGAATAAAAATCCGTCAGGTATTTGCAGCGCTACAATACCTGATGGCGGATTGGGATCTTCACCGGTGTCCTTTTTACAGGAGTAAGTAGCGAAAACTAATCCGCTGATAAATAATAAAATAAATAGCTTTTTCATAATATTAATGTTGACATTTTTAAATCTTGCAAATTAAAGGCTAAGATAAGTAAATATAGCTATAGGCCAATAAATATGCCAATAACTGAATAATTTTTAATAATTTGTATATTAATCACTTAAAAAATATAAACCTGTGAGCTGATTCCAATTATGGGAATTTTGTTTGTGATTGGGATGTTTTTTAAGTCCTTTTAAAGGTATGCTATAAAAATGCTATACGTTATGGACAAATTATCTATTATTTTTGCATAAAATCTCAACACTATGGAAAACATCAGTTTAGGAATCGGATCACGCGTAAAGCATCCTTCATTTGGACAAGGCGTTGTAATTCAAAGCTATTCAGACTCTTACGAAATTACTTTTATAGATTACGGCACAAAAACCATTCTTAAATCCTTTGAGGGGCTCGAAGTGATTGATTATGTAGGCAGTTCAACTGATATGCTGAGTTATGAGCAGGTTGAACGCACCTTCGTGAAATTGCTCCGTCGTTGGACTGATTTGCAAGAGGTTGTGCCAATGGGCAGCAAATGGAAAGGCGGCATGATGATTCTTCAACCTGCTGACCTCCAGTTGAAACCAAAAGAAATTCCAGTAGAAACTTTCTTTCATAAGATTGTGATGGTGCGCGACCGCATCAGGGTAATGGAACAACGCATCAATAGTTCAAAGCTGGATGATGAAGAAAAGGTAAACCTACAGCAATATATCACCAGAATTTACGGAAGCCTAACTACCTTTAATGTGCTTTTTGCCGACAAAGAAGATTATTTTACCGGAGAATCTAAATAGCTAACGATTTCTTAAAAAATCAGCTGTTTGAGTGAAATAAGACCATAAAAAACTCCTTGATTCCTCGTCCAGTTCAACGGCATCGAGAGATTTTTTCATATGCTTCAGCCAGCGATCGCGGGCATCTTCATTTATCGGGAAATTGACATGTCGCATCCTCAGGCGTGGATGTCCCCTGCGCTCGGAATAGGTTGCAGGTCCACCAAGATATTGAACGATAAACAGATATAACCTCCTTTCTGCAGCTTCGAGGTCGCCAGGATACATCGGGCGAAGCACTTCATCTTGTTTGATTCCTTCGTAAAATCCAGCGATCAGTTGCTGAAGTCTTTCTGCACCAATACGTTCGTAATAAGTCCGTTGAATCATCTTATATTATTTCGGCATTTTATATCCACGCTGTTTGGCTGCTTCTTCGAGCCTGCGCTGGAAACCTGATTTCTTGACAGGTTTCTTTTTATTCTGTTCGATACGCGCCCGGAGTTTGTTTTCATCAATACCAATGCGGAACACATACATTTGAGCAAAAGTAATGATATTGGCCAGGAAATAATAGTAACTCAAGCCAGAGGCATAGCCATTGAAAAGGCCAAGAAACATCACAGGCATAATGTACATCATCGACTTCATTCCGGGCAACTGCGTGCTTTGCGAACCCATCATCTGATTGTTCACATGGGTGTACATAATCGTTGAAACCGTCATCAATAGCGTGAATAAACTCACATGATCTCCATAAAAAGGAATTTCGAAAGGCAAGTTCAGGATGCTGTCGTAGCTTGACAAATCTGTTGCCCATAAAAACGATTGCTGGCGAAGTTCTATGCTCGATGGGAAAAAGCGGAACATTGCGATCAATATTGGCATTTGCAACAGCATAGGAATACAACCCGACATTGGATTTGCTCCGGCCTTTTTATAGAGTGCCATCACAGCCTGCTGCTTTTTCATGGCATCTTCCTTTTTAGGGAATTTCGCTGAGATCTCATCAATTTCAGGCTTTAAGACCCGCATTTTAGCTGATGACAAATAAGTTTTGTAAGCAATTGGGAAAAGTGCCAATTTGAGTAAAACCGTTAAGATGAGGATCACTATGCCATAATTCCATCCGTAACTTCCCAGAAAAGTAAACACAGGAATTACGATATAAATATTGATCCAGGCCAGTAAAAAGAAACTCCAGCCTAATGGGATTTGACGTTCCAAATCCAGGTTATAGGCTCGCATTTCGTAATAACTATTAGGGCCAAAATAAAGCGACATCGGCATGGTTTCAATGGCTGAGGTGGTATAGGGCATCTCTACAATCGTACTCATCGTTTTGAGGTAGCGTGGATGGGTTTTGCCAGTTTTAGTGGATGTCCTCATTTCGGCATTGTCAAAATAATTATCTGCAATCAAACTCGAGCTAAAAAATCGCTGCTTATACGAAACCCATTTCACCCGTGTACGGATTAATTCTTCATCGTCATCCGTTTCAGATAGATAATCTACATCGTCATTATGATGTTTAAAGTAAATTGTGGAACCATTAAATCGGTCAACGCTTTTCTCGTGCTGCAACAAATCGGCATCCCAGCTTAATGTCAGGAAACTTGCATTAGAAGCAATAACATCCTGCATACCAACCAATTGCACATCGTAACTTAGCATATAATCGTCCGGGCGAATCACATAATCAAAAGCAATATATTTAGAAGGATCAGGCTGACCCAAGCCGTCATCAACCATCAGGCGCATGCTAAAATTCAAGCTATCAGCATCTGCCACGAGCTTTTCAGTTCCCAAAAAGGGCATGCCATTGAGATAAGGCCTGAAGTATAATTCGTTGGTATTGATGGTTCTGTTGCGCGAGAAAAAGCTAAGGTTGAAATCGGTTTGCTCAGGGTCGAAAATCAGCAAAGGCAGTGAATCCCATGTTTGGTAATTTTTTAGCTCTGCTTCAATTATTCCGCCTCCTTTGCTGTTGATAGTGATACGCATGAGCTCATTTTCCAGCACAAAAAACTGCTGTTCGCCTTGTGCAGCATGCGCGAAAGCACCATATTTTTCCTTGTTTTGCCGGTATTGGTGCAAGCTGTCGCTACCAGAAATACCTGAAGCAGCTTCTGATGGAGTACTGGTCTGCTGTTTCACTTCTTCGGCTAACCTTCCCAATTCGGCTTCCATGCGCACCGAATCAAGCAATTGCTGCTGCTGCCTTACTTTGGCAATTGAGTCAATTTTACGCTGCCGGGCATCCATCTCCTCTTTGGATGGCGTCATCCAGAAGGAATAAAAAACAAGAATGGCAGCGATAAGTACAAATCCTATAATGGAATCTCTGTTCATGCGATCTAATAATTATTGAGCTGCAAAAATAGCAGAAAAAATAAGAGCAGGCGATAAAAGTACTTTGCGACTGTAAGCTAATTTTTTGTTCTATCGACCCGAAGATTTTTGAAATTTCAACGAGGCCGCGATAAAACCCCTGAAAAGAGGATGAGGCCTGGCAACAGTACTTTTGTATTCAGGATGAAATTGCACCCCAATATACCACGGGTGAGTAGGCAATTCAATTATTTCGACCAAATCGTTTTCGGGATTAATGCCTGAAAGATTCATTCCATTCTCAAGGAATGCTTTACGATATTTGTTGTTGAATTCATAACGGTGGCGATGTCGCTCCGAGATTAAAATTTCGTCATAAAGCTCAAAAGCTTTCGAACCTTGCTGAAGGCGACAATTGTAGGCTCCAAGTCGCATCGTGCCTCCCAGATTTTCGATATTCTTCTGTCCGGGCATCAGGTCTATCACAGGATGTGAGGTTGCGGGATTCATCTCACTGGAGTGTGCATCTCTGTACCCGAGCACATTACGCGAAAATTCGATCACGGCGCATTGCATGCCCAAACAAATCCCAAAAAATGGAATATTGTTTTCGCGGGCAAATTTGATAGCACTAATCTTTCCTTCTATGCCGCGTGGTCCAAATCCGGGAGCCACTAAAACGCCATCAACATCGCGCAAGGTGTCATCCAGATTTTTTCCTTCAATATGCTCACTGTGAACATGTTTCACTTTTACCGCACATTCATTGGCCACCCCCCCGTGAATCAGTGATTCGTGAATGGATTTGTAAGCATCTTTTAGTTCGACATATTTGCCAACAAGTGCAATAGTTACAGTATTTACCGGATTCATCAGCCTGTTCAGGAAGCCTTTCCAGTTTTCGATGTCGATGTGCTGCGGAATGGCGGTATTAGTTTTGCGCAATACCTCCACATCAAGTTTTTCATCGAGCATCAGTAAAGGAACTTCATAGATCGACCGTGCATCGATGCTTTCGATTACAGCAGACAGTTCGACATTACAAAACTGCGCTATTTTTGAACGAACTGACTCATTGAGATGATGTTCGGTGCGGCAAACGATAATATCTGGCTGAACTCCTTGCTCCAGAAGGGTTTTTACAGAATGTTGAGTGGGTTTTGTTTTTAGCTCACCGGCAGCAGATAAGAAAGGCACCAGCGTCAGGTGTATTACGGCGCAATCCTTACCCATTTCCCAGCGCATCTGACGAATAGCCTCTACAAACGGAAACGACTCGATATCGCCCACTGTGCCGCCAATCTCTGTGATCACAAAATCAAATTTTCCGGTTTCACCCAGTAATTGAATGCGGCGTTTGATCTCATCGGTGATATGAGGTATCACCTGAACCGTTGTTCCAAGAAATTCGCCTTTACGCTCTTTTTCAATTACCGTTTGATAAATCCTGCCGGTTGTCACATTATTGGCTTGTGAAGTGGGGGTATTCGAGAACCTCTCGTAATGACCAAGATCGAGATCGGTTTCAGCGCCATCTTCGGTCACATAGCATTCGCCGTGTTCATAAGGATTGAGGGTGCCGGGGTCTACATTAATGTAAGGATCAAGCTTTTGAATGGTAACGGCAAAGCCTCTGCCTTGCAAAAGTTTAGCCAACGAAGCTGATATAATTCCTTTTCCAAGCGAGGAGGTAACTCCCCCGGTAACAAAGATATATTTGGTCTTTTTCATGCTGAATACGGCTGCAGGCTGCGCTTAAAAACCTGCTTTAAAATGCGTTAAACTTATTTGATTCAGCAGGCAAATTTAAAACTAATTAGGTCTAAAAAAAACAAGGATGGGATATTTAATCCACATCCTTATTAACAATTTTAGTATTCCTTGCCTTTTCTTGCGAAACAAGAAAATAACAATATTAATGAATACAATTTCAGTTAATTACAAACTGATTAATAATAACGATAGCTTTTCACCTGACCGATATGGCGTGCCAAGCGAATTACCTGACTGGTATAGCCAAACTCATTATCATACCATAAATAAAGGATAACGGTTTTACCATCGTCGGAAACCTTGGTTGCGGGGCTATCAAAAATACTTGCACAGGAATCGCCAATTCCGTCAGACGAAACAAACTCTGTTGAATTACTAAAACGTATTTGCTCAATCAAATGCCCTTTGAGAGAAGCATTTAAAAACAATTTGTTCACCTCTTCGGCAGTTGTTGCTTTATTTACTTCAAGCGTAAGGATGGCCAACGAAACATTAGGCGTTGGAACACGCACCGCATTGCTCGTAAGCTTTCCTTTGAGCGAAGGTATTGCTTTAGCTGCAGCTGATCCGGCTCCTGTTTCGGTGATTACCATATTTAATGGAGCAGAACGACCCCTTCGGGATTTTTTATGGTAGTTGTCAAGTAAATTCTGATCGTTAGTATAAGAATGTATCGTTTCAATGTGTCCTTTTTGGATGCCATAAGCCTGCTCAATAAGTTCGAGTCCCGGAACAATAGCATTGGTAGTGCACGAAGCTGCCGAAAAAATTGTTTCCTTGTTTAAATCCAGCGTACCCTGATTAACACCATATACCACATTTGGAATGTCGCCTTTACCCGGAGCTGTAAGCAATACTTTTGAAACACCTTTGGCTTTCAAATGCCTTCCAAGTCCTTCGCGATCCCTGAAAACACCGGTATTGTCTATCACCAAGGCATCCTGAATACCTTCAGCTTCGTAATCCACATCTTCAGGATTAGAACCAGCCAGAAACTTGATAATCTGCCCGTTAACAATCATGGCATGATTAGCGACATCTTCATTAGCCACGCCTGCAAAAGTACCATGAACGGAATCCTTTCTGAATAAAGAAACACGCTTGTGGATGTCTTCCTTTGAGTTAGTGCGCGTTACAATGGCACGTAACCTGAGGTGAGAGCCATTACCGGCAAACTGCGTCAATTCGCGCGCCAGCAGGCGCCCAATACGACCAAAACCGTACAGCACAACATCCTGCGTTTTGGTACTGCGAGGAGGAGCCTGCAAAAAAGCCTGTAATTTATCACGCACAAAGGCATTCACAGAGGGATAATTGTCCTTTTCGTCAGTCCATTCGGAGTTGAGCCTTCCAATGTCAATCCGTGCCGGAGCAATTTCTTCTTCCAGGATAGCATTGGCAATCAGCAGGGAGTCTTGCACCCTTACAGGTTTCTTGAGAATTGTTTCGGCCCTGATATGTTTATTAAGCACTTTACCCGATCCACGATTTACAAGAACCGAACGAAGCAAAATCAGCTCGATTGATTTATCGAACCAAAGCTTACTTACAACGCCAATAAACTCAGTAGCAGCTTTTTCGTTATCAACCCACGACCTGAGTGAATTATTAAATTTTTCCATGAGATAAAATTTGGTTATTAAGAAGTTGGTTAAAAATCCTGTTGTTAACTTAAATAAATACTTATATATCAATTATTTAAATCTGTCATTTACAAAATCAAGCCTATTTGTTTCCATTCTTGCCTGGGTCGATAGCTTTTGCAGGCAAATATACGAGATTATTACGCAAACGATTGCGGAAAATTACATAAAAAAACCTGCAAATTTCGATTTGCAGGTTTAAGTTGTTATCACTGACCCAGATACGCTTTCAATAAGCGACTCCTTGCCGTATGTTTAAGTCGTCGGATAGCCTTTTCTTTGATCTGACGCACACGTTCGCGGGTGAGATCAAATTTTGCTCCTATTTCTTCCAGAGTAAAACCATGACTCATGCCTATTCCATAATACATATTAAGTACTTCGCGCTCTTTTTCGCTCAGGGTGGCCAGCGAACGTTGTATTTCCCTGCCAAGCGATTCCTGCATCAATGGCTCATCAGTATCCATAGCGTCCTCAGAAATGTATGAATCCAGAAACATCATGTCTTCATCTTCCTTTAAGGGAGCATCGGTCGAAATGTAACGTGTAGAGATTTTAAGCACCGAGTCAATCTTATGCTGTGGCAGATCAAGCTTTGCTGCAATTTCATCTGAGGATGGCGGACGCTCAAATTCCTGCTCAAGCCTCGAGGAGGCCTTACGCACTTTATTGAGCGAACCAACCTGATTTAAGGGCAGACGAATTATTCGCGACTGCTCAGCCAATGCCTGAAGGATCGATTGACGAATCCACCATACCGCGTAAGAGATAAATTTAAACCCTCTTGTTTCGTCGAACCTGCGGGCTGCCTTAATAAGCCCAAGATTCCCTTCGTTGATTAAATCCGGCAAACTGAGCCCTTGATTTTGATATTGCTTGGCAACCGACACAACAAACCTGAGGTTGGCATTTACCATCCGTTCAAGTGCTTTTTGATCGCCTGCCCTGATCTTCTGCGCCAGTTCCACCTCTTGCTCGGCAGTAATCATATCCTCTTTACCGATATCCTGGAGGTACTTATCCAACGAGGCTGTTTCACGGTTTGTGATTGATTTTGTGATTTTTAATTGCCTCATGGTTTTCCTTTCTTAATGTAAAACTATAACAAATTAATGTGGTTTTAGTTCGGTTTTTTACCAAACTTGATTGCTGACCCTTAAAATTGCTACCATACAATCATCGAAAAGGGAAGCAGGTTAAGCCTCCCACTTTCCGAACGCAAGTTATTTAAAATTATTCTAAATTAATCAAAAAATTCAAAACTTATTTTCATTCCGTTGGGATACATCCCTTCAACGCGGGTTGTATTTCCTCTTTTCTTTTCCAATGCAGCCTCCAGCGAAGCCTCATCATCAACCGTTTGTCCGTTGATCCGAACAATCACAAAACCTTTGCCGATTCCGCCGCGCAGCATTATTCCTTCTTCCACATTGGTAACTTTAAGGCCACTGTTGAGCCCTAATGTATTTTTATCAGCATTACCAATTCGCTCGAGACTCACACCAAGTGCCTCACTAAAAAACAATGCCTCACGCTTTTTTACTTCTGTTGTTCCATCCTGATTTTTCAGCAATACATCAAAATCGTAAATTTTACCATCCCTGAAAACACTTACAACCACCTCATCACCAGGTCGATGCTGACCAACAACTTCAAGTAATTGGGAGAGCGTATTTACTTCCACATCATCCACATCAAGTATCACATCACCTGCAATGATTCCGGCCTCGGCAGCTCCGCCATTTTCCATGGTACCGGCTACATAAACCCCTTTGATGGCTTGCATGTCGAGTTCATTAGCCAGTTCGGAGGTCATCTCCCTGATTTCGACTCCGATATACGCGCGTTGTGGCTCTCCATAACGAATCAGGTCATCAACAACCTTGCGGACAATATTTGCCGGAATGGCAAAACTATATCCTTCATAAACACCAGTATGTGAAGCAATTGCAGCATTAATTCCAATCAGCTCACCCTGATTATTAACCAGTGCTCCCCCACTGTTTCCGCGATTGATCACCGCATCCGTCTGAATGAAAGATTCGATAGAAGTACGATTTCCAAGAATGTTGATATTTCTGGCTTTTGCACTCACAATACCAGCGGTTACAGTCGAAGTTAGGTTAAATGGATTACCAACGGCGAGCACCCATTCACCAATTTTTACCTCGTCAGAATTTCCAAACTCAAGGTATTCCAAGTCGTCCGACTCCACTTTTATCAAGGCAAGGTCAGTGCTTGGATCTGTACCAACAATGATAGCAGTCATCTTACGTTTATCATTGAAAGTAACCTCAATTTTATCAGCACCTTCCACCACATGGTTGTTCGTAACGATGTAGCCATCAGCCGATAATACCACACCTGATCCAAAACCCACCAGGCTGCGCTGGCTGGGTGTAGCATGAGGATTTCCGTAGAAATAATCGCGCAATGAGCCAAAGAAGTCATCATAAGTGGCGCTGCGTCTGATAATTTCGGTACGGATATGTACAACTGAATTCACGGTTTTTTCAGCTGCATCCACAAAGTCGATATCCTGCGGAAAAGCTACAAAGGAGGCTGTACGAGGCTTCACAAGTTCTTGCTGAACCGAGAGGCGCTCCTGTTTCACAGCGTCAAATGCTTGTTGCCCGCGCTTATTGCTTTGAGTAATTCCAATGATACCAGCCATTAGTGCTGCTCCTGCAGCCAGAAAGCCAACACTTCGCATGATTTGATTGCTATTCTTTTTCATATCGAACTATTTAAAGTTTTGTTGTCACTGTCTTGTGGCCTATAAACGCCTTGGGGGCTTTAAAAGTTTCTTTATCCGTGTTAATTGATGTTAAGGCTCCACAATTTTATATTTTACTAATTTTACCACAAATTTCGCACCACTAAGTATTTGCTTAAGAAGTTTTAACACAAGAAAACGTTGTATGAAAACCGTTAAACCCATTCCATTTCAGAAATTTCACGGAGCCGGAAACGACTTCATCGTTCTAAACAAAGGCGTTATTGAGCCAAGGCAAGAGTTGATAGCATGGCTGTGCGACCGGCATTTTGGTATTGGCGCCGACGGACTGATAATACTTGAGGCTTCCGATAAAAGTGATTTCAAACTTAAGTACTACAACTCGGATGGACACGAAGGAAGCCTTTGTGGCAATGGAAGTCGCGTAGCTGTTGCCTTTAAGTATATGGCTGATCGCAGCAAGAAATATTGGCAATTTGAGGCTATTGACGGCTTGCATGAGGGCACTATACTAATGGAACATCAGCACCAGTTTGACATTAAAATCAGTATGCAAGATGTAAAGACTTTTACTCAAGAAGAAAGGTATTTGCTGGCCGACACAGGCTCACCTCATTATGTGACTGAAGTTGACAATTTGGCAGCACTGGACGTTACCCGACATGGAGCTGAAATACGGCACAACAAAAGCATTTCAACACAGGGTGTAAATGTGAATTTCATGCAATTTACTGACAACAATCACTTTGAAATCAGAACTTTTGAGCGTGGAGTAGAAACCGAGACACGCTCTTGCGGAACAGGCGTAACGGCGGCAGCAATCGCAGCAGCTTTAAAAACCGGAAAAGAACATTTTGTAATCAAAACAAAAGGCGGTGAACTTCAGGTAAACCTAAAAAAGATAGCAAATGGTTATGGTCAAATTTTTCTGAGAGGGCCGGTTCAATTTGTTTTTGAAGGCAGTATTTATCTTCCGGAAAACATAAAATAGCAACCTGAAATCCCGGCTATTTGAAAGCTATCGGTTGCTTAAGCTGTCGTTTTAGTTTTTAGAATACACACTGTTTACTGTTTCTAAAGCATGATGAGGACATTGCATTTTAAAAGTCAGTTGCATTGTAGAAAGGCAAGCTCTCTCATTTTTTTCAAAATATCGCCCAAAACGGCTAATCTTCGTATCTTAGTGCCGCAAAAAAAGGACTAAATGTTTATTCAGGACGACAAGCTACAATTAAGGGCTGCAGAGCCGTCAGATGCATCATTGATCTATCACTGGGAAAATGATATGCAGATCTGGCGCGTAAGTGATACCATTATGCCCTACTCTCTTTTTCAGATTGAGCAGTTCCTGATGAATAACAACGACTTATACAGCCAGAAGCAGCTACGGATGATGATCGACCTCAAAGATAGCAAGCAATCAACCGGCTGTATTGATCTTTACGATTTCGATCCCTTTCATGAGCGCATCGGTATCGGAATTTTACTGACGGAAGCATTCAGAGGAAAAAATATTGCCCTCAATGCCCTTCAACTATCCGAAAAATATGTATTTGGGATATTGCACCTGAATCAGATTTACTGTTTGATCGGTGAAGACAATCTTCCCAGCATCAAAATTTTTGAAAGAGCCGGCTACGTCCAGTGTGGCTTTCGCAAGGCATGGCTCAAGACACCCAAAGGTTTTATTGGACAATATGAATTTCAAAAAATAAACCCTGACCGCAGGTTTCAATTTATAGCAAAATGAGTTATTACTACAGTAAATATGGAGGAAGCCGGATACGCAAAAAAAGTAAATGGCGAAAAGTACTTTTCACTTTTCTATCAATTTTAATTTTTATTGGTATCGTCGTTGGCTACTTGCTTTATCAGGTTATTTTCAGCCCAAATGTATGGGTACAAAAGCAGGAAACCGCTGTTTACATACCATCGGAAGCCAATTACCAAACTGTATTGGATACACTTTACAACAAGGGCATCATTATTCACCGGAATAATTTTGAATGGCTGGCAAAACACAAGCAATATCCCGAACTTGTAAAACCAGGACGCTACCTGGTTCAAGACGGGATGAGCAATAACGAATTGATCAATCTGCTGCGATCAGGAGCTCAAAGCCCTGTGATGGTTACCTTTAATAATGTGAGAACTCCACAGCAGCTGGCCGGAAAAATTGCCCGACAGATTGAAGCTGATTCGCTGTCCCTGGTCAAATTGATGGAAGACACTTCCTACATTGCTCAAATGGATTTTAGTCCTCATACCCTACCAGCCCTCTTTATTCCAAACAGTTACGAGTTTTATTGGACAACAGATGCCTCCGAATTTATGTCGCGTATGTTTCAGGAATACAACCGTTATTGGAACGAAACCCGCAAAGAAAAAGCTGCAGCTATACCGCTGAGCCCCATTGAAGTAGCAACGCTGGCAGCCATCGTTGAACGCGAAACCATTATGAACGACGAAAAAGCAACCATTGCAGGTGTTTACCTCAACCGCTTGAAGTCGGGCTGGCGCTTGCAGGCAGATCCCACACTGGTATTTGCTACCGGCGATTTTGAAATCAGAAGAGTTTTGGATGTCCATAAGCTTATCGACTCACCTTACAACACTTATAAATATGGAGGTTTGCCACCCGGACCAATCACCATTCCTTCGCCAGAGTCGCTTGATGCAGTTTTGAATTACGAGGATCATCGCTATTATTTTTTCTGTGCCAAGGATGATTTATCTGGTTATCATGCTTTTGCAGCTACCAACAGGGAGCATGAGCGCAATGCAAGAAATTACAGACAAGCCCTCGACAGGCTTAGTATTAAAAAATAAGTTATGAAAGTTTTTAAGGCCTATGATATTCGCGGAGAGTGGGTAACAGACTGGAATGCCGAGCTGGCCTATAAGATTGGTTTTCACCTTCCGAAAGTGCTTAATGTGAGTCATTTTTTAGTTGGCCGCGACTGCAGACTTTCGAGCGATGCAGTGTTTAAAGCACTCAGCAAAGGAATTACCGATGCCGGAGCTAATATTTCAGATGCCGGCTTCACCACTACACCTTTAATCTATTGGGCTACTGCCCGGTATGATTTTCCTGCATCGGTAATGATTACAGCTTCGCATAATCCTAAAAGCCACAATGGCCTGAAAGTTTCTGCAAGGAATGCTTTGCCAGTGGGTTATGATAACGGACTGAATCAAGTGGAGAAAAAAGTTTTGGAGGAAAAAATTCAACCCACTGAAAATAAAGGTATTATTCAAAATGTCGAACTCAATCCGGCTTACCTGAAATTTTTAAAAGAATACCTGAGTCCACTGGAAGACCTTCGTATTGCCATCGACTGCAGCAATGGCATGGCCAGTCTGTTTATCAAAGACCTGCTGAGTGCAGAAGCTTTTTATATCAACGACATTGCCGATGGACGATTTCCGGGTCATGATCCCAATCCGCTGAAACCTTCCAATCAGGAGCAAATCAAAGGCATGGTAATCAATCGCCACTGCGATATCGGGCTCATTTTTGATGGTGATGCCGACCGGGTGATATTTATTGATGAAAATGGAAAGTTTATCTCACCCGATTTGATTATCGCCTTGATGGGGCATTATTTCTTTGAGCAAAAAGGACAAATCGGAAAAGTGTTGCAAGATATTCGCAGCTCCAAAGCCATTGCTGAGTACCTGGATCAGTTTGGCACTCAGGTTGAAACATGGCGCGTTGGGAGAGCTTACGGCGCGGCCAAATTGCGCGAAATAAACGGACTGTATGGCGGAGAACTTGCCGGGCACTATTATTTCCGCGATTTTTATTATTCTGACAGTGCCCTGCTCGCTGCACTGATCGTGCTGGATCTGCTTGCCCGATTCAAAAAAGCCGGTTTCACACTTTCTAAGCTGATAAAAAATATCAGCAGCTATCACAATTCAGGAGAAATCAATTTTAAAATCGAGAATAAGGCAGCAGCTATCAAAGCAGTTTGCGATTGGTTCGAAAAACAAGAAACTCCCGTCAAGAAAATGGATTTTGACGGAAACCGGCTCGAATTTTCTGATTGGTGGTTCAATATCCGTCCATCAAATACAGAGCCTTACCTGCGTTTTATCGCCGAGGCCAAGAACGCAGGTAAGCTGGAAAAAGTGATTACACAAACTAAGCATATCATTGATGCACTTAGCTAAATCGTTCACAATTGCCTGCCTGTTGTCGCTTTTTTGCCTACAAAACCTAAAAGCACAAGACAGTATTGCACGACAGGAAAACATTAACAATAAACGTCTTAAAGCTCTCAGCTACACTATTGCCGGTGGATATGCCGTGAGCATGACCGGACTTTATTTTTTATGGTACGATGGCTATCCTCAAAGTAATTTTCACTTTTTCAACGACAACAACGAATGGCTCAAAATGGATAAAATTGGCCATGCTACCACAGCCTATCAGGTAGGCAGATACGGTTATGATGCCTTTCGCTGGACAGGAATGCCCGAAAAAAGAGCCATATGGATCGGCGGTTCATTGGGCTTTGCCTTTTTGATGACGGTAGAGATATTTGATGGTTTTTCGGCAGAATGGGGAGCTTCAACAGGCGATTTGGTTGCCAATACAGCAGGAACAACTTTGTTTATCGGCCAACAGCTTTTGTGGAAAGAGCAACGCATCACTTTGAAATATTCATACCATGCTACTAAATACCGGCAATACCGGCCTGATTTGCTGGGAGCCAATGGATTTCAGGCCCTATTGAAAGATTATAACGGACAAACATACTGGCTTTCAGTTAATCCCAAGTCCTTTCTTCCGGATGAATCACGCTTCCCCGACTGGCTCGACATTGCCCTGGGCTACAGCGCCGAAGGCATGACAGGCGCAGCAGAAAATCAAACCTTTTACCAGGGCAAGTCCATTCCTTCTTTCACCCGACGACCCGTTTACCTCATCAGCCCTGATATCAACCTCCGCAAAATTAAAACACGACACAAAGGATTAAGATTTGTGCTAACGGCACTCAGTTTCATCAAAGTACCCTTACCCGCCCTTTCGTACGACAAAACAGATAAAATGAAATTTCACTGGCTTTATTTCTAATGATAATCAAATAGCTTTTTGCGTTAGCATTGGCGTTGGCATTGGCGTTGGCTTGTTTTTACACAAAACAGACTTTCAACTTCCAGACTTTCGACTTCCAGACCTTCAGACCAAAGAAAACCCGCCAAGTCTGCTGACCCTCCGAGATTAAATCGTTAATGGATTAAGCTAATTTTTTAGCCAACTGAATATTAAGAAGGAGTTTAACTTCATCGCTAACAACTGCGCCACCCGCCTCGGTTACGGCATTCCAATTAAGGCCAAATGCTTTACGGCTAAGCTTACCCATCAATTCAAAACCGGCTTTGGTATTGCCATAGGGATCAACCATTATGCCTCCATGTTCCACATCAAGCGATATGGTTTTTGTTACACCACGCATTGTCAACTTTCCATTTAGTTTATAGGTCGCATCACCAGTCTTTTCAAAACTTTCTGATTCAAAACTGATTTTCGGAAAATTTGCTACATCAAAAAAATCTGCTGATTTGAGGTGGTTATCGCGATCAGGATTATTGGTATCAACACTGTCCACATCGGCATCAAAACTGATTTTTGCCTGTGTAAAATCACCGGATTCGGTTTCGAGCTGACCGCTAAACTTGCCAAAGCTACCGGTAACGGTTGAGATAACAAGATGCTTCACTTTAAATTGCACTTCTGAATGTGCAGGATCGATAGTCCAGGTACTCATAGGATATTCGTTTAAAATAAATTTTGAATTAATTTCTGACAGTTATATGTAACCTTTTGAATAACAAGACAAGTCTCAAATACGTTCAATCGGGTACTGTTAATTTTTTCAAAATACCTATTTTCGCCAAAAATAATGCGATGACAAAACTGATGCGTTTTTTTCCCTTCCTGCTGATAGTCCTTTTATCTTGTAGCCCTAATCCGCGTAAAACGCTGGAAATAATAGAACAAGGTCGGTTACTAATCAACAAGGCTGATTACAAAGGTGCTGTAGAAGCATTTAGCCGGGCGATTGATTACGACAAAGATTCATACGAAGCCTATTTCCTGCGTGCGTCGGCAAAATTCAATATGGGGAAGCCCAAGGAAGCCGTTGAAGATTTCCTGAAAGCCACGGAAATAAAAATTGATTATGCCGATGCCTGGTTCAATCTGGGGCAAATTATGGAAATAGAGCAAGATATGGAAATGGCCTGCTACTATTACAATAAAGCCAAAGAATTTGGCCGTCACCATATGGGCGACTACCTCCGCAACTGCCCTTAAAAGAACTGGATGAACCAAAAACCAGTAATATTATGGGATTGGAATGGCACCCTGCTCAACGATGTGGCATGTTGTGTGAAGGCCATGAATCTGCTTTTGAAAGTCAGGAATCTCCCATTGCTCAACAAGGCAACTTATCGCGAAGTGTTTGATTTCCCGGTGCGATTATATTACGAAAAACTTGGTTTCGATTTTCAGCAGGAAGATTTTGAGGTGACTGCCCATCAGTTTATGGACCATTACAATGAATTGGTTTTGGAAGTTAAAATCTTCACTGATGCCACTCCCCTGCTCCGCCAATTACAGCAAAAAGGTTTCCGACAGTTTATCCTTTCGGCCATGGAGCAAAATTTACTGGATAAGCTAACAGAAAAGCATGGAATTCGTACATTTTTTGAAGGTATCCATGGCATCAATAACCACCTGGCAGCAGGAAAACTCGAAACAGCCCAAAAACTTTTCAGCAGCCTCAACACCTCTCCCAACAACTGCCTGCTGATTGGCGACAGCCTGCATGATGCCGAAGTGGCAGCAGAACTGGATATTCCAGTGTTGCTGTTTAGTCAGGGGCATTTTAGCAAGATCAGATTGGAAAAATCCTGCAAAGCCATTGCCATTGATTACCAGGCAATATACGCCTTTATCGAAAAAAGATATAGATTGTGAAGGATGGTTGTTGGCTTTAGCTTTTGGCTTTTGGCCGTTTGCTGCTGCAAAATAAAGATTTTCACTGCTCATTCTTTGTTAAAACAGAATTACTAACTTAGCGCGATTCTTAACCAAACCACCACTGTCGAATGATCGGAGTTTATTCTTCTTTACCTTTCGTTCTGCACTATGCTGATGATTCTGATCATCTTAACCCTTCAATCCATCGCAATGAAAATGCTGCTCTCAAAAGAAACACTGATCAGGTCGAGTCTAGTGTTATGGCTATTTGTATCACAGGCCACCCTGCTTTTCCAATGCCTGAATCATCCGTTGCATGCTAAAAATCAAGATTCACTGCGCATCATATCGCTTATAGACTCAGGAGCCAAATTAAAATTTCAAAATCCCGATTCTGCAGCCTGGTATTATCAGAAAGCTGAAACACTGCTGGAACAGGCGGCAAGCTTTGATTCACAAACACAAATATTACTAAAAGCAATTTTATTAAAAAACGAAGGTGTGTTGCAGTCGGTACTAAGCAATAACGAGCTGGCCATTCAAAGACTGCATCAAAGTTTAGCCCTTTTTGATGAGGTTTCAGCGCTAGCTGGCAAAGCATCAGCCTTGACAAATCTTGGCGTAGCCTATTATTACCAGGGAACCAATGATAGTGCCTTCCCTTATTTTAAGCTTGCGGCAGACACTTATCTTTTATTAGGGGATACAAACAGTTACTTCGAAAATTTGAGCCGTATTGCTGTGATCTACCACTACACTTCAGCCTACGACAGTGCCTTACATTATAACAGAATACTGGTTAACAGAAACAAAAATAGCAGCAAAGCTTCAGAGCTAGAATACCTGGCAATGGCCTATAACAATATGGGCATCAGCTTTCAAAGTTTGGGATTACTCGATTCAGCATCAATTTATTATCACAAAGCCATTAAAATATTTGAACCCATGGAAGATGAAATGATAATTTCATCACTTTTATCAAATCTTGGGGATGTTTTTACACTGAAAAAAGAAAACCTTACTGCACTAAGCTATTACAAACAATCCCTGGCAATTATTTCAAAATATCCTCAAAAACCTGACATCACCAAGTCATTGCTATCGATTGGAGAAACCTACACTAAACTAAATCAGGCAGACAGCGCCAGCTACTATTTACTTCGTGCTGCAGATTCGTCAATTTCATTACAAAATCCATTTATCTCAGGACTTGTACAAAGAGGTCTGGGTAATTTATTTTTCGAGCAAAAGAACTATGAAAAGGCTTATAAATCGTTTATGCAGGCCTTACAAAAATTTAATGAAGCGAACTCCCGTTCTTATCAAATTGAAATGTATACTTCGCTTGCCGAAGTGCAACTCACCCTTAAAAAACATCAACAAGCGCTTAATCATCTGGAAGCAGCTCATTCGCTATTAAAAGATGCAGAATGGATACACTTGAGAAGATACTATGACATACGTTATCAAACACTTAAACAAACCCATCAGGTTGCCGGGGCGCTTCAAGCACTTGAGTTAAGCACAGCATACAACGACAGTATTAACAGTCAGGAAAAAGAGCGAACCATTCGAGAGCTGGAAGCACGCTATCAAAGTGCTAAAAACCAACAAATGTTACTCGAGCAACAATTAAGACTAAATGATTTGGAAATCAGCAGACAAGAGGATCAGCAACAGCTCAAAAAAGTTAATTTCCGCTTTTTGATTATTGCTGGTGCACTATTAATGCTTCTGCTATTATCTCTGTTAATATTTGGATTTTTGGATCAGCGACGAAAAAAACAAGCACTGCTGGCCGAACGCGAATTGTTTCATCACAAACTGGCGCTGGCTAAAAAACAGCTCGAACCTCATTTTATACTCAATGCACTGAATAGCATCAGTCTTTTGTTTCAGAAACAAGAACATGACGAAGCAGTTTATTATATAGGTAAAACGGCCAGTTTGATTAACTTAAGCCTTATGAATGCTGACAAATTCATTATCGACCTCTCTGATGAACTCAGTTTTATAGAAAACTACCTCTGCCTGCAAACACGCCTTCTGGAGTCGTTTACATTTCAGCTTGAGTATAATCAAGCTTCTGTTGAAGATCAGCTTCGGATTCCTTTCTCGCTTGTGTTTACTTTCGTGGAAAACGCCATTAAACATGGACTGAGACTGAAAGAAGGCCCCAAACATTTATTATTAAAATTAATCCATAAAGATGAAGCATATCAAATTGAAATCATCGACAATGGCATAGGGCGTAAAAAATCCAAAGAACTCAAAACAACTGATACAGGCAAAGGAATGGCCATAGTAAACATTATCATCGAAGCCTACAATAAAATTCACCAGGGAAGAATCACCTATCAGGTGAATGACCGGTTAGATGAGGAGGGGAAAGTTTTTGGTACAATTGTAACAATAAAGCTTTAGCATTAGCTTATTTTTGGCGATTAAACCGTCAAAATCAAAGTCAGGCACCCAGGCCATAGTGAATTGAACTAAAAGCTGAGATTAATTCTCCTGTATTCCCATATTATCCTTATATTAACCCTGTGCAACCATTGTAATTCAAGCTCCCTCACAATGCAAAAGCTACGCTAATATGTGCTGAAATCCCAACCCAAAGACTGGCTCTTCAGTCCCTTTTTACTGGCATTGGTGATGGCTGCTATGATTATCCTCTTTATTCCCAAACAGCAGCCTTTTGAGCTGGTGCAAACGGCTCAGTTTAAAGAAGAAAAAGTGGGTGGCTTTGTGAATTATATGGACCTCGACAGCGATGGCACCAGCGAGTTTTTGATCTCTTTTACCAACCGCGCTGATCAAAAAGCCTTGAAAATAACAACGCAGAATGGTAATGTCATTGATCAATACAACTTTCCCGGACAAGAGATTCCACGCCCGACAACAGCCTGCTATTTTAGCCTGGATTATAATCATGATGGCTATCTTGAGCTACTCATACCCTGGTGGCGCAACGACAGCATATTTTATGATTGCTTTAGTCCGCTCGATCCTGACGGACTGAACAGACACACCATTTTTATCGACAAGATTGGCAATTATCATCCTGAACGCGATTTTAGCACAGATTTGTTTGGCAGCTTTGATTTTGATGATGATGGCATTGATGAAGCTATCATTCAGATAAGTGCAGGCTTTTCGCTCCAGCCCAGGAAACTCTATATCTACAATTTCAAAGAGGAAAGTCTGATCAAAAGTCCTGCCAGTGGAATCAATCCCTCATTAACAACAATCTATGATTTGGATAATGATGGCCGGCATGAACTTTTTGTCAGTACATCAACATTGGGTAATATCAGCAAAAAAAAGCAAGATTCTGTGCCATGACAGCAGTTCGTATGTGAAGGTGTTTAACGACAGGCTTGAATTTCTTTTTTTAAGTTGGTCAATTAAGCACTTGTCATGTGAAGGAATAATTGAATAAAAATAATCAAAATGGAATTTACAGGAGAAAACATTTTAGAATTCGGTAAGCATTTTCCAAACGACAAGTCATGTCTTGCGTATCTTGCAGAACTTAAATGGTTTAAAGGGTTTGTGTTTACGAAATGTGGACATGAGAAGCACACAGTGCGAAAGAAAAATTATGCAAGAGATTGTAATGGCTGCCATCACATTGAAAGCCCAACAGCTGGGACTATTTTTCATCGCTTACGATTTGGCCACCAAAAAGCATTTGGAATCATGTTTGAGATGACAGCAACAACCAAAGGTATATCCGCATCACAAGCAGCTCGACGCTATGGCATAAGCCGGACAACAGCCTGGGCTTTTATGCAGCGAGTCAGAACAGCCATGCAAAGCAGCATGAAATACCCAATAGTAGGAGAAGTTCAAGTTGATGAATTTGTCTTTGGAGGAAAAGAAAGCCTGAAACAAGGCAGAAGCAAAGATGTGAAGAAGAAGAAAATCGCTGGAGCAGTAGAGCTTAGTGACAAAAGAAAGATAAAAAGAGTTTATTTCAATAAAATTGATGATTACTCTTCAAAGTCATTAAGATGCATATTTGAAAAGCACATTTCAAAAACAGCTTTTGTTAAAACTGATAAGTGGACAGGATATGCCCCATTATCAAAGGATTATAACATAGAGCAAAAATATTCGGATAAAGGAGGAAGCATGAAACAGATGCATACTATTATACATCAACTAAAATATTGGCTAAGAAGCACTTACTCATGGGTTCACCAAGAACATATTGAAAAATATTTGGATGAGTTCAGTTTTCGAATCAATAGGTCAATCTTCAAGCAAACTATCTTTCACTCGTTAATATTAAGGATGTTGATGCATAATCCTATTACCTATCAGCAAATTAAAATAGGTAATTAACTGTACACCTCAAGAAATAACCTATTGAAAAAGCCCCAATTACTGGCGTATCTTTGTCTATTCAATTTCATTTGTTTTTTCACCATTTTCAAGTTCTAACAAGTCAAGTTCAATGAATTCTTGAAGATGTTTTGAATTTTTACACAACATTTTCCTATAATTTAAAGGCATTCCCTACTTTTGCCAGCCTATGGAGGCAGCTTATCCAAATCTTGTGCTTGTAGCGCGGAAAAATCGTTTCCTGGGATGGATACTCCTGCCTTACCTCACCATCAGTGAAAACAAGAACTTCCTAACAGCAGAGCAAGCTTTTTCGACTTTGGAATTTGCTGGTCTTACAGCAGCATGGGAAAAGACGCTTTACGAACTGGCACTAAGTCTTGATACGCAGGAACTGGCCAATCGCTTCTCGAAAAAGAAATTGCAACCTACTCCGTTTTTTGAGTCGTTAAGTAGTCAAAAACGCGAAGAAGTCGTTTTGCCTTTTGTCTGGAAGCAGATGCATAAAATATTATTGGTGGCACTTCAATACGACATTCCGGTTTATGCGGGTTTCAGCTGGCCAAATCTGTATCCCGATCAGCTATTGCATTATCCGGCGCAGGCTGGTAAAACAGAACTGCATTTTAAGCGGACAGCAGAAAAAACCCTCTACCAGTTAAAGGTTTTTCATGAAGAAAAACCATTGAATCTTCAACTTGACACCCTGCTCTTAAGTCATGAACCCTGTCTGCTGATTCATCAGCAAAAAATCCTTCATTTCGATACAGTAATCAACGGTAAGCTGTTCCTTCCTTTCCTAAAAAAAGACACGGTTGAAATACCACGCAGGGCCGAAAAACAGTATTTCGAGCGCTTCATCAAGAAGTTTGCAAACCGAACCGAAATTTATGCCGAAGGTTTTGAATTGATTGACCTGATTATAACACCAAAACCCCAGCTGCGGATGGAACAAAACTGGGATGGCACTTATGGCCTAACGCTGAGTTTTGGTTATAACAACAAAATTATTTATCCCCAACAAAAGCAGCTGCGCTTTACGAGCCTGCATGCCAATCATGATGGCTTTGTTTTTAAGCGGTTTAGAAGAAATTTAAAGCTTGAAAACAGCTTTATAGAGAGCATAAAAAAGCTGGATTTTATGCAGGATCAGGCATTTTTTCAACTGAAGGAAACAAGTAAAAACGACCCCAACAACAACAATGAAAAGCAGCTGTATGCGCTCGTTACTCATATGCAAAATCTTCAAAAAGAATTTGAAAAACAAAATATTAAGATCATACAACATACCGAAAAAGTCTTTTTGCTTGCCAAACCGCATTTACAAACTGATTATACCATCGAACGGGATTGGTTCGATCTGCACATGATGGTACAGGCAGGCGAGCTGGAGTTCCCATTTGTAGCACTCAAAAATCACCTGCTCAATGGGGAAAGAATTTATAAGCTGAAAAACGGACAAAGCTTTCTGATCCCTGAAGCCTGGTTTAGCCAGTATCGCGGTTTATTAGTACATGCCAAACATGCCGAACATGAGCGACTCAGGATCAAAAAGCAGCATGAGATGTTGATTCCTGACACCAAAGTGTACGACCCTCAGGAAATTTTTCCAAAAAAAGCCAGCGAACTTTTGCCCTATCCTCCACTCTATAAGGCGCAGCTCAGAACCTATCAAAAAATTGGGTTTCAATGGCTGATCTGGCTATCGAAACAATCCTTCGGCGGCATTCTCGCTGATGATATGGGACTTGGTAAAACCCTGCAAATCATTAGTTTGTTATTACATTGGTATCCAAACGGAAGCTTCAACAAAAAGACCACTCCCCTTACCACCCTATCGCCGGGAAAACAATTGGATCTGTTTGCAACTTCCGGGCCAGAGCCCGAAGATCCAAAAGAAAACCTTACCCAAAAACCCAGCTTAATTGTGATGCCAGCCTCACTGATTCACAACTGGATAAACGAGTTCAGGCGCTTTGCTCCCCATTTGAATTACATCAATTATACAGGCACTGATCGCAAACTTTCGGAAGAGCAATGGCGCAAACAACCTATTATTCTGACAACTTATGGCACCCTTCGCAACGATATTGAAATTTTAAAAACCATTGATTTTAAATTTGTTGTACTTGATGAGAGCCAGGTCATAAAAAACACAAGCACCAAAACCACTGTAGCTGCATATGGGCTGGTCAGGGAAACCGGCATCGCTATGACAGGCACACCCATCGAAAATAGCCTTTATGATCTGCGGTCGCAGATGGAGTTTGCCAATCCAGGCTTATTGGGTAATAAGGATCAGTTTGAAAATTATTATGTAACACCTTTAACAAAATTTGGCGATGAAGCTGCCGCTGCCAGCCTGAAGCGCATTATCAAGCCTTTTATACTGCGCAGAACCAAACAGGCGGTAGCCACTGAGCTTCCTCCGCTTACGGAAATCATCAGCTATTGCGAAATGCTTCCCGATCAACAAGAGGTGTATGAAACAGAAAAAAGTCAGCTCAGGAATGTCATTTTACACAATCAGGAATCACCAGAACAAAAGGTTTCGCTGCCCGTATTGGTACTCAGGGCACTGATGCGTTTGAGGCAAATAGCCAATCATCCTGCATTAGTTTTGAAAGAAGCTATTACGGAAAGCGGTAAATTCCTGTTGGTAACCGAAAAACTGAATACCCTGCTCGATGAAGGCCAGAAAGTTCTGATTTTCTCTTCCTTCACCACCCATCTGAAGCTTTATGCTAAATGGCTTGACGACGAAAAGCATCAATACGCCATGCTTACCGGCTCCACAAGAAATCGCGAAAAGGTGATTCAAAGCTTTAAGGATGATGATCAAACAAAAGTTTTTTTGATCTCGCTCAAAGCTGGTGGCTTCGGACTCAACCTCACTGAAGCCGGCTATGTGTTTATGCTCGATCCATGGTGGAATCCTGCTGCCGAATTACAGGCTTTGAGTCGCGCACATCGCATCGGGCAGGATAAAAAAGTGTTTGTTTACCGCTTTATCAGCAAAGATACCGTAGAAGAAAAGATTCTGGGACTGCAGCAATACAAAACCGATCTGGCAGATCAGATTCTTGATACAACTGATACCAGCAGGCCAAAAATTGAAGAAATGCTGCGTCTGTTGGATTAAGCCTTTGTTAATAGATCCATCCATGAATTATCGGATTACGGCATAAATTTCATCTATTGGATTTATTCATTTCCCTCCTGCATTGCTCTCTATAGTAATGAATTTTTGCGGGTATTCAATTAAACCCATACTTTTTTATTGAGGGAACCCTTTAACGGATTAAAAGATTCCATATTTTTATACAATCAAATCCCAAAATGGAATTTTATAGGAAAAACCATTAAAACAAAGTTCATGAAAACCAAGCTATTGCTGATCACTGCTTCACTTTTAATGATCTCAGCATTTTTCATCCTAAACAGCTGCAAAAAAGAGGACAACAACAATGAAGAAACCATTCAGGTTTTCGGCAGCGAATTTGTTCCTTACGTTTTTACTGACAATGAGAAAATTGTTGGAATAGATGCTGATATTGCTGCCGAGGCCATGCAAAATGCAGGTGTCGATATGGAAATGAGCATGACCAATTCATGGCAGAAAGCCTATAATGCGATCTTAAGTGGCCCCAATAAAGCACTGTTATCAACAACGTATATCCCTGAACGCGCTGATTTGTTCAAATGGGCTGGTCCGACAAGTAAGGGAATGTATGCCCTATTTGAAAATGGAGAATCGAACTTTGTCTTTCCCCTGCCCATTGAAGAGTGTAAACAGCTTCCTTCGATAGCAGTAGTAACCGACTGGTGGGAAACTACTACCCTCGAAGAAATGGGTTTTACAAATCTGGTCTATTTCGAAACCTACAGTGAGGCACTGGAGGCATTTATGAATAGTGAGATACGATTTATTGCCAGCGATTTTTACCATTTAATTTCCGCACTTCCTTCGGGTTATTATTTGGAAAACGTCCATGTGGTAACAAGCTACCGAACTGTTTATTATTATATTGCTTTTTCAAATGATGTAAGTGATGCAGTAGTAAACAATGTTCAGCATGAGATAAAATCGATGATTGAAGATAAAAGTACGGTATCAATTGTAAGGAATTACATACCATTTATGCCTGAAAATTACATCGCAGGAACCATTCAACTTTATACTGAAAATTCACCACCGAGCAGCTTTGAATATGGCCATGGTACCTCAGCTGAAGTTAGAGGCTCCTCCGTAGATATTGTGAAAGAAATTATGACAAGAACAGGCTATCTCAACAACATCAACCTGACTTTGTGGAATAATGCTTATGACATTGTGCAATACCTGCCAAACAGCGCCCTGTTTAATACCGCCCGCACGCCGGAACGCGAAAATATGTTTCAGTGGGTAGGCCCGGTTTCTTCAAGCAGATCACATTTTTACACCCTGGCACCTTCGGGACTCACTATTGAAACACTTGATCAAGCTAAAGCACTTCAATCGATAGCCACGCCAAAAGGTTGGTTTACCCATGATTTTCTTATTAACAATGATTTTCCAAACATTGTAGCTACGGCAATCACACCTCAGGATGCTTTTAATCAACTTATTACAGGCGAAGTTGATGCGCTGCTCCTTACCGATGTGAGTATAAAATGGTTGGCTGATTTGAACGATATTCCTATAAGCAATCTTACACAACAAATGGAAGCACTTAACTTTAAGGGTTATATCGCATTCAGCCTCAGCACACCTGCCAGTACTGTCCAGCAATGGCAAAGTCACCTTGATGCCATGAAGGCAGATGGCACATTCGAAACGATATGGAATGAGTGGTTCGAAGGAGTTCCAATGCCTTAACGATCAAATTATTATAATTTATTAGCTTTAAGCCTATCAGATTATAAGGCAAACATTTGAAATAGAGAGCAAAGCCCAAGAATGAAAAATTAAAAAGATGAACAGCTTCGAACTCATTCAAAATGAAAAGACTGCCCCGATATTAAAGGTTTCGGGCCGGTTGGATGCATTAAGTAGTACCCATTTTGAAATGGCGGTTGAGCCACTGCTGGCTTCTACCAGCTTCCTGATTATCGATTTGGGACACTGTGCTTACCTTTCGAGTGCCGGCATACGCATTCTACTTAAATCCCATAAAAAAATGCTCGCTGCCAGGGGCAAACTGATTATTACCGGTTTATTACCTGAGGTTTTTCAGGTAATTGAAATGGCCGGTCTGCACCGTGTTTTTAATCTTGTCGAAACGACAGAGCTGGCTGCTTTGGAAATCGAAAAATTGCAGTCTGACTGTGCTGAACCCATCGATTTTAAAATGGGCAACAAAACCTTTCGATTTCGGGCAGACTGCAAAGCAAAATTACCACTGCTATATTGGAAACCGATTGATATGATAGGATGTCATGAACTTGTATTGTCGATTGGCTATGGTGCTTCAGCAGAAACGGAACTAACAGAAGATACGGCTCATGGTTTATTTGTAACTGCCGGAACTTGCGCCGGGTTTATGCCCGATGATACTAGAATTCCTGCTGATTTCAGGCTTGCTTCGGATGCTGCTAACATTGCCGTATTATCCCTCGGAGCTGTTTCTTTTAGCGGGCGGGCATCGGGTATTTTAGCAACAAAAGAACTTCAGATGATGATGCAGGAATTTATTTCGGCATCCAGACTGGCAAAGCAACAACAGCAATTCAAGGAAAGTGCGCTGATAGTTCTACTAAACCGCGACCCTGAAAATCCTTCATTGAGTATCGTACTGGATGTTGAAGCCGAAAAAGACAACAGGGAACTTTGGCAGCAGCTACCCTATTTTCATCAGCAAATTATTGTCAAGGCTGGTGCAAGCAATGCTGTTGGTTTGTCATTCAAACTTGAAACACTGCATCAAGCCGATGATACCACTTCGTTTTCAAAATTCTTGACCGATAGTTTAAACATCGATAATATTATCGCGCTTGAATCTATTTTGGTTGATGAAAAACTACAGGATCCCATTGCCTGGCTCTTTTTCCCTGAGGGTATCGCAGATGCTGATTCGCAACGTTTGAAAATTGAAACAAACGAACAGCTGACCCTCGAACCTTATCAGCGTTTTTTGATTCGTAAACTTTATGCCGATGCTGCCCGTGTGGTAATTGAACCTCTGCATGGAGGATTTTCGGCGCAGACTTTTCAAGTCGCTTCTTTCGATAAGCATGAAAGGAAATTACGGCCTACTGTGCTCAAGGTAGCCAACCGCGCAATGATTACAAGGGAATCGGAACGCTGTCAGCAATACGCCCTCCCTTATATTTTTAATAACAGCGCATCAGTACTCGGCACTGAATTTCAAGGCGACAAAGGTGCTTTGGTGTACAATTTTGTAGGCATTGGCGGCGAAGAATCCCAACTTAAATGGTTGACACACTATTTCCATCAAGAAAAAATGGAAATTTTAGGACCGCTGTTCGATAAGATATTCCTCAAGATTTTAAAGCCCTGGTATGGTCAGCCCGTAA
Organism: uncultured Lentimicrobiaceae bacterium; assembly: GCA_964592595.1. Classification (GTDB taxonomy): domain Bacteria; phylum Bacteroidota; class Bacteroidia; order Bacteroidales; family F082; genus UBA5536. The sequence continues at coordinate 3,199 of CAZQFH010000009.1, read as the reverse complement.
AATCAACTATTTTTCCCTTCAAAGACCATGATCCAACCTTAACCTTTTTTCCACATATTTACCAAACCGTATCCGATCTTTTCTCCATTAATGCTGATGATCAGTATATAGAAATCGCAGAAAGCAGCCGTCCTGTCTTAAATCCCTATTGGTTTTTGAAACACGAATACCCGAAACGCAGAGACCAGGGTATCCACTATTTCGAAGGGATTTGTCATGGCGATTTAAACATGCAAAACATCCTGCTGGATGAAAACAGGAATATTTATCTGATCGATTTTTCTGAGACCAAACCGCGGTCTGTCATCTCCGATTTTGCAAGATTGGAAGCAATATTCCTGACTGATAATGCCCCATTGGAAAATCAGGATGATATGAATGCATACCTGCATTTTATTAGCGGTTTTTATGCTGCTAAAAGCCTGCAGGAAATTCCGGAATTTACCTATACCGGGCAACATCAGGAAAAAGCACAGAAACATATGGCTCTGGCATTAAAAATGAGAAAATATGCCTTTGAAAGCACACAGGGAAATCCCGATATCATCCCCTATTATATGGCATTGCTGGAATGGGTGCTTCCCGTTGTTTGCTATTATTCCCAGCCCGAAATGAATAAACGGCTTTCAATGTATATAAGCAGTCTGTTGTGTGAAAAAGTTTATGAAAAATTAAAATGAGAAACGAATTGATAAATACCATTTCAATACCTTGTTATATATCAATTACCTACATTTTTATTATCAGAGACTTTGATTTTCTTTTCTTCCTATAGAGAATTATCATACGAAGAAATTCGTTGATCTGTGTTCATTGTTCATGATAGGCATGCAAAATCAAGTGTACAAATACCTTTTGATATTCTTTTTCGGGGTTTTCACAAACTCTATATCTACAATTTCGACACCACTAATTTGTTCATAAGCAGGGAGTTCCTTATTGAGATGCTTAAGCATTTCCTTCATTTTATTTTCTATGTCAGGAAAATCAAGTCGATCGCATTCCATGGCTTCCCTGTCGGGATAAATCATGGCTACAAGCTTTCCATTTTGTTGTTTAACCACGCATTCGGCCACACAGGGCAGATTCATGATACGAGCTTCCAGCTCTTCGGGATAGATATTTTGCCCGGAAGGCCCAAGCAACATATTCTTGCTCCGACCTTTCAGGTAAAGGTAACCATCGGCATCCAAATACCCCAGATCGCCTGTGCGAAGCCAGCCGTCCTCCGTAAAAGCTTTTTTGGTATCAGCTTCATTTTTATAGTAACCAAGCATCACGTTATCGCCTTTTACCTGCACCTCGCCGGTTTCAGTGTCGGGATCGTTCTTTGAGATTCTTATCTGCATCCGATCGACCACTTTACCCGCTGAGCGAAATTTTGACTTTTTATACCCGATATAGCTGATCAACGGCCCGCATTCGGTCATGCCATAACCAACGGTATAACGGAACCCTATCTTACGGAAAAACTGCTCAACTTCTTCACTAATTGGCGCGCCGCCAATCACGATTTCGCTAAAACGCTCCCCAAAGGTTTCAGTTAAGGCTTTATTCACCTTCTGTTCTATTACACCACTGATAACAGGTGTCTTAAGCAGCAGTTTCATCACAGGCTTATCAATCTTCGGCAGTATGCGCTTTTTATAAATCTTTTCGATTACCAATGGAACAGAAAGTATGAGGTGTGGTCTGATCTCGCCAAAGGCTTTTGTAACGATGGCCGGCGAAGGAACTTTGGTAAGAAAATGCACATGACACCCCCTCGTGAAAGGAAATAAAAACTCGAATAGCAAGCCAAAAACATGCGCCAGTGGAAGGAAAGAAACGATCTGATCCCCTGCATTCAAAGGCATATGCTCTTGTGCGAAAATAATGTTCGACCAAAGACTGCGTTGGGGCAGCATCACTCCTTTAGTAAAACCGGAAGTACCACTGGTATAAGAAATAACGGCAACATCATCCGGCTTGCCAGGTGTAAATCTGAGTGATTCAAGCGCATTATGCTGTTGTTGCTTCGCCGCAACCGCCGTATCCAAAGCTGTTTTTAATTTGCCTTTGGGGTCATATGGCACTTCATGATTCACCAGGCTTATGATTCCTACAATTTTAGGAAGATGCTCATGATCGATACGTCTCAAAACCGAAGCCGAGGCAAATAAAAGCTTTGAATCAGAATGATTTACAATATGATGGATATTCTCGGTCGAGAAATCAGGCAGGATAGGAACCACTACAGCACCATAGGACAGTATCCCCAGAAAAGTAATCGCCCAGACTGAACTGTTATGGCCTGTAAGCGCAATTTTATCTCCCTTTTGAATACCGGAATTTTTAAAAATATCCTGCAAAACAAGTATTTGCTCAGCTACCTGTTGGTAGGTATTTGTTTCAGCACCATAATCAGAAAAAGCATCTCTTGTAGCATTTTTGCGAATGATATCCTCAAAAAGCACGTGCAGCTGCACTGCTGTAGTTTTGGTCATAGAAGTCGGTTTAGATTAAATTGCAGTACATTACTACTAAATTGCCTGCAAGTTAAGGTTTTTAAATATCAAATTTCAATTAGGCAAACAAATTTCACTTGATCAGATTGCCAGGTTGTTGAAGTAGCAAAAAAAAAATTCAAACACTGATAAGCGATAAAATACATTACAGGAAAAGTAAAAAAGTCAAAAAAAAGTCTTTATGATTTTTTATAACACCTCAATGATAATTTTACTCTAACCATTGTGCTACAGTGTATTAAAATAGTTGATATGCTCGATAAAAACGCCACTTGACCACAGCTTTTGAATCTGCATCAGATTGTAATGTTTTCAATCTTCTGTAAACATTATTACAGTCACGCAATACCGATTTACAAACGACAACAACACAAACTCATGACACAGCAAAAGCCCAAAAAGGAATTTCTTAAACGTGTCCTCGACGAGCTAGCAATTATCGGCAACAAGCTCCCACAGCCCGTAACGCTATTTTTCATTCCGATGATGCTCAACCTGCTGCTTTCGTGGATTTTTGGAGGCATCACAGTTGATCATCCGGGCAAAGCGGCCGGCTTGCTGGATAAAGAAGGTAATCCCGTTGATGCCATAGAAGTGCTCAACCTGCTATCGCGTGATGGATTTCAGCTCATCATGACTAAAATGGTTTCCACCTTTGCCAGGTTTCCACGGCCAGGCAGAGTAATCTTTAG
>CAZQFH010000008.1:91129-102565 GCA_964592595.1 uncultured Lentimicrobiaceae bacterium | reverse complement strand
AAAAACTTTTAACTGATCGGTATTGTGACAATAAATAGAGTTCTCATCGGAGGTTTCTGCAAGGTATTTGGAAGTCTGCAATAAAAATCCTTGCGCCAGATATTACCCCCGCTCAGCGGGGCTGCACCTCAATACCTTGTAGGTAGTATATTCCTTATAAATATTAACGGTGCTACGCACCTTGAAATGAGCCACAGCCCCGCTTAGCGGGGATAATCTTTATAAAGATAGACTGTATCAAAATACCGGAGGTGCAGCCCCGCTGAGCGGGGGTAATATTGACAGGGATTGTCGATTTCGAGTTTTTCAGCAGGCCCTATTTAAGCGCTTTAAAAAGGATTTCTACCGGATGTAAGGCGTCTTTTTGAGTGCCGTCATGAATCTGATGTCGGCACGAAGTTCCGGATGCTGCAAAGATTGTTCCAGAAGCGACATTTCTGATAGCAGGAAAAAGTACCAGCTCGCCCACCTTCATCGAAACATCGTAGTGCTCTTTTTCATAACCAAAAGATCCAGCCATGCCACAGCAACCTGATTTGATTTCTGTGGCAGTGTAATTCTCGGGGATATTCAAAATAGCCAGTGCTTCTTTGGTGCTGGCGATTGATTTTTGCTGGCAATGACCATGATAGCGTATTTCTCGTTTTTCTTTTGTGAATAAATCACTACTGAAATTTCCCTGCTGAAATTCATGCGATAAAAATTCTTCAATGGTAAAGCAGTTTTTTGCCAGTTGGTCGGCGGCAGGACGCATTTCTGCATCAACAAGTTCGGGGTACTCATCCCTGAAAGTTAATATGGCAGAAGGCTCAATTCCGATAAGCGGATTTTCGCTGTTGATTATAGGGGCTAAGGATTTAACATTGTGCATGGCAATGCGTTTGGCTTTTCTTAAAAATCCTTTGCTGAGGTAGGTCCTGCCGCTTTCGATATGTTTTGGAATCACAACTTCATAGCCTAATCGTGTAAGCAGCATGATGGCACTAATACCAATGGCGGTATCATTAAAGCGCGTGAACTCATCATTGAAAAGATAAACTTTTGTGCCAGTGGATCCGGTAGGTTTGTTTTTCTTGAACCACTTATCCAATGTGGTTTTGTAAAGCGTAGGGAGACTTCTTTGAGGAGCAAAACCCAATAGTGGCATCACTACTTTTGTTGTGAGCGGATTGTTCATCATCAGATTTGTAAATGCAGGCCAGATGCTTCCCAGTTTGTTGATTTGTATGATATTGGCAATCATTTTTGCACGTAATGGGGCGCCATTGGCATCATAATAATGCTGTAAAAATTCAGCTTTCAGTTTTGCAACATCCACGCTGCTGGGGCATTCTGATTTACAGGCTTTGCAGGAGAGGCAGAGATCCATCACCTCATAAATCTCAGGATGGTCAAAAGGGTTGTCTTTTGTGGAAGTTGTAAGCATTTCGCGCAAGATGTTGGCTCTGGCTCGTGTACTTGCTTTTTCGTCGCGGGTAGCCATATAGGAAGGACACATAGTGCCTCCTGTAACTTCAGTTTTGCGACAGGCCGCTGTGCCATTGCACTTTTCAGCAGCCCGCAGTATTCCCATGTCTTTTGACCAATCGAAAATGGTGTCAATTTTGCGGTTTTCCTGACCAGGAGTGTAGCGCAGTGCTGTATTCATTTTGGGAGTATCAACGATCTTATTAGGATTGAAGATATGGTGTGGATCCCAGCTTGATTTGATTTGTTTGAGCAGGGAATAATTATGTTTACCCACCATCAGTGGGATAAATTCGCCCCTTAACCTGCCATCGCCGTGCTCTCCGCTCAGCGAGCCTTTGTATTTTTTTACGAGCATAGCAGTTTCGCGTGCTATGGTATAAAAAAGTTCAACATCTGCAGGATCTTTCAAATTGAGTACTGGCCTCAGGTGGAGCTCGCCTGTGGCTACATGCGCGTAGTACACACAGTTTTTATCATATTTTGCAAGCATCTCATCAAAATCGCGGATATAGTTGGGCAATACTTCCGGATTTACGGCTGTGTCTTCGATTACCGGAACGGGTTTGGCATCGCCTGACATATTGTTTAGAACGCCTAATCCGGCTTTACGGAGATCCCAAACACGGGTCATATCTGCTCCTTTCACAACAGGAAAATGATTTCCCACACCAGCCTTCCGCATGGCGGATTCCATCGCTGTGATTTTTTGATCGGTGGTTTCAAAATCTGCTTCGGCAAATTCGACAATCAGTATGGCAGCCGGATCGTCTTTGACAAAAAATCTGTTTTTGGCCTGTTCAATGTTTTCTTTTGTGAGATCCATAACGGTTTTGTCCATCAGCTCCACCGAAACAGGACCATGTTTCAAAGCTATTAAATTGGCCTTTAAAGCATTAACAATAGAATCGAAATGCACACAAACCAGTGCTTTAGCTTTTGGCGGAAGCGGCACAAGGTTTAGTTTGATTTCGGTTGTAAAAGCCAGCGTACCTTCTGATCCGGCCAGGAGTTTGCTCAAATTGATCCGTGGCATTCCTTCCGTAAATGGTGCTGTATCGAGCAGCAAATCAATCGCATAACCAGTGTTTCGGCGTTTGATACTAGCATCAGGATACTCCATCCTGATTTGTTCCTGGTTTTTTGGATCACTCAGAATTTCATTCAAAGTTTTGTAAACCTGACCTTCCAAGTTGTTTTGAGCGCATTTTTGCTGGAAGCTTTTGTTGTCCAGCTCTCCAAAAATTGCCTCACTGCTATCGCTGAGTAAAGCTTTTATTTCGAGTGTGTGATCTCTGGTACTTCCGTAAACCAGAGAATGAGCCCCACAGGCATTATTGCCCAGCATGCCGCCCATCATGCAACGGTTGGCAGTGGATGTTTCCGGGCCAAAAAATAGTCCGTGAGGTTCGAGGTAGTGATTTAGTTCGCTCAGAATCACGCCGGGCTGAACACGCACCCAGTGTTCTTTCTCGTTAAGCTCAATAATTTCAGTCATATAGCGCGAAATATCCACAATCACGCCATTGCCAACTACTTGTCCGGCAAGCGAAGTGCCGGCGGCACGTGGAATGAGTGAAAAACCATACGCTTTGGCAGAATTTATCAGAAGTTTAATATCAGCGGCATCGCGTGGCAAAGCAACAGCCAGGGGTTTTTCGCGATAGGCGGAAGCGTCTGTGGCGTATATCAGGCGGGTGGCATCATCAATGTGAAGGTCGCCTTTGAAATTTATTTCTAGTTGTGCAAGTGCCTTGTAAAGTTTTGATTCGCGCATGAAATATGTTTTACCAAATTACAAAAATAGCGTGATAATGCTTATTAAACAGACTGTTTCATGGATTTTATAATTGTTTTTTTGTTCGTGGTTCTTATCTGTTTCTGTTGAACCAGTTTTTATAGTGTATATGGAAAGAAAAATATGTTTTACTTAAAAATATAGTATGTATGCTAAATATTTCATTGTAGGTATTGAAGAAAATCCCTGAAAGTATTGGGATATATACTTTAAAGGATTTGCGAGAAATTGCAAACAGATCAGGATATTTTATCAGTGCTTTCGAATATTTTATCTGCTGATTTAGCGATAAAACCCGAATAAAGCTTTCCGTTTTGATTGGCATAGCGACGGGCAAACTCGTAATAACAGCCCGGAATTTCTTTTTTACCCTCTGTAAAATTCACCTCAATCATTTCGGCACGGATGCTGGATTGTTCAAGCAATTCAGCCGGATTACCTTTTATTTCTCCTCCGGAATCATTGATGCGGAAGTTGTTATCCTTTAAAAGCTGGTTTACTTTTTCCATGCTGTCATATTTTTTCAGTCCGTTCACACTCACCGTGAAGTGGTTGGCACAGAATCCGTTCACATAAAGCCAGGCGGCATACTCGGATTCTGCACGAAGTTTTTCGTAGATTTCGTAAGAAGGAGTACCCCAGCTGCTTCCGCTAAAAATCAATTCATCTGATTGAAGCATCGATTCAGGGATTTGGTCAACAAGTTTTTTTACTGTCTCCTGCAAAAAAGGACTGAAGTCAGCAGTTTTTAGTTGAGAAATAAAAACTCTTGGCTGACCTTCCATTTCAAAATGCTTGGCATACAGATGTTTGGATTCAAAATGGTAATCACCCATATAGGTATAGCCGGCTTCACGGAATACGCGCGAAAATACTTCGATATTAATGCGTGGATCATCAAAAGTACGAAAGGCAATATGATCATTTTCAATATTTTCACCTTCTTTCACAAAAAGATCATAAACCTTTTGTACCGAAGGGTTTTGATTGGTGTAATCAGCCCATAGGCGATCAAAAATTTGATTTACTTTATTCATGTTTTTATTTTAAAAGAGTTGATATAGAATTGATTTATTTACGTTTACATCTGAATTGAAATCAGTAGCCAATTCGTTAGCAAGTTGCAACATGGCTTCGGGATGGTGTGGAATGCCAAGAAATTTTTTGCTGATTTTTTCTGCCAAATCGGTATCATTTGAATCTCTGAAAATAACAGACGAGATGAGCCCTTTGTTTACTTCAAGTGCAAGTTGAGCCCGAAAATGTTTGAATTCAAAAAAGCGATTTAACTGATATGAAGGTGAATATCCGTAGTTCCAGGCTGGTGTTTTGTATTTTTGATCAGCAAGATTTTGAATACCCAAGAGTTGATATTCAGTTAGTTTTAAGTCTTCTTTAATCGAAAAGTCTTTCAAAAGGAAAGTTTTTAATTCTTGCCTAAAACTTTCAAATGATATTGACGGACTAAAATGTAGTTTGAGGTTAGTGACCTGCGCCCTTATTGACTGCACTGCCTTAGTTTGGATGGCAGCTGTTGCTTTTCGTAAACATCGGTCAACAGCTTCCAAATCAGCATCAAAAAGTAAAGTGCCATGATGAATACTGCGGTTTTTGAAAACGTGAGCTGCATTGCCCGAGAACTTAAGTCCGTTAACGGTGAGGTTACTTTTTCCTGATACTTCGGCCGGAATACCTTTGCTTTTCAGGTAATCCAATATAGGCTTTGTGAAACGTGGAAAATTAATTTTATCCTCCTGATCTGAGCTGGTTGTGATGAATGAAAAATTTAGGTTTCCCGGCCCGTGAAAAACTGTTCCACCACCTGATATGCGCCGGATTATGGGGATTTTGTTATCTACCAAACATTCCGCGTTGATTTCCATTATCGGATTTTGATGTTTTCCCAATATAAGGCTGGAGGCGTTTTGCCACAGCATAAAGACGTCTATATTGGTCTGCCGGAGAAGGTATTCTTCAACAGCAAGGTTGAACCAAGGATCATAAGAAGGTTTTTCGAGAAAAAACATCAGCTAAAACGGTTGCAATATGATAGTGTGCAAAATTAATGCTTTTTGTAAGCGTGCTAAAGATTAATGACCTAATTTTGCAGCACTTTTCAAATTCAAAATAGCAAGTCCTTACATGCAGAATATCAGAAACATTGCCATAATTGCTCACGTTGATCATGGCAAAACTACCCTTGTTGACCGGATGCTCCATCAGGTTAAACTCTTTAGGGATAATCAGGAAACAGGAGATCTCATTTTAGATAATAATGATTTGGAGCGTGAACGTGGCATTACAATTTTATCCAAAAATGTTTCTGTTCGTTATAAAGACGTAAAAATTAACATCATCGACACTCCTGGTCACGCCGATTTTGGTGGTGAGGTGGAGCGTGTGCTCAATATGGCGGATGGTGTTTTGCTTTTGGTTGATGCTTTTGAAGGGCCGATGCCTCAAACGCGTTTTGTGCTGCAAAAGGCAATCGAGCTGGGCTTGAAGCCTATCGTTGTGGTGAATAAAGTGGACAAGCCCAATTGTCGTCCTGATGAAGTGCAGGAAGCTGTATTCGATTTAATGTTCAACCTTGGTGCTACGGAGGATCAGTTGAATTTTCCTACTGTTTTTGGCTCTTCAAAAAATGGCTGGATGTCGGATCACTGGAATAATGAAACCACAGATGTTTCCTATTTGCTGGATGTGATCATCGAAACCATTCCCAAATCACAATATGTGGAGGGAACACCGCAAATGTTAATCACTTCGCTTGATTATAGTTCTTATGTTGGTCGTATTGCAGTTGGCAGATTATCGCGCGGACAGCTGCAGGCAGGCATGACAGTGAGTCTTGTGAAACGTGACGGAGGAATTAGTAAATCAGTAATTAAAGAGCTTTATACATTTGAAGGGCTGGGCAAAGAACGCACAAAGGTGATGGTGCATGCCGGTGACCTTATCGCTTTGATGGGTATTGATGATTTTGAAATCGGGGATACTGTAGCAGATTTTGAAAATCCCGAACCACTGCCTCCAATCAGAATCGATGAACCAACCATGAGTATGTTGTTCACGATTAACAATTCGCCTTTTTATGGCAAAGAAGGAAAATATGTTACATCGAGGCATTTAAGAGACAGGCTGATAAAGGAAACAGAAAAAAATCTGGCTTTGAGGGTTGACGACACCGATTCGCCTGATGCTCTTTTAGTATATGGTCGCGGCATTTTGCATCTTAGTATTCTTATCGAAACCATGCGCCGCGAAGGCTATGAGTTTCAGCTTGGCCAACCGCGTGTGATCATAAAAATCATTGATGGAGTAAAACACGAGCCTGTTGAAAGCCTTACTGTTCAGGTTCCGGAGGATTTTTCCGGCAGGGTTATCGAGCAGGTTACAATGCGAAAGGGAGAGCTAACAGAGATGACGCCTAAAGGAGATCGCATGTATCTGGAGTTTTTGATTCCTTCGCGCGGTATCATTGGATTGCGTAATAATTTGCTTACTGCAACAGAAGGTGAAGCCATTATTGCGCATCGTTTCAAAAGCTTCGAACCCTGGAAGGGCGAGCTCAACGCAAAAGTGAATGGGGCTTTGATTTCAATGGATACCGGAACTGCCATTCCTTATGCTATCTGGAAGCTACAAGACAGGGGACGTTTTTTTGTTAATCCTGGCGAGGATGTTTATATGGGGCAGGTTATTGGCGAAAATAACAGGGCAGGAGATATGGTAATCAATATCAATAAAACAAAGAAACTCAGTAATGTCAGGGCTTCCGGTTCGGACGATAAAGTGATGATTATACCCGCTATTCGTTTTTCACTTGAAGAATATATGGAGTATATCCGTGACGATGAATATTTGGAAGTTACGCCAAGAAGCCTCAGATTGCGTAAGATTTTACTTGATGAAAATGAGCGAAAAAGAGCCGGAAAATCCAGTTAAAAAGATAGTTATGAAAACATTAAAGTCCATTTCAATTGTATTTTTCATGCTTCTAACTATCACTTCCTGTGAAGTGCTTGACCAAATGAGCCAGATGCAACAGCTTGCGTTGTGCGAGTTTAAGGTTACTGGTGTCGATCAGGTGCATATTGCTGGGATTCAAATGGATGAAAATACCAGAAAGCGTGATTTGGGTGCAGCTCAAATTATGCAACTGACGGCTGCTTTATTCAGCAGAGAACTTCCGGTTGATTTTGATTTACAGTTTAATATCGAAAATCCTAATGATAAGCCGGCTGCAATGAATAGGATGGATTATGAGTTATTTATCGATAACAAACAAATCCTCGTCGGACAGATGAATCAAACTGTGAGCGTATTGCCAAAATCCAATTCAAACGTTTCAATGCCTGTCGCAATTGATTTATTTAAAGTTCTGAATAATGAAACACAAGATGCGTTGGTCAATTTGGCATTTAAACTTACAGGCGATAAAAGTAATCCGGCTGATATCCTGCTAAAAGTGAAACCTTATATACAAGTTGGAAGTAAAACGCTTGCTTATCCGGGATTTTTGGATTTGAAGTACACTTTACAATAAGCCGTTAGGCAATTTTCAAACTTTTTAGTGGTATTGGAAACATGCTGTTGTTCTTATAATTGCCTGTTTTCATTAGGTTATTGAATAGTTCTGCGACTTTATCAATGGCAAGTTTGGTGTTGTCAGGATATGTAAGTTGCAGATGTTGTTTTGAGTCGATCCATTCCTGTAGTTCTGAGAGGTGTTTTTCTTTTAGGTTTTTTATTACTGGTATTTTCATTTCATGAAGTGCTGCCGCATTGCATTGCTGTTCGTATTGGTTTTTCATAGGCACAACCATCAGCTTTTTGCCCAAAAATATAGCTTCTGCAGGCGTCTCGAAACCTGCACCACAAAACACCCCCGAGCTTTCGATCAAGCTTTTTGTAAAGCAATTATTGCTTACAGGTGATATGGTGATGCACTCATTAAACTGTATATGCTGGTCGCTCTTCGAAAATAGCTGCCATTTAATGCCTTTAATTTTACTCAATTTGCCAGCCAATTCCGTTGCATCCCAGGCAGGCAGGTAAACGGTGTAGTGCCCCTTATTCGTGGGTTTTGCTTTCCTGATATCGGATCGGATAATAGGAGTGAGGATATTAGTGCTGTAGGCTTGAAAATGAAATCCTATTCTTTCGTGAGCGGGGGCATAATTGCGTAATACAAATTTCCCAATAGGATCTGTATCATTGGCTAATGGCACTTCGGGTTCTAAGAGTGCTGCTTGATGGCTCAAGGAGATGCACGGTATATTTTTCAGCAGTCCGGCCCAGGCCGAAATGGGTTCAAAGTCGTTGATGATCAAATCATAGTTTTCTACAGGAAGGGATTCGTATTCTTTGAACAGCCTTAAAATTCTGGCTTCGTTATAGGTATTCCAAATATCGACGCCTCCATTTTTTCCAAAAGTAAAACTCAAGCCTTTCAATCGGTATTTCACAGGATGATCCAGCTTGATCTCGGCTTGAGTGCCACTCAGAAGAATATCCATTTTGCCAAGCTTATGCAACTGGGGCAGGATTTCGCGTGCCCGGCTCAAATGTCCGTTGCCTGTTGCCTGAATAGCATAAAGGATTCTCATAGAAAAGGTGTTTTATGATTCAAAGTCTTTAAGCATCATTTTGAAGACCTCTTTATGATTGAGGTCTTCCAGAGTCTCTTGTCCGGTGATTTGTTCGGTTTTATTTTTTGGTTCTGCTTTAGGATGAAAATAGAGCTGCCATTTTTCATTATGGTATTCCAGTGCAGAGAGGTTTTCTATCCAGTCGCCTGAATTCAGGTATTGAATTTCGCCAAAATTTGTTGTGATTTGGCGAATTTCGGGTTGATGGATATGTCCGCAAACAATAGCATCGTAGCCTTTGCGCGAGGCGAGTAGCGCGGCGGTTTCTTCAAAACTATTGATGTATTTTACTGCCGACTTAACATTTTCTTTAATCTTTTTCGATAATGAAACGTTCCCTTTTCCAAGTGCACTGCTTACGAAGTTGATAGCAATGTTCAAAGCAATAAGGGTGTCGTATCCAATTGCGCCTGCCTTGGCAAGCCATTTGGAATGTTGCATAATAACGTCAAAAACATCGCCATGAAAAAACCATACTTTTTGCCCGTTTAGTTCGAGCAAGAGATGATTTACGATATGAAGATTACCCATACGTGAGCCGGCAAATTTTCTCAAGACTTCATCATGATTGCCGGTGATGTAATAGACTTTGGTTTTTTTTGATGACATACTGAGAATTTCCTTGATAACCTTCATGTGCGTTGCCGGCCAAAAGCGCTTCTTGAATTGCCATATATCAATGATATCGCCGTTGAGAATTAATATTTCGGGACGGATACTTTTCAGGTATTTTAGCAAGGATCTTGCTTCACAGCCCCTTGTGCCCAAATGGATATCGGATAAAACCACTAAACGTACTTTTCTTATTTGTGTTTTCATCATAATACATCCTAAGCAGCAAAGAAAGCACTAATAATGCACCTTAGTTTTAGGTGAATATAAATTCTGTGATAAAGTATGGTTAAGTCCGAAGATGCGATTTAGCTTAATGAAATCTAATCAGGGTTAGTCGGCTTGCGTTTTACAACAGATTTTGATTTCCAACGACCTGTGCGATAATAAATATAGGAAAAAACCGCCCCAATTCCCCAAGCTACCGGAATGCCCCACCAAATTCCTTTAGGGCCAAAATGCTGCGCTAAAAACCAGGAAGCCGGTATCCGAATCACCCACAAGGCAAAAATGGTGATAAACATCGGTATCAAAGTGTCGCCTGCACCCCTCAAAACGCCATTCATAACAAACATGGCCGAGAAAAGTATATAAAATGCACTTACAATGTATAAATAGTCTTTCCCGGCTTCAACCACAGCCTGATCATTAGTGAATAACTGCATAATCTGTTCTGCAAAAAGCCAGGCAATAATAGTCACTCCCAGCGATATCAATGAAGTCATGCGCAAGGTTGCCAGCATACCGCTACGCACCCTTTCGAGTTTGTTGGCGCCGATATTTTGTCCCACAAAGGAAGAAAGAGCTGCACTAAAATTCATTGCCGGAAGTGCAGCAAAGGAATCAATGCGCATCGCTACTGCATAAGCTGCGATAACGGTGGTGCCAAACATATTTACAACTTTGTAAAGCGCCAGCATACCAACGGCAACAAAGGTTTGCTGAAAACCGGTAGGTAAACCAATCTTCAGACTTTTCATAAAAATTTCACGATTAAAACTTAGCCGTAAAAGATTGAATTGTATTGTTTTGTGAAATTTATTTAAAAATATAATGATCGAAATAAAAGCTCCTGCCTGTGAAATAATGGTTGCATATGCCACTCCCGAAATGCCCCATTTAAAAACAACCACAAAAAGCATGTCGAGTAAAATATTCATGATGGTTGCAATGACCAAAAAATAAAGTGGTGTTTTGGAATCTCCCAATCCGCGCAATATTGCGCTTGTGCCCTGAAAACCAAAAAAGAAAATAAAACCATAAGCATACACGTTGAAATATTCAACTGCTTGTGGTATAACGGATTCCGGTAAATCAATTAATCGAAAAATAAATGTGCTTCCCATATTTCCGGCAATGCTAAGCAAAATTGACGTCGTAAAAATAAACAGGTACATTGTTTCGATGGCCTGCTGAACTTTAGTGATATTGCGGGCACCATAGTACTGTGCTATGATAATAGTAGTGCCTGTTGCGATACCAATTATTAAGGAAATCAGAGTAAAAATCAATGGAAAGCTTGCTCCTACTGCGGCCAGGGCTTCATTTCCCAAATAACGTCCAATAATAATACTGTCGATAATATTGTATAATTGCTGAAACACATTGCCTATCAGCATTGGGATGGTGAAGGTTAGTATGAGTTTGCCTTCTTTGCCTGTTGTCAGGTCGCGCATTAGCATTAGTTTTCAAAAAGTGAATGCAAAAGTAAACATAATTAAACAGTGGCGGGTTTGTGTCTTTCTGTTGCTCATAACAATATTTAGCCTGATTTTGTTGTAGTTTTGCAGAAGTAAATCCGGGTAGTCGCTGCATTATAGTGCGGAGGAAAGTCGGGACAGCACGGGGCGCCATACTTCCTAACGGGAAGGGCTTGATGCAGAGATGTTTCAGGTACAGCAAGTG
>CAZQFH010000008.1:68099-91119 GCA_964592595.1 uncultured Lentimicrobiaceae bacterium | reverse complement strand
TGCCACAGAAAACAAACCGCCCCGTCTTCGGGCAGGGTAAGGGTGAAAACGTGAGGTAAGAGCTCACGCCTTGTTCGGGCAACCGGGCAGGTGGGTAAACCTTATGGGCTGCAAGGCCAAATATACCGGCAATTCGGTTCGCCGATCAAGGGCTGCCCGTCCGGCGCCGGTGGGTAGGCCGCTGGAGGCTGGCAGTGATGCCAGTCCAAGATAAATGACTGCCAGATCAGAAAATGGAGCATTTTTTGGTTGCACAGAATCCCGCTTACAGGATTTACAAAGCTCGGGGCTGTAATGCGTGCATTGCAGCCTTTTTGCAATAATTACCAAACAAAGTCGTTTGCCACAATAAGTGTTATACTCGAAGTGATTAAAAAAATTCACGGTTCAGATATGAATGCTATCCTCTCTTTTTTCCTCGAAATCGTACCTTCGCAAACGGAAAAATACCTTAATATGCTGTATCGATTTATCCTGCTCATTTTTGCGGTTATTGCTTTTTTACCCTTGCAATCTCATGCTCAAAAAACCTTGTCTGACTGGAATCCCCAACAATCTTACAGGGAAGGAAGGGAATTTTTTACAAACAAGCAATATGGAGCTGCCCAAAAACTTTTTGCCCAATTAATTGATGATTTGGATGATCCCAATAGTCAGCTCTTTATCGATTCGAGGTATTTTGAAGCTGCAAGTGCCTATTATTTAGGCGAAGAAGATGCTGCGGTTTTGATTACGCGCTTTGCCGATGATTATCCTGGAAGTAGCTGGATGCCAGTGGTTAATTACTTTAGAGGTGGTTTACTTTTTGACAACAGGAAATACGAGGAGGCAATCATAGCCTTTGAAAAAACTGATCAGCAAAGGCTTTCAGCTGATCAAAAACATGAAATGAACTACAAAATGGCTTATGCACTGCTTCAAAAAGAAGAAGTTGATGAGTCATTGATTTTGTTCAACAAAGTTTATGAGGATAAAGGGCAATATTCGAATGATGCTGCCTATTACAAAGCACATATTCATTATTTACGAAAAGAGGACGAACAAGCTTTGACTTTATTTAACAGCATTGCCAGCGACCGGACCTACCGCAAACAGATACCGCTCTACATTTTACAGATTCGTTACCGAAACGGTGAGCTTGATGAAGTGTTAAAACTGGGAGAGCAAGCCTACAAGGAAGCTGATTACAGGCGCAAACCCGAAATTGCCAAGATGATGGCTGATGCCTGGTATGCCCAAGGAGATTATGCAAAAGCGCTTCAGTATTATGAGGTTTATGAGCGACAAAACAGGCGTAAACTTGGCCGCGAAGATCATTATCAAATTGGGGTGAGCAAAATGAATGCAGGGCAGATGCAGGCTGCCATCCGTAACTTCGAACAGGTTGGTCCGCCCGCCGACAGCTTGCAACAATACGCTTCATACAACCTTGCAGCTTGTTATGTGGAAACCGGACAAACAAAATTTGCTAAAAATGCTTTTTTAGCAGCTTACAAAGCTGGTTACGACGATCAAATAAGCGAGGATGCTTTGTTTAACTATGCTAAGATTAGTTTGGCAGCAGGTGCCGATCCATTTAATGAAGCGGCAAAACTGCTTCAGGAATTTATTGCCTTACATCCTGCTTCGGAACGTATTGCTGAAGCCGAGCGTTTGGTGATTCATTTATACCTTGCTGCCAAAGAATATGATAAAGCACTTGCCAGACTCGAAAAACTGGGTTCGCGTGATCCGGAGATGCAGGAGATTTACGATCAACTGAGTTATTCACTTGCTATTCAGTTGTTCAACCAAGGCGAAATACAGCAGGCAGCTGATTATTTTAACAGGATAGCGCAACAGAGTAAACAGCCCATACGACGTGCTGAGGCCACTTATTGGCTTGCGGAATCTTTTTATTACCAGAAAAACTATTGGGGTGCCGAAAAATATTTCAAAGATTTTTTAGGAATGAGCCAGGCTCGAAAACTGAATATTTTTCCTTTGGCTTCTTATAACCTGGGCTATAACTACTTTAGCAAAAAGGACTATCAGGCTGCTATACCTTCTTTTAAACAGTTTGTTGCATCACCGTATCATGCCAAGTCTGAGCTGCAATATGATGCCTTACTTCGAATTGGCGATTGTCATTTTATGCTCAAGCAATATCAGGCTGCTATTGATGCCTACGAAAAAGTGGGGTTGGCCTCCAAACCAGGTGGCGATTATGCACTTTATCAGGCTGGTTTGGCTTATGGCGCAAAGGGGCAGCCCAATCAAAAAATTTCGCGCCTCAACGATCTGTTACGGCGCTATCCGCAATCCTCATCCTACGATCTGGCATTATATGAAATTGGCTCCACGCATCTGGTTTCGGGCGATAGCAGATCAGCCATTGCCAGTTTCGACAGGCTCGTAAGAGAGAAGCCCCGCTCGCCTTATGCCCGCCAGGCTTTGATGAAAACCGGAATGATTTATTACAATAATAATCAAAATGAACAGGCGCTTACGAGTTTAAAACAAGTAGTGAATCGCTATCCAGGTACAAATGAATCGCGGGAAGCGCTCAATCTTCTCAGAAGTATTTACATGGAAATGAATAAGCTGCAGGCATATTTTAAATTTACTGAAGAGATGGGGGTAGGACAGGTTAGCAGCTCGCAGCAGGATTCGCTTGCTTTTGTTACGGCAGAGCAATTTTATCAGGAGCAGCGTTGTGATCAGGCATTGCAGGCACTTGATAATTATTTTCGTCAGTTTCCTCAAGGAGCCTACCTTTTACAGGCTCACCATTATGCCGCTCAATGTGCGATAAGAAAAGAAAATCAGGAACAGGCACTTACACATTTGGTTTATATCATTGAGCTTGCCGATAATCCTTACACCGATGAATCTCTTTTAGCAGCGGCGCGCATTGAATATGACCGGGCAGGATATGAAAATGCTGCTGACTATTACAGCCGTTTGATCGAGCTTACGGATGAAAGCGCTGAAAAACGCGAAGCACTCGAAGGAAGCATGAAAAGTAATTATTTCAATTCCAACTATCAGGAGGCTGTGCGTCTTGCCCAAATTTTACAGCAAACTGCTGATGTTCAACCCCAGCAGCGGCTGGAAGCAGATTACATTCTTGGGAAATCTTTTATGGCGGTGAAGCAGCCAGATAAAGCCATTGCGCCTTTGCAGCTCTGTCTGGAGGCCGATCAGGGTGCATATGGAGCGGAAGCAGCCTATCTGTTGGCTGAGGCGCATTTCGAGATGGGGCAATTTGGTCCTGCCGAAGAACGCATTTTTGCCAATGCAGATCGCTATCCGTCTTATGAGTATTGGCTGGCAAAGGGTTACATTTTACTGGCAGATATCTACGCCGCCAGTGATAATGTGTTCCAGGCCAGGGAAACACTTAAAAGTATCATTGATAATTACAGTGGAGAGGATTTAAAAACTGTTGCTCAGGAAAAATTGGAAGCCCTCGACAAGCTGGAAGAATAAGTTATGAAAGAAAAAATGATTAAACTTATGCGATTAGCAACACTCATTGGTGCATTTTTTATCGGAGCTATTTCTTTTCTCAACGCACAAACGCATCAGGAAAGGGTAACTATTGAAGGGGCTTTTCAGCCTTCAATCAGAGATTTTGAAAAACAGTTTGTAATGCCCCAAACGCCCGAAAACTCCTTTCCACCACCCGATACTACAATCAGTAGGCTGGAACGTGTGATTGGTCATCGTGCTGAGCTTGAATTGCTTAGTCCACTGGCTTTTAGGTCGGGACGCAAAGCCGAAGGTTATTCCAACTTCCTGATGGCAGGTTTGGGTAGTCGCCTTTCTCCTTTTTTTCTTTATGGCCATAGTTCTGCATTGAATCGGGACACGAGGTTTGGACTAACATTGGCACATCAATCTACCTGGAGCGAACTTGCCGATTATGCGCCTTCAGATTATATGAATAATGATTTTGGGATATCACTGGATCATAATTTTTCTGATCATCAGCTTACAACAAATCTTTCATATCAAATGGATGCCTACCGGTATTATGGTTTTAAGCCAGCTGATTACATTAATACTCCTTTTGATAAGGAGGATTTGAAACAAACCTATCAAAATATTGGTTTTGCAGCTGATTTGATAAGTACCGAACAACGACTGGGCTATCTGAACCACACAATCGGAGTGGATTACAATTATTTTTTCAATAACGATCAAACTCAAGAACATCAGGTTGCGCTGGATGGTGATTTTTCGATGCAATTCGACTGGTTCGATTTTGAAGGAGAACAGGTAATTGGTGTCGAAGCCGGAGGTGATTTTTACCATAACAATGATTCTTTGCAATCCGGATCACATCTTTTGGCTTCGGCATTGCCATATTTGCGCCTCAAAGGAAGTTTTTACCAACTCAGGCTTGGCTTGCGGCTGAATTATCAACCTGATTTGAATACTGCTTTTTGGTGGTATCCAGTAATTCGTGGAAACTTATACCTGCTCGATAGAAAGCTGGAATTTTATGCAGGAACAGATGGCGGTATCAAACGCATCGGTTACCATAATTTGGCTGAGAGCAATCCTTGGATCAATCCCATCGTGCCATTGGGATGGGAGAATAAGCGATTTAGCTTTGATGCTGGAGTAAGGGCAGCTTTGTCGTCAAGCCTGGATATGCATGCGGGAATTCGTTTTGAAGAAACTTCCAATAGCCCCTTTTATCTCATTGATACCCTCATGCCTTTCCAAAACAGCTTTACACTCGTTTACGATGGTATGAGTCACTTCAGTTTTTTGGCAGAAGCAGCCTGGAAACCTGCTGAAAAATGGCAGATTGAAGCGTCTTTAACCTGGGATCAATATGCAACCGATTCATTACCTGAGGCATGGCATAAACCAGCTTACATGTTTAATCTGAACGCTCAATGGGAGGCATGGAAAGATTTCACATTAAACGGCGGAATGTTGTTGAGGGGAAGTCAAAAAGTTCCGGTTTATAGCAATGGAATAGAAACGACCAAGACACTTGATGGGATCACAGACCTATACCTGGGAGCAGATTATTTATTTTCACCGGCATTAACGGCTTATGCGAGAGTTGATAATCTGCTTAATCAAGCGTATTTTCTGTATCAAAATTATCCTGCCTACGGGATTGAGTTTAGCGCCGGTATCAAAGTACGTTTTTAAAGATTAGTGATCACATCAATGCCTAAGTATTGTTATTTTTCCTGGCGAAAAAATACCAGGAATTGTTAATAACTTAGCTGGATTTGAGCATATTGCTTGAACTTACGTAAGCTTAAAAATTGTACCTTTGCGTGTTCGATTAAATCTATCAATAATAGACTGAAAATGACTGAAGAAGAAAAAAGAGACTTAACAAACAGCCAATATAACGCCTCAAATATTCAGGTGCTCGAAGGTTTGGAAGCCGTTCGAAAACGACCTGCCATGTATATTGGCGACGTGAATGTACGAGGATTGCACCACCTTGTTTATGAGGTAGTTGATAATTCTATCGATGAAGCAATGGGTGGCTATTGCGACAGGATTGAGATTGCAATTCATAAAGATAATTCAATCAGTGTATTGGATAACGGCCGTGGCATCCCAACCGGTCTGCACGAGAAAGAAAATCGTTCGGCCCTCGAGGTTGTAATGACTGTTTTGCATGCTGGTGGAAAATTTGATAAAGGTTCCTACAAAGTTTCCGGTGGTTTGCATGGCGTGGGTGTGAGTTGTGTTAATGCACTATCCATAAACCTGAAAGCAACGGTATTTCGCGAAGGCAAAGAATTTATTCAGGAGTATTCTTGTGGAAAACCCCTTTACGATGTTAAAACGGTGGGCGAATCGAAGATCAATGGCACGAAAATCACTTTTAAGCCTGATAACAGTATTTTTATCACTACCAATTACGATTATGATATTCTGGCTTCGCGCATGCGCGAGCTGGCGTTTCTAAACCGTGGCATTACAATTATTCTCACTGATGAACGCGATGAATTATATGATGGTGAGATCAAGTCTGAAACATTTTTCTCAGAAAATGGCTTACCTGATTTTATCGCCTACCTCGACGAAAATCGCGATAAGTTAATCCCTCATCCTATAGCAATCGAAGGCGAACGCAACGATGTGCCAGTGGAGATTGCTATGCAATACAACACTTCATTTGCCGAAAATCTGCATTCCTATGTGAATAATATCAGCACGCATGAAGGCGGCACACATCTCGCTGGTTTCAGACGTGGCCTTACCCGCACTTTGAAGGCTTATGCTGAAAAATCGGGGATGCTGGCTAAGTTAAAGTTTGATATCAGTGGCGACGACTTCCGTGAAGGACTAACGGCGATTATTTCGGTGAAAGTTCCTGAGCCACAGTTTGAAGGACAGACTAAAACCAAGCTCGGAAATAATGAGGTGATGGGGGTTGTTGATCAGATTGTAAGTGAACATCTTGCGTATTATCTGGAAGAAAATCCCAAGGAGGCCAAAACAATTGTTAATAAGGTTATTTTAGCTGCTACTGCCCGGCATGCTGCGCGCAAAGCGCGTGAACTGGTTCAGCGTAAAAGTGTACTCTCTGGCTCTGGATTACCTGGTAAGCTGAGTGATTGCAGCGAACGTGATGCCGCCAAAGCTGAGATTTATCTCGTTGAGGGTGATTCGGCCGGTGGAACAGCAAAACAAGGTCGCGACAGGCGTTTCCAGGCAATTTTGCCACTTCGGGGTAAGATCCTGAACGTGGAAAAAGCCATGCCACATAAAATCTTTGAGAGCGAAGAAATAAAGAATATTTTTACCGCACTGGGCGTAACAATTGGTACTGAAGAGGATAGCAAGGCTCTTAATATTGAGAAGCTGCGCTACCACAAAATAATTATCATGACGGATGCTGATATCGATGGAAGTCATATCGCTACTTTGATACTTACCTTCTTTTTCCGTTATATGCACGATCTGATCGAAAAGGGTTATGTTTATATTGCTACACCTCCATTGTATTTGCTTCGTAAGGGCTCAAAAGAGCTTTATGCCTGGTCAGAGGAAGAAAGAGAACGTATCACGCACGAATGGTCTGTCGATGGAACCGAACGTGGCCTTCACATCCAACGCTATAAAGGTTTGGGTGAGATGAATGCCGAACAGCTATGGATTACTACAATGGCGCCTGAAACAAGAACACTCAGGCAGGTAACGATTGAAAATGCCCTTGAGGCTGATCATGTTTTTTCTATGCTAATGGGGGATGAGGTGGCGCCACGTCGCGAATTTATAGAGGCAAATGCCAAGTATGCTAAAATTGACGTTTAATACCTCCGTTTAAAACACCTAATTGATCCCCATTGGTTTCCTGATGGGGATTTTTTTAAAATTTGGTTTTATAACACACCAGAAATAGGTTTCAAAATGGTTTTTCCTGATTAAATAGTTGAATTAAATAAAAGCTAATCGCCAGTAAAGTCGCTTTTGCGATTTTTTAACGGAATTAAATCGCATGTCACTTGCTTTAACGCTATTTTTGTTGTTGTATGGAAAGCAAATTGTCATATGAAAGAACTTACACATCTTGATGAGCAGGGAAATGCGCGAATGGTTGATGTTGGCGACAAAGCCAGCTCAATGCGCACTGCAAAAGCCCAAGGGTTTATTCGTTTGGAGGCCAACACACGAAAGCTGATTCAGGATAACCTGATGAAAAAGGGTGACGTGCTCACCATTGCTGAAATTGCAGGAGTGCAGGCTGCCAAACAAACGTTCCAGCTGATCCCGCTATGTCATCCTTTGTTGCTGGATAAAATAAATGTAGTGGCGCAAATGGATGATCAGGGTATTTGCGTGAATTCGGAGGTGAGCTGTGTGGGGCGGACAGGTGTTGAAATGGAGGCTCTTACGGCTGTGAATGTGGCTTTGCTCACCGTTTATGATATGTGCAAAGCTGTGGATAAAAAGATGGAAATGCATGGCATTCGCTTGCTCGAAAAGACCAAATTGCCGATCTAACCTTTTTATCAAGGTGAATAAATTGATTGCTGTATTCATTGGATTTTTACTGATTTGTAGTTTAAATAGTCAAGCTCAAGTCAACTACCGTCATTTTGTTTTAGCCGGGCGGATTGATCTCTCGGAAGATCGTTTTTTGGATGCAATCCGAAACTTCAATACTGCAATACGTTATAAATCAGATATTTTCGAGGCTTATTTTTTGAGAGGCGTTGCCAAATACAGTTTGAGTGATTATCAGGGAGCGTATGAAGATTTTTCGAAGACAATAGCAATCCATCCGCTTTATGTGCGGGCATGGCATTATCGGGGGATCACCAACGACAGGATGAGTAATTATTATGATGCCAAAGCTGATTTTGCCCGTGCGCTCGAAATTGATCCTTACAATGCCGATTTACATTTGGCAAACGGTGCCACCAGCATGCATCTAAATGATTTTGAAGAGGCTATAAAATCTTATGACAGGGCATTGCTTATCGATCCCACCATGTCGAATGCCTATCTGAATCGTGGAATAGCCAATCGTTTTCTGGAACAGCTTGATGAGGCCCTGGAAGATATGGACAAGGCCGTTTATCATGATTATTTCAATACAGAAGCCTGGATGAGGCGTGGAATGATACAGCTTGAATTGGAAGCTCCCGAAAAAGCTATGAAGGATTTTAATGAAGCGCTTCGGCTTGACGAACAAAACCCATTACTTTATTTTCAAAGGGCCATTGCCTTTTTAACATTAGGAGATACCACAGCTGCATTACGCGATTATGAAACGGTGAACCGGCTGGACGAACGAAATGCGTTGACATATTATAACAGAGCACTTATACATAGTATGCAGCAGGATTTCGACATGGCTTTACCGCTGTATGAGGTGGTCACGAAAATTAATCCGCAGAATGTTTATGCCTGGTTTAATCAAGGGGTCACACGTTTTCAATTAGACGATTTCGAGGCTGCTGCTGAGGAATTTTCACGCGCTATCGACTTATTTCCCGATTTTGCAGGTGCCTGGATCAATCGGTCTGTGGCACGTAAAAAAGCAGGAGACGAAAGTGGAAGCCGGACAGATTATGATCAGGCAATGGCGATTATAAAAGCGCTTAACAACGAAGGTGGTAATCCCGATTCTTTGTATGCCCGCTATGCCGATTCCACTTATTTTGATCAGATTTTTGCGCTGGAATCTGATTTTGTTAGCGGTGAGGCAAAACAAAGCCGGGTTCAGTTCAGGAATATTGATATTTTACCTTTTGGTTTACTCAGTGTATTGCCTGTGGCTCAGCTTACTTACGGAAAAAAACAGACACACGTTGCTTATGTGGATCTAGGGCTTAGTCAGAAAAATAATGAGATCAGATCAGATTTTCGTTTAGCCTTTGCCGGAAAGGAACATATTTATTCAAAGCTTTTTGATGATACACTTTCCAGTTCTGCCAATGTTTTGCCTCAAGACCTTGTTTTGGGCATAAGGTATCAGGAACAGGGTAATTACAGCAAGGCAATACATGCTTACACACGGCTCAGCGGTCAGCGGGAATGGGAATTGTATGCCCTTACAAATTTGGTGACTGTGATGGTTGAAAAAGCTGAGCTGGTGCTGGCCGAAGAGCGTTTTGATCATGCTACAATGATTACGCGGCAAAAGTCAATCCCCTCAAAAGACACCAAACGCATTGATCCTGATTATACTGAATCGCGTGAGCTGATGCAGCAGATCCTAAACAGTTATCCCGAATTTGCTTACGGTTGGTATAATATGGGTAATATCTACCTGCAAAACCGGGATTTTCATCCTGCTATTGACGCCTATAGCGAAGCAATCCGCTACGAACCCAATCTGGCTGAAGCTTATTACAACAGGGCTTTAACGCTACTCTACCTGGGTGAGCAGGAGCTTGCCTGCAACGACTTGAGCAAAGCCGGTGAGCTCGGACTTGCAGAGGCTTATGCTATAATTAAACGTTATTGTAAATAGATAAGGTTTGTAAGGGCTTTTAGTGAGGGAATAATTTTTATGTTGGAAACCAAACTTTTATCATTCTCAAGATTTGAGAAGGATATTATTTAGCTTTGCTAAAAATATTTTCTATGTTTAAAAAAACAGCATGCAACAATAAGTATTGTTTCCTGTTTTTTTGGTTCCTTTTGGCTGTTTATGTCGCTGTGCTTGGACAGCTTATTACAAGTTTTCTGCATCCACAGGGCATTCACTTTATTCGCCAAACTGATAGCCTTTCGTTTGCTTCCAATTATTTTAGATTTGGTAATGGGTTTTTTAATCCACAGGTATATAACCTCAGCAGTGTTAACGGGAGTGCTGCGAATGAATTTCCACTTTTATATTTTATTGTTTCTTTTATTTACCAATTGATTGGTGAGGAGGATTTTGTATTAAGAATTCTAAATCTTTTAATAAGCCTTTCTGGTTTTTATGCTTTATTCAAAATCATCGGGCGTATCATTGGGGATTGCTTTTATACCCTTTTCATTACCTTCATTTTGATCAGTTCAACAGTACTTATGTACTATTCTAATAACTACTTACCCGATCCGGCAGCATTGAGTTTTGCATTAATCGGTTGGTGGTTTTTCTATGATGGTATTCAGTCGAAGCGTCATGCAGTTAGAGTGCCTCTTGCCTTTTTGTTTTTTACGCTGTCGTCTTTAATCAAAGTAACCTATTTGATCAATCCTGTTGCTGCTGTGTTATCTTTTTCGCTGTTTGTGTTTTACAATAAAAATGGGCTTAATGGCGCAATTAGGCTTGTTAAGGTATGGCTTTCTTTTGTAATCAATTTATTGCTTGTAGTCCTGTGGTGGTTTGTTTTCGTAAAAGCATACAATAGCTCAAATAATGATTGCTATTTTTTAACCACAATCCAGCCAATATGGGACATGAGCTCGATTGAGTTGAAGCTTGTAATTGATGCTATTAAGAGCTGGCGCAACGATATTTTTTATTTTAATACCTACTATTTGTTTGGTCTTTTGCTTACAGGTTTATTTTTCGTTAGGCGTGAGGATTGTTTTCTAATAAACGTTACAATTTTTTTATTAGTGGGTTCTGCATTTTTTGTTTTGCTGTTTTTTGCTCAGTTTCATGACCATGACTATTATTTTCTTGTGCTGTTCATTCCTGTAGTTTTTACGTTTGTTTTGATGTTTAAAAGTCTTTTTAGAAGGTTTAGCAGTTTTTTTAATTCATTGTATTTTAAGGCTTTCATGTGTGCGTTTTGTTTCCTGGCCTTGTTTGATACCACTGAAAGAGTAAAAGGCAGGTATGATCATGCGAAGGACAAGTTTTCGGAAGTAGGATTTAAATTGAATGGATACCATTCAGTATTGGATAGCTTGGGGATTTCAAGGCACGCAAAAATTATAGTGTATCCTGATATGACCCGAAATGGCAGTCTTTATTTCATTAAGCGCAAAGGCTGGACTATTAGTGAGCAGACAGAGGATATAAACAAGCAACTTAATCAGCTTATTGAAAAGGGTGCTGATTATTTCATTGCATTAAGTGCTGTTAAAGGTTTAAGCCTTGATACTTTATATGTTGATAATGAGGTTACAATTTATAAAACAAAAAAACCGCCCCAATACTGAGGCGGTTCATTATCAACATCATGTTTAAATACTTTTTTCCTGTTCTATTATAGCTTCTGCTTTTTCAGCAATATTAGGCAATTCGAGTCCGTAGCCTTTTTTCTTGTCTTCGGCTTTTAGCATCACTGCAACGAAAATTGCCAACAAGCCTGTTGCAGCAAAAACTATCATTGGTATGGTATAATCGTAGATAGGTTTACCTGCTGCGTTTGTACCTACAATACTGTATTTATCCAATATCCAGCCGATAAGTAATGGCATACCCATTAAGCCCCAGTTTTGAACCCAGAAAATGAGCGCGTAAGCAGTGCCCAGCTGTTTCTCCGGAATAATCTTAGGTACAGATGGCCACATGGCCGAAGGAACCAAGGAAAAAGTTACGCCAAGGAAAAGGATAAGCGCGATAGCAACAAAATAGTGATTGAAAGCCGGGATGGCGAAGAATGTATGAACCACCAACAAAAAGATAGATCCAAGCAGCATTATGGTAGCACCACGACCTTTGCGATCGTAAAGGTTGCCAAAAAGTGGCGTCAATAAAATAGTTCCAAATGGAAGCAGACTTGGAATAGCACCGGCAAACTGCGGATCTACACCATATTTGTTAATCATCAGGTCGGTTGCATAATACAGGAATGGGAACACACCTGAATAGAATAATACACATAAAAGTGCAATCAACCAAAAACCTTTGTTCCTAATAATAAAAAGAATATCTCTAACTTTAAACTCTTCTTCTGGGTCAGTTTCGTCTTTTATGCCTTCTGATTTTTCGAGTTTGCGATCCATAAAGGTGTACCAGATAAAAGCAACAAAACCAGCAACAAGCAAGCCTAATCCCAGCATAACCGGAGCCGAAATGGCTGGCATTTCCTGTGTGCCGAACCATACAGTTGCCATTGGTATGGGAAGCGAAAGTGCCAAGGCAGTTCCCATACGCGCGGTAGCCATTTCCAACCCCATGGCCAGTGCCAGTTCCTTTCCTTTAAACCACTTAACAATTACTTTTGAAACGGTAATGCCTGCTACTTCTACACCCACTCCAAAAACCCCAAATCCAAGTGCGCCAATTGCAATTTGAGCTTTAAGTCCAAAGATAAAAGCATCAGATGGAATCAGGTTTTCGATGGCTGCATATTGCAGGGCTGTTCCAATGATCATGGTAAGGCTTGCGCCAAGACCTGTGAAGCGAACACCCATCTTATCCAGAATTAGACCGCCAAAAATGAGCATCAGGAAAAATACATTAAACCAGCCATAAGCTGAGTTCCAGATGCCAAAATCGCGGCTTGTCCACTCCATATGCAACTCAAGTAATGGTTTGAGTGGTGAAATTACATAGTTGATGTAATAGCCTGTAAGCATGGTAAAAGATACCACGGCCAGCGCTCCCCAGCGTGCGGCTTTGTTTTCTCTCAACGATTGGGTCAATGCTTCTGTCATATTGTGTGATTTTGAATTAAGAATGGCTAAATTAAAGAAAAAACACTTCTACGCAAGTTACCTTATCGGAACAAGATGCAGCAGTTTTTTTGTTTCAAAGAATTTGCCGTTAAAATCTGGTGCTAACGGAAACACACGGTATTTATAATATTTGCTAATTGCTTCCAGTTCTTCTTCCAACTCACCACCCTTCAGGTAGAGGATGCCATTGCGCATGCTGTTGATTTGTTTTTTATGAATTTTGTTGCGTGTCCACTGAATAAAAGTTTCCAGCTGTGTGACTGCCCGACTAACGATAAAATCAAAACTCTGACTTACTTGTTCTGCTCGGATTTGTTGCACTTCAACATTTTTTAAGTCGATACTCTCGGCAATAGCCTTAACTACTTTTGTCTTTTTGCCAATGCTGTCGATCAGCAAAAACTGAACCTGCGGAAAACGAATAGCCAGCGGAATACCCGGGAAGCCACCACCTGTTCCAACATCCAGAATTTGAGTGCCTGGCTTAAAAGCGATATAATGGGCAATCGTCATGCTATGCAACACATGACGTTCATAAAATTGATCCATATCCTTGCGCGATATCACATTGATTTGGGCATTCCATTCTATATAAAGGGGCAGAAGTGCCTCAAACTGTTCGCGTTGCCGGGTTGAGAGCTTCGGAAAATATTCAAAAAGAGTTTCGGTTGTCACCATACTTTCGTTTTGGTAAGTTGCAAATGTAAGTTTTAGCGCATTGTTAGTAACAATCTTTTGTGAAAAACTACGTTTTGTAGCCGTTAATTGAAGATTAGGGTAGCTTATTTTTGCACAAAACGAACGCTTTGAGGCATTTTAAAGTATTTTTTGGATTTATCTTGCTCGTGATGCTTTTATCGGCTGCTGATACCCTTATAGCACAGCGAAAAGTCACTACCGAAGAATACATACAAACCTACAAATCCATTGCTATTGATAAAATGAGTGAATACAAAATTCCTGCTTCTATCACCCTGGCTCAGGGAATTTTGGAGTCGGGGAGTGGTAATAGCAACCTGGCTCGTAAAGCGAATAATCATTTTGGAATTAAATGTCATAAAGGTTGGACAGGTCGAACATATTTTATGGACGATGACAAAAAAAATGAATGTTTTCGCTCTTATAAAAAGGCCGAAGAATCCTATCACGATCACTCGCTTTTTTTGACGCAAAGGGGGCGTTATTCAGATTTGTTTAAGCTTAAAATCACAGATTATAAAGCTTGGGCCAAGGGCTTGAGTAAGGCCGGCTATGCCACTAATCCGCGCTATCCTGAATTGCTAATCCGGATCATCGAACGGTATGATTTGACGGCTTATGATAGAGAGGCGCTATCGGGCAAATCGTCAAGACGAAAAAAAACTGGTGTTTCCAAGATAAAAGTAACAGAAACCCCACCCACACACAGTGATTTTAAAGTTGTTGATAAGTCGGATCAAGGACGTTTTATCCACGAAAACAACGGTGTGAAGTTAGTTTTTGCCAAATCGGGTGACGACATCAACTCATTGGCAAAGGAATTGCACATATACAGCTGGCAGTTATATAAATACAATGATCTTCCAAAGAATGCCAGTCTGAAAGCAGGGCAGCTTGTTTACGTGCAAAAGAAAAAGCGTAAATCTAAAACCCATCATTATCACGCGCTTCAAAGTGGTGAAACTTTGTGGGAAGTTTCGCAATTGTATGGCGTAAAACTCAAACGCCTCTACAAAATGAACAATTGGGATGATAATTACAGGCCTGCAATTGGAACAGCCATTAAGTTGCGCTAATCATGATTTTTTTGTGGGAAGCGTGATGGAGAAAGTGCTTCCTTTTCCTTTTTTACTTTCCACGGAGATACTTCCATTATTGGCTTCAACAAATTCTTTGCAAAGCACAAGTCCCAGGCCAGTTCCTTTTTCGTTCATGGTGCCCGGTAGTTTGAATGGTTCGTCAATTCTGAAAAGCTTATCAATGTTTTTTTGCTCCAAACCAATGCCATTATCAGTGATTGCTAAAGTAATCGTATCCGGACTTTTAGTGGCACTTATTAAAATAGAACCACCAATTTGGGTAAACTTAATTGCGTTTGATATCAGGTTTCTTACAACGGTAGAAATAGTTTGATAATCAGCAAAAACAATTGTTTTTTTAGAAAGCTCGGATCTTATTTCGATTTTTTTTGCTTTAGCTTGTTCTGCTAAAAAGTTAAGGTTTTCTTGTACAAGTTCATACAAATCGAGTTCGTTTTTACTGAGTTGAAGTTGTTTTTGCTGGCTTCTGGCCCAGCCAAGTAAGGTTTCGAGCAGCTTATAATTGTCAGTTGCGCTTTTGAACAGTGCATCTGCCATTTCTTGCTTTTCAAGCTCACTTAGGTCATCGAATTCGTTTTTTAAAATTTCAGTAAGGCCTAATAATACGTTAAAAGGATTTTTAAGGTCGTGTGCAATGATTGAGAAAAATCGGTCTTTAGTTCGGTTAGCTATTTGTAACTCTTCTTCTGTCTGTTGCCTGATTTCAATTTCTGATTTAAGATTAGAATTCGCGACCCGGAGTTCACGTGTTCTTATGGTAACTTGTTTTTCCAGTGCCAGCTTTTTACGTTCCAAATTTCTGAGCCTCAATCGGTAAAGTAGAAAGAGTAAGGCTAAAAACACAACAAAAGAAGTGAGGATGAACCATTTTGAGGCCCAAAAGGGAGGGGCAATGGAGATAATGAGTTGAGCCGGAACTTCGGTCCAAAAATTGTCGTTATTAGAAGCTTTAACTTCTATGGTAAAAGTCCCAAAACCAAGCCTAATAATTTCTATACTATTTTCATTGCCAAGAGATTGCCATTGTTCGCTGATTTCTTTAATGCGATAAGCGTATTGATTTTTTCTGGGTTTGTAATAGTTTAAGGCTGCGAATTTTAGTTTAAAAGACTGATCATGATAATTTAAACTTACTTCATTTGCTTGTGCAATAGGTGGATCAATGATGGCTTTTTTATTGCCTACAGCAAGGTTGGTAAAAATCACTTTGGGTGGTCGCGTGTTATCTTTTAGCTCCAGTGGATTAAAAATTGATACACCATTTATCCCTCCAAAATACATCATTCCATTTTGATCAATAAAAGATGCACCACTATTAAACTCATTTTCCTGAAGCCCGTCTTCCCGATCGTAGTTTCTAAAGGTTTTGTTTTTAGGATCAAAGCAGCTCAAGCCTTCATTGGTGCTGATCCATAATCGTCCAAGCGGGTCGCTTTCGATGCGGTAAACAACATCATTGACTAACCCATTGGAAGTAGTGAGATTAGAAAACGTTTGTGTGTTTTCATCAAACCGATTTAAGCCACTTTCAGTTCCGATAAAAATATCGCCTGAAGCACTTTCGTGCACGGAATACACATTGTTTGAGCTCAGGCTTCTGGGATCTCTGCTGTCATGATTAAATGTTCGGAACATCAAATCATGATCTTTCATATAAGCCAGTCCGCCGCCAATGCTGGCCAGCCAGGTGCGTCCTTTCGAATCGCGATAAATATCCCTTATTCGACCAGATGGAATAGATAGTTTATCAGCAGGATCATGTTGGTAAAAAATTGATTTATAAGTATCTGTATTAAAAAGGTTTAATCCGGTTTCGGTTCCAATCCATAATTCATTCTTGCTTTTTGGCAGGATACTCATGATAAAGTATCCGGAAATTTTATGCTCCTCGTGGTATTCATTAGTTAGAAAGTCTTTAATGATCTTTCCACTGTTTTTATCTATGAGCATTAAGCCGCCGCCTTCGCGTCCAACCCACAGCCTGTTTTCGTTTTGCGGATCAGGGCAGGTTACATAAGCAACATGGAGGTCTTTGTTTCTCCACATCTCCTTGCCAGCCTTGTCAAAGGCATTCATGCCACCATATCCTCCAACATACAAATGCTGATTTTGATCTACATAAATACAGCGAACACTTGTAAAATCAAGACTTTTTGAGTGCCCAGGATGAAAATCAAGGTGACGAAATCCTTTGTTTACTGGAAAATAGTAGTTTAAACCGTATCCATTTCCACCTAACCATACACCGCCTTGCGAATCGTAATAAACAGATTTTAGCCCAGAAGAATTTATCCCTTGTGGATCGTCGGGATTGTATTCAATGTGTTGCAAAGTTTTATGCTTTAGGTCCAGCACCTGAAAACCGTATTCGGAGGTAGCCCATATTGCTGTATCGCCTACTAAAGCAATTTGTCGGGTGTAAGCTAGTTTTCGACGCGATGGCTCATAGTCTTTTATGTTGAGCTGGCTAAGCGTATTATTTGTGCGGTTGAGTTGCAATACAAAATCGCCGTAAGTGGCAACCCAGATATTTTTCTGGCTGTCTTTTATAAGATCCATTACTGTACCTTTATTGACTGAAGCATCCAGATTTGTTCTTATGTGGTCATATGCAACCGGATTAATCTGCCGGGTTTGTATGTCATATCGAAGTAATCCACCTTTATCAGTACCAATCCAAAGGGTGTTGTTTTCAGCCAACAGACTATAAATATTCCCCACCAAAATGGAATCAACATAATACCTATGCGTTGCAACAAATTCAAAGCTATTGTTCTTCATGTCGATTATCAGGATGCCTTTGTCGCTTCCAGCTAAAATTTTATTGTTGGTTTTATCCACTTCGATGCAATAAATATGCGCTCCAATATCTGTTGTATCTGTTTGTTGCAATATGCTATGCCATGGATGGAAGTTATCCGTAACAGGATCTAAATAGCAAAGGTCGTTTCCGGAAGTGCCAATCCACAAACGGCCTTTATCGTCCTGATTTATTGCCAATATGTGGTTGTTGGGTAAACTCAGGCTGTCTTCAAAATTGCGTCTGTAAATTTTAATCTCTGTGCCATCATACCGATTTAGTCCGTCTTTAGTCCCAAACCACATCATGCCATTGTGATCTTCAAAAATAGCATTGACTGTTCCCTGACTTAAACCTTCATTTTTTGAAACATGCTCAAAGCGATAACCTGGTTGAGCATGCAAAGAAAAAGATAGTAAAACAACTAACAGTAATATCACAATCTGTTTAAAAACCAGTAATGTATGATGGATAGTTATCATCATTCCTGTTTTGTGTTGATTAACTTGAGCTTTGGTTAGGCTTTACGAAAGTAAGAAAACAATTTGGCTCAGCGATAAAAATTGTAAGAAAATTAAATAGGAATGTAAACTGCTGCTAAAGCTCCATATTGAGAAAATGAGCGGTATGACTATTTTTATTTTTTGCTACCTCTTCGGGGGTGCCTTCGCAGATGATATTTCCGCCAGGAGCGCCACCTTCGGGGCCGATATCAATAATGTGATCAGCCACTTTGATCACTTCCATATTGTGCTCAATAATTAATACGGTATTTCCTTTGTCAACCAGTTTATTCAAAACATCAAGCAGCACTTTTACGTCTTCAAAATGCAATCCGGTAGTGGGCTCATCGAGGATATACAAAGTTTTTCCGGTATCTTTTTTAGATAGTTCGGAAGCCAGTTTCACGCGTTGAGCTTCTCCTCCAGAGATAGTTGTAGAGGCTTGACCCAGACTAAGATAGCCCAAGCCAACATCTTTAAGCGTTTTAATTTTATGCACCAGTGATGGCAGGTTTTCAAAAAACTCAACTGCTTGATCGATAGTCATGTTTAGCACGTCATTGATGGATTTTCCGCGGTAACGAACTTCGAGTGTTTCACGGTTGTAACGTTTACCCTGACAACTTTCGCACGGAACTGATACATCAGGCAAAAAATTCATTTCAATGATACGGATACCTGCTCCTTTGCAGTCTTCACAGCGGCCGCCTTTTACGTTAAATGAAAAACGTCCGGGTTTATACCCACGTATCTTTGATTCCGGCAATTCGCCGTATAGCTTTCTGATATCGTCGAAAACTTTGGTATAAGTAGCCGGATTACTACGTGGTGTGCGGCCAATGGGCGATTGGTCTATTTCGATTACTTTGTCGATATGTTCTAGTCCCGAAATAGATTTATAGGGCAAAGGCGTTTTAACAGATCGGTAAAAATGCTTGCTAAGGATGGGATAAAGCGTTTCGTTGATCAGACTCGATTTTCCGCTTCCGGAAACTCCAGTCACACAAATCATTTTTCCGAGCGGGAGTTTTAAATCAACATTTTTTAAGTTGTGACCTGATGCTCCCTTGAGTAAAATAAACTTGTTTTTATGGCCTTCTCTTCTTTTTTTTGGGATTTCGATCTGTTTTTTACCACTCAGGTACTGACAGGTAATGCTGCTGCAAGTTGTCAGTTCGCCGGGCTTGCCTTGTCCTAAGATTGTTCCGCCATGCACTCCGGCTCCGGGGCCGATATCAACAACGTGATCAGCTGCTAAAATAGTGTCTTTGTCGTGTTCTACAACAATAACCGAATTACCGATATCGCGAAGCTGTTTGAGTGATTGTATCAGCCGGTGGTTGTCGCGCTGATGCAGTCCGATACTTGGTTCATCGAGTATGTAGAGCACACCGGTAAGTTGTGAGCCAATTTGTGTGGCCAGCCTGATACGCTGCGATTCACCTCCCGAAAGGGTGTTAGCCGGACGATTCAGATTGAGGTAATCTATGCCAACGTCTATCAAAAATGTAATTCGTTTTTCTATTTCCCTCAGTACCTCTTTGCCTATCAACATTTGCTTTTCGCTCAATTTTTGGGGCAGGGTTTTCACCCAATTGGCCAGCTCGCGGATGTCCATCACAGCAATTTCCGCAATGTTTCTTTCATCAATTTTAAAATACCGTGCTTCTTGTTTAAGGCGTGTGCCATGGCATTGTGGACAGGCCACATGATTCATAAAACTGCCGGCCCATCTCCGAATTGCTGGTGAAGCATTTTCGTTATTCTGGGCTTCAATAAAATTGATGATACCTTCAAAATTAAGTGTGTAAGTGGTCATCACACCCAGATATTCCTTTTTTACATCAAAACTTTGATTGGCACCATAAAGGATAACATCGATAGCTTCTTCGGAGATTTCTGATAATGGAGTATTCAGGTTGAAGCCGTACTTAATACCTATCGCTTCCAGTTGATTAAAAATCCAGTTGTTTTTGTATTCGCCAATGGGTGCCAACCCGCCCTTGCGAATGTTTTTTGAATTATCCGGGATTATTTTTTTTAGATCTACTTCAGCAATTTCACCAAGACCATTGCATTTTGGACAGGCACCGTAAGGCGAATTAAACGAAAAAGTGTTGGGCTCAGGTTCATCGTAAGAAAGTCCTGTTGACGGACACATCAACAAACGACTGAAATAGCGTATTTCTTTGCTGTCCTGATCCATAACCTGAAGTAGTCCCTTGCCTTGTTTGAGTGCAGTTTGAATCGTTTGGGCAAGTCGTGTAGTACTTTTGTCGTTTACTTCGAGTCTGTCAATAACGATTTCAATATCATGGGTTTTATAACGGTTGAGTTGCATGCCAAAACTGATTTCGCGCAACTCACCATCTACCCGAACACGCAGATATCCTGCTTGCCTGATTTGCTCGAAAAGTTCGCGATAATGGCCTTTGCGTGCTCTTACAACAGGAGCCAATATGTTGATTTTTTTTCCGAAAAATTGCTCTGAAATCAGTTTGCTGATTTGTTCCTCGGAATAGCGCACCATTTTTTCGCCAGTGTTATACGAGTAGGCTTCGGAAGCGCGAGCATATAACAACCTAAAAAAGTCATATATTTCGGTGATTGTACCAACAGTAGAACGCGGATTGCGGTTTACTGATTTCTGTTCGATAGCAATCACCGGGCTCAACCCTTTGATTTTGTCTACATCCGGGCGCTCCATACTGCCTATAAACTGGCGTGCATAAGCCGAAAAACTTTCCATATAGCGCCGCTGACCTTCAGCATAAATGGTATCAAAAGCCAGTGATGACTTGCCGCTGCCACTTAAGCCAGTGATTACAACCAGTTGATTACGTGGTATTTTGAGGTCAATATTTTTTAGGTTGTGAATCCTGGCGCCGTAAATCTCGAGGTATTTGTCTTCCGAAAAGCTATCCTTCATGTGTTTGTTTCAAAAAAAGCGGTGTAAAGTAACTAATTATTGTCTAAGGTAGCGCTGTTCAAGTTCGAAGTGTGTGATATTGAAAGGATGCAGTGGCATCTTTATGGTGTAAATCTGTCCTTTTTTCACACGAAGCTGATCACCTCTGAGCCAGGGATTGAAATACTTAAGCAGCTTATAACTTATTTGATGGTCGTGTGCATAATCAGCCCAGCTGCTGATGGATTTCTCAATTGTAACCAGCTCAAAGTTGAGCGGCGGATAAAGTTTTTCTGATGCAGGAAAGAAACCATATTGTTCCGGATTTTCCACAATCATTTTGAGGGCTATCATTCTAAACAGGTAGCGTTCTGTTTCCTCTGCCATCAGCAGATCGAAATAGGATCCTGCTTTTTGATCCTTTAAAAAACCATCGATTCTTCGTTTTCCGGCATTAAAGGAAGCCGCTACCAACGACCAGCTTCCATAGTTTTCGTAGGATTTGAGCAGGTATCGGCAAGCCGCAGCCGTTGACAGTTCCACATGATAGCGCATATCAACATCACTACTTATTTCGAGGTCGTAATCTTTTGCAGTGCCTTTTAAGAACTGCCAAAATCCAACTGCTCCCGCAGGAGATCGTGCATTGGTGAGGCTGCTTTCGATCATGCTTAAATACTTAAAATCATTCGGAATGCCATATTGAGCCAGTATGGGCTCAATTACCGGAAACCATCGGTTAGCGCGCTTGAGTAACAATAGTGTAGAACTGTGCCAATAGGTGTTTACAATAAGTTCCCGTTCGAGGCTTTCGCGTGTCATAAAAAGCTCAACAGGAATGCGTTCGCCTGCAAAAAAAACTTCTTCGGGGATATCGAAGCTAACAATGCGATAGTTCTGATCGCTTTCGAGATTACTATTACCAGTATTTCCTATTGGCGGCGCTGCCAGGTAAAAGAATAGCCAACCAGATGTGCCAGCTAAAAGGACAAATAAAATTGCAAGAAATAAATTTCGCAACATATTGCAGGGTTTTGTAAAATGATAAACGCCTTGCAGATGGTTCTGTTCAATGCTTGATTAAACTGTTTCTAAAAGGGACTTACAAAATCTTTAAAAAGTGGTGACTGTAAATCTTTTTCGGATAAAATCGGATTGCTGATTCCCCAATCGATGTTTAAATCGGGATCATTCCACCTGATGCTGCCCTCTGAAGCTTTGTTGTAAACATTGGTGCACTTATAAAAGAAAACAGTATTGTCTTCCAGCGTCACAAATCCATGCGCAAAGCCTGGTGGCACCCAATACATCCACTTGTTTGATTCAGTGAGTTTGATCGATGCCCACTGTCCGTAAGTAAGTGAGTTTTTTCGGATGTCGACAGCCACATCCAGCACTGCTCCTTTCATTACACGAACCAGTTTGCCCTGCGCAAAAGGTGGTGCCTGAAAATGTAATCCACGTAAAACACCTTTCATGGATTTGGATTCGTTATCTTGTACAAAGTTTTGATCAATACCTTGTCGGATGAATTTTTCCTTATTATACGACTCGAAAAAGTAGCCACGCTGATCCTCGAAAACAATTGGTTTAACGATGAGCAGATCAGGTATTTTGGTAGTGATTATTTCCATTTTTTGAGGGTTAAAGAGTTTAAGGATTAACGGGTTTAATGGTTTATGGGTTAGTGGAGTGTTTTTGAATATTTTATCAAGTTTAAAAGTTCTGATCTTATAACTGTTAAGGATTCATTTAGTTGCGGTGATTGAAGATAATTCAATCTTTCGGCAATTATAAGTTGAGTTTCCAGTTCTGAAAGTGAGCCTAAAGCAATATTGAGAAACTGAAGAACCCAAAAACAAATCAACAAACCTGCCTTCCTGTGTCAGCAGGCAGGTCAACAAATCAACAAATCAACAAATCAACAAATCAACAAATCAACAAATCAACAAATCAACAA
>CAZQFH010000008.1:0-67999 GCA_964592595.1 uncultured Lentimicrobiaceae bacterium | reverse complement strand
ATCAACATCTCTTAAACCCATAAACTCATGAACATCTTACAAATGAATCACTTCTCCATAAGCATCAGCAGCAGCTTCCATAATGGCTTCTGACATCGTTGGATGTGGGTGGATGGTTTTAATGATTTCGTGACCTGTAGTTTCCAATTTGCGCGCAGCAACAGCTTCAGCAATCATTTCGGTTACGTTGTCACCGATCATATGACAGCCCAGCCATTCGCCATATTTGGCGTCAAAGATTACTTTAACAAATCCGTCTTTGTTTCCTGCAGCGCTTGCTTTTCCGGAGGCCGAGAACGGGAATTTTCCAACTTTGATTTCATAGCCTGCTTCTTTGGCTTGTTTTTCGGTCATGCCTACAGAAGCAACTTCAGGATTGGTGTAGGTACAAGATGGAATATTACTGTAATTTAATGGTTCAGGATTTAGTCCAGCTATAGCTTCCACGCAGGTGATGCCTTCGTGTGAGGCTGTATGAGCCAGAGCCGGGCCGTGAACGATATCACCAATGGCATAAACTCCCTCAACATTCGTGCGATAGTACTCATCTACCAGAACTTTGCCTTTTTCTGATTTTACGCCTGTTTCTTCAAGGCCTAAACCTTCAAGGTTTGTCGCTATTCCAACTGCTGAAAGTACAATTTCTGCCTCAACAACTTCTTCGCCCTTTTTTGTTTTGATGGTCACTTCGCACATTTCACCTGATGTATCAACCTTTTCAACAGAGGAATTGGTCATCACTTTCATTTTGGCTTTTTTGAAAGAACGCTCCAATTGCTTCGAAACTTCTTCATCTTCAATAGGCAGGATGTTTGGCATGTATTCAACAAGTGTAACATCAACGCCCATGCTGTTGTAGAAGAAGGCAAACTCTGAGCCAATGGCGCCTGAGCCTACAACTACCATAGACTTTGGCATTTTGGGCAAAACCATGGCCTTGCGATAACCAATAATTTTTTCTCCATCAATAGGCAAATTCGGCAATTCACGTGATCGTGCTCCGGTAGCCAGAATGATATGATCGGCTTCGTATTCAGCTTCCTTACCCTTTTCATCAGTAACACTCACTTTTTTCCCTTTAAGCAATTTACCAAAGCCATTGATCAGTTCAATTTTATTCTTTTTGAATAGATACTGAACGCCTTTGCTCATGCCCTCAGCAACACCACGACTTCGTTTTACTATGCTCTCAAAATCTGGTTTTGGTTCACTATCAAGCGTAATGCCATAGTCGGCTGCATGTTTCATATAATTGAAAACCTGCGCGCTTTTGAGGAGTGTTTTTGTTGGGATACAGCCCCAGTTGAGGCAGATTCCACCAATTTCAGCCTTTTCGACAACGGCCACTTTTTTCCCTAACTGCGAAGCCCTGATGGCAGCTACATAACCTCCCGGGCCGCTGCCTATAACGATAACATCATATTTCATTGCAGTGATTTTTTGTTATTTAGATTGTTTCTGCTTGCAAAATTACAAAAATACTCCGGCACCTTTATATTTATAATGTGAATAGAAGCCCTGTTTGATAGCTTTTTTTAATAATGACATGAAACTTTTAAATTTTAATTTCGACGGTAAATATTTTTTCTTTCAACATTTTTACGACCTTTGTGAATCCCAAAACAATAACAACCTATGAAAAAGACACTTATTATTGTTGCTGTTGTCCTTGTTGTGATTTTTGTGTTTTACAGTTTTTTTAAAAGAACTTATAACACAATGGTAATGAACAGCGAACAAGTTGATGCCCAATGGGCTCAGGTCGAAAACGTGTATCAGCGACGTGCTGATCTCATTCCTAATCTCGTGAATACCGTAAAAGGATTTGCTGCACAGGAGCAGGAAGTGCTAACTGGTGTTGTTGAGGCGCGTGCCAAGGCTACATCCGTAAATGTTAATGCTGATAACCTTACAGAGGCTAATCTGCAGGCATTCCAAAAGGCTCAGGAAGGATTGTCAGGGGCACTGTCGCGTTTGATGGTAGTTGTGGAACGTTATCCAGATTTAAAATCAAATCAGAACTTCCTCGAATTGCAGGCTCAGCTCGAAGGAACAGAAAACCGCATCACCGTCGAAAGGATGAAATTCAATGAGACAACGCGTACCTACAATACTTACATAAAATCATTCCCGCAAACAATGCTTGCCGGTTTGTTTGGTTTTGAAGTGAAACCTTATTTTGAAGCCGCAGCAGGCGCCGATGTTGTTCCGGAAGTATCGTTTTAAGAAAATTTATTGTTATGCCTAATGCACAAAATTTTTTCACACAAGAAGACAAGGATCGTATTCGTGCCGCGATTTTGAGAGCAGAATTGGACACTTCGGGTGAGATTAGGGTGCATATTGAAAATCACTGCAAAGGAGAAGTCCTTGATCGTGCTGCTTTTCTATTCGATTATCTCAAAATCAATGAGACCAAGCAGCATAATGGCGTTCTGATATACCTGGCCGTTAAAGATCGTCGTTTTGCAATTTTAGGTGATAGCGGTATCAATGAAGTGGTTGAGGAAAATTTTTGGGAAGGGATTAAGCAGATGATGGCTGAGCATTTCAAGCTTGGAGATTTTACTACAGGTCTTGAACATGGTATTGGCCGGGCCGGGCTTAAGCTCAAAAAGCATTTCCCTTATCACCATGGCGACATCAATGAGTTAAGCGATGAAATATCTTTTGGATAAATGAAAAAAGTTTCAATTTTTAACGGGTTTTTACTGTTTGCCCTTTTAGGACTGTTTAGTCTGAATAGTTTTGGACAAATTCCGGCAAAGCCAAATCCTCCTAAATTAGTCAATGATTTTACCGGTACTTTAACTGATCAGGAGTTGCAAACACTTGAGCAAAAACTGGTTAACTATAACGATACTACTTCTACACAATTTCTTGTGGTTTTGGTAACTCAACTGAGCGGCTATGATCCCGCTGATTTTGCTTTCAGATTAGGCGAGCAATGGGGCGTTGGGCAGCAACAATATAATAATGGTGCTGTAATTTTAGTCAAACCAAAAACGCGAAGTAGTCGTGGACAGGCTTTTATTGCAACAGGCTACGGATTGGAAGCCCTTATTCCTGATGCGCTCGCTAAAAGGATTGTAGATCAGGAAATGATTCCTGAGTTTAAAAATGATCGTTATTTTAATGGTATCTGGCGAGCCACGGATGTGATGATGGGTTTGGCTTCAGGAGCTTATACTGCCGACGATTATGATCAGGAGTCATCAGCAGCCTGGTTTGTTCCGATATTGGTTTTTGTCATCATTTTTTTTATGATGAAAGCCAGAGGATCAGCCAACCACATTGGAAGCAAAAGCAATTTACCTTTCTGGACTGCTTTATTTCTTGCCAGTCAGGCAGGGCGCTCACATGGCGGTAGCTGGCAAAATTTCTCTGGAGGTAGCGGTGGTTCTGGTGGTGGCGGCTTTGGTGGTTTTGGCGGCGGTAGCTTTGGTGGCGGTGGAGCTGGAGGAAGTTGGTAGGACAGAAAAGCTTATTTGCTTGTCTTAGCCTTTTTAAACAAATTGTTCCTATATTCAGAAGGTAGTTTTCCAGAATACTTTTTAAAAGAGGCGACAAAAGATGATCTGCTGTTGAAGCCGCATGTCGAAGCAATACCCTCAATGCTGTAATCATCATAATCAAAATCGTGAAAGAGCTTAACTACCTTAGCGCAGCGATAATCGTTTAAAAATGCATGAAAATTTTTGCCAAACTTTTCATTGATCACCTGTGATAAATATTTAGTATTTGTGTTTAACATTTCGGACACATCATCAATTTTTAGTTTAGCATCAGTAAACGGCTCTTTTTCTTTCATCAGCAACAAAAGCGAAGCTATTAATTCTTCTTTCCTGTTATCGCACAAACAACTGGATTGGTATTTGGTATCCTGAGCAGATTCATTAACAGATGTTTCGGGCATAGTAAACGGCGAGGGTTTAAGTAACTCGTTTTGTATAGCATCAGATTGACATTTATAAAGGTAGTTGTCTTCAAATCGGATGCCAAAATAGGTGAGTCCAATATTTAAAATCAACAGGGAGGCGATAAAAAGGGTGCAGCTTAAATCTTTTCCGGTTTCGTGCATGAATCCATGAGTAAGCAAAAGTCCTATCAAAATGAGGAAGCTGACAGCGAAAATTTGTATCCCATTGAGGTAAATTTTGATTTCCGGACAACTTTCTAAAGGCATATTTTTGTAGAAAGCTTTGTATTGCTTTAGGGTATAGATAAAATAAATGACTAATTGCAGGCCAATTAATGATTTAACGATGATTTCAATGAGCCAGGTCTGTCTTCCCGGGAGGTTTTTTAGTAAAAACAAACCATACACTGAATCCAGATACTCCACATGATTGGTTGTTATTAATACCCAAAAGGGAGTGAGTAAAATAAACATCACAAAAGCTGGTGCAAAATGCTTTAAGTCGATACTTCTGAGCTGATAGTCTTCGATGAGCAACGACTTATGATGCAGATAAAATAAAGGTGTTAAAGTGAGTGCAACAGCAAATACGAGCGGAAAAATGATAAAAAGTATGGGATTGTGGTCATACAAATGGATATGAACTAAAAAACCTGTGATACCAAGTGTTAACATGAAGAACCCAAAAATAAGCCTTGTAACACTTTTCCCCTGCAAATGAAGGTAAAGTATATAGAAGAAAAAACCAACCGATTGATAACTGAACATCAGCCAAAGCGAATGATTAAGGACTTCCATCTTGGACTACTCTTTTTATAGCAGGAATTACGACCACTTAGCATCAAAAACATGCCTTTGAAGGACGACTTCCTTTAAGTTAAACTAAAGGACAAACAAATGTATGGATAATTCTTGTTTTTGAACAAGCTTACCATAAAATATTAAGTTAAATATCACTTTTACAATAAAATAAAATTAGAAAACAAGTATTGAAATTCCGAAAAATTTAATAAAACAGGAATAGCAAGAATGTTCGAAAACAGGGAAAGATGTTCTGATTCCTGTTTTGAAACACCTTAAATTTTTTATCCAATCAGGTGGAGGGTATTTTTGTCCAGCATTTAACACGAAAATAAATGTGTAAGGACATTCCAAACACTTCAATCAAAATGAATAATCTGTTTAACCAAAAACAAAAATCATGAAGCATTTTATGAAAGCTTTAACCGTAACACTAGTAGGCCTTTTGCTAACTTGTGTGGCGGTGACTGATGCAATGGCTCAGCAAACACTTGCGGGCGTTAAAGAAAGTCGTGGGCTAAACGACGAAGATGTGCTGGCTGCCACCAAAACATTCATGCCACGTGGTGGGCGTGATGAGTACTTCGGTTTTATCGGCTCAGGCAATTCTGGTACCATGATTGTTTATGGATTACCTTCGATGCGTATCTACAAGTACGTTGGAGTGTTTTCGCCAGAACCATGGCAGGGCTATGGTTTTGATGACGAAAGCACTTTAATGCTGAAAAAGGGATCACTCAATAACACCTTATTGAAATATGGTGATATGCGATTTCCGGCACTGAGCGAAACCAATGGCTTGTATAATGGTAAATACCTGTTCTATTCCGATGGAGCAAATTCACGTATTGCCTTGCTGGGTCTTGACGACTTCGAAACCAAACAGGTTTTGATGCACCCTTTGTTTATCAGCGCTTTTCCTGGTGTAGCTGTTTCGCAAAATACAGAATTTGTGTTTCAAACTACAGAGTTTCCTACACCCTGGGATCACCGCGAAGCAGATGTTATTTCAGATTATGAAACCAGATTTAAGGCGGGGATAACTGCCTGGAAATTTGAAGACACAGAAGATGAGGCTGGCACGGGTCACCACATTGGGCGTTTGATCAAAGAATCGTCATTTACCCTTGAATTGCCTCCTTTTATTCTGGATTATTTTGACGTAGGTAAATTTGAAACCAATGGATTACTTATTGGAAAAGCTACTTATCAAAATGACAATTACATTTATGTTTATGATTACCTGAAAGCCCAAACCCTGCAAATGTACACTGAGAATGATTTTGCTGTTGTGCCTTTCAAGGAGGTTGTAAATGCAGGTGCGTTTGCGCTTATTCCTATAGATGGTGTTGCAAAAAGTGTGAAGGTTGACCCGAGTGGTAACTTTTTTATCACCGCAGCAAATACTGCACAGGTGTTTGATTTTATCAAGGTAAAAAATGCGCTTGCTAATCTGTCATTCTCTTTTTCCAATGTTTTGGGTGCACCTCAGATTAATCCGGCAGATGTTTTACACGGTGAAGTGGAGCTGGGCAACAATGTGATTGATCTTGCATTTGATTATCGTCCTAATGTTGTTTATGCTTCTGTGTATGATGATAAAAAACTGGTTCGCTGGAATTATGAAACACTTACAGTTGAGCAAAGCCTGCCATTGAGCTTTAAACCTGGTCATTTGATGACGCCGCAAGGTAATTCAGCTGAACCACACTCAAATTATCTTACAGTCGTTGATAAGGAAGGATTGTATGAAAATATGATTAATACCGGGCCAACACGCCCAAGCTACAACCATTTGATCGATATTTCATCCGATAAAATGCACGATATTTATACGATGTCCATTCCTCAGGCAAATATGTATGGTTCCGTAAGTGTGCTGCGCACAACCATCAAACCAATTATTCGCTATCCACTTGGAACAAATACCCGTACGGGAGAGATTTCGCGGTTTAAAACTGTTGCCGGTCAGGAAAAGATTGAACGCGAAGGAAATCGTGTTCATATTTTTGGCACCCTCATCCGATCGCACATCACACCCGAAATCGTTGAGGTGGAAGAAGGAGATGTGGTCACATTCCACCTTACAAATCTGGAAAGGGCTGAAGATGAAACGCATGGTTTTACGGTTTCTACCTATGGTGTTCATGGTAGCTTTGAGCCCGGAAAAACAGCTTCGCTTACCTTCTCTGCTGACAGATCCGGTGTATTTCCGTATTACTGTACAGAGTTTTGCTCGGCGCTTCACCTCGAAATGGAAGGTATTTTATTGGTAAGACCCAAAGGTTATGTAGCATCTGCTGAGGATAGTGGTGAAATTGAGCTAAGCCAGGAACAATTGGCTGAATACAAAAAGAATTATGAGGATAAACTGGTAGTTATTAATCAAACACAGGATGTGATCAACAGTGTTG
Organism: uncultured Lentimicrobiaceae bacterium; assembly: GCA_964592595.1. Taxonomy (GTDB): domain Bacteria; phylum Bacteroidota; class Bacteroidia; order Bacteroidales; family F082; genus UBA5536. The sequence continues at coordinate 60,865 of CAZQFH010000008.1, read as the reverse complement.
TAACATTTCTGAAAGAAAACGAATACCAAAAATATCCTTACGTAGAGGCACTGGTTGTGGATGCCCTCGATCAGCTTGAATTAGCAAAAACCTCCAAAGTTAATTACGAGCGCTATGCTGCCGAAGGCAAATGGAAAGATGCTTTTCTTTGGGCAGAGCAGTATTGGCAATATCAGGTTAAAACTGCCGATGTTGGGCTAAGAGCTAAAAAGTTGTTGTCTGAACAAATCAGCATGTAATCATAATTAATAAACAAGAAATTTTGTGTTATGAAAAAATATAAGCTATACAACACTCCTGGTCTTCTGATGACAGTTATAGTCGTTGCCGCAATGATGCTGATAACAGCTTGTGGCACAGAGGGAGACAAAACAAAGACTGGCGTTGCAGGTGCGCCTTACGGAGAAGAGTCATTAAATGATATCGTGAAGCGCCGTGGCTTGAATGCCGATGATGTTTTGGCTGCAACGAAAACCTACACCCCTGATAATTTAAAAGATGAGTATGTTGCATTGAATTCTGGCGGCCAAGCCGGAAACATGATTATGTACACCATCCCTTCGATGCGGTTGGTAAAATATGTTCCTACCTCTTCGCGTCAGCCTGTCAACGGATTCGGCTACAGCAAGGAAAGTTCCGAGATTCTGAAATCTGGTTATATCGACGGACAAGTAATCAACTGGGGCGATACACACCACCCGGGCTTTTCTGAAACTAATGGCAACTACAACGGTAAATGGGCTGTGATTAATGACAAAGCCAATCCGCGCGTTTTTGTAATCTCATTAAAAGACTGGGAACTCAAGCAAACTGTTAACAATCCAATCTTCAGAAGCAATCACGGTGGTTGTTTCTTTACGCCAAATTCTGAATATATTGGCGAGGCAGCTCAGTATCCTGCTCCAATCGATAGGAAATACTATCCGCTTACGGAGGTAAATTTCAGAAAATACTGGCGTGGAGGATTGACTTATTGGAAGTTTGACAATGAAAAAGGCCGTATTGATGAGAAAAACTCTTTTACGATGGAGTTCCCGCCCTATACGCAAGACTTAACAGATATGGGAAAGAATGCCAGTTATGGCTGGTCGTTTACCAATTCATTCTGCACCGAGATGTATTTTGGTGGTATTGAAAGTGGCCGTCCACCGTTCGAGGCTGGTTGCTCTTCACGCGATGTGGATTATTTGCACGTAGTGAACTGGAAAAAAGCAGAGCAATTGGTGAAACAAGGTAAATATAAAGTGATCAATAACCACAAAGTTATTCCTATTGATGTGGCCGTTGAAAATAATATATTCTTCTTGATTCCTGAACCTAAATCTCCTCACGGAGTTGATGTTTGCCCTGATGGAAAATACATCGTTGTGGCTGGTAAGCTTGATTCACATGCCTGGGTTTATTCCTGGGATAAAATCACAAAAGCTATCAACGAGAAAAACTTTGAAGGGACTGATGAATATGGTGTACCGATTATTTCGCTCGAAACTGCGCTTCACGGCAGTGTTGAAGTTGGTTTGGGACCTTTGCATAATCAATATGATGACGAGCCTGGTGTGATTTACACCTCCATCTACGTTGATTCGCGCATCACCAAATGGGATTACATTAACCTGAAAGTGCTGGATTATGTTTCTTCTCACTATAATGTCGGACACCTTGTTGCAGCACATGGCGACGTGGTTAATCCACATGGTAAGTACCTAATCTCACTCAATAAATTATCGATCGACCGATTTAATCCTGTTGGTCCTTTACATCCGCAAAATCATCAATTAATTGATATTGATGGCGATAAGATGACCATTTTATATGATCTACCTGTACCAATGGGTGAGCCGCATTATACCTCAATAATTGCAGACGAAAGCTTTGAATCTGCTGAGACGTATCCAACAGGCACCAATATTTACACAATGGAGAAATCGCCTTACTTTACCGAGCTTGGATCTGAGCGTATAGTAAATAAAGGCAATAAGGTGCATGTTTATGCAACCATCAGTAAGGGCAGTGTTAAGCCTGGAAATATTGTGGTTGACCAAGGCAATGAAGTGGAGATCCATATCACCAATCACGGACAAACCAATCTTGATCACTACGTTTATGAGATTTCTGCCTACGATCAGGTTTATCGCTGGAGACCTGGCGAAACTGCCACTTTGGAGTTTAATGCTGAGAGAGCAGGAATGTTTCCATTGTTGCTTGATCACTATCACAACGCCAACGGCAGGATGCTGCAAGGATATTTAACTGTTAAACATAGTGATAAAGCTGAAAATGAGCGCTTATTGGCCTATTCAAAACGTGTTCAGGCCGATATGCAAATGCAGTCGTTCCAGCCATCTGCCATCGAAATGAAAAACCTGGCCGAAGGCGAAATGGAATTTCTGAATTATGGCTGTAATGCTTGCCATAAATTTGGTGAAGAATTCAACGGCCCTGACCTGCTGATGGTTGATAAACGACGCACTGAGGACTGGCTAAAAACCTGGATCATGAATCCTGAGGAGCATATGAGTGAGACAGATATTGAAGCCATGCGTCAGCGCTACAAATTGGCTATGCCTGATCAGAATGTTTCAGAAGAAGATGTTGCAAAAATTATTACTTATCTCAAAATCCGAACTACACAATACTTATCGCAAGAGCAATAGGTTTTTTTGCCGGGAGAAGGGATGATTCTCCAGGCAAAATACCGTAACTTTGGCAGCGTGTAATTAACTAACATTAACATTAATAATTTTTAAAAATGAAAAGAAAATTCACAGTCCTATTTGGAGGATTACTCTTTACGGTAATGCTCAGCAGCTGCGGCGGTGGCGGAAGAACTGCCGATTTAGCCAATGGTGAAGCTGTTTATAGCAAAGCTTGTATTGCCTGCCACTTGAAAGGTGTAGCCGGCGCTGCGGCTCTTGAGGATACCCCTCGTTGGGAAGAAATTGCTGCCAAAGGTATGACTACCTTGCTGGAACACGCCAATAACGGATACACCGGGAAATATGGTGTGATGCCCGAAAAAGGTACTTGCATGGATTGCTCTGAGCAAGACTTATACGATGCCATCAATTTTATGATGAGCAAAGCTGGTGTTGAACCTCAGAGGTAATAAAAGAAACGAAGTATTATGAAGTCAAAAGCATACATCATTTTTGCTCTTATTGGAGTTATATTGATAGGTGTTACTTATTTCACACCAATTTGGGGTGTTGCTCTGCAAAGTATTCAATATCCTAAATCAATGTACCCAAAAGGAATTCGGATTAATTTTAAATTTGACGGTGTTTATAACGGATGCGAAGGTGTAAAGGAAAGAGAAGAACTTGCCACTAACGAAGGAGCCGACTGCCTGATGGAGATGAATGCCATCAACCATTATATTGGCATGTATCCCATTGTGCAAGGCAGGAATAATCCTCCATCATTAGACCACCCAAGTTTTTATGTGTTCGATACACAGAGAGATGCAGAAGGAAATGATGTATATGATCCTGCAACAGGACAGAAAATAAAGGTTGACGTTACGCCGGCAACACTCAAAGTTTTGAATACCATTATGACGTATTCGCCTTACATTTTTGTGCTGTTTGTTCTTTTGGGTTTGTATTTTATGGCAACTCCAAAAAAACTCAATTTGGTTTCAGGCCTAATTCCCGCTTTAGTGCCATTTTACTTTCTTTTTATGTACATGTATCACCTCTATTGGTATGGTCACAATCTGGGTTTGCATGGCGGTGGCGCCTTTGCAGGTATCAAACCTTTTATGCCAACAGTTTTTGGTGAAGGAAAAGTAGCTCAGTTTACTACTGAATCTTATCCTTACTATGGATTTTATATCGCGCTGGCAGCTTTTGTTTTTATGATACTCGCTATTCTTTTAAAACGTAAATCACTACGGACAGAATAATAATTAAAGGATCGGGGGGCGGAATATCCCCCCGAACTTTTTTAAAAATGAAAATGATAAAATTAGTTTTAGGTTTACTCTGCTCAATAGTCTTAGTGCCTTTGATGGCTCAAGACGATTTGCTGTTTGGCCCCTCCATAAAAATTGAAGGCTATCAGGACAGAAGTAATCCTATTCCGCTTCAGGAGATTATTGACCGAACACCTCCCGGTAAATATGTGGTTCTTGAACCTGGTTTTTATACTGGTCCGGTTAAAATTACACGAAACGCCATTACGCTTGACGGCGAAGGAAAAGTAACGATTTCCGGTCTGGGTAAGTCATCGGTAATTTTTTTGGAGACAAATACCGTGGTGCTCAAAAACCTCCATATTATAGAATCAGGCGGATCGCATGATAAGATCGACTGCGGAGTAAAAATTATTGGAAATTATAATGTTGTAAGCAACTGCTTAATTGAAGAATGTCTTTTTGGGGTTGATATTTTTCAATCGGAACATAATCTGATCGAATATAACGAAATCACTTCACTTTTAAAACGTGATATGGCTCTTAAAGGCGATGCCATTCGTTTGTGGTATTCCAAAAATAATTTGATAAAAGGTAATTATTGGCACAATGTGCGCGATATGGTTGTTTGGTATTCATCCGAAAACACCTTTGAAGCCAACAAAGGAGTTGGAAACCGTTATAGTATCCACTTTATGTATGCACACAATAACAGGATAAACGATAATTATTTTTATGAAAATTCGGTTGGTGTTTTCCTGATGTATAGCGAAATGACTGTTATGACAGGCAATACAATCATGCATTCGAATGGTGTAAGCGGAATGTGCCTGGGCATGAAAGAGACTTCTTCAAATCAGATTTTGCACAATCGTTTTATTTACTCTTCGGAAGGTATTCATGTGGATGTTTCTCCTTTTGTACCCGAAAAGACAAATACCGTCATGTATAACGAAATTGCCTTTTGTGGTGTGGGCATCAAGTTTCACACCAATCAGGAAGGTAATCTTTATAAGCACAATTATTTTCATAACAACTTGGTTCAGGTTGAAGCCGAAGGAAAAACAGCTAATCTGAACCGCTGGCAGGAGAATTATTTTGATGATTATCAGGGGTTTGATAAGAATGGGGACAATATTGGAGATACTCCTTATACCCTCTTTGCTTATGTAGAGCACTTGTGGTCTTTCGATCGTGATCTCAAATATTTTTATGGTTCGCCTCTTTTACTGGTGCTTGACTTTTTGGAGCGATTGGCGCCATTTTCCGAGCCTAAAATGGTTCTGCGCGATAAAACACCTATATATTTATGGGACAAAGCGTTGGATGATAAACTCAAGGATCAATTATGAAAAGGCGTGTGATTGCTGGCATATTATTGAGTTTGCACCTAGCTTTTGTGTTTCTGCCCGAATTACAAATTTGGCAATACCTTTATCTGATTTCCGGGATGGAGCAATCGCAAGTGATCAATTTCTCGAAGGACGACAATCACCCATTGACTGGTGATATCGCCTATCTATCCGCACTAATCAAACGCTCAGGTGAAGACGATGAGCAAGAAAATAAAACAACTGATATACCTGAAACTACAATTAGCCACACAGGCTTAATCTATCTGCCAGTTGAAAATCTTACTGAAACAATAATTTCAAAAGAGCTGAGTAGTAAGTACTTTTATTATGCTACTAATCTTATATTCTACCCTAAAAAGGTCAATACACCACCTCCAAAAGTAACTTTTTCCTGAAACAGTTAGCGGCGCCCATGAAGTCTGGCAGCTACACTGCTATTGATTATTTAGAAATCCTGTTAGCAGGAACAATCTTTCATTAAAAGTTACAATCATGTACAAAACGATTACAAAAATTATAGTGTCGGCAGCGCTTTTGGCTTTTGCAACAGTGATGCAGGCTCAAACAGATACCCTCGTTTTAGAGGAGATCTTAATATCGGCAAAAAGTCCATTAAATCTAACAAAAACAAATATAGCAGGCCGTACCATTCAGGTTGAGAATCCCCATGATGGTGGTGCCATGTTTATCAATCAGGCTGGTTTTGGTGTCGAAAAGCGCGGCAATTATGGCATGGAACCTGTATTGCGTGGTTTCAAATACAGTCAGCTCAATGTTTTGATCGATGGTGGTGTGCACAGCACGAATGCCTGCCCCAATCGCATGGATCCTACTATTTCGCAGGTGGCTCCTGAAGAAATCGAAAAAATTGAAGTCATCAAAGGGCCTTTTAGTGTTCGTTATGGCGCTTCCATGGGGGGTATTATCAACATTGTGAACCGTAAGCCTGATCGGTCAATAGATCAACCTGTTGCGGGAAGTGTCGAAGCTGGATACCAATCCAATGGTGGCAATTACTACACCAATCTTTTTGTCCAGACAGTTTTGAATAAGTTTGATTTTTCGCTTAATGCAGGCTTTAAAGACTATGGCAATTACGAGAGTGGTTCGGGGCAGGAAATTGCTTCATCTTTTTCACGTTTTGGTTATGCCATGAAAATGGGATATCAATTTGCGCCAAGCCAGCGACTTCAGCTTGCCTGGCGCCAGAGTATGGCCAAAGATGTGCTATATGCCGGCCTTCCGATGGATGCGGATAATGACAATAGCAGTATCCTCTCTTTGGATTATGCCTACACCAATATCAGTCCTCTGCTAAAATCATTCAAAATCAAAGCATATGGAAGTTATGTGGATCATGAAATGAGTAATAAGCGTAGGCCTGCTTACAAAGTAGTTCATGCGGTGTCGCCTGTTACTGCTCAGGTTTTTGGAGGTAGAACAGAGTTTGGTTTGCAAACGGCTTCTAATAATTTGCTCTATGCTGGTATAGATTATAAACATATTGGAAAAGATGGAGGTAGAGATCGTTTGGTTTTTAAAAACACCTGTACCGGGCAGGAATTTGATCCGCCCAAATATTTCTTTGATAAAACCTGGCAGGATTCGAATCATGATGATTTAGGATTATTCCTCGAAAATAAAAGGGATATCAACGAAAATCTGGTCTGGACATTGGGTTTGCGATCTGATTATATAACCTATAACATCAATGATCCGGCAGCTGATTTTCAGGAGCAATACAACAATGAAATTCAACCCGACGATCGTTTTGATATCTCTGCAACAACTTCACTCACCTGGTTTTTGCCAAAAGGCTATAATCTCTATTTTGCTGTGGCAAGAGCTACACGTTCACCAGAGCTTACCGAATTGTTTATCAATCATTTGAGTGTTGGAATGGATGCCTATGAATATATTGGAAATCCTGATTTGAAATCGGAAGTGAATTATCAAATTGATGCTCGTATCGAAAAGAATATCAAAGGATTAACGATTTTCACAGATGTGTTTTATTCTTATGTGCAGGATTATATCACAGCAGCTGTTGATACTACAATTCCAAGGATTTACAATGCCTGTATGGATCCTAAATTCACCAAACAATTCAGAAATGCGGATGAGGTTTTCCTCACAGGATTTGAAGCGGGTTTCGACTGGAAATTTGCCGAAAATTGGCATTATAACCTTTCTGCTTCCTACACTTATGGACAGAATGTTAGCTGGGATGAGCCTTTGGCAGAAATTACCCCTTTAACGTTTCAAACAGCATTGGCTTATCGTTCCAACTTATTCAATGCTGAAATTCATGGACGCATTGCGGATGAGCAGGATAGGGTAGCAGCCTCGTTTAATGAATCAAGGACGCCTGGTTTTGCTGTTTTTGATTTTTATGCTGATTACACTGCTTTTGGATCTTTAGAAGTAATGTTTAGCGTGCGTAATATATTGAACAAGAACTATGTTGAACATTTGAGTCGCGCTTATAAAGCTATGGATGTTCAAAGCCTCTATTTTGAACCCGGTCGAAGTTTTAACGTTGGTTTGAAATATTCTTTTTAGGATGATAAAAGCCGGAGCAGATCAACTTGCTCCGGCAAAAAGTAATATAAAATGTAAATACCAAAACCATGGAAAAGGAAAAAAATAGTCTAAATCGTCGGGAGTTTTTTAAAGGTGGAATTGCTGCTGCCGGTACTTTGGCAGTGGTTGGAACAGCCACTTTTTTGCTCGATAAAAACGCCGCACAATCAATGCCGCGCGAAGATTTTTTGAGGCCACCCGGTGCCATTTCCGAAGAGGACTTTTTGCAAGGCTGCATCAAATGTGGCCTTTGCGTTCAAATTTGTCCGGTGCATGCCATCGAACTGGCTGGTGCTGGCGAAGGGCTTGGTTTTGGAACACCTTATATCTCACCGCGTATTCAGGCTTGTGATTTTTCGTGTGATGCACTGCAATGTGTTGAAACATGTCCGACAGCAGTATTGGATTTCAGACCGTTCAAAGAAGAAGGGGTGCGTGCTGTCGAAAAGGCAGCCGCCGAACCCGGGGCTGATCTTGCTACAGTAAATCCCTTTGAAGTGCAAAAGGTGGCCATGAAGGAAGCTGTAAGAATGGGGAAGGCTCACGTGAACCGAAACACTTGTCTGGCGCACAAAGGCGAAGGATTTAAAGGTAATCCTCGTGGCAGTGATTTTGAAGGCGTACAGCGCTCACCCGGGAAAAATGAAGTTTCGGCAAGCCCGCTACGCGACAGGATTTTCGATCGTGAGGTTTGTGACCTTTGTATCACAGAATGTCCGATTGGTGAAAAAGCTATCATTCAGAGACGCAGCAGAAGTGGAAAGAAACTTGTTCCACATGTGCTTGATGGTTGCACAGGTTGCGGGGTTTGCCAGATGGTTTGCCCTACAGCTGAACCCAGTATTGTTGTTGAACCCTTCTAATTGATAAAGTCATGGCATCTGATTATTTTTCCAACGCAAAGAAAAAAAGCCCGCTCACTCCCAAGGCAGTTGAGCAAATGCCACATAGTTTGGCAGGCTTGAGTTATAAAGAATGGCGCGACTCCAAAAAGAAAAACCATAAAATGCGTAATATTCGCTGGGCATTTTTGCTTTTTATGAATTTGTTATTTGTGGCCTCTTTTTACCTTGATTTATCCGTTTTAGAAGGCTCATTAAGCGGTTCGCGACTGATCGGTTTTTACCTGATGGATCCATATAATGCACTGCAACTGCTGGCAATTTCGTCCACAACCGGATATTTGGCCATGCTCACCATGAATTTTTGGATCGGGCTTTTCACGATTCTCATCTTCTGGCTTATTTTAGGCGGCCGCTCTTTTTGTTCTTGGATGTGTCCATATCATTTTTTAGCCGAATGGGCCGAAAAAGTTCATAACTATTTGGTTAAGAAGAAGAAAATAAAAGAAAGAACCTACCATATCGGCTTACGTTTTGTCTTTTTGGTGGGTTTTTTATTGCTGGCTGTATTAACAAAAAACCTGGTTTTTGAAAACCTGAATGTAGTCGGTATCATTTCAAAGGCAATGATATACGGCCCCAGTCTTTTACTGCTTTGGGTGCTTGCAATAATCCTTTTCGAAGTTTTCGTAAGCCGTCGGTTTTGGTGTCGCTATGTTTGTCCAATTGGAGCAACTTATAGCTTGGTTGGTAAACTTTCGCCGGTGGCGGTCAAATTTGAACACGACAAATGTGGATATTGCCTCGAATGCCAAAAGGTTTGTTTGGTTCCCCACGAATTGTGGTTTGTGAAACGTGGCGCGGCTACACAAGATGTTCACTATGTTGGTTCCGATTGTACCCGTTGTGGTTTGTGTGTGGATGTGTGCCCGGGCAATGCTTTAACCTATTCAGTAAGAGGTGCTTCATCTCTATTGTAAATAATTTTTAATGATGATCAAACAGCTCAACAATAGCATTATCCAAATTGAGAATCTTTCGAAAAGATTCAAGCGTCAACAAGTTATTGATTCTTTGTCGGTTGATCTTTTAAGCGATCAACGTATCGCACTTATTGGTCAGAATGGCGCCGGAAAAACAACATTAATACGCTGTGTTCTCGGACAATATAATTTTGAAGGCAGGTTAAAAGTTTTAGGGCTTAATCCCAGAAAAGATCGCAGGGAGATTTTACAACAGATTGGTTTCGTGCCACAAACGCCTCCTCCAATTAAATTGACAGTGGGGGAGTTGATACACTTTTTTGAACGAATTACTAAAACAGATGCTGCTGCATTTAAAACTATTAGCAATCAGCTTGGATTGGAGATTGATCAAAATTTGCATAAGCCGTTTTATAAGCTATCGGGTGGTATGAAACAGAAACTGCTGATTAGCTTTGCCTTGGGTAGGAAAGTAAAGATTTTACTGTTGGATGAGCCTTCTGCAAACCTCGATCCGCAGGCGCGTGAAATTCTGTTTTCACAGTTAAAAGAATACAGTAAGGATACTTTGATGATTCTAAGCAGTCACCGTATGGACGAGATAAAGGATCTCGTGAATCGGGTGATAGAAATGGATTTGGGTAAAATAGTATTAGATAAATTAGTAACTGATAATTAAGAAATTATGAAAAAAATATTGATTTTAATGACAGCAGTTTTTGCGTTTTCAATGTGTGTTCGCAAAGCAGATCAAAGTCCGAGAGAGATTAATTTCGACCGTGATATTTGTATCAACTGCTTGATGGGATTGGCCGATGCCACGTTTTCGGCACAATCAATCAATATGCGTAATGAGGTTTTATGGTACGACGATTTGGGATGTCTGATTCAATATATGGATAGCCCGGATTGGGAAAAGTATGGTGGGGATGAAGCGGTTTCCTATATCGCAGACGTCGAAACCGGAGAATGGATCAGGGTGGAAGAAGCTTGGTATTCCTATGGTATTGCAACGCCAATGGGATATGGCTATGCAGCTCACAAGCAAAAATCTGATACATCTTTTGATTTTGAGACAACTACTCAGCGCATTCGTGATGGCATTAGCATGCGGGAGGATTTCTTGAAAAAGAAAAAAATGCTTCACCACGATTAATTAAGAGACAAGCTTTTTTAAAAAGTCAAAAACTGCAAATTATGCAACGCAATCTATTTACACATTCCAGCCTCATACAAATCATGAATGCAGATATCCGGCAAAACTTACGCTCAAAGTGGTTTTGGACATATAGTGTTCTCTTTGGTGGTTTTGTGGCGGTGATGTTTTCTACCGGAATTACTGAATCTCAAATCATTGGATTTGTGGGATTGAGTCGGCTGATGGTTACATTTATGCAGGTGAGTATGGTTATTTTGCCTATTTATGTGCTCATTACAACTGTTCGTTCGGTAGTGGGCGATCGCGAATCGAATGTAATGGAATACATGCTTTCGCTTCCGGTTTCCTTTTCGGGCTATTTTTGGGGCAAGTTCAGTGCCAAGTTTCTGGTGACTTACATTCCGGTTTTTATGGCTTTGCTTGGCGCTGCGGTTTGGGGTAGTTTCACCAAACTGGATGTGCCCTGGGATTTGTTTATGCTTTACAGTGCTTTACTGGCTGCTATGATATTTTGTTTTTTGGGCATCAGCATGTTTATTTCAGCGGTTTCGCATTCGCAAGATTTGGCGATAAGCACAGCTTTTATCCTTTGGCTGCTGTTGGTGGCTTTTCTGGATCTCATCCTGATGGGATTGCTTTTGAAGCTGCGCCTTGATGCGGGAACGGTGATTGGTTTTGGTATGATTAATCCACTTCAGGTTTTTCGTACAGCAGTTTTGGTATTGTTTGATCCGGAGTTGACTGTTATGGGAGCTGCCTCATACTTTATCCTGGATACAGTGAGCAGGGGGTGGTTTATTGTTTTTGCCATTGCTTATCCTATCGCTTTGGGCGGATTGTTTGGCTGGTTTGGAAGTTATTTTTTTAAAACAAGGGATATCATATGATAAAATGGAGCGGATTTTTTGCTGTTTTGGCTATTGCTGCTTTGATTACGGCTTGCAGCAGCCATTCTCGCTACGATATACATCAGGAGTTGTTTGCGAAAGCCGTTGACACCACTACTTTGTTGCCATTGCCAACTTCAACCACACCAGACTATCGGATCAAATTGATTAATGAGGAAATGCTACTTCCTTCCAATCAAAAGCGGTTTAAGGGTTTTGAGGCTGTTCCACAAGATTTTGATGATTTTCGTTTCAATAATTTGGATGGGGTGCAGTGGCAAAATGTGTCTGTAAGGTATGGTGATTTTAGGGGAGTAAGTTTCAGAACTGCAATAGCCAATGGAAGTAATTTTTCTTATGCTGATTTTCGGCTTGCAGATCTGAGGTGGTCATCATTCAACAATACAACAATGCGGCATTGCAATTTTGCTCAGGCGGTTCTTTTTCGCACCGCGATGAACGAAGCACTGCTTGATTCTTCCGATTTCAGAGGATCCAATATGTTTGGCGTAAAAGGTAATCGGTCTTCGTTTAGACATGCTGATTTTTCGAATGCCCTGATGAAAGAATCAGAATTGACAGATGCTGATTTTTCGAACAGTAAGGCCATTAAAGTGAAGTTTATTATAACCGTATTTGCTGGATCTCGATTTGATTCTGTCGATTATAGTTATTCTGATTTTACGGGAGCCGGACTTGAAGCATGCAGTTTTGTGCATTCCAGGCTCCATGGAGTAAATTTTAAAGGGGCTCACTTGCAAGAGGCAAGTTTTGTTGGAGCCGATTTAAAAGGTACTGATTTTTTTGCTGCAGAACTGGTTGATACAGATTTTAGCGATGCGATTAATATTCCAAAGGATTTACTGCCGTTTATCGGGGAAAATGGAAAAGCTACAGGTGTTGTTTTTCGTATAAATCCTGATGAATGAGAAAATCAAGAAAAATAGCAGGCTTGATGTTGTTTTTAGTAACTATCCTATGGCAGCATGTTAGTGGTCAAAACTCAACCGACACCTTATCATATAAGGTTGATATTAATCAGAGTTTGCTCTATTGGCGGGCTGAGAACCATTGGGGAACTTTAAAGTTTAAATTAGGAGCTGTAGGTGCTGTTGAGGGAGAATTAGTTGAAGCTAATTTTACGCTGACTATGGATAGCGTTAGGAATTCTGATATCGATTATGATCTGATGCGAAGTGTGCTCGAAAATACCATTAAGTCGCAGGAATTACTAGATGCAAAAAAATATCCTTTCAGTTATTTTGATTTATGCTGTACCCAAAAAATTGCTCCAGATAGCATCATTTTAAAAGGTGATCTTACGCTTAAGGATATACCTGTTTGTATCAGCTTTAAGTCATTTGTCAGATGGGACGATCAATCGTTTGAAGCCCAAACTGATACTATTGCTATCGACAGAACCGACTGGGGCATTTTTGCGATGTCGAAAACTTATGGGGGAGGGGATGAATCTTATATTGTAAGCGATACGATATTCCTTCAAATTGAAATTAAAGCTGATCGCATTTCAAAAACACAAGCTTTCGAGCCCAATACAAATAGCAATGGGAAATAGTTACTAACACTTAAATTGGCATGCAATGAAATAAAAACTTAAATATTTTGGTAAGGAAATACTAAAATTCCTTGATCAAATCAATTTTTTAATAATTTTGTACGGCGTTAAAGTGAAAGCTTAGCGTTTTACCAAAATTACAACATAAGTAACCGTTTTGAATCTACAACCATCAGGAAATCTATTATGACGCACTCAATCATTACCTTGCAAGGTAAACTGCAAAAAATGATGGTTCTAGGCTTATTGGGATTGTTATTACTGCCTTTTAATTTTATAAAAGCGCAAACCCCTGAAGCTTTAAAGAACTTTCAACAATGTAAGGCCTGTCACAACCTTGAAGGCCCCAAACTAGTTGGTCCGAATTTGGCTGGTATCACTCAAAGAAGGGATACTGCCTGGCTGATTCGCTTTATTCGCAACACTCAGGAAGTTATTGCTTCAGGAGATGAATATGCCGTTGCTTTATTTGAGAAATACAATAAAATACCAATGCCACCGCATGATCTCACAGATGAGCAAATTATTGATATTCTTGCTCTGATTGAAAATGGTGGCCAGGTTGCTGATGAGTATTTGGCTCAGATGGAGGCTGAAGCTGATAAAGGTGCCACCGCAGATGCTGCCAGAGCTGCGCAATTACGCGAAAAGGAACTCAAGCTCGCAGAAATAGAACGAGATGCCAACCGAAATTTTGGAACGACCTTTATTATTACATTGATAATTTTCCTAATTACAATTATCGATCTCTTCGTAACAAAAGTGATCAAAGCTACTTTCGTTCATAAAACGCTCGTGCTGATTGCGCTGGGTATTATTGGCGAAGTGGTTTATAAGGAAGCCACAGCGCTGGGTCGCCAGCAATATTATCAACCTGAGCAGCCTATCTGGTTTTCGCATGAGATACATGCCACACAAAATAAGATTGACTGTAAGTATTGCCACTCATCTGCTGAAGATAGTAAAAGTGCTGGTATTCCCTCTACTAATGTGTGTATGAATTGTCATAGTCAAGTACGTGAAGGAAAAGTTACAGGTACTGCCGAAATCAATAAAATCTATGAAGCCTGGAACAGTGGAAAGCCAGTGGAATGGGTGCGTGTTCATAACCTGCCAGATCACGTGTTTTTTAGTCATGCTCAACATGTTAACTCTGGAAAACTGGATTGTGCCCAATGCCATGGCGAAGTAGAAAAAATGGATGTCGTGATGCAAGTACAAGACCTCAGCATGGGCTGGTGCCTCAATTGTCATCGTACTACCGAGGTGCAGTTTGCTAATAACGAATTCTTTAAGTCATATGAATTAATGCATGAGCAGTTCAAAAATGGTGAAGTCAAAAAAGTGACTGCCGATATGCTTGGTGGTGGCGATTGCATGAAATGTCACTATTAATTCACTAACCTGATAAGAAATCCCATATGGAACAAAAATATTTTAGAAGTCTCGAAGAACTTAAAATTGATATCAGGCCCGAAGCAGAAAACAAACCTGCCGGCGACCGACAGTTCATCTTCGAAATGCAGCAGGAGTTAAAAAAGTCTACTACCGCATCACGACGCGATTTCCTGAAGCTGTTTGGTTTTACTGTTGCCTCTGCAGCTATCGCAAGCAGCTGCGAACAGCCTGTACGTAAAGCTATTCCACTGCTTATTCAGCCAGAAGAAATCGTCCCTGGAAAGGCAAGTTATTATGCCTCAACATTTTTTGACGGCATAGATTATTGTCCGGTTGTGGTAAAAGTTCGTGATGGCCGGCCTATTAAGATTGAAGGTAACAAGGCATCTTCACTTACCCAAGGTGGTACCAATGCCCGTACTCAGGCCGCAGTTTTAGGCTTGTACGATAATTCTCGTTATAGAGAACCTCAGGCTGGAGAAAATACTTCCAGCTGGCAGGAAGTGGATCAGGCAATTATCAGCCAACTCAACGCAATAAAAAATAAGGGCGGAAAAATTGTGGTTCTTTCAGCAACAGTGATAAGTCCTTCGACAAAAGCTGTTATCAATGAATTTTTAACACAGTATCCAGGCGAACATATCACCTACGATGTGCTATCGGCCAGTGCAATGCGCGAAGCCAATAAGCTTAGTTTTGGAAAAGCATTCTTACCTGCTTATCATTTTGAGAAAGCTGACGTAATTGTCAGCTTTGATGCTGATTTTCTTGGAAGCTGGCTAACACCTGTTGAGTTTACGAAACAGTATAGCAAGAACCGAAAACTAACAAATGGTGAGAAAAAAATGTCGCGCCATATCCACCTCGAAGGTGCCATGTCGGTTACCGGCTCAAATGCTGACAAGCGAATTCAATTGCATCCGGGTTTGGAAAAGCAAACTGTTGCCGCATTGTTTAATGAGTTACAAAAACTTGCCGGTGAATCTGGTACGAAACAAATTGATAGCCCTGCCGATGTAAAGGCTATCGCTAAGGAATTGTACAGCAAAAAAGCCAAAGCCCTTGTTGTGGCCGGAAGCAACGATCCCGAAACACAGTTGATGATCAATGGGATCAACCAGTTGCTGCAAAGTTACGGCAATACAATATATACAAGTGTTCATTTGAAAATCCGTCAGGCCGACGATAAAAAACTGCAACAATTAGTAGCAGATATGAATGCTGGTTCGATTGATGGGATTTTCCTTTATGATGTGAATCCTGCCTATGATTTTCCTGAAAAGGAAAAATTTGTCAGCGGATTGTCCAAAGTAGGGCTAAAAGTTGCGATGCCTGTTCTTGAAGAGGAAACAGCACCGCTCGCTGATTTTATTTGTCCTGATCATCATTTTCTGGAAAGCTGGAGTGATGCAGAAATCAAAACGGGATATTACTCACTCGCACAGCCGACAATCCGTCCCATCTTTAATACCCGTCAGGCACAACAGAGTTTCCTGAAATGGATGGGTAGCGATCTTGATTTCAGAACCTACATCCAGCAATATTGGGAAAATAATCTTTTTGCACAGGCTGATAACCTAACGTTTACAGGTTTTTGGAACAGTAAATTACATGATGGTATTTTTGAATCAGGCCGCACAGAAGCCGATGACTTTGTTTTTGATAACACATCAGCCTTAGCAGCTCAGCAAAACGTAAAAGCTGGTAATGCTGATCAACTGGCATTGGTTGTTTATGCCAACGTTGCTGTTGGTACTGGTAAACATGCTAATAATCCCTGGTTGCAGGAGCTGCCCGATCCGGTTACCAAAGCATGCTGGGATAACTATGTGTCTGTTTCTCCTAAGCTTGCAGGTGAATTAGGATTGAAAGATTTTGACACCGTGAATGTTGGAAATATGGGTGAATTGCCGGTTTTAATTCAACCCGGACAAGAATATAAAACCTTATCAGTAGCAATGGGTTATGGCCGCGAAAAAGCTGGAATTCCTGCTACAGGTGTTGGAAAGAATGCTTTTGGGCAGCTTAATTTTGTGAATGGGCATTTGCAATATGTTCGCCCTGATGTTGCGATGGAGCAACTGGGGGGTAAGTATGAAGTAGCTCGCACTCAAAGCCATCATTCGATGGAAGGGCGTGAGATTGTGCGTGAAACTACACTCGCGGATTACAAAGAAAATCCCATTTCCGGAAATGAAATTCGAGAGGAAATCAAGAAACATCTTAAAACACTTTATCCTAAGCATCAATATGATGGATTCCATTGGGGAATGGCCGTTGATCTTAATAGTTGTACAGGCTGTAATGCCTGCGTAGTGGCCTGTTCAGCCGAAAATAATGTTCCGGTTGTTGGTAAAGAACAGGTGATGATGGCCAGAGAAATGCACTGGATTAGAATTGACCGTTATTACAAGGGTGATGAGAATGATCCTGAGGTTTTACGTCAGCCTGTTACCTGTCAGCATTGTGATAATGCTCCTTGTGAAAATGTTTGTCCGGTTGCCGCAACTACGCACAGTAACGAGGGATTGAACCAAATGGCTTATAACCGCTGTATCGGAACCCGTTATTGCAACAACAACTGTCCTTACAAAGTGCGTCGATTCAACTTTTTTGACTATACAGGGGCAGATGCTATGAAGGGAAATGAAAAGGATCCAGCACTTATGACAACTGATTTAAGGCGTATGGTTTTAAATCCTGATGTAACAGTTCGTGCTAAAGGTGTGATAGAAAAATGTTCTTTCTGCGTTCAGCGCATTCAGGAGAAAAAACTGGAAGCTAAAACAGAAAACAGACAGCTGCGCGATGGTGATGTTGTTCCCGCCTGCGCACAGGCCTGTCCTTCCGAGGCAATCGTATTTGGTAATTTGAATGATAAGAGTAGCAAGATAGCCAAATACTTTGAAGATGAGCGCAATTATCACTTACTCGAAGAGTTGCATACCCTGCCCTCGGTAGGCTATTTGACCAAAGTAAAAAACACAACCGTATAACTAAAATCTTACAGGAATGTACGTATCTCCGATCAGAGAACCACTCATCAGAGGTGAGAAGAACTACAGCCAGGTTACCAAGGATATCCTGGCTCCCATGGCAGGGAAACCTTCCATTTATTGGTATTTGGGAATCACGCTGGCTGGAATAGCCGCGCTTTTTGGTGCATGGGCCACTTACCAAACCGTTTATTATGGCATCGGCACCTGGGGCTTAAATAAAACCGTTGGATGGGGCTGGGGTATTACTAATTTCGTTTGGTGGGTTGGTATTGGCCATGCCGGTACTTTTATCTCAGCAATTTTGTTGCTCTTCCGTCAGAAATGGCGGACTAGTATTAACCGCTCGGCTGAGGCTATGACGCTTATTGCTATTGCTTGCGCCGGTTTTTTCCCCTTGATTCACATGGGACGACTTTTGCTGGGTTTCTTTATTTTCCCTTATCCAAATACCAGAAATTTATGGGTGAACTTTAACTCACCATTGTTGTGGGACGTGTTTGCTATTTCAACTTATTTTGCTGTTTCATTGATTTTTTGGTATGTAGGTTTGATTCCTGACCTGGGAACAGTTCGCGACAAAGCAAAAACAAAAATTCGCAAAGCTATTTATGGTTTTTTAAGCTTTGGCTGGACAGGTTCCTCAAAACATTGGTCACGCCACGAAACGGTAAGTTTGATATTGGCTGGCTTGGCCGCTCCGCTGGTGCTTTCGGTTCATACGATTGTTAGTTTCGACTTTGCCACTTCGGTAATTCCCGGATGGCACACCACAATTTTCCCTCCTTACTTTGTTTCAGGTGCTGTTTTTTCAGGATTTGCAATGGTTCTTACGCTACTGATAGTAGCGCGTAAAGCTTTGAATCTCGAAGAATATATAACAGTCAACCATATTGAATCCATGAATAAGGTAATTATCCTTACGGGTTCTATTGTGGGGATCGCCTATATCACAGAGTTTTTTATGGCTTGGTATTCAGGTGTTGAATATGAGCAGTATGCTTTTATGAACAGGGCTTTCGGGCCTTACGCTTGGGCCTATTGGATAATGATGACCTGTAATGTGGTCACACCTCAATTGTTTTGGTTCAAAAAAATCAGAACAAGTTTAGTAGCCACTTTTATCATTTCGATATTTGTGAATATAGGTATGTGGTTCGAACGATTTGTAATTGTTGTAACTTCTTTGCACCGCGACTTCCTGCCTTCAAGTTGGGTTATGTATAGCCCTTCGCTTGTTGAGGTAGGTTTGTATGTGGGTACGATCGGTTTGTTCTTTACTTTGTTTTTGCTTTTCATTCGGGTGTTTCCCGTTATTGCAATTGCTGAGGTAAAGAGTGTATTAAAGTCATCTGGAGATCATAAAAAAACAGCCCATCATGAATAAAGATTATATCACTGCGTATTACTATGACGAAGACGAGCTGTTAAAAGGCATTCGTCAAATGAAAGAGAAAGGATTGGAAGTCCTTGACGTACTCACTCCATTTCCTGTTCATGGATTAGATATTGTATTGGGAATGAGGCGTTCTCGACTCACCAGAGTTGCTTTTTGGGGAGGTTTTGTTGGTACCGCTGTTGGATTCTTCTTTCAAGCATGGGTTTTCACCAAAGCTTATCCCCTCAATTTTGGTGGTAAACCTTTCTTCGCCGTGCCTTCCTTTATCCCCGTAACTTTTGAACTTGCAGTGCTTTTTGCTGCCTTTTCGATGGTATTTGCTTTTTTGATTTATTTCAAATTGGGGCCGGGTGCAAAAACTGTTATCCATGATGAGCGCATTACCGATGATCGCTTTCTGGTAGTTGTGAATCTTAAGGATGAGGAAGCTCAAGAACAAATTGAAAAGGCACTGCTGGAAGCAGGTGCCGAAGGTATAAAACGCAACGCATAGAACTTTAAGCCATGGAAAATACAACTTTTAAGCTAACTAAAAACCTTAAAATGGCAGGTATCGCTATGGTGGCCATCGGCTTACTCGCGCTGCTGTATGGATGGATCGCCGGACTGGAAGCTGATAGAATATATGCTAACCTGCATTTGAATAGTTTCTATTTTGTGAGTTTGGGATTGACTGGATTATTCTTCGTTGCAGTGCATGCCATTGCCGAATCGGGTTGGCAGGTTAGCATGCAAAGGGTAGGTGAAGCCATGAGCATGTTTATCCCTGTTGGAGGAATAATTATGCTGATTGTATTCCTCGCAGGGGGCATGCATCACCTGTTTGAGTGGACTCACGAAGATCATCTCGATCATATTTTGATTAAAAAAGTAGCCTACCTGAATCAGCCGTTTTTTTATATTCGATTTTTTGTATTTTTTACTGGTTGGGTGCTCTTGGCCTGGTTGATTCGCAAAACTTCGCGGCAGCTTGATATGAATGGAGATATTCAATATTTTAACAGATTAAGAAAATACAGTGCATTTTATGTGGTGTTTTTGGCAATTTCCAGCGTGGTTTCTTCCTGGGACTGGCTGATGTCGATTGATGCACATTGGTTCAGTACTTTGTATGGCTGGTATGTATTTAGCAGTATGCTTGTTACGGGTTTTTCGGTACTTGTGATTTTTGTTTTTGTGCTGCAGCGTATGGGCTATATGAAACATGTGAACGAAGAACATATTCACGATATGGGTAAGTATATGTTCGGCTTGAGCATTTTCTGGGCTTACCTTTGGTTTTCGCAATATATGCTCATCTGGTATGCCAATATCCCAGAGGAAACAATCTACTTCTACGAAAGACTTAAATATTTTGATACGGTATTTTACTTTAATCTGATAGTGAATTTTGCAATTCCATTCCTGTTGATGATGCCTCGTAATGCAAAAAGAGTTTATTGGGTGGTTATTCCTGTTGCAGTGCTTATTTTTATCGGGCACTGGGTCGATCTATACCAGCTTATTATGCCCAGTGCAGTGGGTCATGAAGCTGCTGGAATAGGTTTCCTTGAAATTGGATTAACCATTGGTTTCATAGGTCTCTTTATGTTAGTAACATTCTGGGGTTTAAGCAAAGCACCACTGGTACCCAAAAATCATCCCTTTTACGAAGAAAGTCTTCACTATCACACAAATTATTGATCGTCATGAAAAATTCAGTAACTTTTTTCATCCTGATGTTGTTCGTTGCAGGTTTTTCATCCTGCAATAAGGATCAAAATAATCCGGGATATACCTATTATCCTGATATGCAGTATTCCCGGGCTTATGAAACTTATACACCAAATCCGGTTTTTGCTGATGGATATACCAATCTGGCTCCAGCCGAAGGCACTATTCCTCGGGGTTATATGCCTTATCCATATAAGCCAAAATCAACAGATGAGCAAATTAAAGCCGGACTGGAACTAACCAATCCACTTGAAGCAACGGAAGCTGTAATTGCTGAAGGAAAAAGGCAATACGACATTTATTGCATCAGTTGTCATGGCGATGTTGGATTAGGTGATGGACATTTGTACACCAGCGGACTGTTTCCTGCAAAACCATCTTCACTGGTCGATGGTCGTGTAAAAGATTTACCTGATGGCGAGATTTATCATGTGATAACCATGGGTTCAGTGTCTGGATTGATGGGAGCGCATGGCAGCCAAGTACGACCTGAAAATAGATGGAAAATTATTAATTATGTGCGCAGTATCACAAAATAAGAATGCTAATTGACCTTATCATATGAAAAGCCTTCTGCCGCAAATGCAGAGGGCTTTCCTTATCTTATAACTTATGAAGATCAAAAAAAATAGTGTTGCCAGTATCTATTATACAGTTAGCGAGCGTGAAACAAAAAAAGTGCTGCAACTGATTCCAGCAGATCAACCACAGGAATTTCTTTTTGGTAATGGGTTATTGATTGATATTTTCGAAATTTCCCTTTTAGGATTGCAAGCTGGAGATACTTTTCACTTCAATGCAAAAGCTGATCAGGCTTATGGTCCCATCGACCCAAGTGCAATTTTTGATTTGCCACTCACTACTTTTGCCGAGGAAGACGGGCAAATTGATGAAGAAGTAGTTCAGGTGGGTCATGTTTTTCCGATGGAGGATAAAGAAGGAAACAGGCATTACGGAAAGATTATCCGCAAAATGAAAGACAGGGTTACGATGGATTTTAATCATCCGATGGCCGGAAAAAACCTTATCTTTGAGGGGAAGGTGGTGGCTGTTAGAACAGCACGTCAGGAAGAGATTCCGATACCACAAAACTAATTATCTTTAGGTTAAAATATTTTCCTATGAAAGCACTACTCTTTACCGCAAAAGTTCTTTTTCTGGCACAATTGTTTGTCTGGATAACAGCTTGCTCTTCAATGGATCAATCAAAAACAAACTCGGAAAGCAAAGCCGAAACACTCGCTTTAAAACCTGTTTCAGATACAACACTGGAGGGTTTTCGCTCGCAAGGCAAACTAATTGTGAAAGAAACATTTATGGCTTTGAGTTCGGAACTGAAAAATGCTATTCAAGAGGGAGGCATTCCACATGCACTTGGTTTTTGTAATACCGCAGCCTTACCGGTTACTGATTCATTGGCAACTATGTATAATGTTGATATTAAGCGTGTTTCATTAAAAAATAGAAATCCATTAAATGAAGCCGATGCTTTTGAAGTCAGCCTTTTAGAAACCTTCTCGAAACTGAGTGTAGCTGATTTATCGCAAGTGAATATGGTAGTGCAGGACGCTGATGGATTTTCGGTGTATGCACAGCCGATTATTTTGGCCGATAATTGTCTGCAATGTCACGGAAGTGTTGAAAAAGATATTGCCCCGGAGCATTTAAGATTGATTAGGGATTTATATCCTGAAGGAAAAGCTGTGAATTATAAAGTTGGTGATTTAAGAGGCATTTGGCGAATCCGTTTCAACTCAAAAGTTGCGCTTTAATGCCCGGTCAAGCTTGTGTACATTGCGGTGCCGATTGTGGCAAACATCCTGTAATTTGGGAAGATAAACCTTTTTGCTGTCATGGATGTAAAACGGTTTATCAGATTTTGCATGAAAAGGATATGGGAGAATATTACAAAATCCAACCCATGTCGGGAATCCGTATACAAACAGAAAGTCAAAGTAATAAATTTGCTTTTTTGGATAATGAGGAACTTAAAAAACAAATACTTGATTTCACGGATGGCAACATTTCAAAAGTAAAATTTTTTGTACCCTCCATTCATTGTGCTTCATGCATTTGGTTGCTTGAACACCTGGATACCCTTAATCCTGCAATAAGCTATTCTGCAGTAAATTTTCCTAAAAAGGAAGTTTATATCACTTTTCGAAATGATCAAATCAGCCTGCGACAAATTGCTGAATTGCTTGCTGCTATCCATTATATTCCTGAGATTACGCTGGATCAGCTCGAAAAAAAAGGTAGTAACAAAGCAGGCAGGAACCTACTGGTGAAGATTGGGATTGCGGCTTTTAGTTTTATGAATATCATGATGTACAGCTTTCCTGAATACCTGCCCGGAGGCGATCTGTTGGAGCAGGATTTTAAGGATGTTTTTGGATGGCTAAGTTTTATTTTGATTTTGCCTGTGGTATTTTATAGTGCTAGCGATTACTTTTTAACAGCTTTTAAAGGGCTTAAGCATAAGATTATAAGCATCGACATTCCGATTACGCTTGGAATAATGGCTTTGTTTTTCGAGAGCAGTTATGCCGTATTTAGCGGAAATGGTATTGGATATATGGATTCTTTGGCTGGTTTGGTTTTCTTCCTGCTGATTGGAAAATGGTATCAGGGAAAAACCTACGAGGCACTTTCTTTCGAGAGGGATTATAAGTCGTATTTTCCGGTTGCAATCACGCGATTAAATGGCGACAGAGAAGAAATTATTCCGATAAAAAATCTCCACAAAGGGGATCGTATTTTGGTACGAAATCAGGAACTTGTTCCGGCTGATGCCCGATTAATAAAAGGAAAAGGAAATATTGACTATGCTTTTGTTACAGGTGAATCAATTCCGGTTCCAAAGCAAAAGGATGATTTTATCTATGCTGGCGGGCGGCAGGTTGGTAGTTCTATTGAGCTTGAGGTAGTTAATGAAGTGGAGCAGAGTTATTTAACACAATTGTGGAATCAAAAGGATGCGCGTCAAACTTCCAATTCGCTTGATAATCATATCAACAACATCAGTCAGTACTTCACAATTGCTGTTTTAGTGATTGCCTTTTCGGCATTCGCCTTTTGGTCATTTCATGATCTGAACACAGCTATTTATGTGTTTACTTCAGTGCTTATTATCGCTTGCCCGTGTGCATTGGCACTCACCATTCCATTCACTTTTGGAAATACCATGCGGGTTTTTGGTCGCAAAGGATTTTACCTGAAGCAAACAGAAGTGATTGAGCAATTACATAAGACAACAACTCTTGTTTTTGATAAAACGGGTACGCTTACATTAAGCCGAAAAATGGCGGTAGCATTTGAAGGAATAAAATTATCAGCTGAGATGCTGGATAAAGTAAAATCAATGGTACGGCATTCAAGCCATCCTTTGAGTGCTTCACTTTATGAGCACCTTAAAGCTGAGCCAATCTATGAGGCAACACACTATGAAGAAATTCCGGGAATGGGATTAACCGGACTTATAGAAGGAGAGCGTTTTAACCTGGGGTCACGACAGTTTGTGCTTGGCATACCGGAGCAGTCAGATAGCAAAGAGAGCAGGGTTTATCTAAGTATTTCCGGAAAGCAATGTGGCTACTTCAGTATAAAAAATGTGTATAGAGAAGGTCTTGATATTGTGATTAATGATCTAAAACTCCACTATGATTTACATTTGCTTTCGGGTGATAACGAGGCGGAAAAGGCACATCTGCAAGCGGTTTTTGGTTCTGAGGCAATCTTGAAATTTAATCAAAGCCCAACAGACAAAAAGGCTTATGTGGAATCATTGAAAAAATCCGGTAAAAATGTGTTGATGATTGGCGACGGATTAAATGATGCCGGAGCATTGGCAGTTAGCAATACCGGAATTAGTATCGCAGATGATGTGTTTAGCTTTTCTCCGGCTTGCGATGCCATACTTGAGTCTTCAAAATTTGCACAACTGAATCAATTTATCCGATTTACAAAAACAAGTTTTAGTATTGTGCGATTGAGTTTTTTTATTTCGTTTTTGTATAATATAGTTGGGTTGAGTTTTGCTGTAATGGCCGTTTTGTCTCCTTTATTTGCTGCCATATTAATGCCTGTAAGTTCGGTTTCAGTTGTTGTTTTTGCTACCATTAGTACGCGATGGATGGCTGGCAAGAAACTGAAGTAGTTTGTTTTGATAAGTTTTTCAGAAAATAATTTCATTATTTATTTTAACTTAGCCCTTTAAAGCGGCTAAAGGATTTGTTATTTAGAATCTTTTTAAATAAACTATACTTCATCCAACTTAAGGATCACTTCACTATTTTTGCTGTTGTTGTCGTAAACAAGAACTATATTACCGAAATGAGTGCAATTATCATCTTAATTATATTAGGCATTGTTGTGGCAGGAGGATTTTTAGTGGCATTTATTTGGGCTGTCCGTAGTGGTCAATACGACGATGATTATTCTCCGTCAGTAAGGATGCTATTTGAGAATAAGAAACATAAAGAAGATACTTCACCCTCGACTGAAAATCTAAATCCAAAACAATAACCAAAAATAAATTTTATGGAGTTACAGAAGTTTACTTATGACAACCGGCTTTCCAGCCTATTCCTCAAAGCTACTATTCTTTGGGGCATAGTTGGCATGCTGGTGGGGCTTACTATTGCCATTGAGTTAATTTGGCCTACTATGACTAATGGCGTTTCGTGGCTGTCGTTTGGTCGCCTCAGACCATTGCACACTAATGCAGTCATTTTTGCCTTTGTTGGCAATGGAATGTTTACTGCAATTTACTATTCAACACCTCGACTACTCAAAACGTCGATGTACAGCGAGTTGCTTGGAAAAATCCATTTCTGGGGATGGCAGCTTATCATCGTGGCTGCAGCTATTACCTTGCCGCTTGGCTTCACTGTAAGTAAGGAATATGCTGAATTGGAGTGGCCTATTGACATCGCCATTGCAGTTGTATGGGTCATTTTTGGTCTCAACCTGATCATGACCACTGTTAAAAGACGCGTGAAACATATTTATGTGGCTATTTGGTTCTATATTGCCACGTTTGTTACCGTTGCTGTATTGCATATCGTTAATTCAATTAATCTTCCGGTAAGTTTTGTAAAAAGTTATCCGGTTTATGCCGGTATACAGGATGCGCTTGTTCAGTGGTGGTATGGCCATAATGCTGTTGCATTTTTCCTTACAACACCTTATTTGGGATTGATGTATTATTTCATTCCAAAAGCGGCCAACAGGCCAATTTATTCCTACAAACTTTCTATCATTCACTTTTGGGCGCTTATTTTTATTTATATCTGGGCAGGGCCTCACCATTTGCTTTATTCAGCATTACCAGATTGGGCTCAGGCACTTGGGGTTGTTTTTTCAATTATGTTGATTGCCCCTTCTTGGGGTGGTATGATAAATGGCTTGCTTACCTTGCGTGGTGCCTGGGACAAGGTTCGTGAAGATCCGGTGCTTAAAATGTTTGTGGTTGGTGTTACCGCTTATGGTATGTCAACTTTCGAAGGTCCGATGCTTTCCCTTAAGAGTGTTAATGCAATCAGTCATTTCACTGACTGGACTATTGCGCATGTGCATATTGGCACGCTGGGCTGGAATGGTATGCTGACTTTCGGTATGATTTATTGGCTCTTGCCTCGCTTGTATAATACCAAACTATTTAGCATAAAACTTGCTAATGCACATTTTTGGCTTGCAACAACAGGGATGCTGTTCTTTGCAATCCCGCTTTATTTTGCTGCTTTCACTCAGAGTTTGATGTGGAAAGAATTCACAGAAGAAGGCTTCCTCAAATATCCTAATTTCATCGAAACGGTTACTCAGATACTTCCAATGTATTGGTTACGCGTTCTCGGAGGAACACTTTATGTCACCGGAGTAATTCTGATGATATACAACGCTGCAAAAACTATCCAACAAGGCACTTTGGTGACTGAAGAACAGGATGAAGCGCCCGCTCTCGACCATCGAAAACCTAATACTGACAGAGGGCACCGTCTGATTGAAGGTAAACCTGTTTTATTTACAGTTTTGGCTCTTGTCGCGATATTAATTGGCGGATTGGTTGAGTTTATTCCAATGTTCATGGTAAAATCCAATGTGCCTACAATTGCCAGCGTACAGCCTTATACACCCCTCGAACTCGAAGGTCGTGACATCTATGTTCGCGAAGGATGCTATACCTGTCATAGTCAAATGGTTAGGCCATTCAGAAGTGAGGTGGAACGCTACGGTGATTATACCAAGGCTGGTGAAATTATTTACGACAGGCCATTCCAGTTTGGATCAAAACGCACAGGACCTGATTTGGCGCGCGAAGGCGTAAAAACCGGTCGCAATTATAAACCTGATTCTTGGCATTACAATCACTTTATGAGTCCGCAAAAAATGGTAGCCGAATCCATTATGCCACCCTATTCTTGGATTATTAAACGCGATCTGAATACCACACATACTGCCGCTAAGATCAGAGCGATGATGAAACTCGGAGTTCCTTATCCCGATGGCTTTGACAAGCGTGCACTCGATCATTTACATAAGCAAGCCAATCAGATTGCTCAGGGTTTGCGTGATGGCGGCATTGATGTAGAAAATCAAAAAGAGGTAATTGCTTTGATCGCTTATATCCAGCGCCTGGGTACTGATATTTATCGTGAGTCGAACGAGTCTTTGTTTTCTGAAAACTAGATCGTATCATGAAAATTGTAACCAACGCACTCGAAAGTATAGCTAATATTCAAATCTTTCCGATCATCGGATTGGTTATCTTCCTCGTGTTCTTTATCATAATGATATTGAGGGTGTTGCGAATGGATCGAGAGGAAGTTGATCAGATCAGTCGATTGCCCCTTGAGAAAGAAAAAAATGAATATTCAAGGCATGCAAAAAGTCGTCAATCAGAGTTAACTTAAGAAAACATTCAATTATGACAACAGAAAATGTAAATCAACATAAGCAGGATGATCAGTATGAAATTGATACCCTGACCAACGATAGACTCATAAAAGATCACGAATATGATGGCATAAAAGAGCTGGATAATGAATTGCCTCCATGGTGGAAATGGCTGTTTATTCTTGCTATTGTTTTTGCTGCCGTTTATCTTGTAAGACTTTGGGTATTTAGGGCTGATGATTTAATGCAGGCCAAAGAATTTCAAAATGAAATGGCTACAGCCGGTGCCCTCGCAGCCGAGAGAAACGCAGGTGCTGCACCTTTTGAATTGGTGTTGCTCGAAGATGTCGGCTCATTGGCAAATGGCAAGGAAACTTGGGGTAAAATTTGTGCCGTATGTCATTTGGCTGACGGTGGAGGACTGGTAGGGCCAAATATGACTGATAACTATTGGATTCATGGCAACAAGCTGGAGGATTTGTGGGCCGTTGTTGAAAATGGTGTACTCGAAAAGGGAATGATATCTTACAAGGATCAGCTCTCCGAAACGCAGCGTCTTGAGGTTTTGAGCTTCATTCTTGTTGAACTACAAGGAACCACTCCTGCCACACCCAAAGAGCCTCAGGGTGAGCGCTATGATTAGATCATGCAAACTAAAATTTCACAACAGCAAATCCGAAATATTTCTGAATGGATATTCAGATTATCTCGGCTTTGCTGTATACTAATAATCACACCATAATGAACCAGATTAAACCAAATGCGGATTTAGACAAAGATATTTCACGCCCTGAGACAGGAAGTTTTAGAGATAAAATAAGTACAATTGACAGCAAAGGAAAACGTGCCTGGGTTTTCCCGAAAAGACCTAAAGGTAAACTGTACAATTACCGTTGGACAGTGGCTATAATCCTTTTAAGCCTTCTGTTTGCGGGGCCCTTTATTAGCTACAAAGGTGAGCCATTCATGCTTTTTAATATTTTTGAACGAAAATTTATCATTTTTGGACAACTTTTCTGGCCGCAGGATTTTCATTTGCTGGTGCTTTCACTAATCACTTTCATTGTTTTTATAATTCTTTTTACGGTTATTTTCGGGAGGGTATTTTGTGGATGGGCGTGTCCGCAAACCATTTTCATGGAGTTTGTTTTTAGACAAATAGAGTACCTTATAGAAGGCGACTACAATAAACAGAAAAAGTTAGCGCGACAACCATGGGACTTTGAAAAAATCTGGAAAAAGACCTTGAAGCAAATTGTTTTCTTTGCTATTGCTTTCTTGATTTCAAATACTTTTCTTGCTTATCTTGTTGGTATTGAACGGTTAAAAGAACTTGTAGTGAATGGCCCTATGGCTAACTTGACAAGTTTTATAGCTCTCATTTTGTTTTCAGGGGTGTTTTATTTTGTTTTCGCATTTTTCCGTGAGCAGGTTTGTTTAATAGCTTGTCCTTATGGTCGGTTGCAAGGGGTTTTATTGGATAGCAAATCCATTATTGTGGCTTATGATCATAAGCGCGGAGAGCCTAAAGGAAAGTATAAACCTTTAGAAAACAGAGCAGAAACTAATAAAGGAGATTGTATTGATTGCAGAAGTTGCATCACTGTATGTCCCACAGGCATTGATATTCGCAATGGTACACAGCTCGAATGTATAAATTGTACGGCCTGCATTGATGCTTGCAATACAATCATGGATCGCGTTGGACTTCCGAAAGGCTTAATACGTTATGATTCTGAAAAGGGAATTTCTGAAGGTATTCGTAAAATATTTAATGGCCGCACTATTGCTTATTCTGCTGTTCTAACCGTTTTACTGCTGGTTGTTGGCACCCTATTCACACTTCGCTCTGATGTGGAGGCAACGATCTCGCGTGTGCCTGCTACTTTGTTTCAGGAATATGGACCTAATCAACTCTCGAATGTGTATAAAGTGCAGTTGGTAAATAAAACCCGACACGACCTGCCGGTTGAACTGGAACTTGTATCTCACGAAGGTGAAATTAAAATTATGGGCGATCCGATTTTAGTTGAAGGTGGTAAAATTAAAGAGGCTAACTTTTTAGTGATTATCGATAGGGCAAGTCTTGTGGCCAGTAATACAAGAATCGTAATTGAGGTGAAAAGTGGCGAAAAACTGCTTTCGAGCTATAAAACTACATTTATTGGTCCTAATCGATTGGATAAGAAAAACTAATACTGTTGCTATGAAATGGAACTGGGGTACAAAACTGTTTATCGGGATAGCTGCTTTTATGATGATGCTTATTGTATTTGCTGTTTTAATGATACGGGAAGATATTAATTTGGTGGAGTCGGATTATTACCCAAAGGGTCAAACCCATCAGGATTTGATTGAAAAACGCCAGAATGCCAGTTCGCTTTTAGAGGAAATTAGCCTGAAAATAGAAGGTAATGTTTTGTTCATACAATTTCCGGCTGTATTAAAACCTGCAGATATTTCTGGCAAAATACATCTCTATCATATTGCCGAAGAAGGAAAAGATGCATTGTTTGCACTTCAACCTGATATGAACGGAATAATGCAGCTCGAAATTGGTTCTTTGCATGGCAGATACATCCTGAAGATGGATTGGAAATATCAGGAAACCAATTATTATACTGAAAAACCAATAAATATACTCTAATAATGACGGATCTCTATACCGCTTTGACAATTGGATTAATTGGTAGTTTTCATTGCATTGGCATGTGCGGGCCTATAGCAGTGGCCTTGCCAATTGGTAACAAAAGCTGGACAGGTAAAGTAATTGGCGTTTTATTATATAATGTGGGAAGGGCATTTACTTATGGCGTTTTGGGAGCTGCGTTTGGCTTGCTTGGAAAAGGAATAGAAATGGCAGGTTTTCAGCAATGGGCCTCGATTCTGCTGGGGATAGTGATGATTATTTCGGTGCTTTTTCCGATGGTTTTTCGTGGAAAAATTAGTATTGACCAGCTGCTAACCGGCTATGCAGCGAGGCTAATTGCAAAATTCAGGATATTGTTCGGGAAGTCGTCTTATAAGAATCTTTTTGTGATTGGCCTTTTGAATGGTTTGCTGCCTTGTGGGTTGGTTTATGTAGCTGTTGCTGGCGCTATCAATACCAATGCAGTTTTGAATGGTGTTGTTTTTATGGTTGTTTTTGGACTAGGTACTATCCCGGTAATGATGAGCGTAAGCCTTTTGGGAAATATCATCGGTCAGCGCTTCAGGCGACAAGTGAATCATATTATACCTGTTTTTATTATCGTGCTTGGAATTATTTTCATTTTGAGAGGACTTTCTCTTGGAATACCATTCATTAGCCCCAAGAGTCAAATGCTTACACCTGAGAAAGAAATGAAAGTAAAAGGAAGTTGTTGTAGCTCGGAAAAAACAATGGAGTACCGCGATTATTAGATCTTTTGCTTTACGGCTCTAATGTCGGATTTTTATAAATTCATTCAGCTTCAAGATCCATCTATTTAGAAATGTTCTAAATAGATGGATTTTTGTTTTATCTTTGCACCCAATTAATACAAAACGATAATCACAATGAGTAAACGTTTTTTTTCAATTGGAGTAATAGTGATAGGCTTAGTACTTTTTGTCGGCTGCTCTGGCAAATCAACTAAGAATGAGCATGCTG
Organism: uncultured Lentimicrobiaceae bacterium; assembly: GCA_964592595.1. Taxonomy (GTDB): domain Bacteria; phylum Bacteroidota; class Bacteroidia; order Bacteroidales; family F082; genus UBA5536. The sequence continues at coordinate 29,536 of CAZQFH010000008.1, read as the reverse complement.
GTCATGCTGAAATGCATAAGATTGAAGGAGAGCCACTTCCTCCTACTGGTAATTTTGGTGAAAGTATTTCAAAAGAAGATGCCTTAGTTGCTGAGCGTGCTCTGGATAAGATTACTATGGATACTACATTTGGGTTAAAACTTACCGGAACTATTCACGAAGTTTGTCAGCACAGTGGCTGCTGGTTAACTATTGAGATGGATAATGGCGAAGAATTAATGGTGAATATGCTGGATCATGCTTATGAGATTCCAAAAGATGCTGCAGGTAAAACCGTATGGGCTGAAGGGATTGCTATTCGCGAACTTATCCCGGTTGAGATGTTAAAGCATTATGCCGAAGATGCCGGAAAAAGTCAGGAAGAAATTGATGCCATTTCAAAGCCCGAATGGAAATATACCATAGATGCAAAAGGAGTAATAATAGAATGATTGCTTATTATGAGTCGGGATGAGAAACCGCTTCCCGACCTAATCATCTCTCTTGAATAAGCCCGCAGTGCTGTGTAAAAAGATTTTGAAAAAAAATTGCGCAGCCGATTATTAGGGACAGGCTTATGCTCGTTTTTCAGGGAACGATTGGAAATTTAAAACTAATGTTTGTTTTTATTTAGATTAAATCTAAATTAGCGGCTCGGTTTGAGCGAAAATACTTTAAGCTTAAATAATTAAAAATGAGATTAATACAGAAAAAAGGATTCCGAGGTTTGTTGGGGATATTGTTAGTTCTACTCTTTTTTAGCCCTGTTTTTGCACAACAAGAATTGGGTGTTTACGAAAAACTGGATCAATTTATTGATGACGACATCGTATTTGTGGATGAAAATTTCCGTGAAGTGAACATAAAAGATGCGATCGACAAGCCAACAATTGTTGCGATGGTTTATTATGAATGTCCGGGAATTTGTACGCCCCTGCTCAATGGACTGGCCGATGTGATGAAAAAATCAGATTTGGAGCTTGGTAAAAATTATCAGGTATTTACAATTAGCTTTTCACATGCTGAAAGCCCCGTTTTGGCCCAAAACAAAAAACGTACTTACACCAAGTTGGTTGGAAAAGGCGATTTGGAAAACGGCTGGCATTTTTTTACCGGCGACAGTTTGACAATTGATCGTTTTCTGGATAATATTGGCTATAAGGTTAAACAAGAAGGCGATGAATTTATCCATCCTGCCACCCTTGTTGTTTTGAGTCCGCAAGGAAAAATTACACGTTATTTACATGGCACTAATTACTTGCCATTTGATATGAAAATGGCTGTTGTTGAGGCGAGTATGGGGCGCTCTGGTCCAACTATAAACAAAATTTTAGATTACTGCTTTAGCTATGACCCCAAAGGAAAAACCTACGTGTTTAACGTAACTAAGGTTTCAGGTGCCATAATTTTAGTTTTGGCACTTGCACTTTTAGGATCTTTAATCGTTTCGAATCGTAACAAGAAAACCAAAAATGTACTCTAAGCTATGACAAGTACGGCATTGAAATTAAATTATTTACAGGTAAAAAAAGGATTATTTTCCTGGATATTTAGTGTTGACCACAAGCGAATAGGTTTGTTGTACCTTTATTCTCTGCTCACATTTTTTGTGGCGGGCGTAACGCTTGGTATCTTAATGCGCCTCGAGTTGCTCAATCCTGGGAAGGATTTGATGGAGGCAAAAACATACAACCAGGTGTTTACCATGCACGGTGTGATTATGATTTTTCTTTTCATAATTCCAAGCATACCTGCTGTCTTTGGTAATTTTTTCCTGCCAATCATGCTTGGTACTGACGATGTTTCTTTCCCGCGAATCAATTTGCTGTCGTGGTGGGTGTACATTATCGGTGCAATAATGGCTTTGTCAACACTTATGTTTGGTGACGGCCCTGCCGATACTGGCTGGACATTTTATGCGCCTTACAGTGTCAAAACTGGCACAAATGTCACTATGGCTGTGTTGGCTGCTTTTGTGTTGGGCTTTTCCTCCATACTTACTGGCCTTAACTTCATAGTCACGATTCATCGTTTGAGAACGCCTGGCATGGGTTTTTTGAAAATGCCACTATTTGCTTGGGCATTGTATGCCACTTCTTGGATTCAGCTATTAGCCACGCCTGTAGTGGGAATTACTTTGCTGATGATTGTGGCTGAACGTGTTTTTGGAGTAGGCTTGTTTGATCCTGCCATCGGGGGTGACCCTATCCTGTACCAGCATTTATTTTGGATTTATTCTCATCCGGCAGTTTACATCATGGCATTACCGGCATTTGGAATAATTTCGGAGGTGCTGCCAACTTTTAGTAACCGCACTATTTTCGGTTATAAAGCGATTGCTTTTTCCTCGCTTGCTATCGCTTTTGTAGGTTATTTTGTATGGGGACATCATATGTTTACAGCCGGGATGAGTGGTCCGGCACGGATTATCTATTCTATCATGACTTTTCTTGTAGCTATTCCTACTGCCATTAAAGTGTTTAATTGGGTGGCTACTCTATACAAAGGTTCTATTGATGTGCAGCCTCCTTTACTCTATTCACTTGGGTTTATTTTCCAGTTTATGGTGGGCGGATTAAGCGGTTTGGTTTTAGGAGCGTTGGCAACTGATATTCATTTGCACGACACTTATTTTGTGGTGGGTCACTTTCACTACGTAATGTTTGGCGGCACTGGTTTTGCATTCTTTGGAGCACTGCACTATTGGTATCCTAAAATCTGGGGAAGAATGTACAATAAGCTCGTCGCCAATATTGCCTTTTTCATCTTTTTTATAGGGTTTAATTTGCTTTATTTCCCAATGATGATAGCTGGTTTGATGGGAATGCCGCGTCGTTATTACGATTATTTGCCCGAGTTTCATTTGCCAAATATGATCAGTACTTTTGGATCATGGGTTTTGGCTGTTGGTTTGTTGCTTATGCTCGGAAATCTTATTGCAGGTTTTTGGCGCAAACGCGAAAAGATTGGGCGCAACCCCTGGGGAACAGGTATCACGCTGGAATGGCAAACTTTGTCCCCACCACCTATTACCAACTTCGATCGCATGCCCGTTTTGCCAAAAGACGGCCCCTATGATTACGACCATAAACCAGATATAAAAGAATAATTATGGAACATAGTTCAGGTTTTAGCTTGCCCAATTCGGGGCACAACCGAGATGCAGAAGCCTCAAAACTGGGTATGTGGCTCTTCTTGTTTACTGAGCTGCTCTTATTTGGTGGATTGTTTATCGTTTATATGGTATATCGAACGCTTAACCCGGAGTCATTTTTGATAGCTTCATTCGAATTGGATGTAGCTATGGGAACTTTTAATACCATCGTCTTGCTCGTGAGTAGTATGACTATAGCAATGTCTATCACAGCCATACAACTGGGCGATGCCAAAAAGTCGATAGCATTGCTGATAACAACTATGGCGCTTGCAATGGTGTTTTTGGTGGTTAAGTATTTCGAGTGGTCAGCAAAGATTCATCATGGATTATTTCCTGGCCATGAGGTTTATCAAAACCTTCCTCCCGGTGAGAGCCTTTTCTTTTTTCTTTACTTTTTTATGACTGGTTTACATGCACTTCACATTATTATTGGTGGAGTAATAATTGCTGTGGTGATATACAGGACTAATAAAGGACTGGTGAATCAGGATAGATTTACACTTACCGAAAATGCCGGTTTATACTGGCATCTCGTTGACTTAATTTGGATTTATTTGTTTCCCTTGTTTTACCTCATTCACTAAATTCTTACCCTTATGATCCAAAACGCAGAAAATATTAAAGAAAAAGAACATCACCATATATCAAGCTACAAAGAGCATTTTAGTACCCTGATGGCACTGTTACTGCTAACCGTAATTACAGTTGCAATCTCTGTTTTTGGTGCTGATTTGAGGACTATGTCAGTTTTTACGGCCTTGCTTATAGCTACTGTAAAAGTGATTGTTGTGTCTTATTATTTCATGCATCTCAAATACGATAAAAAAATTTACACATGGCTTGTAATGATTGTGGCCATTTTATTTATTTCGTTTGCTGTTTTAACCATTATAGAATATCTTAACCGCTAGCATTTTATGAGAACAGGAGCTTCAACTTTTGCAGAAGGTGTTGATTTGTCGCTATACATCATTGCCGGGATTTCAGTTTTCTTCTTAGTCGGAATCACAGCCGTGATGATTTTTTTTGTAATCCGTTACAGTAGAAAACGAAATCCTAAAGCCGCTAATATTGATGGCAGTAATACCCTGGAAGTTATATGGACAGTGATTCCCACTATTTTGGTCATGATTATGTTTTACTATGGTTGGATGGGCTTTAAACCGATGCGCGAAGTACCAGATAATGCTATGGTAATCGACGCCTACGGACAAATGTGGAAATTTTCTTTTCAGTACCCAGATGGAAAAATAACTGATTCACTTGTTGTTCCGGTTGACCAGCCTGTTAAATTGAGATTAAATTCGCGTGATGTAATTCATAGTTTTTATATTCCTGCATTCCGTATAAAAGAGGACATGGTGCCCGGAGGGAATAACTATTTATGGTTCAATTCGAATTTAAAGGGACGTTATGATATCCTCTGTGCCGAATACTGCGGTCAGCTTCATTCCTATATGTTCTCTTCCGTTACAGTAGTATCTGATGCTGAATATCAAGCCTGGCTTACAAGTGCTCCAAATATTACAGATGAACATCCTGGACTTGCAGTGCTAAAGCAAAATGCTTGCCTCTCCTGTCATTCGCAGGATGGAAGTAAGATTATCGGCCCTTCTTTTAAAGGTATCTTTGGGAAAACGGAAACTGTTTTAACTGATGGCGTAGAGCGCGAAATAGTTATTGATTCTGCTTATATTGCTCGCTCTATAAAAAACCCTAATGCAGATGTTGTTCAGGGATATATGAAAGGCTTAATGGTTCCGTATGAAGGAGTAGTAACTGATGAGCAAATTGTTGATATCATCGATTACATCAAAAACCTGAAATAGCATGATTCAAAGAAAACTAATGCTTTTGGCCGAACTGAGTAAAGTAAAAATCACCTTTGCCGTGGCGCTTACAACCATTGCTGGTTATTTGCTTGCCCGTGGCAGTTTTGATGTGGGATTAATACTTCCAACATTAGGAATTTTTATACTGGCTTGCGGCTCTTCGGCCTTGAATCATTTTCAGGATAGCGATCGCGACATCCTGATGAAAAGAACCCGTAATCGTCCCATACCATCCGGGCGGGTAACAAAAATTCAGGCATTGGTGCTTGCTGTTGTCCTTTCTGTTATAGGATCAGCTACGATCTATATCGGATCCGATTTCATCGGAATGCAGCTAGGATTGCTGGCTTTGATTTGGTATAATGGAATTTATACACCTATGAAGCGGAAGTCGGCCTTTGCTGTGATACCTGGTTCAGTAATTGGTGCTATTCCACCTGTTGTTGGATGGGTTGCCGGAGGTGGCGATCTGTTTGATCCAAAAGCTTTAATTCTGGCTTTTTTCTTTTTCATCTGGCAGGTTCCACATTTCTGGTTGCTCATGCTTAAATATGGCAAAGAATATGAGGCTGCTGGCTATCCTTCTATTACTCAGCTATATGATGAAAAACAAATCCGCTATATTACCTTTTTATGGACATTTGCCACAGCAGTAACTGCCCTGATGCTCCCCATCTTCGGATTGATTAACCATGCAGCCATCTCACTTGTTGTTTTAGCTTCTGTAGCCTGGCTGGTTATAGTGTTCTCAGGTATTCTGCGTAATCAAATCAATCCATTTAATCCATTTTATTATTTCATGCGGATCAATTACTTCGTATTGGCCATTATTATTTCCCTTTCGGTAGATCCACTGATTCATTAATTGCAATTGCTGTCATTGTCTTAAACGAAGATGGCGAACAAAGCAAGCTGTATATTTGTTTAGCCTGTAAACATATTCTATGGACGCAGAAAATTCTGAGCAGATTTTATTTAAAAGTACAGCTGAAAACAGCCTTTTCTTTATTGGTGATGCCGAAGATCCGGATGCTTATTTGTCGTTCACACATAGGAATGGGAATATGATCGCTGCTGAGCACACTGTTGTGTCAGAGTCATTACGCGGGAAGGGCATTGCACGAAAACTGGCTTTGAAATTAATGGAATATGCCCGCGAAAATGATTTAAAAATCATACCCATATGTAGTTATGTTGTAGGATTTTTTGATAAGAACAATGAGTTTGTTGATGTTTTGGCCGAAAATCACTAATCATAGTGAGAGGGCCTTTTAAGTCTTTTAGTAATTTAGCCTCGTAAATAATTTATTAATAGGCCTATGCGCTGGATGAAATTTTCGTTGGGACTTTTTTTTACTGGGATAGGCGTGTTGGGCGCTTTTCTGCCAGTTCTTCCGTCAACGGTTTTTTTTATCACGGCAGCATATTTTTTTAGTCAAAGCTCCGAAAAGGCGGAACAATGGCTGCTTAATCATCCTCGTTTTGGTCCGCCTGTTGTACGCTGGCGCGAAGACAGAGCCATCTCAAAACCTGCTAAGATGCTTGCTACTGGTGGTATTTCTGCCAGTGGTATAATAATTTATTTTGCCGAACTTCCTCTGTTGGCTGCAGGTCTGGCATTCTCCATTTTGGCTGGAAGCCTGGTGTATATTTTAACGCGTCCTTCTTAATTAGCGCTGATCAGGCATTAATTTGTAAGTAATTATTATGTCGGAGTGCATTAAGTCGAAGCCTTGAATTATCAGGTCATTTTATTACTTTTGACGCACAAAATCTAAATGCCATGTCAGAAGCTGTTGTATCCTTAGCGGATCTCTCAATTTTTCAAAAGAAAAATCTTGTTTTGGCAAATGTGCATTTGCAGATTCAGCAGGGCGAATTTGTGTATCTGATTGGAAGAACCGGAAGCGGAAAATCCTCTTTACTCAAAACACTATATGCTGAATTGCCAGCCTTGGATGGCACTGCTGTTGTGGCCGGTTTCGATTTAAGGTCAATAAAAACGGCTCAGGTTCCTTATTTACGGCGAAGAATTGGCATTGTATTTCAGGATTTTCAGTTGCTTTTTGATCGCACTGTTCGCAATAACCTTGCTTTTGTGCTAAAAGCAACCGGCTGGAAAGACAAAAGCGAAATAGACGAACGCATTTTGGAAGTGCTTGATGAAGTGGGATTACGCGCCAAACGCAACAAAATGCCTCATCAGCTCTCGGGTGGCGAGCAGCAGCGGGTTGCCATTGCACGTGCATTGCTCAATAAACCGGTACTGATTTTGGCAGATGAACCTACCGGAAACCTTGATCCGGAAACTTCCAACGAAATTATGCGGTTGTTATTCAGCATCAGCGAAGCAGGGCAGGCCGTCCTCATGGCAACGCACAACTACAACCTGATTCATAAATTTCCGTCTCGCATCATCAAATGCGAAGAAGGTGCTGTGATTAGTTCAGGTAATCAGCTCGATTAACTTTTCGATGTTATTCCCGTTGTGGTAAAGTAAACCCAGTTTTTCCTCCCTTTCTTGAATCGCCTTTTGGCTGAAAGATTTCTTTTTAAGTATTTTAATCTGCTTTTTTAAAGCAACAGCGTCATTGGCAATAATGCACAGGCTATCCAAAGCACTGCCGCTTAGCATTTTATCGTTTACCAGACAAAAACGCCCGTTGTATAAGGTATTCAGCAGCTTTAGCTTAAGTCCGGTAGCCTGAAAAGTAACAGAAATATTGATATGGGCTTCACTGATCAAATCGTAAAGTTCCTGATCTGTGGGATTTGGGATGAGGCTGACATTTGGAAACTCAGCGATAAGATTAACCAAATGGGCTGGAGGATTTAAGCCTGCAACTTTAAAAGGGATATTAAGATCGTTAAATACATTGCTCACCAGAAAACGAACTGCATTAAAATTTTCGGCTACAGACAAATTACCATGATAAAGCACATAATCACCTTTACCGGGTTTTATTTTTAAGGTTTTATGGGGATGAAATGCAGGGATGAAACTAACATTTCTAAAATGTTTTGAAAAGTAGTCCATATCTTTTTTGCTGATAGCAATCAACTGATCGGCTTTGCGTAGCACTTTCTCGTACTTTTTGAGTTTACCTGCCTCATTATAAAAATAGTATTTCTTAAAAACGGCCGTTTCGGCTTTGGCAAGATGCAGGTAATATTCATGTTCGATATTATGTGTACGAACGCTTATTTTGCGGTCTTTCAAGCGTTTGTCTTCTAGCAAACTTGCTGTATGCAAACCTTCGAGCAAGATGGGGTAGTTGTCATGTAGTAACTGTTGAACAAGTTCTTCCGAAGTGCGTGAACTAACAATATAAGGTATGGTCTTGAACAGGTGTTTTTTTGAAACGTCTCTTTTATAATACGTTACTTCATAGCATAGTGTTTTGAGTATTTCAGCTGGTTTGCGTCCGTATTCATAGCAATGCAAGTGCACTTTGATGCCTTTCTCGAACAGGGCCTTAAGCTTAAAAAACACATCAATTACTCCACCATAATTTGCAGGCCATGGCACATCAAACGAAACCAGATGAATATGTTGATCAACGGTATTGTTCATAAATTTTCAACAGCACTTTCTCCTCATTTTCCCAGCATAACTCGCGGGCAGCAAAGGTAAGATTATTTCTCCATAATTTTATAAGTTCTTTGTCGTCAATACATTCGCGAACAATTTGCGCAATATTTTCCGGAATGTGATTGTCCACAATCTTCCCAATCTTATAGCTTTCAACAATCTTCCTCACTTCGGGTAAGTCGCTGGCAATAACCGGCGTTCCTGCCTGTATGTAGTCAAACAATTTATTTGGCAGGCTAAAACGGTAATTGAGATTAGTGTCTTTATCCATCGTAAAGCCCAGATCAGCTACTTGGGTATACTGCATCATAAGATGATAAGGCATTTTTCCTAAAAACCTGACTTTGTCTTCCAGCCGAAGCGATTTGCTCATCTGTTTCAAAACTGGCAAAACGTCTCCGCCACCGATGAGCAGCAAAAGGCAATTGTCGAGGTATTGCATACTTTCGAGTAATTCTTCTGCTCCGCGATGAATATTAATGCCTGATCCTTGCATCACCAGCAAAGTTTTATCAAGAGGCAGGCCAAGCAGTTTACGACTTGAGTGCTGGTTGTTTTGCATTCGCATTGGTACATTTCGAACCACATGCACTTTTAAGCCATATTGCTCTCTGAAAAGCTGTGCGATTGATTCGTTCACAGTGATCATTTCAGGCAGTCTGCTCACCAGGTGAGATTCAATCGTTTTCCAGATTTTTTGAATGCGTGGTCTGCTGGTAAGTTCAGGCGTTTCAGTAAAATATTCATGGCTGTCGTAAACCAATGGGATTCGTCTTAACTTGGAAATCAAAAAGTTTGGTAATAATGTGTCCAAATCATTTGCTACAAGTAAATCCTGTTGTGAACCCAAAAGTTTGAAAAATAACCGAATATTGAAGAAAATATAGAAGAGGGGACCTTTTTCAAAAGGCAGCCGCATCCTAATGGTTTTATAGGGTCTTTTGTCAATTGGCAGGCTGTGATGCATTATTCTGCCAATAAGTACAACTTCAAATCCAGCTTTTTTTAAGCTAAGACAGGATTTGTGTACACGCTGATCTGTAACAAGATCGTTAATTACTGATACGTATGCTTTTTTCAAATAGCCGTTTTTGTTAAGAACCTTTAAACTGAATTAACTCAATTTTACCATCATTTATTATAAATTCCTGTACTTTAGCCAAAATTTTTGGATCGCATTTTGGAACGTTTTGTCGACTTAAAACCATTCAATACTTTCGGTCTTCCGGTGGTAGCCAGTTATTTTGTTAACATTTCTGATGTTACCGAGTTGGAGGATTTGATTGCCACTAATGTCTTTCACGAAAGTCGTAAATTGATATTAGGAGGTGGTAGTAACCTTTTATTTTTAGACGATTTTTTTGATGGATTGGTTATTCAGCTCGATAACCGGGGCTGGGAAATTATTGGGAAGGAAGAAAATCTCATATTTATCAAGGCTCAGGCCGGAACCGACTGGGCAGCCTTTGTTGATGAAATGGTTGATGCAGCCTATCATGGACTTGAAAATCTGGCTTTAATACCCGGCAAGGTGGGAGCAGCTCCTATGCAAAACATCGGTGCTTATGGCGTTGAGATAAAGGATTGTTTTCATGAGCTGGAAGCTTTTGATTTCCAGACGGGAAAGATAAAAAAGTTTGATAAGGAAAGCTGCGATTTTGGTTATCGTAGCAGTATTTTCAAGCATAACGCCAGAGGAAGATACTTGATTAATACCGTTACTTTTGCTCTTAAGAAAGAAGCCTCATTGAATACTTCCTACGGAAACCTTGAAGATTATTTCATTAAACATGGAATTAAAAAGCCTGATATCAAGATGCTTAGTGAAGCTGTTAAGACTATCAGGCAAACAAAACTTCCTGATCCTGCCCTTATTGGTAACGCTGGAAGTTTTTTCAAGAATCCGGTAATTCATCAATTGCTTTTCGATGATCTGTTGAAAGAATTTCCGCATATTCCGGCTTTTCCTTCAGGGCCTAATACTTATAAAATTCCGGCTGCATGGTTGATTGAACATGCAGGCTGGAAAGGTTACCGTAAGGGAGATGCAGGCGTGCACGACAAACAAGCTTTAGTTTTGGTAAATCATGGTAATGCTACCGGACGCGAAATTTTTGCGCTTGCAATGAAAATTCAACTCGATGTAAAAATGAAATTTGGCATTCATCTTGACCCTGAAGTGAATATCATTTGATTGCATGTGAGCTTAATTAAGAAAGTGTATTTTTTTGTGTGCTATTTAGAATTTCTTCTAAATAGTGTAACTTAGCCACCTTAAACATCAAAACCATCTGAAAGTGTTGCGTAACCTTTTCTCTTTTGTTAAGCACAACTTCGAAGCTTTATTTTGGCTCCTTGCTCTTGTTTTGCTGGCTTTTATGGTTTCTGAAAATTCAGGGCCCAGCTTGTGTATGTTTCATCATCTGGGTATCAGTTCCTGTCCGGGATGTGGCTTAGGACATAGCATTTCGGCTGCTTTACATGGCAATTTGGAACAGTCATTTGATTGGCATCCACTTGGAGCTTTTGCTGTTGTGGTATTGATGTTGAGGATAGTAAATGTTTTTAAATCCTATTACAATTACCAAAAACTAAAAGCTGAATTGTATGACAAAAATCTTTGAAATGATGCCCGACTTACAGGGCGAGGAAATGATTTTTTTGCAAAACCTGACAAAAGACTATTCCGAAGATCAAATGCGGGATTTTGCCAATATGTATCGCGCTCGTCGAAAAGATCCGCAAATAATCTTGCTTGTTGCTTTTATAGGATTGCTTGGTGTTGCAGGTATTCATCGCGTAATGCTCAATCAGATTGGTATGGGAATCCTGTATTTTTTTACTGCCGGACTTTGCTTAATCGGGACGATTGTAGATATGGTAAATTACAAAACCCTTGCTTTTACTTTTAACCGGCAGGTGGCTGGGGAGATTCACCATTTGATGGCCGCTAACAAATAATCTTGCAAAGGATCAGGTGTTTTTGAGAATGGCTTTATTGATTCTTTTTGCGATCAGAGGGCCTTCGTAAATAAAGCCTGTATAAACCTGAACCAGATCAGCTCCTGCATTGAGTTTTTCAATGGCGTCTTCGGCTGTAAAAATGCCACCTACACCAATAATTGGGAAGGCCTTATTTGATTTTTCGGCCAGATAACGTATTACTGCTGTACTTCTGTCTTTAATAGGAAGTCCGCTCAGTCCGCCATTGCCGATTTGCTTTGCCATTTCAGCATCATGTTGAAGGGTATGGCGGGTGATGGTGGTATTGGTTGCTACCACTCCCTGAATGCTGGTTTCTTCAACAAGCGCGATTACTTCATCCAGCTGTTTTTCGTTCAGATCGGGCGAAACCTTGAGCAGAACAGGCTTTGGATTTGCCTTTTTCAGGTTGATTTGCTGTATGGCATTCAAGATTTTCATCAAAGCATCCTGATCTTGCAACTCATGCAAATCGCTAATGTTCGGGCAACTCACATTAACAACAAAGTAATCTACAACAGGGAACAAGCCTTCGAAATTTGTTACATAATCAGTAACAGCCTTGTCGTTGGGAGTAGCCGTATTTTTGCCGATGTTGCCCCCGATTATGAGGTTTTTATTGCGGTTTCGAAGCTTTTTAACAGCCTCCTCAAGTCCCAGATTATTAAAGCCCATCCGGTTGATCAGGCCTTTATCTTTAGTGAGCCGAAACAGGCGTGGTTTGGGATTTCCAAGTTGACCTTTTGGCGTAACAGTACCGATTTCGATATGACTAAAACCTAACGCGCCAAGTTCTTGATAAACAGACGCATTTTTATCAAATCCGGCTGCAATTCCAACCGGATTTTTAAAATGTAATCCAAAAAGCTCGCGCTCGAGTTTTGGATCAGCTACTTTAGTATATTTCTTTGCAAGCCAATTTATTCCAGGAATTTTAAATCCAAACTTTAGCAGACCCACAACAGCATGATGTACTTTTTCAGCATCAAAACGAAAGAAAAATGGACGAAAAATCTGTTTATACATCGACCCTGATCTAAAAAAAAGTCCCACAAAAGGACTTTGGTTTACTCATCTTTGGTAGTTTCTTTTTGCTCTTCTGTTTCGGGAGTAACTGTTTCTGCTTCAGTTTCTTCTTCTGTAAAGTCGAGCATGTTTTTCTCCATCAGTAACTGATACCAGTTAAAGACTTTTTTTATATCAGAAGGGTAAACCGCTTCTTCGTCAAAATCGGGCAGGACACTTGCAAACTTTTCCTTTAATTCTTCATTGGATATTTTTTTAACCTCAAAATCAAGCGTTTCACCAAATTTTTCGTAAATGTTCTTAAAAACTTCCTTAAGCGGTTTGTCTTCTGAGGTAGTAAAAATACTGATTTCTTCCAGCGAGCTCATTCTGTCCTGGGCAAAGGCCGGAAAGCGTTTGCTATCAAGCAGTGATTCAACTACTACACTATTTTTTCCCTGTCCGGTAACTAAATAGAGTCCCGGCTTTCCTGAGATTGATACAATCTTTGTTAAATCCATCTTCTATGTGTTTTAATTTTTGGCAAAAATAAACGAAATCGTGATTGATTACGAAAAAGTCTGTAAATCGTGCAGTCGCCGGTACACGCCTTTACTTTGGAGCAGTTCGTCGTGTGAACCTCTTTCGTTAATTTCGCCCTGAACGATAACGATTATTTCATCGGCATGCTGAATTGTGGAAAGCCTGTGTGCGATAACTACAGAAGTGCGGCTGCTCATTACTTTGGCCAGTGCATCTTGTACAAGGCGCTCAGATTCAGTGTCGAGCGACGAGGTGGCTTCGTCAAGTATAAGTATGGGAGGATTTTTTAGCACAGCTCTGGCAATGCTCAAACGTTGCCGTTGACCTCCGCTTAGGTTCATACCACGATCGCCGATATATGTTTCGTAGCCGTTTTCGAGACGCATGATAAATTCGTGCGCGTTGGCTACTTTTGCAGCCTCTATTACCGATTCCATTGTGGCAGAAGTGTTGCCAAAGGCGATATTATTGAAAACAGAGTCGTTAAATAAAATGCTCTCCTGCGTAACAATTCCCATCAATTCGCGCAAATCATCAATTTTGTAATCGCGGATGTCTGTCCCATCAATAAGTATCTGGCCATCAACAACATCATAAAACCTTGGCAGCAAATCAACCATTGTAGATTTTCCACCTCCCGATTCTCCTACAAGGGCGATAAGCTTTCCTTTTTCTATATTCAGGTTGATTCCTTTTAGCACGGGTTCTTTATCGTAGCTGAATTGAACATCCCGGTATTCAATATTTTTTTCAAATGTTTTTATGCCTTTGGCCTTTGGTTTTTCGGTGATTACTTCTTCAGCATCCAAAATTTCGAAGATGCGTTCGGCGGATGCAATTCCTTTCTGAATGCTGTAGAATCCCTGAGCAAAGGTTTTTGCGGGTGGAATAATTTGAGAAAAGACAATGATATAAACGATAAAATCAGCTGCCTGAATTACAGCAGAATCTCCCAAAACTAATTGGCCGCCAAACCAAAGAACAATGACAATTACAAATGAAGAGAGAAATTCGCTTAGCGGCGAACTTAAATCCCTGCGACGATAAATGCTGACCATCAGACGCGAAAACAAACTATTTTGATCTTTAAAACGGGTATCGGAATAATTTATAGCGCTAAAAGCTTTGATTATCCTCAAACCACTTATGGTTTCTTCAATCGTTGACAGCATGCCTGCCATCCTGGCTTGACCTATTTTGGAACTTTTGCGCAAACTTTTTCCAATTTGCCCGATTAAAAGACCTGTGATTGGAAGCAGAACCAACACAAAAAGCGTAAGTTGTGGGCTTACACTAAACATAAAAGCAATATAGGCTAAAATTGTAATTGGTTCGCGCACAATCATTTCGAGGTAATTCATAATTGAATACTCTACCTCCTGAACATCAGTTGTTACCCTTGAAATGATGTCGCCTTTGCGGTGTTTGTTGTAGAACGAAAGCGGCAGAATGAGAATCTTTTTATAAATCGCATTACGAATGTCTTTTACCGATCCAATGCGCACGTTGGCCATGTAAAACATGGCGAAAAACCGCGTGAGGTTGCGTAGGAAAAAAGCGACAACAAGAATAATACAAATATATATAAGTGCCTGTAGCTGACCCTGTTCAATGATTATCTTGCTGATATAATAATTCAAAAGCTGGATAAGGGAGTCTGCGCTAAGTGCTATTTCGGGTTTGTCAGTAACCAATGCCTCGGTGCTAAAGAGCAGGTTCAAAAAAGGAACCAGCAGTGTCATCGAAAAAAGCGAAAATACAATCGTAAGCAGGTTAAAAATTACGTTGAGGACTGCATAACCCCAATAGGGTTTGATATAGGCCAAAACCCGATAGAATTTCTTCATGAATCTTGTCTTAGAAGGTTGATTCCGGTGTAATTTTCAGGTGTTATTGTGTGTAGTTCTGATTTTATTTCAGCTTTAACAGGCAGTTTTTCAATGAAATTGAAAATTGCCTGGCGATCAATTTTTTCATTTGTACGGGTAAATTCCTTTAGCAACTCATAAGCGCCTTCAACACCTTCGCGACGCAGAATGGTTTGAATGCCTTCGGCAACAACCAATATATTCTTTTCCAAATCATCTGCAATTTTCTCTTTGTTGAGCAAGAGTTTTCCCAGACCTTTTTCGATGGATTTAAGGGCAATGAGCGAATGTGCTATTGGAATGCCAACATTACGTGTAACGGTTGAATCGGTTAAATCACGCTGCAGCCGACTCACTGGTAGCTTGGCGCTCAGGTGCTCGAAAAGCGCATTGGCTATGCCCAGATTTCCTTCTGCATTTTCGAAATCGATGGGATTTACCTTGTGTGGCATGGCCGAGGAACCCACTTCACCTGCTTTGATTTTCTGTTTGAAGTAGTCCATCGAAACATAAAGCCAGATATCACGGCTCAGATCGAGCAGGATGGTGTTGATGCGTTTGAGGGCGTCAAAATAGGCTGCCAGGTAATCGTAATGTTCTATTTGAGTGGTAGTTCGCTGACGATGCAATTCAAGGTTTTTTGTGATAAACCGGCAAGCAAATTGTTCCCAGTTCACTTGAGGATAGGCCACCTGATGGGCGTTGAAATTTCCGGTAGCTCCTCCAAACTTAGCCGAAAACGGGATGCTTTTTATTAAATCTATTTGGTTTTCGAGTCGTTCGGCAAACACATAAATTTCCTTTCCCAGTCTGGTAGGGCTGGCAGGCTGTCCGTGTGTGCGAGCCAGCATACTTATGTCGGCCCACTCATACGAGCGTGTGATGATTTGTTGCAAGAGGTTTTCGAGCAAAGGCATTAGCTCCAGCCGATGGGCATCACGAATAGATAATGGAAGAGCTACATTATTGATATCCTGAGAAGTAAGCCCAAAATGAATGAATTCTTTGAATTGTTGCCAGCCATAATCATCAAAGCGCTTTTTCAGAAAGTATTCCACTGCTTTAACATCATGATTGGTTTCCTGTTCAATCTTTTTTATTTCTTCGGCATCCTCCGGCGTAAATTCTTCATAAATTGCATGCAGCAGATCAAAGTCTTCTTGTTTAAAGGTTTGCAGCTGAGGCAAAGGCAACTCGCATAATGCTACAAAATAATTCACTTCAACCATCACCCGATAGCGGATGAGTGCATACTCCGAAAAATAATCGGCCAAGGCAGCAGTTTTATTTCTGTATCGTCCATCTACAGGTGAAATGGCAGTAAGAGCAGATATTTCCATATATCAGGTTAATTTATCTGCAAAAGTACGGAATAAATTAAGCTTGATGAAAAGCAGTGTGAAGCCAATTGTGGAGCGACTTACTCAGTTACGCAAACTGTCCAAAAGTGCTTCAGTGATAATTAGTTCAGTTCGGGCTGTTTTCATGGTGCCAAAAAATCCCAATCCATCTTCCTGAAGGTTTGAATTGATATTAGCAGGAGGACCGCCAAACAGTGGATTACTGAATCCGCTTTCGTTGCGAAGTTCAAAAAGAAACTCATAATAAGCCTTGCTGATAGCGGCCATCCGCAAGCTGATGGTGTCGCCCAGCTGAACTTCATCTTCGTACAAAAACATGACGGCGCTGCCATTGGTGTTGTTGCCATTAAAAAGCCTGTCGTCTGATATAGAAGTACGGTAGGCTGTATCCGTTAGAATTACGCCATTGCGAAAAGCATCAAGTCTGTAAAAGTCTGTCGTTGGAGGGTCGTAGGCATAGAGCATCACCATCCAAAAACCAAAGGGTTCACGGTATTCCAGCATAATCGAATCCAAAATAAAATCCGTGGTGGCCATAATATTTTGAGCTTGGTAATTCATGGATTCACCTATTTCTTCAGTCAGATTAATGTTTAATGTATAAGTGTTCCCAGGCTTCCCGAAATAATTTTCAGGAGTGAAATATTGTCCACTGCCAATCGGAATCTCTGTTAGAACAAATTGTTGCTGATCATCATCCAATATTATTTCTGCACCACTTACTGCAGGGGGTTCGGTATTGGAAAAATAGCTGGCCGATTTGCTCAAACGGATTTCATGAGCCATGGTATCAGTGCTAATCTGTCCGTCAATAACGAGTCTGGTGTAGGTTTCATCCAGTTCAATATCAATCGTTTCTGTACAGGATGTAAAAATTACAGCTGCATAAACAATACCGAAAATATGTTTAATTATCTGGCTCATCGTTAAAACTTAAAATTATAGGTGATTGCTGGTACAATGCCAAAGAGATAGGTCATTTCTGCCTTTGTTACATTGGGTTGTTCCGGATCGGCAATAAAATTGATCACCCAGGGATTTTTGCGGTAGTAGGCATTATAAAGCGATAAATTCCATTCGCCGATCCATTTGCGATTGGGTTTTAGTTTTTGTCTGAGCGTAACAGAAAGGTCGAGCCGGTGATAATCGGGCAGGCGATAGGCATTGCGATCGCTGTAAACAGGCGCAATGGTGTTGCCGATTGCAAAACGACCGGTAGGAAAGGTTACTGCTGAGCCTGTGCTATATACCCAATTGGCTCCCAGGTCGATACGTTTTGAGAGTTTGTAGTTGGCAACGATCGAAATATCATGCGGACGATCGTAGCTGGCAGGATAAGCCTCGCCCTTATTGATTTCGGGTATTTCACGAAAGGTACGCGACCAGGTATAGCTCACCCAGCCATTGAGCCGTCCTTCGTTGAGCCTGACAAGAAACTCAAGGCCATAAGACCATGCTTTGCCAAAACGCAACTCACCTTCAAGGTATTCATTGAGCAGCAATTCGGCATGATCCTTAAAATCTATGGCATTGTTGTTCAGCTTATAAAAACCTTCAACGGATGTTTCCAGTTTTTCTTTCGGAAAGTAACGAAAATATCCTGTCGAAAACTGGTCACCAAGCTGTGGTTTTACGTTCGGACTGGAAGGAAACCAAATATCGAGCGGTGTTCCGGCTGTCGAGTTTTGCGCCAGGTGCACATATTGCACGTTGCGGGTGTAAGCTGCCTTGATCGATGAAAATTCATCCAGTTTCCAGGCGAGGCTAAAACGTGGCTCAAGATGCATATAGGTTTGATAGATCTCTCCGGCAGGATAGCTGATCGAATCTGTTTTTTCGTATTTTTCATCAAATTGATAGACTGTGCCTTCGCCAATGTTGTTAAAAATGCTCCAACGCACACCGTATTTGAGTGTAAGTCGTGTGCCGATCTTATGTTCGTTGCTGAGGTAAATGCCGCTTTCGATGGCATAGGATCTCGGAACTTCCAGTTTATTGAATGCAGTTTCTTCGCCAATGCCCTGTGCCGTTCCCGGCCTGAAACTGTGATAGGTCGATTGCAAACCAAACTTTAAGGTGCTGTTAGCTGTAGCAAACCAGGTGAAATCGCTTTTGAGGCTGTAATCCCTCATCTGTGCATTCCATTCAAAGGCATTGGGTTGGCCCTCAGGGATGCCCAAATCATAATTGAAACGACTGTAAATCAAGGAAAAATTTGAGAATATCTTACTGGTGAAAAGGTGATTCCACCTCAGTGTAAGGGTTTGATTGCCCCATCCCATGCCAAAGTTTGCGTTTTTAAATACATCTTTTCCAAAATAGCCACTCACAAAAAGACGGTTTTTGTCGTTGAAAATATAGTTGGCTTTTGCATTAAAATCGTAAAAATAAAGGGTGTTATCGCGAATTTGTTCGTCCGGCGAGAGCATCAGAAAAAGGTCGGCGTAGGTGCGACGACCAGCGATCATAAAGGATGATTTGTCTTTTTGGATAGGGCCTTCCAGATTAAGCCGGCTCGAGATAGAACCTATACCACCTTGTCCTGAAAAGCGTTGAGAATTGCCATCATTCATCCGCACATCAACCACCGATGAAAGTCTGCCACCATATTCCGAAGGGATGTCGCCTTTGTATAGCTCAACGCTTTTTACGGCGTCGTTGTTAAAAACAGAGAAAAAGCCAAGCAGATGCGAAGGATTGTACACCAGGGCTTCGTCGAGCAGGATGAGGTTTTGATCGGGACTGCCACCACGCACACTAAAACCGGAGCCTCCTTCGGAAGTGGCCTGCACGCCCGGAAGCAGTTGAAGGGCTTTGATAACATCCACCTCACCCATAAAGGCAGGTATCTGCCTGATGCTTTTGATATCAAGTCGTGCCACGCTCATCTGCGCCCGGCTGATTTGTTCCGTCACCGATTCACCTGTAATTACTACTTCTTCAAGGTTTAAATTTTGCGGTAATAACCTGATGTTGATAACGGTATCACGTTTAAGGTCTAAGCTGAGGTTTTGTGATTCATATCCAATGTATGACCAGGAAATATTGTAGGTTCCGGGATCGAGGCGAAGTGAATAAAATCCGTAAACATTGGTTACTGTCCCTCCGGAGATCTCAGCTACGTAAACAGATCCGCCGATAAGCATCTCGCCATTTGTGTCATCACTGATGTATCCGCTAAGTGTAATGTATGGTTTTGCCAATTCGTCTTCGGCTTGCAACTTAGCACTAAAACTTAAAAAAACAACCAGTATAAACCCCTTTACCAACCGCCAGAAAAGCATCATTCAATCAAGTATTTTGTTATCGCAAGTATAACGTTTAGCTTGGGTATAAGTTTTATGCTCATTGTCTTATTTGTAGTAAATTAACTACTCTTACGGGAGTTAATTGCTTTTTTCGTTGTTCTTAAATTAAAAAGTCTTCATTTATACTAGTAGTCCACAGTTTAAAATTTGTTCACGTATCGAAAACATGATTTTTAGAATCCCCGCTTAGTAATTCATTCCGAAAGCCCAAAGCGGAATCACATTGTGGTATCCATATTCAATATCATCTTTTACTATAAATGAATTGACGTCTTTTTCTATTTGATTTTGTTGCTTATTTTTCTCTCCAACCTCAAATATATAGTTATCAATCACAAAATCAGCCTTTTTTGAAGCGGTCACCTCATTTTCAAGGCACATCTGATTAAAAAAGAAGGTTTCCCGAATATTTCCAATATTTGATTGATCGCCTACCAGGCTAAAAATAATATTTGTGTTATCCAGATAAACTTTGTTCACTTTACCTAATCCCCTAATAGCGCCTGTTTCATTTCGCAGTTGCTTGATAAGCCCTGCATTTTCCATGTAGGTGAAATAGTCATCAAGAGAATTTCGGCTTACTTTAATCAATTCAGCTATTTTAGAGAAATTGGGTTTAAAGGGTGCACTTTCAGCAATAATGGCAAGTAGGCGTTTTAGTTTACGACTTGTTCCAACGTTTAGGTTTGCATAATGCGGTATATCAGATTCCAGCGTTTGAACAATGATTTGACCTAAACGTAAATTCATTTCATGCTCTATTCCAAATGGATAGTACCCTCTTCTTAAGTAATCATTGAACAGCGGCAGCGGATGCTGAATGTTTTCAAGTTTCACCTCATGCTTTATGATTTGCTCTAATGAATAAACTGCTGAATCAAGATTATGAAAGAATTTTAAATATTCACGAAATGATAGTCCTTGCAGATGATAGATGATAGCCCGTCGACTCAAATCGGCAGAGCCTTTAAGTATATCAAGCACAGAAGATCCCGTAAAAACGATTTTTAAACCCGGGAATGCATCATAAATATTTTTTAGTTCACGAGACCAGTCCTCATACTTATGAATTTCGTCAATAAATAAAAATTGTCCGTCATGTTTGAAGAAGTCATCTGCTAAATCATAAAGCCTGTTTTCACCAAAGTACATATCATCTGCGGAGACATACAAGGCAATTTTGCTGCCCAAACTTTCTTTAATACGTTGCAAAATCATGGTTGTTTTACCAACCCCTCGCGGACCAATAATCCCAATCATTCTGCTATCCCAGTAGATTTTATCGTAGAGGTAGCGTTTAAAATCCGTTGTTGTTGCCTGTAAAAGTGTTTCAAATTTCTGATAAAGCGTTCTCATTACCTTGATATTTTAACAAAGATACTAAATGCACAACAAAATTAGCAAATAAAATAAATATCGCTCAATAGAATGTGCAAATGATTATTGCTTATCAGAAAGTAATTTTGGAATAGCTTTATCAAATATATCCGATATTTGTAATTAGCCAAGAATTTTGGAAGGAAAAGCTGGTTGACGAAGAAATTGGGAGTGTGTTAGTTTTTTTTAACCCTGACAAGGTTTGGAACCTTATCAGGGTTAAAAACAAGGACATTACTGTATTATCTCTAAACTCCTTTTCACGAAGTCGTTGAGGGCTTTTCCTTTCAAAAGGTTTTTCGAGAGGCGTGCCAGGTCGTAAAGCTGACTGATGGTTTTTTGCTGTTCGGCTTCTTCTTTTTCAGGCAGTGAAGCGATGAGCGGGTGATTGGTGTTTACTACCAGTGAATAGGAATCTGGCAGATCGCCTAATCCCATCATGCCTCCGCCACCCACAGCATTCATCTCTTTCATGCGGCGCATGAATTCGTTTTGTGTGATTACTATTGGTGAATCGGTTTCGCTGCGGCTTTCAAAATTTACATCAAACATTTTTTTGTCGATCAACTGCTCAAAAACATTTTTAAGACTTTCTTTCTGTTTGTCATCGAGTTTTGAGGGAAGTGCATCCTCTTCTTTCACGATCAACTTGTCGATGGTGTTGGCGTCCACGCGCGCAAAACTGCTGTCGGCAAGCTTTTGCTCCATGGTGTTGATAAAATGACTATCCAAAATCCCGTCCATCAGCAGCACATCATAGCCGCGTTCCTTGGCGGCTTCGATATAACTGAATTGTTCATCCATATTATTGGCATACAGATAGATAAGCTTTTTGTCTTTGTCTTTTTGATTGGTTTCAATATGCGTCTTATACTCTTCAGGAGTGAAATATTTGCTATCGCTATTTTTGAACAACACAAATTTTTCGGCCCTTTCGTAAAATTTGGGATCGGAAATCATACCATATTGGATAAAGATTTTGATATCATCCCACTTTTTCTCAAAAGCTTCCCTGTCTTTTTTGAAGAGCTCTTCCAGTTTATCGGCAACTTTTTTGGTGATATAACCCGAGATTTTCTTTACATTTTGATCGCTTTGCAGGAACGAACGGCTCACATTGAGCGGGATGTCGGGTGAGTCGATCACACCGTGCATCAGGGTAAGAAAATCAGGTACAATACCTTCTATTGAGTCTGTTACAAATACCTGGTTGCTATAAAGTTGAATCTTATTACGTTGTAATTCGTAATTACTTTTTACCTTCGGGAAATACAATATTCCGGTCAGGTTAAAGGGGTAATCCACATTGAGGTGGATATGAAAAAGTGGCTCATCAAAGTTGAGCGGATAAAGCTCGCGATAGAATGCCTTGTATTCCTCGTCTTTGATATCTGCCGGAGCTTTTTTCCACAAAGGAGCGGTGTTGTTAATAATACGGGGCTTCTCGACTGTTTTGGTCTTTGGATTGCCGTCTTTATCTTTTTCGCCTTCGATGGGTTCCTCAGTTTTTTCAGTGCCAAACTGAATGGAAACCGGAAGGAATTTGCAGTATTTATCCAGCAGCTCCTTAATTTTATATTCCTCCAGGAAATCTTCGTTTTCTTTATCAATATGCAGCACCACGGCTGTTCCGCGTTCATTTTTACTGCACTTTTCGATGGTGTAGGAGGGGCTGCCATCGCATTCCCATTTTATGGGATCGGTATCGCCTTCTGTTTTGTAAGTTTTCGAAAAAAGTTCAACTTTTTCGGAAACCATAAAGCTGGAATAAAATCCAAGGCCAAAATGCCCGATAATAGCATTGGCTTCGGCTTCTGTTTTGGTTTTGAACTTATTCACAAATTCTTCGGCACTCGAAAAGGCGATCTGGTTGATATATTTTTCTACCTCTTCCTGGTTCATACCAATACCACGATCGCGGATAGTAAGCGTTTTAGCTTTTTTATCGAGCTCTACCTGAATGGTCAGGTCGCCCAGCTCTCCCTGAAATTCCCCTGATGAGGCCAGCGTTTTAAGCTTTTGTGTGGCATCCACAGCATTGCTCACAAGCTCACGCAGAAATATTTCATGATCAGAATACAGGAATTTCTTAATGATCGGGAAAATGTTCTCGGTTTTTACATCAATCGTACCTTTTTGCATTGTTCTCTTGTTTTTAGTTTGGAAGAGTGGCTACAAAGGCTGTGCCATCGCCTGACAGGCTGACAATTTGACTTCATTTCGAGAAGTATTGTTGATTAAGGTTGTAACTTTGCCAAAAATTGAAATCAATGGACGAATCGCTTAGCCGATTTTTGGTGCTACTCGAAGAGAAATTGGCAAACAATAACCTGGTGAAGCTCACGCTGAGTAAGCTTCGCCGCAAATCGGATGATTTGCGAAATGTTTATGTGAAACCGGTGAGACTAAAATCAGGAGATTTCTTTTCGTTTGAATATAGATACCAGAGCCGGCATGAGGTGAAAAACCTGTCAGCAGATCAAGCCGTTGAAACGGTGAAGGCCTTACTGGAATCACATTTTCTACAGGCTGATTTGTTTGGGTTGCAGCAGGATGTAAGCCTCACAATTTTCACCAGCGGAAAGATGAAGCTCAAAACGCGTGAAGTGCAAAAACGCGAGTCGCCTGATATGAAGCACGACAGGCAGAAAAAGCGTTTGCTCGATCCGGCTGCACCCTGGTGGTTTGGGCTCGGAATAACAGATCGCGAAGGCAGGGTGTTGCCTTCAATGCAGCATAAATTTAAGCAGATCAACCGCTATGTGGAGATTTTGGCGCCACTGCTAAAACCTCTTCAAACGGCTAATCCACTAAAGATTTTAGATATGGGCGCTGGCAAGGGTTACCTTACTTTTGCCTTGCACGAATACCTTAGTAATCAAGGAAATCAAAATGTTACTATTACAGGCGTTGAAATGCGCTCAGATTTGGTGAGCAAAACCAATCATATTGCCAGTAGCTCCAATCTTGAAGGACTGAAATTTGATGCCGGCAGCATTTCGGATTATCCCATCAGCCAATTGGATGTGTTGATTGCGCTGCACGCCTGTGATACTGCAACCGATGATGCCATTGCAGCCGGGATAAAAGCTGAAGCAAAACTGATCGTGTGTGCACCCTGCTGCCACAAACAAATCCGCAAAGAGATGAGCGCAGCTTCCGAACAACATCCTGCCTTGCAGTTTGGTATTTTAATGGAAAGGCAGGCTGAAATCCTTACCGACACCCTGCGCGCACTCATTATGGAATATCATGGTTACAAAAGCCAGATTATGGAGTTTGTGGAACTTGAACACAGCCCGAAAAACCTCTTGCTCACCGGCGTGAAAGCGAAAAGTGAACCAGACAAAACAGCAATTGCCAATCGCATCAATGCCCTGAAAAAGGAGTATGGCATTAGGGAACACTTTTTGGAAAAAGCACTGGGAATTATACCATTCTAAAACTATGATAATAACAGGAACAATTGTCAATGTCCTTGCTGTGCTGGCTGGTAGTGCGCTTGGATTACTATTTCATGCCCGATTGCCCCAGCGTTTTGTGGATATTCTTTTTCAGGCCATCGGGTTGTTCACTTTGGCTTTGGGTATTAAAATGGCTTTGGGCGGGCAAATGTGGATGCTTATCGTATTGAGTCTGATAGTCGGAGCACTTTTTGGTGAATTGCTGAAGCTGGAGGTTTTTTTTGACGGACTGGCAAGCCGGCTGGCTAAAAGGCTGCGTATTGGCAGTGCGCGTTTTAACGAAGGCTTGCTCACTGCTTTTTTGCTGTATTGTATGGGGTCGATGACGGTTTTGGGAGCCATTGAAGAAGGTATGGGAGGCAAGCCAAATTTGTATTACCTCAAATCGGTGATGGACGGCATTTCATCTGTGGCACTGGCTTCCGGGCTGGGTATTGGGGTGATGTTTTCGGCAGTGCCGCTGTTTGTTTATCAAGCTGGGCTTACTTTGCTGGCTTTTTGGTTTGGAACATTTTTTCCGGAGAGTCTGATTGCTGAGGTTTCAGCTGTTGGTGGTATTCTGCTGATTGGTCTGGGTTTGAATATCCTGAAAATAGCACAGATAAAAATGTTGAATCTATTGCCTGCGTTGGCTTTTGCGTCTTTGTTTGGTTGGCTTGCTTTGGAATATGGTTGGGGAATTTAGTTTTCTGTCAAATGAATCACATAAGGCTTGAAGTGAGCTTTCCATTTATTGGCTTAATTAATTAGGTATAAATTTAACAGCTGATTCAGTAAAGACTTATTAGGAAAAAATGGTATTTTTGGCCACATGAAAAATAACAGTACATTCAGTTTTATATACCTGTTATCATTTTTCTTTCAATATAGTTGTAAAGGCATTTCAAAGATCAATATTCCAAATTAATGGGACAGGGATGGAAATGTTTGAGCAAATAATAGCATAATCCAATAGAAATCAATATTAAATCAACCTATAAATAAATGATTATTAGAAAACTAAACTTATAGTTCATTAATTTAATATTACTTGCTTTGTTTGTGTTTGCATCCTGTAAGAAGGACACTGTAACGGATCAAAATCAAACGCTAATCGACCAGATGCAAGTTGTAACGGATTCTATCATTGAATACTCACATGTTCCTGGTGTTGTGGCTCTTGTTGTAGATCATAAACTTGGAATCGACTGGGTTTATACTGCCGGATTAAGTGATATTCCGAACAAAAAACCAATGGATCCCAATTATACTTTTAGAATTGGCAGTAATACCAAAACCATGACAGGAACAGTGTTGTTACAGCTTGTTGAAGAAGGAAAGCTTGATCTGGAAGATAAGTTATCAGAATTTTTCCCTCAATATCCCAAGTCAGATAGCGTAACGATCGCCATGCTGTGTAATATGATGAGTGGCATTTTCAATTATAGCGAAGATCCAGGCTGGGATACGGAGTTGGTTACAAATCCCACAAAAGTCTGGACGCCAGAAGAAACGGTAGCGATTGGATTTTCGCGCGATTATTATTTTAGTCCTGGAACTGGCTCGCACTATTCCAATACCAACACTTTTTTACTTGGTATGATCATCGAGAAGCTTACAGGAAATTCCTTGGAGTATGAAATTGAGAATAGAATCATCAAGCCATTGCAATTAAATAATACCGGCTTCTTAACTTCCGGATTGGAATTGCCCGGCACACATGGCAGGGGCTATTATGATGGGGTGTATGTTGAAAATGAGGACATGACAGAGCATTATGATGTATCATGGGCATGGGCGGCAGGTTCGGCATATTCAACCCCACGGGAATTGCAACAGTATGTCGAAAACCTTGTGGGAGGTGGATTTTTGTCGGATGAAATGCATCAAAAAAGGTTATCTGAGGTAAATGAAATTATGCCCCATACGGCTTATGGTTTATGCATACTGAAACGTGGTTCTTTTTATGGTCACAACGGCGGATTGCCAGGATTCACATCTTCCATGTATCACAGTAACGAAAAGGACTGCACTGTAATCCTTTATTTCAACAGCCAAATTGAATTGGTTCCGGATTATCTTTTCCTGAGGTATATGGATATTCTTTATGGATCAGATTTTTAATCATGGAAATTTTCTGGATTTAGCTTGAACCTTTGTTTCTGACACAGAATCATCTGGCTGATCCATTGTTTTTTCCTTAACAATTTAACAAGTCCGCACTAAAAATATTTGTACTTTAGTCGCAAAAAAATATTTATTAATGCTAATAGTTATGGAAAATATTGATTGGAAAAATCTTCCATTTGGGTACTATCCAACAGATTACAATGTTCGCTGTTATTTTCGTAACGGCAAATGGGGCGAGCTGGAAGTGAGTTCTTCCGAATACATCAGTATTCATATGGCGGCCACAGCCTTGCATTATGGGCAGGAAGCCTTTGAAGGGATGAAAGCTTATCGTGGAAAAGATGGAAAAGTTCGTTTATTTCGTTGGCAAGATAATGCCAAACGGATGCGGATGTCGGCTTCCGGCATTATGATGGAGAAAGTGCCAGAAGAGTTGTTTTTTGCTGCTATCGACAAAGCAGTGCGGATGAATGCCCGCTTTATTCCTCCTTATGGCTCAGGAGCATCGCTCTATATCAGGCCTTTGCTGTTTGGTTCAGGCGCACAGGTTGGTGTGAAGCCAGCTACGGAGTACATGTTTGTGGTTTTTGTTACACCAGTTGGTCCTTACTTCAAAGAAGGCTTCAATCCGGTTGCTGTTGAGCTGGTGCATGATTACGATCGCGCTGCTCCACAAGGAACAGGACACATTAAAGTTGGTGGTAACTACGCTGCCAGTTTGCGTCCTGCAGACCGCGCACACAAAGACGGCTACAGCTCAGTGTTGTTCCTGGATGCCCGCGAAAAGAAATTTATCGACGAGGCAGGCCCTGCCAATTTCTTTGGTATCAAGGATGGTAAGTATATCACTCCGAAATCATGTACCATTTTGCCTTCAATCACAAACAAAAGTCTTGAGATGATTGCCGAAGATTTGGGTCTGAAGGTCGAACGCAGACCGGTGCCACTTGAAGAGTTGGAGACTTTTGAAGAAGCAGGTGCTTGCGGAACGGCTGCCATTATTTCACCTATTAAAAAGATCGTTGACAGAGAAACCAAAAAGGAATATCATTATGGTGATATTGCCGGATCATATTCAACAAAGCTTTACGTAACCCTAAGAGGAATACAGGAAGGTGAGCTTGATGACAAACATGGCTGGACAACCGTTTTGGAAGGGATATAAGTTGTTTTAAACTTTAAAATTGAACGCCTTGCTATTTTGTAGTAAGGCGTTTATTTTTTAGATGAGTTGATATTTTGCTAAAAGCATTTCCATATGCTTTTGCAAACTTGAAGCTTCATGGGCAGCGGCTGTGGCAAAATCTTCTCCCGATGAAGCATAAAGGATACTACGGGATGCATTTACAAGCAAGCCAATTTCCTTGTTCAAACCTACTTCGGCAACAGCACCGAGATCGCCACCCTGTGCACCCACACCGGGGACAAGAAAGAAAAAATCGGGTGCGATTGCTCTGATTTGACGAATCATATCAGGTTTGGTAGCGCCAGTAACAAACATCAGTTGTTCGCTTGTTGCCCAGGAAGTGGCCCTTTGCACAACAGTTTCATAAAGCGATTGACCATTATTCAAAGTTAATTGCTGAAAATCTTCAGATCCGCTATTGGAAGTCAAACCCAGCAGTATCAACCATTTGTTGTTGAAGCCCAGAAATGGCTCTACCGAATCAAATCCCATATAGGGCGCAACAGTAATGGCATCAGCATTTAGTTTTTCAAAAAAGGCTTTCGCATAGCGTTTTGAAGTGTTCCCAATATCACCTCTTTTGGCATCGGCAATTACCAAATGCTGGGGATAATATGTTTTGATATAATAGATTGTCTTTTCCAGATTTTCCCAGCCTTCCAGGCCTTCACTTTCATAAAAGGCGGTGTTGGGTTTGTAGGCTACACAGTAATTAGATGTGGCATCAATGATGTGTTTGTTAAACTGAAAAACAGCATCTTTTTCATTTTGAAGATGAGCAGGGATTTTTTCGATATCCGTATCAAGCCCTACACAAAGGAAGGTGCGTTTATGCTTGATTTGAGCAATAATTTCTGCTTTAGTCATGTCTTAATTATCGAGTTCTGTTTTCAGACGTTCGGCGTTTTCGGCGATCTGTAATTTCTCAATCAATTCGTCGAGATCGCCATCGATGATAGCATTTAAATTGTATAGCGTCAGGTTGATACGATGATCTGTTACACGACCTTGCGGCCAGTTGTAGGTGCGTA
The DNA here is from genome assembly GCA_964592595.1 of uncultured Lentimicrobiaceae bacterium. Classification (GTDB taxonomy): domain Bacteria; phylum Bacteroidota; class Bacteroidia; order Bacteroidales; family F082; genus UBA5536. The sequence continues at coordinate 742 of CAZQFH010000008.1, read as the reverse complement.
TTTTTGCCGAACGGTCGCCAGTTGAAACCATGGTTTTTCGCTTAGACGAAATCTCTTCGAGGTATTTGCTGTATTCCACTTCGAAGAGCCTGGTGCGCAATACTTTCATGGCCTTAGCCAGGTTTTTGATTTGCGATTTTTCATCCTGACAAGTCACCACTATGCCACTGGGAATGTGGGTAAGCCGGATAGCCGAATATGTTGTGTTAACAGACTGACCGCCAGGACCAGATGAGCAATAAGTGTCTTTACGGATGTCTTTGTCGTGTAGTTCAATATCAAATTCTTCTGCTTCCGGAAGGACTACAACTGAAGCAGCAGAGGTGTGTACGCGTCCTTGTGTTTCAGTTTTGGGTACCCGTTGAACACGATGTACGCCTGATTCAAATTTCATAATGCCATAAGCATTATCGCCAATAACATTGAAAACCACCTCCTTGAAACCACCCACAGTGCCTTCGTTCATATCAACCACTTCGGTTTTCCAACCTTTGGTTTCGCAGTATTTGATATACATGCGATAAAGGTCACCGGCAAAAATACTGGCTTCATCGCCTCCTGTACCGGCTCTTATTTCGACCACGGCATTTTTACTGTCTTGTGTATCTTTGGGAATGAGCATGATACGAATTTCTTCCTCCAGCTTTTCCTTTTCTTCCAAGAAGCTATCCAGTTCCTCACGTGCCATTTCCCTGAAATCTTCATCTTTCTCTTTTTTGATGATTTCGCGGGCGTTTTCAAT
>CAZQFH010000007.1:6096-105527 GCA_964592595.1 uncultured Lentimicrobiaceae bacterium | reverse complement strand
GTTCAAGTCCACATCGAAGACGTTCGAGTCCACATCGTGGAGGTTCGAGCCAACATCGAAGATGTTCAAGTCTTTGCAGAAGGCGCTTGTGGGGAGGTTTCTAAAAAGTTTGATCTGTGCAATGGTTTACCGTTCCCAAAGCTTAATCTAATAAAAAGAACTTAATTAACTCATTATGTTTTTGTTACACATGATTTTCCAAGATTTGGAAAACAGTAAAATACTAGTCTTTACTTTTAAATTGATAGTTAAACTTTGTATAACAAATACTTAAACTATATTATTGAGGGAAATTCGTAGGGTTCTATTAATTATTTTCCAAATTTTAGAAAATATTTCCAAGAATGGTACATTTCAAAAAATAGAAAACCTATTAAATATTTGTATTTCTGCAATTTAAATGTTTGGCATATAGTTTGAGGCATCGAAGTCAACTTGTTTTGTTTGTTTTTCATAATTTGACCGCCCTCCCGGGCGGTTTTTTTATGGCTTAAGTTTGAACCTGAATTGACTTGGATTGTTTAAAGCTTTTACAAACAATAAGCTATGCATCAACTTCGCACTACTACAATCCTAAAAGCGCCAATCGACAAGGTTTGGGAGTTTTTCAGTTCGCCAAAAAACCTTAAAAAGATTACACCACCAGCCATGGGTTTTAATATTATCATGGGCGGTGATACCGACATGTATCCAGGACAGATCATTGCCTATAAAGTAAAGCCGCTGCTTGGCATTCCAACCTTATGGGTTACAGAAATTACGCATGTAGAAACTAACCGCTTTTTTGTGGACGAACAACGTGTGGGACCTTACAAGATGTGGCATCACGAACATCATTTTGAAGCTGTTGAAGGCGGCGTGAAAATGACGGACATTGTGAGCTACAGGGTTCCTTTTGGTCTGCTGGGTAAGCTGGTCAATTGGTTGTTCGTCGGGAAGAAGGTAGCCGGAATATTTAAGTATCGGGAGCAAGTTATCGGACAGTTTTTTGAAGTGGGATGACAGCGGTCGGGGATTTGATGGCGGAAAACAGAAATCAGAAGTCGGAAGTCAGATGTTCAAAGCCTGATTAATCGCGCTTGTAAACGATCGTGGCAGGCATATCATTAGCATCAACAGCGATAATTTTTCCTCCTCTGATTACAATCATCGGACTGTTCATCTTCTTTTTAAAAGCTATTAGTCTTTTATAAGTCTCTTCAAGACCTTTCACTATCTTATCGCGTTCTTCCTCCAGTAATTCGTTAGTTTCCATAATACGTATTGATAAACGTTTGAGAATAGGTAAAATTAAAAAACAAATCTCAAAATACTCTTCAACCCTTAGTAAGCTCCTGGAAGGCTTCTTCCATGCTGAGGCTTTTCTGTTGGAGACTGGCAATATTGATATCCTTATTCATAGCCCACTGCATCAGGTTTTTACGCAGGTTTTCATCTTTGTGGTACTCGATAAGCCAATGCCTGCTGCTGATTTGTCGCAAATTTCGAATGCCTTTTATCTTGTTGAGTGAATCTGCGCTAACAGGATCTTCGAACTGCACTTCCAAAACATTATTTTTTTGCTTTTGCTGTTTCAGGTTAGTGGTGCTGTCGTCGGCTACGATACGTCCCTTATTAATTATAATGGCCCTGTCACAGATGGCTTCAACTTCCTGCATGATATGGGTAGAGAGAATAACAGTTTTCTCTTTGCCAAGCGATTTGATCAAGGCCCTGATATCGACCAGCTGATTGGGATCGAGGCCGCTGGTGGGCTCATCCAAAATCAACACTTCGGGATTATGCATCATGGCCTGCGCAAGCCCTACACGCTGCCGGTAGCCTTTGGATAATGCACCAATCTTTTTATTCACTTCTATCGTAAGCCCTGTCATTTCGATCAGCTCGTCAATGCGCCCTACAGCACTTTTGCCCAGCTTGTGAATGCCGGCGACAAAATGCAGGTATTCGCGTACAAACATATCAGTGTATAAAGGGTTATTCTCCGGAAGATACCCAACCAATTTGCGTACTTCCATCGAATCAGTTATTACATCATAGCTATTAACGCTGGCTTCACCGCTACTGGGCGGAATAAAACAACTCAGGATTTTCATCAGCGTAGATTTGCCGGCTCCATTAGGCCCTAAAAGTCCAACAACTTCTCCTTTGATAATTTCGAGACTAACATTGTTCAGCGCCAGCTGTGTTCCGTACTGCTTCGATAAATCCTTTACCAATACTGACATTGTGATCTTTTTTTGCAAAAATAGTTTTTCTGGATCAATCGGGAGAAATCAAAATGTTAAGGGTTTGAAAAAGAATAAGACAGTGCGCTGGGCCCCTTCAAGGGGTTCGGGGTGTGAGTGAGGCTGCTTCCAACAGATTTCTATAGTCAAGAAGAATCTAAATCCCTTTATAATAATATTGTTTACTCTCCTGCGCACCCCCTGCCCCCTGAAAGGGGGAAGCCTCCGCAAAAGCATTCTTAATATACTATTTTCCTGATGTTTAACTGATTTCTTATTGTATAAATCTCCCGATAATGGGTTGGGCCCCTTCAAGGGGTTCGGGGTGTGAGTGAGGCTGCTTCCAACAGATTTCTATAGTCAAGAAGAATCTAAATCCCTTTATAATAATATTGTTTACTCTCCTGCGCACCCCCTGCCCCCTGAAAGGGGGAAGCCTCCGCAAAAGCATTCTTAATATACTATTTTCCTGATGTTTAACTGATTTATTTCTTTGAATAAAAATGCAAGTGCGCTGGGCCCCTTCAAGGGGTTTGGGGTGCGGGTGGGGCTGCTTCCAACAGATTTCTATAGTCAAGAAGAATCTAAATCCCTTTATAATAATATTGTTTACTCTCCTGCGCACCCCCTGCCCCCTGAAAGGGGGAAGCCTCCGCAAAAGCATTCTTAATATACTATTTTCCTGATGTTTAACTGATTTATTTCTTTGAATAAAAATACAAGTGCGCTGGGTCCCTTCAAGGGGTTTGGGGTGTGGGTGGGGCTGCTTCCAACAGATTTTTACAAACACAAACAAGCTTCTTTTTTACTTCATGAGGCTCAAATTGAACCTGATCATTTGTGAAACGAACAAGGGTAATTCCGAATTCAGATAATACCTTCTCTCTTTCATCATCATACGCTTTGTTATCAGGATTTAAATGAATTGAACCATCAATTTCAATGGCTAATTTTATTCGATGACAATAGAAATCAACAATATAAGTGTGGATTGGATGCTGCTGTCGAAAATGCAAATCAAGAATTTGCCTTTTAGATACAATACTCCAGAAGAGTTTTTCTGACAAAGTAGTTTTTTTTCGAAGCATTCGTGCTCTTTCTCGAATCAATTCCGATGCTCCAAAATACATCTCAGGATTTATGGTATTTTGTAATCTCACCATTTTAATAAAATCGATCTATTAAAAGAAAGTATCTTTTTAGTTACAATCCATTTTTTCTGCTACACTCCCTGCTTTCAAAAAAGAAACAAAGTAAGTTCACCCCTTCTCCATCCTCGCCTGCTTCCTGGCAATACGATCGGAAACCAGAATACTGAGTTCATAAAGCCCCATCAAAGGAATCACAACAAGCACTTGGCTAAAAACATCGGGTGGCGTGATGATAGCCGAAACAACGAGTAAAATCACAAAGGTGTATTTGCGGTTACGGCGCATAAATGAAGGGGTTATCAAACCGATCTTCGTCAGGAAATAAATCAGAACAGGGAGCTCAAAAACCAGCCCCACAGCAAAAATCACAGAGATAACCGTACTGATATAGGATTGTAGCGAGATTTGATTGGCTACCGTTTCGCTCACCTGATAGGTTCCTAAAAAGTTGATCGTGAGCGGTACAATCAAAAAATAACTGAATAATACACCAATAAAAAACAGGACAGAACTAATTATAACAGCTCCGCTGGAATAACGGGCTTCACCATCGTGCAAAGCCGGCCTGATGAAACGCCAAATTTCGTTGAGCACAAAAGGAAATGCCAAAATAAGTCCGGTAATGAAAGAAATGTACATATGCGTAAGGAACTGCCCCGACATATTAATATTGATGATCTGAAGGTTTAACTCGTCCATACAAATCGCATCAATATGCAGCAATTCTCCTGCCTTACACAGCATGCGGTTGGTAAAAAAATCAGCTTTACCGGGCGCGAGCACAAGCATGTCAAAAACCAGCTTACGATTCAAGAAAGCAATCACAGCCAACACCACCACAGCAATCACACTGCGAACAATATGCCAACGCAACTCCTCCAGATGTTCCCAAAATGACATCTCCTTTTCCTGAACTGCCTGCTTTTGCTTTGCCATAAACAATAATTAAAACGGCAAAATTACAAAAACTGTTGTTGCAACAAATGATCACCTCAAATGTTAAGCTATTTGGGCAAGCATTATGTAGAACACTTCTAAATAAGGAAGATTTGCTACCTTTGTAAAAAAGCATTCATGACCAAAAAGTATGATTTTGTAATTATTGGGGCTGGCATTGCTGGTTTTAAGGCTGCCGAAACAATCCGTCAACATGATGACGAAAGTAGTATGCTGCTGATCAATGGAGAGGATCGGCTACCTTACAAAAGAACGCGTATTGACAAGAATCTTCATAATGGTTTTGCCATAAACCAGTTTGCCCTGGCCGATTTGGACTATTACGAAAACAGACAAATCAAACTACTTAAAGATGAAGTTACAAGTATTGATTTGAAAACCAAAAGCCTGCAAACCGAAAGAAGGAATCAGATTTTGTGGAAAAAATTAATTCTGGCTATGGGCAGCACTCCCAGATGGCCCGAACTAAAAGGCAGTGGCAAACGGGAAATCTTTTTGGTGCGCACAGCAGATGATGCCGAGGAACTATTCAGGGCTTCCAAACAGGCCGAAAAAATAATTATTGGCGGAGGAGGTGTGCAAGGCATCGAACTGGCTGATCAATTTGTGAAGGCCGGGAAACAAGTAACACTTGTGCATAACGGAACCCAGCTCATGAACCGACATTTCGATCCATTCATGGCCCACCATCTGCATCAGCAACTCGAGAAAAATGGCGTAACTGTCATCTGCAACGAAAAAGTGAAGGGCATTAGCAAGACCAGTAATGAGAAATACCTCGTCAAAATTGGCGATATCATCCAAATTGTGGCTGACCTTGTTGTTTTTAGCATAGGCAGCAAACCCCAGATCAGTCTTGCGCAACAAGCCGGACTGGCTACCAACAGAGGGATTCTGGTAAATGAATACCTGCAAACATCACATCCAGATGTGTATGCTGCCGGTGATGTCGCCGAACATCCGGGAGGCCATATCAGCGGGCTGTGGCATGCTGCCGAACATCAGGGAATTCTGGCAGGAAGTAATGCCGCGGGCAACAAACAAATCAACGACAGTAAACCATTCAGGCTAAAAATGGAAGTGTTTGGCCAATATTACTTTTCGATGAATGCCCCAATCGCCAATAAAGCCTATACACCTGAAATCATTCAATTAAATGACCGCTATTATCAGGCCTACTTTCATAACGATCAGCTAAAAGGCCTGCTGATGATTAACGACAAAGCACAGACGAAATTAGCCGAACAAGCAGTAAAAGAAAACTGGAACAAGGATCAGTTCAAAAAAACTTTCGCGATATAATTTAGCTCCTCAATAGCGCTAAAAGTCCAAAAAGCTTCCGCTAATCAGGGATTTTTATCACAAGGCTTATTTAGAATTAAAAATATTTACGAAAGCTTTACCTTTGCTGCTTCTAAATTTTATTATTTTTAACCAGTCTAAATAAGCATATCATGACACTCACAAAAAGTAGTGTAATTGAAGTTTTAAAAGGAGTGATTTATTTTGCCAAAGGAGATAATATCGTTGATTTGGGCATGTTAGATGAGCTCGAAGTAGGCGACAACAGCATTCGTTTCCGGCTCGTCTTCCCAAAACTTGGCGAAGCCTCTGTAAATATTGTGATGGGTGCAGCTACAAAAGCCCTTAAAGAAGCATTTGGCGAAGCAGTAAAACTTGAAATTACACCAATAGCAGAAAAGGATAAAGGACGTGGCCCTTTGGCAGGCGTAAAACACATCATTGCGGTAGCTTCCGGAAAAGGCGGAGTTGGCAAATCCACAGTTGCTGCTAATCTTGCGGTGGCATTGTCGCGCTCCGGCGCCCAGGTGGGTCTTGTTGATGCCGATATTTACGGCCCTTCGGTACCGATTATGTTTGGCACCGAAAATATGCAGCCCGGCGTCTATGAAAAAGAAGGCAAGCCAGTGATTGTCCCCATCGAAAAGCATGGTATTAAGCTACTCTCGATAGGGTATTTTGTTGACACCGACAAGCCTTTGGTTTGGCGCGGACCTATGGCAACAAGTGCTTTGAACCAGTTGCTCAGCGATGCCGACTGGGGTGTGCTCGACTTTTTGGTTATCGATCTTCCTCCGGGAACAGGCGATATACAACTCACGCTGGCTCAATCCTACTCAGTGACCGGAGCAATCGTTGTTACCACACCTCAAAAGGTTGCCTTTGCTGACGTAAAACGTGCAGCACATATGTTTCAACAGGAAAAGCTTACCATCCCGCTGCTCGGCCTGATCGAAAATATGGCCTATTTCACCCCATCGGATATGCCCGAAAAAAAATATTTTATCTTCGGCGAAGGCCATGGCCAGCAGTTTGCCGATGAGTTAAAGATCCCGTTTTTAGGACAAATCCCCATTGAAGAAAAAATTGCTGCCAGCGGCGACAGTGGAAACCCCATTGCACTCGACGAAAAATCGGCAGTAACCAAAGCATTCGATCTGGTGGCTAAACGTTTAATAGAAAAATTTCAATAACAGTAAAACAGTAAGATCATGACAGAACAAAAAGAAATGCTCACCCAAAAAGTGAAAAACCTCATTGAGCAGGTGCGTCCTTACCTACAACAGGATGGCGGCGACATCAACTTTGTGGAAGTTACGGATGACTTGGTTGTAAACGTTAAGCTGACAGGCGCTTGTGGCAGCTGCCCCTACAGCACCATGACCCTCAAAAACGGCGTTGAAAATACCATTCGAAAAGCATTACCCGAAATCAAATCGGTAGAAGCCATCAACCTTTAACCCTAAAAAAGGTACCTGGCTACAATAGGCATGCGTCTGCCCATTCCAAAGGCTTTGGGAGATACCCGAAGAATGGGTGGACTTTGGTATCTTTTGTATTCATTCAAATTCACCAGCCGCAATACGCGAGCAACAATTTGTGGATCAAAACCCATTGCAGCAATTGAATCAGGCCCCTTGCGCTGCTCGATATAAGCAAACAGTATTTTATCGAGCACGTCATAATCCGGCAAACTATCGCTATCCTTCTGACCAGGTCGCAGCTCAGCCGATGGGGGTTTTAGTATTGTATTTTCCGGAATGATTTCCTCATCACGGTTGATAAAACGTGCCAGTTCAAACACCTCAGTTTTGTAAACATCCCCCAGCACCGAAATCCCGCCATTCATATCGCCATACAGTGTTCCATATCCCACCGCAGCTTCACTTTTATTACTGGTATTTAGCAATATAGTCCCGAATTTATTCGATAGCGCCATCAACAACACACCGCGTATCCTGGCTTGAATATTTTCCTCGGTTACGTCAAAAGCTTTGCCTGCAAAAGCTTCACTCAGTTCATTTTCAAACCTATTAAATATCTCTTTTATCGGTATGGTTTGATAAGGTGATCCCAGATTTTTAGCCAGTTCAAGGGCATCCTGTATCGAATGATCCGAACTAAATTGCGAAGGCATCAGCACGGCATGCACATGTTCAGATCCCAATGCACTGGCAGCCAGCGCCATCGTAACAGCAGAGTCGATCCCGCCCGAAAGTCCCAAAACTGCATCACTAAAACCCAGCTTTTGAAAATAATTCCGAATTCCCATTACCAAGGCATCATGGATACGCTCGATTTTTTCAGGTATTGGCTTCAAGGGTAAAAGATCAGCAGTCTTTTGAAGTCCAACATCAACGATTCTTACTTCTTCCTCAAAAAACTGCAACCTGCTTTTGAGCACTCCATTCTCGTCCATCACAAGGGAACCACCGTCAAAAAGCAACTCCGTTTGTGCTCCTACATGATTCACATAAACCAATGGAAGTTTATACCTATCCACATTTTTTCGAAGCACTGTTTCACGCTTTTCGGCTTGGCCGTAATCAAAAGGAGAAGCAGCAATATTGATCATCAGATCAGGTTTTTCAAATATCAAATCCTCCATCGGCTGCTTCACATAAAGCGGATGATCCTCAACATTCCATAAATCTTCACAAACTGTTACAGCAATTTTTTGGCCTTTAAACTTGAGGCATTGAAAACTGTCGGCCGGTTCAAAATAACGGTATTCGTCAAAAACATCATAATTAGGCAACAAGCCCTTCCTGAAATACTGTTTTTGACCCTGATAAAGAAAAACTGCCGCATTAAAAAGCGGTTTGCCTTTATTGGTCGTATTACGGACGGGCGATCCTAATATCATTGGGATATCAGAGCAAGCGTCGGCAATGAGATCGATTTGTGCTTCACACTTTTGAATAAAATCATCAAACTCCAGAAAATCGCGTGGTGGATAACCCGAAACGGCAAGCTCAGCAAAAACGGTAAGCTCAGCACCATTTTGGCTGGCATTTTCTGCAGTAGCAATTATCTTCTGTGTGTTGGCTTCAAAATTACCAATGTGATAATTGAGTTGTGCGATTGCAATTTTCACGGGCACGATTTTTAAAACAGCAGACTGAGCTGAAATTCAATAAAATTTGAAATGCCAATTTGTTCAATATCAGGATACACTTCATTTTGATCCTTAAGTATATCGATGAAATTATTATCGAATCGCAATCCGGCAGTGATAAAGGTTGAGCCACCAAGTGGGTATTCAACGCCAGCACCCAAAATCAATGATTCACGTGTAAAACGAAGTTCCTTACTCACGTCGCCTGAGTTTTCTTCGACGAGGACATTGCCATTGTATATTTTATCTTCAGCTTTGGCATCCGTCTTAAAACCAAGCCCAAAACCCAGCTCGCCATAAAACCTGATGCCGTTAAAATCATTGGTTTTCATTTTTAAAATAACAGGTAGCTGGATATATTTTGCTTTTAGTACGCGACTGTTCGTCCCAATAACTTGAGTACTTCCTGCCCTGTAATAAGCAGGATAAGTATAAGCACCATTCAGGTAAATCACATTAAATCCGGTAGCTAAAGCATAGTTTTCCATCAGGAAAAACTCACCCACAAAGCCCCAGTTAAAACCGGCTTTAACCCCCTCGCGATCGTATTCCTCGGTATTGGGTTTTATCCAGCCCATCGAAGGAGCTACTTTAAATCCAAACTGAAACGCTTTTTGCTGGGCAGAGGTTGTTCCGGCAAACAGCAACATGGCAAACAGCAAGATTGAAATATGTATTTTTTTCATAAGGCTTGAATTTGGCTGTAAAATTAGCCAAAAAAGCTGCCCATTCAATGAGGTGTGATCTGAGTTTTCAATAAAAAATTGTTGAAAGCATCAGGCAATAAATAATTGCAAAATTCTACCCTCAAAAAACACTTGCTTTTTTAATTGAAATAATTACTTTTGCTCAAACAAAAAACCACAAGTCATGAAAAAAATACTTTTTGCATTTGCATTCGTGTTGATGGCCACTGCCTTGTCAGCACAAATTTCACTCGGACCAAAAATTGGTTACACGACCAACAAACTTTCTGTTGATAAAAGTGATATCACATCAGATTTAAAAAGCAGTTTCTTATATGGTGCATTCGTCAGATTAGGCGACAAATGGTATGTGCAGCCCGAAATCAACTTCTACACTGCCGGTGGAGTTTTCGAGACGCCAAGTCTTACTTCTCCAAACCCTGTGAATGAGGAGGTTGAACTAAAGACAATTCAAATTCCTTTGTACATCGGGCTTACACTTGCTGATCTTAAGTTGGCTAACATTCGTGCTCAGGCTGGTCCTACAGCAAATATTATTTCTGATAAGAAAATAAACCCACTCGCAGGCAGCACCTATACCTCCATCAAAGAAACAGACATTAAAGATATCCAATGGGGATTTCAGTTTGGAGCAGGTGTTGATGTGCTTATGTTTACGCTTGATGTTCAATATTTTTTAGGCCTTAACAACATCATTTCAGATATCGAACTCAACGATGGATCAACTGTAAAATTCGATTCCAAATCGAATGGATTTATGGTAACCCTCGGATGGAAAATCATCTGATTTAAAATATTTATCCCGAAAAACCGTTTCTCCGGAAGCGGTTTTTTTATGTCCCTATGTTTAGTTAAATTCATGAAACACAACAAACTATTCGTTTTATTACTAATTGCTGTATCACTTTTCGCCTGCGAAACCAGCTACCGCGATAAGTTCGACCTTGACACTTCAGAACTCAAGACACAAAAGCTGGAAATAAAGGCCTATGGGCAAGCACTTTTTGAAGCCGATACCACAAAGCTGAAAGAAGAACTCATGAGGCTTCAACCCGAGTTTCCGCAGTTTTTACTTGCCGACCTCAACAATCCGGAAAACATTAAACAGATTTATGACTTTGTTACCGACACTTTTTTGCTGAGCCTCAACAAACAAACCCGCAAAGTTTTCCCCAACAACAATCAGCTTGAAAAAGAACTCCTTCCCGTATTTCAGCATTTCGAACATTTTTACCCTGCCATTCCGCTGCCACAAGCATATACTTATATCTCAGGAGTAAATCACGAGATACCTGTAATTGCCGGAGAGGATGCCATCGCCATTGGGCTCGACAATTATTTGGGAAGCGAAACAAAAGCTTATACGCAACTTGCTATTCCTAAGTATCTTACTTATGGCATGCAGCCCGATTTTATAGCGCGCGACCTGGCAGCTGCCATTTATGATGCTTACCTGCCACCACAGCCCAATGCTTCCACCATTTTGGATGAGATGGTGATGGCGGGCAAAAAACTGCTTTTCATCGAGGCGCTTGTGCCGCAGGTAACGGATGAAATACTGCTTTTTTACAAGCCTGAACAACTGGAATGGGCCAAAGCCCACGAAGGCGAGATATGGGCTTTTCTGGTTGGTGATCAGCTACTTTACTCCAATAATTACGACTTATTCAAAAAACTCTTTGCTGATGGGCCTTTTGCTCAGGATTTCGGGGCAGAAGCACCTGCCAGATTAGGCGAGTTTATGGGATTACAACTGGTAAGAAGCTATGCCATTAATCACCTAAATTTTTGTATCCGAAAACTCATTGAAGAGCGTGATGCGCAAACCATACTCATGGAGGCACGCTACAAACCTGCTCGAAAATAAGAATCTCAAGCTTGTTTGAAGTTTTAGCGTTTTGAAAGCGCTAATTCTGTATTTTTGTGCAAACAAGGTTTAAACAACTCACCGGTTATGCTTGTAAAAACATATGGAAGCGCACTTTTTGGCATCGAAGCCATTCCCATCACCATCGAGGTAAACATCGACAAGGGTATTCAGTTTTTTTTGGTCGGCCTGCCTGATAGTGCAGTAAAAGAAAGCCAGCAACGCATTGAGGCCGCGCTCAGCAATGTGGGCTACAAATACCCCAAACAAAAAATTGTGATCAATATGGCGCCAGCCGATATCCGAAAGGAAGGTTCGGCATATGACCTGCCTATTGCCATTGGCATTCTGGCCGCTTCGGGTCAGGTGGAGCACAGCCGGCTGGATGAGTTTATCATCATGGGCGAATTATCGCTCGATGGAGGTTTAAAACCCATCAAAGGCGCCCTGCCCATTGCCATCAAAGCCATGCAGGAAGGTTTCAAAGGCTTGATCCTTCCGATCGAAAATGCTGCCGAAGCTGCAGTAGTTGAACAGGTTGACGTTTACGGCGCTTCGAGTATTCTGGATGTTATTGACTTTTTGAACGGTAAAAAACCACTTGAAGCCACAAAACCAAATATTTCGGACGATTTTTTGAATGGACGTAACCCCTACGAATTTGATTTTTCTGATGTAAAAGGACAGGAAAACATCAAAAGAGCACTCGAAATTGCCGCTGCAGGCGGGCATAATGTCATCCTGATCGGGCCTCCCGGTTCGGGCAAAACAATGCTGGCCAAAAGACTCCCTTCCATCCTTCCTCCCCTAAGTTTGGGAGAGGCTCTCGAGACCACCAAAATACATTCCGTATCAGGAATATTAGGTCAAAATACTTCGCTTGTTTCTGCCCGGCCATTTCGCAGCCCGCACCATACAATCTCTGATGCAGGGCTGGTTGGTGGTGGCACTTATCCGCAGCCCGGAGAAATTTCGCTCGCGCATAATGGCGTGCTTTTTCTGGATGAGCTTCCAGAATTCAAACGCTCCGTGCTGGAGGTGATGCGTCAACCCATGGAAGATCGGGTAGTAACCATTTCACGTGCCAGGATTTCAGTAGATTTTCCGGCAAGCTTTATGCTGATTGCAGCCATGAATCCTTGTCCCTGTGGCTATTACAACCATCCTGACCAGCCCTGCGTGTGTGCACCCGGATTGGTTCAAAAATACTTGAATAAAATTTCCGGCCCCCTCATGGATCGCATCGACTTGCATGTGGAAGTTGTTCCCGTTGCCTTTAAAGATCTTTCGGAAAGAAGAAAAGGAGAAGAAAGTCATTTGATTCGTGAAAGGGTGATGCAGGCTCGAAAGATACAGGAACAGCGTTTCGCCAACAACCCAACTATTCACGCCAATGCACAGATGAGCAGCAAGTTGCTGAATCAGGTTTGCGAAATTGACGATACCGGCAGGGCACTTTTGAAGAACGCCATGGAAAGATTAAGCCTCTCGGCCAGAGCCTACGACCGCATCTTAAAAGTTTCGCGCACCATAGCCGATCTGGAACAAAGCGAGCAAATAAAAACAGAACACCTGGCCGAAGCCATTAATTACCGCAGCCTCGACAGGGAAACCTGGGGGACTTAATAAAGCCGAAAATGATCAATTCAAACACAAGCCTCGAAGAGCTTAACAAAATGAACGCCAATACATTGATGGCACAGCTAGGCATTGAATACCTGGAAATTCGATCGGGCTATGTAAAAGCCAGAATGCCGGTAAATGAAAACACCATGCAACCCATGGGCATATTGCACGGCGGAAGCAGCCTGGCAATGGCCGAAACACTTGGAAGTCTGGGTTCGGCATTTATGGTAGGACTCGACGAATTTGAGGTTCGGGGTTCACATATGAGTGCCAACCATGTGCGTGCCGGCCGCAAAGGCTGGGTAATTGGAGAAGCTGTAATCATTCATCAGGGAAAAAACACCCACCTGTGGAACATTGACATCAAAGACGAAGATGGCCAACTGGTTTCAAGTTGTCGGCTCACCAATTTCATACTTCCACGCAACAACAAAAAGTGAGCAGCATGACTGTTTTTGATGCGATTCATAAACTTCTTAAGCATCAGCAAAGCTTCGTTGCTTTCAGATTGCCGGGTCAGATTGATCCGCAGCTTTTTTACGATGGTGATTTTGTGCAACAAAAAGCTGATGAAAACACATTTAAAAATGCCTTTATTGTGGCTCCTTTCAATGAAACTGATACCTTCCCTGAATTAGCTTACCTTAACTACAAAGATTACGCATCCACGAAAGATTTCAAGACAACAAAAGCCAATAAAAGTGAACTGCAGCTGAGCATTCAACAAGCCGAAGTCATTGGAAAAGATGCCTATCTCGAAAAAGCTGGTCAGCTGATTAATCGTATGAAACAATCCGGGTTAGACAAAATTGTTTTTTCGCGGGTAATTTCTAAAGATGTTCCTTCAAATTACGATTGGACGACACATTATGCACGATTATGTGAAAAATATCCGGAAGCCTTTGTGTATTTCATTACGCTTGATACCAATCATTTTTGGATGGGTGCTACGCCTGAAGTTTTAGTGAGCTATGCCAATGGTGTGGGAGAAACAATGGCGCTGGCAGGCACACAAGCCAAACAAAATAAAACCGGAGAAAGCTATGAATGGAAACAGAAAGAGCTAGACGAACAAGCCTATGTAAGCCGGAATATTCTGGAAATATTGCAGCAATTTCAGGTTAAATGGCTGCATCGCAGTGAGCTAAAAACTAAAACTGCAGGGCAAATTGTTCACCTGGTTAATCACTTTCTGTTTGCCTTACCCCAAAAAAAATCTCCCTTAGCTTTAGCAAGGGCATTGCACCCAACTCCGGCAGTTTGCGGACAACCCAAACATACTGCGAGAAGGCTCATCACAAAAAATGAAACTCACGAAAGAGCTTATTACACAGGATTTCTGGGTACAGTTGAGCAGGCAGGAAATACCAAACTGTTTGTAAACCTAAGATGCATGCAAGTTTTGAATAATCAGGCTTATATTTATGTAGGCGGAGGTCTCACGGCTGATTCCGATCCTGATAACGAATGGGATGAAACAGAATTGAAAGCACAAACCATGTTAGCGGTTTTTTCGAAATAAATCCTGACCTTTGCCCCATGAAGAACGCACAAACCGGATTACTCAGCCTGGCCAAACTCATGAAAGCCAGAGGCATCAAGCATCTTATTGTTTCGCCTGGATCGCGGAATGCTCCGGTTGTGAGCCTGTTTTGTAATGATCCGTTTTTTGAATGCCCCGTGATTGTAGATGAGCGCAGCGCGGCATTTTTTGCGCTGGGGATGGCACTCAGCTTGCAAAAACCTGTAGCCATTGTTTGCACTTCCGGTTCGGCAGCACTCAACTATGCACCTGCTGTTGCTGAAGCATATTACCAAAAAGTTCCTCTGTTGGTGCTCACTGCTGACCGTCCGGTAGAATGGATTGATCAAGGCGATGGGCAAACTATCAGGCAAAAAGAAGTATTTAAAAACTATGTAAAGGCTAGTTTTGAGTTGCCCGAAAGCATCAATTCGAGCGATGATTTATGGTATAACGACCGCCTGATTTCAGAGGCACTCAACGCGACAATATTTCCGCAACCTGGACCTGTTCACATCAACCTGCCTTTTACAGAACCACTGTATGGTTTTCAGCTGGAAAGTGATCACCAGCCCAAATTGATAGAGACAAGCTTTGTAAACCATTCACTACCACTTTCGCTGCTCAAAAAACTAAAAACTGAATGGCAGCAAAGCAAGCGCAAAATGATTCTTGTTGGGCAGCAACATCCTGACCACCAAACAAAGCAATGGCTCGAAAAGCTGGCAGCAGATCCTTCCGTTGTTATCCTCACCGAAACTACTTCAAACCTCAATCATCCCCATTTTATCCAAACAATCGATCGTTGTCTTGCCCTTATCGGTTCTGACAGAAATACTTACGAACCCGATTTATTGATCAGTTTTGGCGGACATGTGGTATCGAAAAAGATAAAAAGCTTCCTCCGGCAGGCGGCAATCCAAAATCATTGGCATATTGATGCTGTTGATTTTCAAATGGATACTTATCAGCATTTAACGATCGGGCTTCCAATGAATCCTGAAGTCTTTCTGGAATCATTCGTGCCTGAAGCGCCAAAAGGCACAGGCGATTTTGCCGCCAAATGGCATGGCCTCAGCGCATGTTCAAAAAAACTTCATCGCGAATTCCTCCAAACGGCAAGCTGGTCGGATATTACCGTGTTTGATGAAATTTTCGAAGCCATCCCGCCGGATTATTCACTTCATCTGGCCAATAGCACTCCGGTACGCTATGCCCAGCTTTTTGATTTTGAATCGGAAATAAAATGTTTCTCAAACCGCGGAACAAGTGGCATAGATGGCTGCACCTCAACAGCAGCAGGCACTTGCTTTGCCAACAACGAACCCACTTTGTTGATTACCGGCGATCTGGCTTTCTTTTACGATTCCAATGCTTTCTGGAACAACCACCTTTCTTCTCAACTCAGGGTGATCGTAATCAACAACCAGGGAGGCGGCATTTTTCGATTCATTGACGGGCCTAAAAACACCGGATTACTCGAAAATTATTTTGAAGCAAGGCATCAAACCAGTGCCAAACCTATTGCCGAACTCAACAGGCTTCGCTACTTGGAGGCAAGCAACAGCAGTGAATTAAAAAATGTTTTGCCTCAGTTTTTCAGCCCTTCCAAAAGTGCTATAATCCTTGAAATAAAAACCACACCCGAAGTAAGTTCGGAGCAGCTGATACACTATTTCCGTTTTATCAGCACCTCAAAAGTTTAATCGGAAGCCATCATTTGTTATTTTTGCAGTTACCAGTAACAGAACAAAAACTGCTGCTGCTTGTTTTCTTCTAATACCCGCTCAACAATGGAACAAAAAAGAAACTGGAAACCCCTCAAAGCGTATAAAGATATCCGCTTCGAAGCCTGGAATCACATTGCAAAAATTACCATTAACAGACCTGAAGTACATAATGCCTTCAGGCCGACAACCACTTTTGAGATGGCTGATGCTTTGGATATCTGCCGCGAAAATCAAGACATTTACATGATCATTTTGACTGGAGAAGGCGATAAAGCTTTCTGTAGCGGCGGCGACCAACAGGTGAAAGGTGAGGGTGGATATATTGACGAACAAGGCATTCCACGACTCAATGTACTTGATGTGCAGCGAAAAATTCGATCGATGCCCAAACCTGTTATCGCCATGGTGAACGGCTGGGCCGTGGGCGGTGGCCATGTTCTCCATGTAATTTGCGATTTGACAGTTGCTTCCGAAAATGCTCGTTTCGGGCAGGTTGGCCCTAAAGTTGGTAGTTTTGATGCCGGTTTGGGCAGCAGTTACCTGGCCAGCATCGTGGGGCAGAAAAAGGCCCGCGAAATCTGGTTTCTCAATCAGTTTTACTCAGCTAAAGAAGCCCTTGAAATGGGTTTGGTAAATAAAGTTGTTCCGCTCGAAAATCTTGAGGATGCCACTGTGGAATGGTGCGAAATCATGATGAAACGCAGCCCGATGGCTTTGCGCATGATCAAACTCGGGCTGAATGCCGAACTCGATGGGCAGGTTGGTCTGCAGGAGTTTGCCGGTAATGCCACACTGCTTTATTACCTCACCGAAGAAGCCCAGGAAGGAAAACATGCTTTTCTGGAAAAACGTGATCCGGATTTCCATAAATATCCTAAGTTCCCTTAAAAAATGGCAAGCTTCAAATCATGGGTTAAAGCAGCACGTTTGCGTACACTTCCACTGGCATTGGCAAGCATCGCTATGGGTGGCTTTGTTGCTTCAACACATAAAACCTTTAACCTGCAGGCTGTGCTGATGGCAGTACTAACTACGCTTTTGCTACAAATCCTGTCAAACTTTGCCAACGACTATGGAGATTTTAGCAAAGGCATTGATGATGAAAATCGTTTAGGCCCCAGAAGAACTGTGCAATCTGGTGAAATAACCGCCAAAGAAATGAGATTGGCCATGTTGATCTTTTCACTGCTTTCATTTGTTAGCGGAATGGTGTTATTAATATTCTTTGTGAATCTCCCTGTTGTTGAAACACTGTTATTTATTCTGTTAGGAATAGCAGCCATACTTGCTGCCATCAAATATACAACCGGTAAAAATCCTTATGGATATGCCGGATTAGGCGATTTTTTTGTCTTCTTATTCTTTGGTCTGGTTGCTGTTGCAGGTACATTTTACCTGGCTACAAACAGCTGGAAATGGATTGTTTTGCTTCCTGCAATAGCAATGGGATTACTCAGCACGGGTGTGCTCAACCTGAATAATATTCGCGACTATACCAATGACAAGTTAAAGGGCAAACGAACCCTGGCTGTAAAACTCGGCGTTGACGGAGCAATCATCTATCATGCTGCGCTTACGAGTATTCCTTTTTTAATGCTTCTGATTTTTAATCTTATCTTGGAGACGAACTGGCCAGCCTATATTTTTCTCCTTTTGCTTCCGCTTTTTTTTAGCGATTTGTATAAAATACGACAACTAAAAAACACCGCTGCCCTCGACCCCTATTTGAAAAAACTGGCACTCAAAACCTTGCTGCTTACCTTTGTTTACGGCATGGGAATACAATTTTAAAATGTTAAAAGCACACTACCTTTATTATCCTTTGCATTTCAAACGCCCAGCAGGTACTTCACGTGGGGTGCTTCTTCATAAAGCATCCTGGTTTTTTCAGGTTTGGGCAGATGAAAATCCTGCTATGCGGGGCATAGGAGAAGTAAGTGTCATTCCGGGCTTGTCATTGGATAATGAAAAAGAAATCCCAAAAGAGCTGGAAACTATATCCCAAAATCCCGATGATCTTCATGCCTGGATTGCAGCAAAAGGAGATCAATTTCCTGCCATTCGTTTCGGCATCGAGACAGCCCTGGCCGACCTGCAAAAAGGTGGTAAACAAATCTTTCATACCAATACTTTCACCGAAGGAAAAACAGGAATACCTATCAATGGCCTGATCTGGATGGGCGATCCCGATTTTATGCATAATCAGATTCTCGAAAAGCTCGAAGCGGGTTTTAATTGCATCAAAATTAAAGTAGGCGCGATTGATTTTGAACAAGAAATTGTATTGATCCAACAACTTAGAAGTCAATTCAGTCCGCAATCAATCGAAATCCGTCTGGATGCCAATGGAGCATTCGCTGTGGAGGATGCCCTGCAAAAACTTAACAGACTTGCTGATTATAATATCCATTCTATTGAACAACCCATCAAAGCCGGACAAGCAGAAGCCATGGCAGCCTTGTGCCAAAAATCACCGATCCCGATAGCGCTGGACGAAGAATTAATTGGAGTGAAAAACACTCAAATTGCCGATTTACTCAATGCCATCAAACCACACTATGTTATTTTGAAACCCAGTTTGCTTGGAGGTTTTTCAATTGCTAATGAATGGATTACAGCTGCCAAAAAACGCCAAATCGGTTGGTGGGCAACGTCAGCGCTGGAGTCGAATATTGGTTTGAATGCAATTGCGCAATGGGTCTCCGAAAAAAAATCGGATATGCCGCAAGGTTTGGGAACAGGTCAGCTCTATACTAACAATATCGCTTCACCACTCGAAATCAGAGAAGCCAAGCTTTACTATAACCCAAAAATTAGCTGGCAAAATAGTTACGGCAGATGAAAACTTACGACCAGATAAAGATCAACGGAAAAGTATATTCGCAGCGCTCCATCCAAAATCTGACAGAGGATTTCCCTTCTGCACTAAGCCAGGAGGTGCTGGAATTCCTGCAAATCTGGTTCAACAAAGAGAAAACCATCACACAACAAACTTCAGGATCAACTGGTTCACCTAAAATTATAAAACTTCAAAAAAAAGCCTTGGTTGCAAGTGCCAAAATAACAGGCAACTTTTTTGAGTTTCATAAAAAAATGAACAGCTTGCTTTGTTTGTCGCCAAATTTCATTGCCGGCAAAATGATGATTGTAAGAGCTTTGGTTTGGGGCATGAATCTAATACTGGGCAAAACCGACAGCAATCCGGTTAAAGACCTCGTCGAAAAAATTGATTTCTCGGCAATGATTCCCATGCAACTGGCTAATATCGTGCAACAAAATCCTGAAAAATTAGGACTCTTCAAAACCATCATTATAGGCGGAAGCGCCATTCCGCTTACACTGCAAAAACAACTCCTCCCCTTTAACACTGATTTTTATCACACCTACGGCATGACTGAAACCATGAGTCATATTGCCCTGCGAAAATTAAATGGTGATACGAAAACCTATTTTAAACCCCTCCCCGGAATTCAATTACAACAAGACAAAAGATCTTGTTTAGTTATTAAAGCCGAGGCACTTGGTATTAAAAGACTGATCACCAATGATCTCGTACACCTACAAGCCGATCAAAGCTTCAGGGTATTAGGGCGCTGGGATGAAGTAATCATCAGTGCCGGACTAAAAATTCATCCTCAATTGGTGGAGCAAAAGCTTTCGCAGCACTTGCACAAACCTTTTGTTGTAATTGGGAAAGCACACGAAACTGCAGGGGAAATAGCTGTTCTGGTTGTTGAAGACCAAGCTGTTACTTCTCAAATTTTCGCTTATTGGCAACTCTTGGAACAGCTTTTGGAACCTGCCGAAATACCCCGACAATTGTTTTTTATTGCATCCATGCCAATCCTTGCCAGCGGCAAAGCTGACCGTAAGTCGCTGCAAAAAATCATCTGAGTAATTTGCATTGATCTGGCTTTTCATTACTTTTACGTGTTTCTTTATGGAAAACAAGAACAGTAAACCTAAACTCAAATCTTATGAAAATTTTTTATGTTTTGACACTTTTAGTCCTTGGACTATTTCTGCAAACAAATGGTCAACAGGCATTTAAAGCGTATTTAAATGAAGAAGGACGAGTAATGACACAGGCAGTTGAAGTGGACAACAGCATCAACAAAGCTTCTGTTTTAGAACAACTTCCGGGTTTCCCAAAAAAAATGGGTGCCAGTCCTAATTTCAAGAATTTCAGAGGAGTAACTTTAGCCGATATCGATCAGGATGGTCAGGATGAAATTTTAGCTGCTTCTTATAACCGGCTCAATGTTTACAAAGGTGATGGCAGTTTGCTCTGGCAAAAAAACCTCACCGGCACTGCCATTTATCCGCCAGCAGTTGCCGATATGGATGGAAACGGCACCCTTGGAAT
The DNA here is from genome assembly GCA_964592595.1 of uncultured Lentimicrobiaceae bacterium. Classification (GTDB taxonomy): domain Bacteria; phylum Bacteroidota; class Bacteroidia; order Bacteroidales; family F082; genus UBA5536. Next base: position 84,953 of record CAZQFH010000007.1, on the reverse strand, counting down.
TGTTTGTGTTACAGGTGGCGTGCCCGATAATGGCAGGGTTTATTACCTGGATATTAATGGTAATGACATGAGCGGCTGGCCACTGAGTTTTAACAACCACTGGATCATCTGCGGCCCTGTGATTGCTGATATGAATGGTGACCATCAATGCGAAATCATTGTTCAAACGCGAACCTCCAATAATTTGCATGTACTCAATCAGGATGGCAGCAGCTTTGGTTCGAACTGGCCGCAGAATCTTGACGGCACACCTGCTGTTACGCCTTCAGTAGCTGATATCAACAATGATGGTATCATGGATATTGTAACAGCCATTTCCAATGGAACCATGTATGCCTTTGATGCCGATGGCGATCCATTAAACGGTTTCCCAATAGCATCGGATAACTACAGCTTTTCATACCAATCGCCACTGCTTGTTGATTTTGATGGCTCCGGCGACCTCAGCATCGTTGGTTCCACACATGGAAATGCTCCAAAGTATTATGCGCGCAATCATCAGGGAAACTACCGCGAAGGCTGGCCTGTTGCAGTACCCGAAAATTATTGGACTTATTCCCCTCCTACTGTAGTTGATCTTAATGGAGACGGCAATTACAGCACTTTTATGAGCAGGCCAACAGGTGAAGAGGTTGCTCCCATGCTTTACGGATTTCATCCCGATGGCAGTATGATGGATAATTTTCCAATCACCAAATCAGGAGGTTTGGAAGGCTTTATCAGCGTGGCTGATTTGGATGCCGACGGACAACACGAACTGGTTTTTGGGAGCAATCTGATGATTGACGGGATGGGATTTATCCATGCCTACAAAATGGATGGAAGCGGCGAACTCGATGGTTTTCCTCTAAGGCCAACAGGATTCACTTTTATCAATGGCGCTAACCTTGGTGATATTGACGGAGATGGCATGCTTGATTTAGTTGCATTATCTTATGAACAGAATTTCCAATCCACCGATTCTGTTTTTATCAATGCTTACAGCATGGGTGTTGATATGGAAACCTCAAATATTCTAGCCGGAACTTACAAAGGCAGCAACGATCATCGGGGCTATATTGCTGCTGCTCAGAATAGTTTTCCAGTCATCGCAGTTGATCCGGCTGAAATTACCCAAAGCTGGTCAGGAAATGAAATTTACTGCAGCGATTTAACAATCAGTAATACAGGTGAAGCCGATCTGGAATTCAGTATCGTAACCAATTATTTACGCGACAACTGGATTACTGTAAATCCCGCAAACGCAACTGTTTCGCCTGGCGAAAGCTTATTGGTTGAAGTTTGTCTGGATGCAACAGAACTAGAAAATGGGATGTATCAGGCCGAACTGATTGTCAGCAGTAATGATCCTTTAAATCCGGAAGTGATTGTTCCGGTAAATCTGTATATTACCGTTGGAACAAATGAAATTACCACTGAAAAATTAGTGGTGTATCCTAATCCAAGCCAGGGATTGGTTCAGCTAAAAATGCGTGAGCATGCCTCAAAATTAAGCTTGTATAATTTACAAGGTCAGCTTCTGGACGAAATTAATATTGAAGAAAAAACAGCAATGCAGCTTGATTTAACAACTTATCAGCAACATGCACTTATGCTGCAAATCACTTATCAAAACGGTGCGCTTGCCAGGCGGCTGATTGTTATAAAATAGTTTTGGAAATATAAATTTATCAAGCAGGTCAAATTTCTTTGGCCTGCTTTTTCGTTTTAATTCAGTTGAGCTTTAAACTCTGTTGCCCAATTGATAAGGAGTTGAACTTGCGTCTGATCCAAATCTGCTTCACTATGTAACCACTGATAAGGCTTAGGGGGCATTTCCTGCTTTTCGAGAACTTCGATCACTTCATCAAGCATATGACGTTGTTTATCGGTTTCCAGCAATTTCCAATCGCTGAAATTTACATGCGATTTGCCCTCCTTCACGTGGTAAGCAATCATCCACGAAACCGGCGCCACGCTGGCATACCAGGGATAAGTGGTGCGATTTGAATGACAATCGTAGCAAGCCGATTGCACCATAGCAACAACTTCGGTTGGCTGACCGCTTTTATGAAAAATATCATACCTGCTTGGATTGTTTTCAATATTTCGCTCAGGGCGAATAAATTGGACCAGGATAATAAGAACCAGCAATCCGATCAAGATTTTGTGTTTTGTTTTCATAGTTATTGGATATTATTTTATCAAAAATAGGTTAAAAAAATTGAATTCACCTTTAGTTCACCAAATCGTAAGTTTTTCTTTTTAAACCAGTATGAAATAGTGCAAAAGTTCCTTCTTATTCTCTCCAGAAATGATACCATACATGAATATTAAAATCCGTAAGCCATAAATCCACCATCCACAGCAAGGCACTGCCCGGTAACATAAGATGATGCCGGCATGGCAAGAAATGCTGCAACTGAAGCCACTTCTTCAGGCGTGCCAATGCGCTTCAGGGGCGTGCGATTAAGAACAGCCTGCAAGTATTCCTTATCCTGCAAAACCTGTTTTGCTAAGGGGGTTTCGATATACCATGGTGCCACAGCATTTACCCTGATACCATCCACAGCCCATTCGCAGGCCAGGTTTTTTGTCATCTGCACCATGGCCGCTTTTGTCATGCCATACACTGAGCCGGTTTTTAGGCTGGTAAGTCCCGCCACGGAAGCAATATTCACGATAGCACCATTTGTTGAAGCTTTGAGCGCAGGATACAACCTTCGACTCAGATCATAAGCCGACTTTAAATTTGTTTGAAAGATAAACTCAATTTCTTCATCTGAATAGTCTGTAGTCTTTTTCCTGATATTGGTACCCACATTATTAACGAGTACGTCCAGGCTGCTCCATTTATTCATGAGAGCTTCTGCAAGCCTGGCGCGATCTTCGGGCTTTGAAATATCAGCAACTATGCCGTCGAGCTTGTCATTTGAAAGATCAAATGAATCCAATACCTCAGCAAGCGTCTTGCCATCCCGGCCAACCAAAAAAACAGCTGCACCCAGGTTAACAAATTCCTGTGCTATTGCTTTACCAATTCCTTTTGTGGCACCAGTTATTAAAGCTGTTTTTCCAGATAACGACCAGGTGTTTCTCAAATTTGTCATTTGCGATATTTTTACACAAAAATACATCTTCTTTTCACAGCGACTAACGTGATTTCTGTCTGAAAAGTTAAACATCAAGCTAAAAAATCATCACCGCAATGATCCACTGGAAAAAATTTATCTACACTCAGTTTTGAAGGCAAAAGGAGAAAGGTAGGGTTTAATGTGACAACTTAACTTCAACCGGCAAGAAAAAAGCGCTTACACCAATTGATGTAAACGCCTCATTTTCAATTTGTCGGAGCGGCCCGACTCGAACGGGCGACCGCTTGCACCCCATGCAAGAATGCTAGCCAACTGCACCACGCCCCGATTGCTTAAAGCGCTGCAAAATTAATACAATATCCACACTTGCGCAAACTAAATTTCTACGCTGACAAATAATCTGACAAAAAATCAGCCTCAAATAAATCGCTTAATTATCACTACTCTTTGCGACAATTTGTCAGCAGCTTATAGCTTTTAATACCCTATATCATCAATTGGCACTATTTTAGCAACTCAAAAAGTTAAATCATAAATAAAGACACATGAGCAATACACCGGAAAAAATTGAATGTTTGATCATCGGCTCAGGTCCTGCCGGATACACCGCTGCCATCTATGCGGCACGTGCTGATTTAAAACCAGTTATGTATCTGGGCAGCCAACCAGGTGGACAGTTAACCACAACTACTGAAGTGGAAAATTTCCCCGGTTACCCGCAAGGAATCACAGGCCCCGAAATGATGGAAGAATTGAAGGCTCAGGCCGAACGTTTTGGAACTGAAACACGCTGGGGAATGATATCGGAAGTAGATACCACTTCGCGGCCTTTCAAAGTAAAAGATGAAGACGGTAAGGAAATATTGGCCGAAACGCTCATTATAGCTACCGGTGCTACAGCCAAATACCTTGGATTGGAATCGGAAGAAAAGTTTAAAGGTGGTGGCGTTTCTGCTTGTGCCACCTGCGACGGCTTTTTCTATAAAGGAAAAGATGTTGCCGTGGTTGGTGGTGGCGATACGGCTGCCGAAGAAGCCACCTACTTGGCAAAGCTTTGCAAAAAAGTTTATCTGATCGTTCGCCGCGACGAACTGCGTGCCTCAAAAGCCATGCAAAAGCGCGTGCTCAACACTCCCAATATCGAAGTGCTTTGGAACCATAACACCAAAGAGCTTTTTGGTGAAGAAAAAGGATTTGTTAAATCCCTTAAAGGTGCTGTGCTGATCAACAACAAAACCCACGAAGAAAAAACTATCGACATCGACGGCTTCTTTGTGGCAATTGGTCATAAACCTAACAGCGATCTTTTTGCTGGTGTTTTGGATATGGATGAAACTGGTTATATCAAAACCAAATCTGATTCAACAGCAACAAATATCCCGGGAATCTTTGCCTGTGGTGATGTTCAGGATAAAATCTTCCGTCAGGCAGTTACAGCTGCCGGAACAGGCTGTATGGCAGCGCTGGAAGCCGAACGCTTTTTGGCTGCCGAAAACGACTAACACAATAAACTCCTCATATACCAAAAGCTGTAGCATCTGTTGTTGCAGCTTTTTTTATTTTTCTGCCATCCATCAATGCCATCAAAAAGCTTACTTTTGCACAAATTTCAAATCGTACAATCTCATGGAAGACGAACCTGATCAGCCAGAGCGAAAGAACTTAAATTAACCAAGCTGTAAGGGGTGTCGTGCACTACTTACAGCTTTAAAGAGTAAGGAGTGTACTTATGACTGAAATTATCGATCAATTTCAGGAATTTATTTCCGAAAAAGAATGGAAGGCTTTGCGTCAGCAGATCGCTGAAATGGATCCTGTTGACATAGCAGAAATCATAGAAAACCTTGACGAAGAAGAAGATATCATCCTCTTCAGACTTTTGCCCAGAGAACTGGCAAAAGAAACATTTCAACACCTGACAATCGACAAACAGGAGCAAATGATAGAGGGCCTGGCACACCATGCTCAAAAATTATCCAGTTTGCTTAACGACCTTGATCCCGATGACAGAACTGCCTTTTTTGAAGAATTACCCGGACAGGTAAGTCAGCGCTTGATACAAATGCTTAGCCCCGAAGAGCGAAAAGTAGCCATTAAACTACTGGGCTATCCCGAAGAAAGTATTGGCCGACTGATGACCCCCCATTATGTGCGAGTTAAGCCAAAAAACACTGTAGCTCAAACACTTGAATATATCAGAAAATACGGAAAGGATTCTGAAACCTTAAATGTTATTTATGTTGTTGACAATCAGATGAAACTTATTGATGACATCCGTATTCGGGATATCTTGCTGGCCAATGCTGATCAAACAATTACGGAGCTTATGGACGATCGTTTTGTTGCCCTGAGCGCTTTTGATGATCAGGAGCTGGCAATCCGTATTTTTCAGGATCAGGACAGGGTAGCGCTTCCGGTAGTTGATACAGAAGGATTGTTGCTTGGGATTGTTACAGTGGATGATGTGATGGATGTGGTGGAGGAAGAAACCACGGAAGACTTCCATAAATTCGGATCTTTTCAGGATGCTATTGTAAATCCGCTCAAGGCAAAGGTTACTTACCTCTATCAAAAAAGAATTTTTTGGCTTACGGTGCTCGTTTTTATGAATGTTTTTTCGGGAGCTGCCATCGCACACTTTGAAACTGCCATTACATCAGTAGTTTCTTTGCTGTTTTTTCTGCCATTACTGATTGCCAGCAGCGGAAATGCAGGCGCCCAATCAGCCACATTGATGATTCGTTCACTCGCAGTTGGTGATGTAGAAATCACCGACTGGTTCAGGTTATTAGGCAAAGAATTTTTGGTTTCGTTGCTTTTAGGTATTACAATGGCTGCTGGCGTTAGCCTGATCGCCAGTTTCAGAGCACCCGAAATAATACTGGTTGTAGCCCTCACAATGGTGTTAACGGTGATAACAGGCAGTTTGATAGGGCTTTTACTGCCCTTTATTTTTACCAGAATAAATATTGACCCCGCAACAGCAAGTGCTCCTCTCATTACCTCGCTTGCAGATATCAGTGGTGTGTTGATTTACTTTTCACTTGCCACCTGGATTCTTGGTTTGGGTTAAAGAAACATTAAATCACTTTATGCCTTTGTCCGGCATTTTTAGATTGATCGAATACCAATCGAAAAGTGCGATGGCGCTTACCAAATTTAGCTCCTACAGCTTCATGGATGGCCTGCATCTTGGGATTAAAATCGCCTACCCAGGATAATTCAACCTCACGATAATGTTGATATTCAGGCTGATCCATTACCTGCTGCATCTGCCAAAAAATTCCTGACTCCAATCCAAAACGCTGAAACTTCGGCTTTACACCCATGATAGTGATGCGGGCACGATCGATTTTTTGTGTTTTACTAAGCCAGAAAAACCTAAGCTTATTCCAAAAATTCATTTTGCCCTTCAAAGGTTTCAACAATTGATTCACATCCGGGAACATCACCAAAAAAGCAGCCGGCTCATCGTTGTGATAAACAAACCAGATAAATTTTTCTTCCAAAAAGGTTTTGGTTTGAGCCATTTCAGCTTTTATAGTGTCTAATGCTAAAGGCGTAAAATTTTGATGATGCTGCCAGGCTTCATCATACACTTCCTTAAGGTCAGCGATAAACTTATCCGATTGTTTCCACTCAAAATGCCGCCAATCAAATCCGGGTTTTTTGCGCACCCATTCGGCAATTTTCCAGAAACGCTCCGGAAAAGGAATCGTAAGATCAAGGTGATTAGTCACCTGCTCAAAATACTCCTTGAAGCCATAAGCCCTGAAAAACTGCTCATAATACGGGTGATTATAAGGCATCCCAAAACTGGGATGCGTAAAGCCTTCAACTAAAAGCCCCCAGAAATTATCATTTTCGCCAAAATTGATGGGGCCATCCATGGCTTCCATTCCTTTTTCAGTCAGCCAATTTTTACATTGATCAAATAGCATAAAAGCAGCATTTTGATCATCGATACACTCAAAAAATCCCATGCCACCTGTTGGTTGTTCGTAACCGAAAGCCTTTTTGCGGTTGATAAATGCTGCAACCCGTCCGATCAACTTCCCGCTATCGTCATACAAAATCCAGCGAATGGCTTCTCCTTGCTCAAAAAAGACATTTTTAGCCGGATCGAAAACCCCTTCAATTACATTGTCGAGCGGACAAACCCATACCGGATCGTCTTTGTATAATTCACGGGCAAGATCCAGAAAGGCGCGCTTCTGCGCTTTTGTTTTAACTTCAGAAAGCTTCATGGCTGAGGTTTTAGTTGTACAAAGGTAAACGAAAAATCAATTCTTCATCTTTAATCGCATTAGCTTGCTTATGCCTCAATTGTTAAAGAAATTGAAGAAAATTTTCCTTAGTGATACAGTTGTATTCGCTATTATAGTCTGACATCCAGGCTTTAGGAGGTTTGCTTTTTATCTTGTTTACTTTAATTTCGAAAGCACTGAGCTTTCCTTGATATTCTTCCAGATAATCGAGCTCAGCACCAGCATAATTTCTCCAGAAGAAAGCCTGAAAAAGCCGGCGCTCAAAAATCATTTTTTTTCTGCGTTCTGCGATTACAAAATTCTCCCACAAAGCCCCCCTATCAGCCCTTGCTTCAGTAAGTTTGAAATCACCAATAATCGCATTTCTGATTCCGTTATCATAAAAATAATACTTCTGCGATTTACTAATTTCTTTACGCGGATTCCTGCTAAATGCTGGCAATTTAAAAACTATAAAAGACTGCTCAAGTAGAAATAAATACCGTTCAACGGTTTCGGCATTTAGCTTAAGTTGTGTACCTATTTCATGGATACTAATTTGTGAGCCTATCTGAAAAGCCAGCAATCGAAGCAAATCCCTAATTTTGGAAGGATATTTGATATTTTCCAATTCGAGTATATCCTTAAACAAATAGGAAACAGACACTTCATTTAAGTAGTCCTCTTTTTCATGATAACCTGTGTTTTTGATCACCTCTGGATAACTTCCAAAAATCAAAAGGTGATCAATCATGTCCGCAATTTCAAAATCAGTAAACACTGATCTCAATTCGCCAATCGAAAAAGGAAGCAGGGTAAATACTTTCTTTCTGCCTGTAAGCGCCTCTGATATTCGGTTCGACAACAAAAATGATGATGAACCTGTTACCAAAACCTTTAGATGCGGTAGTTCGTCGTGCAAAATTTTTAAATTCAGACCAATCTCAGGAATGCGCTGTGCTTCATCGATAAACAATAAATCATATCCACTAACAAGCGATTTCATTTTGTTTAAATCGCGACTGGCAAGAATATCAATATACTTTATCTGATCCGCGTTAGCATAAAGTGCTTTTAATTCGGTCGCATTGATTATTTTCTTCGAAAGGGTGGTTTTTCCGGCTTGCCGTGGACCATAAATAATTACAATTTTTCCGGAATCCAAAGCCTCCGAAACGGCTGAAGAAACAATCCGATTGATAAACATATTACGTTAAATTTTCACAAAACTACGAAATTTTACGGTCAACCATAAATTTTCATATTAATTTTTACGGTCAACCATAAATTTTCATACTTTTTAACGTTAAAAAAACGCCGGAAATTAATCCCCGGCGTCTAAAAAATCTATACTTATCGCAGGCTATGATTCCTATTCAACAAACTCCAGAACTGCATCTGTAACGTATTTCAGGCTTTCCTCATCAAATTCGGTATGAATGGGAAGTGAGATAACAGTTTTTGACAGGTTTTCAGTCACCGGAAAATCACCTCTTTTGTACCTTGGATCAATATAAGCCTTTTGCATATGCAATGGTACAGGATAATAAATAGCACATGAAACGCCTTTCGTTTGCAGATGTTCCATGAGTTTCTGACGGTTCACACAATGCGTTACCAAGGTATATTGATGAAATACATGGTTTGTAAATGAAGCAGTTACCGGCGTTTTAAGTTTATCAGATTGCGCAAAAGCCTGGTTGTAATAATTGGCGGCAAAACGTCGCGCTTTGGCATATTCATCCAGGTGCTTTAATTTGATATCAAGCACAGCTGCCTGAACACTATCAAGCCTCGAATTAACACCAATTGAATCATGATAATAACGCACTTCCATGCCATGGTTAACAATGACGCGTACCCGTTTGGCCAGTTCGTCATCATCAGTAAAAATAGCCCCTCCATCACCGTAACACCCCAGATTTTTTGAAGGAAAGAAAGAAGTGCAACCAATATGACCAATCGTTCCGGCTTTGCGTTTTGTGCCATCGGCTGAGGTATGATCTGCTCCGATAGCCTGAGCATTATCCTCAATAACATAAAGGTTATGCTTTTTTGCAATATCCATAATTGCATCCATATCAGCACATTGACCAAAAAGATGAACCGGAACGATTGCCTTGGTTTTAGGTGTGATTGCCTTTTCGATAGCTTTGGGGTCAATATTGAAAGTTTCCTTGTCAACATCCACCAACACTGGCGTAAGTTTAAGCAGGGCAATCACCTCAGCTGTCGCTATAAAAGTGAAGGAAGTTGTAATCACCTCATCACCAGGTTTCAAATCCAATGCCATCATGGCCACCTGTAGGGCATCTGTTCCATTGGCACAGGGTATTACGTGTTTTATTCCGAGATATTTTTCCAGATTATGTTGAAAGCTTTTTACAGCAGGACCGTTGATAAAACTGGCATTTGAAAGTATTTCTATTATTGCAGCATCAACTTCAGGTTTAATTTTTTGGTACTGACCTACAAGGTCAACCATAGGAATTTGCTTCATATGCAGTGTTTTTTTATTTGCCGCAAATGTATTGATAAATTATTAACAACTAAAACATCAGAAGGCTATTACGTCCTAAAACATCAAATTTTCAGGAGAAATAATTTTCATTTCCGGACAGCATTTCTTCCATATTATGTACTTTTGTGAATTAATTAACAATTAATCCATGCAACTAACAGATAAAATTCAGCTCATAAAAAATATTGAGCTTTTTAGAGGTTTAAACGACGACGAACTCAATATAATTGCCAGTCAGGCCAAAGACATCTCCTATGCCGCCGGAGATATATTATTTGCAGAAAACACTTCGCGCACCTTTATTTTCTTGATTGTCTCCGGAAAAGTTGAGCTTTACAAAACCACTGCTTTTGGCAAAGAGCAAATCATAACTTATTTTGGCAAACATGATTTTTTGGGTGAAGGTTCATTAATGGAAGACTCGCCACATTCAACATCAGCAAGAGCTGTTGAAGACACTGTGGCACTCACACTTTCGAAGGAAGCATTTAAAAGTTCTGGTTCAATTGCTTTGGCTATTTCATCTAACATTACACGTGTGGTTTCGAGGCGCATGCGCTATGCCAATGCCAGAGCAACAAATATCACTTCACAATACGAATCGGGTAAAACCCGGCGCGAGCATGATTTGCTCGGCGAAAGAGATGTGCCTTACGAATATTACTACGGCATTCAAACACTCAGGGCACTCGAAAATTTCAACATCAGCGGCATCACACTCAATTTTTTTCCTGACCTTGTAAAATCGCTGTCCATGGTAAAAATGGCTGCTGCCAAAGCTAACCTGGAGTTGGGATCGCTCCCCGAAGATATTGCCAAAGCCATTATTCAGGCCTGCCAGGAAATCATCAACAACCGATTACAGTCGCAGTTTGTGGTAGATATGATTCAAGGTGGTGCCGGCACTTCCACAAATATGAACGTAAACGAAGTGATTGCCAACCGTGCGCTGGAAATCATGGAAAAGGAAAGGGGGCAGTATGAGCATTGTCATCCCAACAATCACGTAAACCTCTCCCAAAGCACAAACGATGCTTATCCCACAGCCATTAAAATCGCCTTGATCAAAGCCAATGAAAAACTGGTGTTTGTATTGCAACAACTGATAACTGCGCTGCATGCCAAAGGCCGTGAATTTGCGCGAATCATCAAGATGGGACGCACACAGCTTCAGGATGCTGTGCCTATGACCTTAGGGCAAACCTTTGAGGCTTTTGCCGTTACGCTCGAAGAAGAAGTGCAACAGTTGAACCGATCAGCCGTTCTGTTCCTCGAAGTAAATATGGGAGGCACAGCCATTGGAACAGGCATCAATGCCGATCCAAAATACAGCGAAAAAGTTATCCCACATCTCCGCGTAATCACAGGGATGGACATAAAACTTGCCCGTAATCTGGTTGAAGCCACTCAAGATACAGGCGATTTTGTGAGTTATTCAGGAAGTCTGAAACGACTGGCCGTTAAGCTTTCCAAAATGTCGAACGACCTCCGTTTGCTTTCTTCCGGACCAAGGGCAGGGCTCAACGAAATCAACCTTCCTCCCATGCAACCCGGATCAACCATCATGCCTGGAAAAGTAAATCCGGTAATTCCAGAAGTGGTAAACCAAATCGCTTTTAAAGTTATTGGCAACGACCTCACAGTTTCGCTGGCGGCTGAAGCCGGTCAGCTTGAACTCAATGTGATGGAACCTGTGATCGTACAAAGCCTCTTTGAATCGATCGAAATGCTGAAAAATGGCATGAAAGTTCTTACCAATCGTTGTGTTTCGGGCATTACAGCCAACGAAGCACATTGCAGACAAACGGTTCAAAACGCTATTGGACTTGTTACTGCACTTAATCCCTACATTGGTTACGAGGCCTCAACATTAATTGCAAAAGAAGCCCTCGAAAACGAACGAAGCGTTTACGATCTGGTACTCGAAAAACAACTCTTATCAAAAGCTGAGTTGGATAAGATTCTTGCCCCCGAAAATATGATTCATTAATAATCAGCATATGTCAAAACTTATTTTTAAAAGAAGAAGCATCAGGAGATTTAAAGCTGAGCCAATTCCTGATGAAGCTATCAGTCAGATCATTAAGGCAGCAATGGCAGCACCTTCGGCTAATAACCTAAAAGCCTGGCATTTTGTAGTAATTACAAAACGTGAATTACTAAACCAGCTTGCCGAAATACATCCTTATGGCAAAATGCTTAATGAAGCAGCTGCAGCAATTCTGGTTTGTGGCAACATTCAAAAGCAAAACGTGACGGGCTACCTGTATATGGACTGTGCTGCCGCAACGCAAAACATTTTACTGGAAGCTACATCATTGGATATTGGCAGTGTGTGGCTAGGTGTATATCCGCGGGAAGCCAGGATGTCAGAGATTGGCAGTTTTTTTAAAATCCCTGATAATATTATACCGGTTTCGTTGGTTGCACTGGGATATCCCGCTGAGCAAAAACCAATTAACAACCCCTGGCAAGCCGAAGCAATTCACTATAATAAGTGGTAAGCTACTTTCCTTTTTTTAACATTGGTACTTCTTCACCGGGTTTTAGAATCATTCCCCGGTTTTTTCGGCCATCAATAATGATATTCAGCGACTGCTCAAATCTGATGTGTCTGATAAAGTCGTCCTCATAATATACCTCTTGTTGTTCAAGAAATTTCAGATCGTAAAAACCATCTTTGATAAAAGGATTTATGGTAAAATACCCCACACCAAAAGAAGTGAGGTTTTGAAAAAAATGGGTGCCCTGGCTGGGATCGATGCGGTAGTTTTCGAGACCCGATTCAATGATTACGCGCGCTGCCGAAATCTGAGGCCATTTAACGGGAATTCCCAACCACGGATCGCTCGAACCCCATCTTCCGGGTCCAACAAGGATATAATATTTTCCTTCTTCTAAGAATTTTGCATTCAGTTTCCCTACTAATTCGGCAACGTCTCTGGTTTTGGCCGGATTAAAAGACTCAGGTTTCACATACACAAAATCATGTATTCCTTTTATCAATCCATTACCCAGTGTGTGATCAGCAGTGATAATACAAGCTTCCTTCGTGATCTGGTCGATATCAATATCCACCGACTCATTTAAGCTTACGATTGGCCTGATCTGCAAAACATAAAACATCTTCACCATATCTTTGGGTTTGTTTAGCTCAACCGCAAATTCAATTTCGATTGGCTTGCCCATCTCCAGTTGGCCAACACGCAAAACTTCGAGCAATATTTCAGCTATTGGAAAAGTATTATACTTTAGAATATTGGCAAAAGTAACCAGCTTTTTACCTCCCTGATGATAGCCATCGCGCAACATATGGTTTTGAAAATCATAGGTAGAACAAACCAACCGAAGCGAACCATCTTTATCAGCTTGGGTAACCCTCAATTGTAAGAGGTTTGCTGCATCGTCCACAGTTGGCTGAAAACTGTTTGGATCCATATTTAAGGCATAAAATACCTTTTGCGTTTCGCGCAAGGCAAGGTCAGGCTGACTGGTTTGCAGCACTTTGTTAGGATATTTTGGTGAAAAACGAATGCTTTGACCGCCATCCACAATTAACTTACCCAAGCCCAATGCAATATTTGCAATACCGTCTTCTGATTTTTCGGGAGGGATGGGGTAAAAATTAATCGATCTTGCAACGCCAGATAAGGCAGGATAATAATGATCGTCATAACGTTTTCCACAAACCTCCTGCATTACGATAGCCATTTTTTCTTCGTCGATCATATTTTTTGTGGCCGTCATATAGGCTTTACTATCTTCGAAAAATGCTGAAGCGTAAACACTTTTAATCGCATTGCTTAGCATTTTTATCATGGTACGCTCATCATTTTCGACAACCGGAATCATATAAGTTGAATAGATTCCCGCAAAAGGCTGGTAATGTGAGTCTTCGAGCAAACTTGAAGATCGAATGGCAATGGGATTACGGATCACAGAGATAAGGGTATAAAGATCCTCGTGTATGCGGAATGGCAGCCGGGCTTCAATAAAGTGATTTAGAATTTCCTCATCCGATGCCTCATCCGATAAGGCAATGGCATAGAGATTGTTTTCTTCCATGAAATCATCAAAAACGTCAGTGCAAAGCACAACGGTACGCGGGATTCCAATGGTAATTCCATCAAACTTATCATTCAAACTATTACGTTTGATTAAAGAATCCAGAAAAGCCAAACCACGGGCTTTTCCACCAATTGAGCCTTGCCCGATTCGGGTGAAGGACAAATACTCATCAAAACTTTCGCGGTTGAACTCAGCAATCACGCCACGGGCTTTGTTGAGCCTGAAATTTGCAATAGCATCAAAAACAAAACGTTTTATGTCGTCGCAATCCTGGAAATCCTCTGGAGCAAACATTTTAAACAAATCTGCTAATGGAAACAAAGCGCGGGCACGCAACCATTTTGACAAGTGATTGCGTTCGATATGGTATTGCAGCGCATTATTTGGAACTTGGAAAATCTTCTCCTGAAGCGCTTTAAGATCGGCTGCACGCATCACTTCCTGATGGGTTTCCGGATCTTTAAAAACAAAATCACCAAAAGCAAAATATTCCTTAATAAATCGACGAAGCTCAAGGGATAAGGTCTTGGAGTTCTTATTGATGAAACCTACTTTGATCTCTTTAGCTATCTCTTCATTTTTGGCATCCGACGACTGCAACAACAAAGGCATGTAACGGTCATTTTTCTTCACAACTTTACAAAGCCTGATACCCGCCTGGCTATCTGATTTTCCTTCACGCGTATAGGAGATATCCGAAATGATTCCGAGAATGTTTTGTTTGTATTTTTTATACAGTTCGATAGCTTCCTCATAGGTTGTTGCAAGTAAGATTTTAGGCCGACCGCGCATTCGCAACATCTTTTGATGCTCGTTAAGGCCTTCAGTCATAAAGGATTTGGATTGCTTAAAGATGATCTTGTAGATATTTGGAAGGTAGCTGCTATAAAACCGAACCGAATCCTCAACAAGGATAATACATTGCACACCAATTTCAACGATATCGTGTTCGGCATTCATTTTATCTTCAATCAATTTGATGATTGCCAGCAAAATATCAGCATTTCCCAACCAATTGAATACATAATCGATCCCTTTAAGTTCATTTCTGTCGATCTTTAACGAAAGCTCACGCGAAAAGGGTGTAAGGATAACAATAGGTATTTCGGGGTAATCAGCTTTAATTTGCTCGGCCAGTTTGTAAGTGCTCTTTTCTTCTGCACTAAGCATTTCGATAACCAAATCTATCTTTTCATTTTTCAGGATAGTTTTTACCTCAGCAGGATTACTGGTAAGAATAAATCCAGGCGGATACCGCAGATTAAGTGATACATATTCATTAAAAATTTGCTCATCAATACGACCATCTTCTTCCAGGATAAATGCGTCATAAACCGAGGAAATTAAAAGCACATGATAAATCCGCTTTTTCATCAAACTTGTAAAAGCAGTATCATTAAAGGTAAACTTCCGGTTAAGAAAATCAGGTCGTAAAGGAGTCATTTTGCGGAATTTTTAAATCATGAGTGGTTTACTAACTTAGGCAAATGTAGTAAATCATCGCAAGCATCCGCATTAGTCAATGCTATTTTAAAAGCTAAATAATTTATAAAAAATTACGATTCCTTTATTGAAAAAAATAAAACAAATCCCAAACGGGAGCTCACCTGCTAATAGTTTTGTTGTTTGGAATCTTTATAAATCGCACCGTTAACTGAAAATCATTTGCAATTTCAAAAAAATAATATAGTTTTGTTAACGTTAATTAAATAGTTAGTTAACAAACGCTCTAAAAATTGCTGTCATGATCGCTATTATTGTAATTTCATCCTTTGCATTACTTGGGGTAGTTGCTTTAATTCATGCAATTAAAACTGCACCGCTTATTGAAGAAAAAGGCGACAGCAAAATTTAATCGGGCAACATGCCTAGTGCAGGATGAACAGATGGAGAAAAAAAGACCGGATCGCTTGTCCGGTCTTTTTTTTTAACTGCACTGGCAACTTCCAATTCCCTGTCCCTGAAGTTCGGGTGGGTTACCGCAAACACCACAATTTTCATCTTCGTGATGGTGATCGTGATCGTGACTGTGTCCGCCGCCGCCACAACAACTGTCGCTATGCGATCCACAGCCGCAACCTGATGGTGCAGGGTTGAGTTCTTCAAAGGTAGCCTCACGCACATTAAGTACCTGACCAAAAGTATGCAACGACTTTCCGGCAAGCGGATGATTAAAATCCATTTTTACAGTTTCGCCATTTATTGCAATCACTCTGCCATCGAAAGGATTGCCATCGCTATCCATCATAGGCACAGTTTTTCCAACATTTAGTTTGTCAGATTTTAATTCGCCGTTTACTACAAAAGCGCTCGTTGGAATATCCATAACCAGTTCCTCCCTAAAAGGGCCAAATGCTTCCTCAGGCTCAATTATGAAATCGAAAGTATCTCCTGACTTCAAACCAACAAGGCGCTTTTCAAAACTTTGCATTACGCGTCCTGTTCCAAAAAGCATTGTGCGCGGATTGTCAATAGTTGCTTCTTCCAGTACCTCACCAGCGTCGTTATTTACTTTGATCTGATAGCTCAAAATGCCAACTTTTTGTGCTTCAATTACCATAGCTTTCTGTTTATGTTGCGTTAAATAATTTATTTCTGTGAATTAAAGCTGCAAAAATAATCATCTTTACTATTTAGACTAAATAAAAATAAGCTAAATCAATTTTACAGTTTAAAATAAAGTCCTGCCTCCAAGACTTATAAGCAGAAAAATACCTTTAGCAGCATTATTTTTAATTCTCAGTCCACTCATTTTCAATTCACTAATATTTTTTTTCAGAAGCATTTGTGTAATCCAAAAATTATCATTTATTTTGCACTCCCTTTTTGAGGGGTTTTACCATTTATAAACAGAAAGCGCCATGTCAAAGATTTGTCAGATAACAGGAAAGAAAGTGATCACCGGAAATAAGGTTTCACACTCCAACAAGAAGAGCAAACGCACTTTTGAGCCCAACCTGCACATCAAACGTTTTTATGTGCCCGAGCTTGAAGAATGGATAACCCTTAAAGTTTCTGCTGCCGGTTTGCGCACCATCAACAAAAAAGGGATTTATAATGCAATGGTAGATGCAAGTGACCAAGGTCATCTCTATCGCAGATAATTGTAATTAAAGAAAAGCATTTGAAGCTGCTGTGAACTTTTCGCAGCGGCTTTTTTTATGCATCTTAATGAAATCGCGAAATAATTTTTCCTTAAAACAGTTATTAAGGTTAATATGTGAAAACCTCTGACAGTTAAGAACCATTGAAAACTATCTTTAAGCATTTCTCATTTCTTATGTTGTTTTTACCCTCAATCATGTTTGCTCAGCAGCAGGCAAGTGTTTCGGGCAAGGTAACAGACGAGAGAGGAATCGGCATTGAGCTGGCCAATGTAGCCGTGAAGGGCTTGCCCGGAGGAACTACAACCAATAAGCAAGGTCGGTACAAGCTTATGGTACCCGCTGACACCACTTTCGATTTGGTTTTCAGCTTTATAGGATTTCAGTCACATACCAAAACGCTTCGCCCCGAAGCCGGAAAAAACATCACTTACGATATTTTACTTCGCTCTGTTTCAACAAATCTTCCGGCTGCCGAAGTAATTGACCAGCGTGTCAATACCAGTACCCTTATTCGTCTCGATCCGCGCCAGGCTGCACTTTTGCCCACAGTTGGAAGTGGCATCGAAGACCTGATTAAAACTTTGCCCGGCGTTTCGTCGAATAATGAGCTTAGCTCCCAATACACCGTGCGAGGCGGAAACTTTGACGAAAATCTGGTGTATGTAAACGGGATAGAAATTTACAGGCCATTCCTTATCCGATCGGGACAACAGGAAGGTCTCAGTTTTCTTAATTCACGCTTGGTATCTTCCATAGCCTTTTCGGCCGGCGGATTTGCCGCTGAATATGGCGACAAGCTTTCTTCGGTATTGGATATCACTTACAAAAGACCAGAAGAAACTGCTGCATCGCTTGCACTTAGTTTGCTGGGTGCCGAAATGCATGTTGAAGGAAGTAAAAATAAATTCACTTATTTGCTTGGAGCACGCTACAAAACTACCTCCTACATTTTAAATGCACTGGAAACCAAAGGAGCATACAGACCGGATTTTACTGATATTCAGAGTTTTATTACTTACACTTTCAATCCCAAATGGGAATTAAATGCACTGGCTTATTACTCCAGAAATAAGTATCAACTCATTCCCGAAAGTCGGCAAACCGATTTTGGAACTTTTCAGGAAGCCTACCGGTTAAACATCTATTTCGATGGTCAGGAAGTGGATAATTATTCCACAGGAATGGGAGCTTTATCTTTGATTCACCGGCCACACAAAGATCTTGACCTGCGACTTACTGCATCGGCCTACAGCACTGCAGAAACAGAAACATACGACATTCAGGGTCAGTATTGGATCGGCAGGTTAGAAACTTCCCTTGGCAGTGAACAGTTTGGGAATGTAGTTCAGGCTCAGGGTGTTGGAACCTTTATTGACCATGCGCGAAATTATTTTGATGCCATTGTATTGAATATCGATCATCAAGGCACCTGGGTTAAAAATCGTAACGTACTTAAATGGGGAGCACGTTTTCAGTTACAAGACATTGATGACCGCATGAGCGAATGGGAATTGGTTGATTCTGCCGGCTTTACACTGCCACGCCCTGTTGACCAGATTGCCAACCCACAGCCTGCAAGGCCCGATTTATTACTCAACCAGGTGGCTCGGGCACACAATCAGTTGCAGTGGAAAAATGCCAATGCCTTTGTGCAGCATTCCTGGTCATATATGGATCGCAATGAAGCAGAATATATGCTTACTGCCGGTCTTAGGGCAAATTACTGGGATTATGCAAACGAACTCCTGTTCAGCCCGAGGGTAAGCTTGAGTTACAAACCCAACTGGCAAAAAAGAATGGTTTTCAGATTGGCTACAGGCGTCTATAACCAATCGCCTTTTTACAGGGAAATCCGAATGTTTGACGGCTCGTTATACCCGGATTCACGTTCACAGAAATCTTTTCAAGTGGTTTTGGGCAGCGATCTTCACTTCATGGCCTGGAATCGTCCTTTTGTATTTACTTCGGAAATCTATTACAAATATCTAAGCCACATCATTCCATACGAAGTTGATAATGTGAGAATTCGTTATTATGCTGATCAATCAGCTACCGGATATGCAGCAGGACTTGATCTGAAAGTTAATGGTGAATTCGTAAAAGGTATCGAAAGCTGGGCAAGTCTCTCGCTCATGAAAACCGGGGAAGATGTTATAGGCGATTCTTATCAGTATTTTGTAAATACAGAAGGAAAACGCATTACCCCCATTTCAGAAAATCAAATCATTGCTGATACAGTTACTGTATTCCCCGGAATGATCCCAAGGCCTTCGGACCAACGCTTGCAGTTTTCTGTTTTCTTTCAGGATTACATTCCCAACTATCCCACTTTTAGGGTACATCTGCGCTTGATTTATGGCACAAAACTTCCATTTGGGCCTCCCAATTCACAACGCTACCAACAAACCAGACGTATGCCCGACTACCGCAGGGTTGATATTGGTTTCAGCAAACAATTGATTGGCGAGCACACAAAACTTAAAGAAAAATCTGTTTTCAGACATATCAAAAACATGTGGCTCAGTCTTGAAGTATTTAACCTTTTACAAGTAAACAACACCGTTTCCTATATTTGGATCAAAGATGTAAACAACCAACAATATGCTGTTCCTAATTACCTCACGCCCAGACAACTTAATTTAAAACTTGTTGCCGAGTTTTAGCGCTCCTTTTATTTCTTTTTACTGTTTCTGATTTCATGTCCGTAAAAATCTGAACAAAATCCCTATTATGGTGTTTATCGTGTAATCTATTTAGAATCATTCTAAATTAAAAAATTCAAAACAAAAAGCTTAAAACATCATGAATTCAAAAGTAAAAGACTTACAATTTCCCTCATTACCTTACGCTTACGACGCATTAGAGCCACATATCGATGCTATGACAATGGAAATCCATTACACCAGGCATCATAAAGCCTATTTCAATAACTTGATGGCAGCCGTAAAAGATACAGAAATGGCTGATATGTCTCTTGGAGAATTGCTTAAAAACATCAGCAAATTCCCTGTAGCAGTGCGTAATAACGGCGGTGGACATTTTAATCACAGTTTGTTTTGGAATATCATGTCAGCCAACGGCGGCGGAAAACCCCAAGGTGAGTTAGCCGAAGCCATCAACAAGGCATTTGGTTCGTTTGAAGCTATGCAGGAAAAATTTAATACTGCAGCCAAAACCCGTTTTGGAAGCGGTTGGGCATGGCTTTGTGTAAACAGTGATAAAAGTTTGGAAATCTGTTCTACACCAAATCAGGATAATCCATTAATGGACGTTTCTGAATGTGGAGGTACACCCTTACTCGGACTTGACGTATGGGAGCACGCCTATTATTTGAAGTATCAAAACAAACGCCCTGATTATGTTGGTGCTTTCTGGAATGTAGTGAACTGGGAGGAAGTCTCAAAAAACTACGCTAACGCAATTTAATCTAACAAACAAGACTCAATGAAAAAGACCGGCCAAATCGACCGGTCTTTTTTTATTACTTTTAATAGTGATTACTCAAAAGAAAGAATTGACTTTTTAATCCTTTCGATGGCTTCTCTTAATTCCACTTCGGTGATAACAAGCGGTGGCGCAAAACGAATGATATGGCCATGTGTAGGCTTAGCCAGCACACCATTTTCAGCCATCTTGACACATACATCCCACGCTGTTTTACCATTCTTTGGCTTAATTACGATAGCATTCAGCAAGCCTTTTCCACGTACCAGCTCAATCATTTTGCTATTGATTTTTCTCATTTCATCGCGGAAAATCTTACCCAATGTTTCAGCTCTTTCAGCCAGATTTTCTTCTTTAACCACTTCCAAAGCAGCAATAGCAACGCGGGCAGCCAAAGGATTTCCGCCAAAGGTTGAGCCATGTTCGCCCGGTTTGATGGTCAGCATTATTTCATCATCTGCCAATACTGCCGAAACAGGATAAACACCACCAGAGAGCGCTTTGCCAAGGATCAGGATATCCGGACGAACACATTCGTGATCGCAAGCCAAAAGTTTTCCGGTTCGTGCAATTCCGGTTTGAACTTCATCAGCAATAAACAATACATTCTTTGATTTACAGAGGTCGTAAGCTTTTTTAAGGTAGCCCTCATCCGGCACAAATACGCCAGCCTCACCCTGTATAGGTTCAACCAGGAAGCCTGCTACAGTTGGATCTTTTAAAGCTTCTTCCAGTGCAGCGAGATCATTATAGGGAACCGTGATAAAACCAGGCGTGTAAGGGCCAAAACCTACTCTTGAATCAGGGTCGGTTGACATACTGATTACCGTAATTGTACGGCCATGAAAGTTGCCGTCGCAAACGATAATTTTAGCCTGATTTTCAGGTACGCCTTTCTTTTCATAAGCCCATTTACGGCAAAGCTTTAAAGCTGTTTCGTCGCCTTCGGCTCCACTATTCATGGGTAAAATTTTATCATAGCCAAAATATTCCGTGGCAAATTTTTCGTAAACGCCAAGCACATCATTAAAAAATGCCCTTGAAGTCAACGTTAAGGTTTTAGCTTGCTCTGTAAGCGCACCAATGATTTTGGGATGACAATGGCCTTGGTTTACAGCTGAGTAAGCAGAAAGAAAATCATAGTATTCTTTTCCTTCAACGTCCCACACGCGTGCACCTTCGCCTTTGGCTAAAACAACAGGCAGTGGGTGATAGTTATGAGCACCATGTTTGTCTTCCAGTTCCATGGCCAGCTGCGAGGTCATTTTCTCTGTCATAATAAGGTATTTTTATAGGGTTTATTTATTGTTAATTTGCTAACAAAAGCTGTACAAAGGTAAGGTATTACTTCGTGATGGCCAAATTTTATCAGCCTGAAATTTTTCTCACTACTTTTTGTATTATCTTGTAAATTAGAGTAAATGCCTAAAAGGAATGAGTAACCATTCAAAAAAACGACTGATAATCGGCCGTCTTTTCCATTGTTCGTAATCGAACAAATCGGTATTTTCGATCGTCTCAATTACAAAGCTCTTTACTTGCCCTGCAATATCAGAGTCGTCACCCAGCATCACAATTTCGTACATATATCGAAAAGAGCGGTAATCAAAATTTGAGGAGCCAATACTAAAAAGCTGATCATCTAACAATAACAATTTTGCATGTAAATTATGAGAACGATAAAGCAACAACTGCATACCGCTTTCATGTAGTTGACCCATATATTTATTTCGCAGGATATCAACAAGGCCAACATCAGATCGTTTGGGAATGATAATTTTAACATCCAGACCCTTTTCGGCAGCCGCCATCAGAACTTTGCGCAATATAAAACCCGGCAAGAAATAAGGTGTTACAATCACTATAGATTTTTCTGCCTTTTTGATGAGTTGAATGTATTTTCGCATGATCCGTTGCCTGGTTATAGAAGGCATGTCGCGCACAATCTCAAAACCTTGGTGATGAATCAGTCGGAGGTAATTATTTTTATTCGAAAAAACATACGTATTATAAATCTTGTAATCCTGCTTAAACACCTTTTTAAAAGCCAAAGTAACGCTTCCTGTCATCCTTAAAACCGATTCGCGCCAATTGAGATTATAATCAGTGAGATTGGACGAACCTATATAAGTGATGTCATCATCGATCAAAAGCAACTTTCTGTGGTTTCGGCGATGACTTCTGGTGAAGATATCCGTATTAAACTTAATTTTTTCAAAAAAACGAATCTCAACCCCTGAGGCTCTTAAATCTTCTGCAAAATGATTATTAATAGCTGACCCGCCCCAGAAATCGACTAATACTTTCACTTCCACACCCATCCGGGCTTTTCGCATCAATGCTTCCTTAAAACGTACCCCAATAGAATCATTACCAATACGGTATGTTTCCAAAAAAATATAATCCCGAGCCAAGTCAATATCATCCAACATGGCATGGTAATACCTTATCGGATCAGCAAAAAGATGATATGGTTCTCTGATGGTTTTCATTCCATCAGACAAAGTTATAATTTTTGTATTCTGCTCAGCACTTCATCTTTACGACGCAAAGCAACAGGTACGATCGATTTGTCCTTAAGAATCAGCAGCAGTTTGTGAAGCTTATCAAAGCGTTCAATAAAATTTACATTTACGAGATGCGTTTTATGCACCCTGATAAATTGATAATCACTCAATAATTCATCAAATTCTTTGAGGGTTTTAGAAGCCAGCAACTGGTCGCCATTAGTAAGGTAAAAACGGGTTTGATTATTCTCGGCCTGACATCGAATGATATCAGCAACATTTATCAGGTAAATGCTGTTAGCAGTATGCAGCACCATTTTTCGGGCTTCCTGATTGATAAATTTAAAATTATTGAAAAAAGCATTCAGCTTCAGGTTTTGATTTTCAGATTCTAGTGATGACAAGGCTTTTTTTATGGCGTGCGCAAAATCATCCGAGTCGATAGGTTTGAGCAAATAATCCAACGCACTGAATTTGATAGCCTTCAGCGCAAAGCGATCATAAGCTGTGATGAAAATGAGTTTGAATCGAATCTGATCCAACTCCCTAAGCAGGTCAAAGCCCGAACCATCTTTCAGATTGATGTCGAGCAAAACAATATCAGGTTGCGTGGCTTCAATCAAGGCAATACCACTTTCCACCCCATCGGCTTCGCCAACAAGCTCAACCCGATCGCAACAACGTAATAACTGATGCGCTATAACTTCCCGAGCACTTAGCTCATCATCAATAATTACAACTTTATACATATGGAGGCCGCGTTGCTGTATTCAAAAAGGTAATAGGTTGGTTTTAAAAGTCAAAGGTATAATTTCTTCTTTATTACACCAAAACTATTTATCAGAAAGTGGATAATTTTTACGTTTCTGTTGTTTATTTTGAATGTTGCTTCTAAATCTGATTAAAACAAATTTTAGCATTCCATATAAAAACATCAAAGACAACAAACCCAGGATAGCATAAAAAGTATATTGATAGCTTAAAAATCGACTTTTCAGCTGGTCATTTTCCTTTGCAACCGAAGCAAGCTGCGATTCATATTCTTTCAGTTGATACCTGTTTTGCGCATCTGTTGTCTGAAGATTGCTGAAAACATTTGCGAGAGAATCACGGGCAATAACAAACTCATCAAAATACCCTAAAAATGCAGTGTAATCACCTAAACCAGAAGCATTTTTCATTCTGGCTTCCAAAATTAAATCTTCGTAAAGCCTGCTATTTGTTTCTTCGGATTTTTCTTCACACTTTTTTAACCACACATTTGATTCATCAAAACGGTTAAGCTTTTGATTGGCAATTCCCATATAATAATATGCCATTAAAATACCGTCAGTATGTCCAATGGTTTCATGTATTCGCAGTCCGCGCTGATAAAACAAAAAAGCCTCTTCGTAACGTTCCTGCTCCATCCAGATATTAGCAATATTAATCAACACATTGGCAGTACCAAGCGGATTACCAAGCTTTTCGCGCAAGGCAAGTGATTCATTAAACCTATCCAGTGCCTTTTTGTAATCAGCAAAATCATACGCATAAATCAAACCCTGGGTGTAATAAATCCGCGATAGATCTGATATGGCATAAAAACCCTGATAAATACTTTTAGCTTCATCTAATAATTGTAACGCTTTTTCATTCTGATTCCATTGCCAGTAAACATTAGCCAAATTATTGGTTACCTGAGCATAACGCAGGCTGTCCTTTAATTCCGCAAAAAGAAGCTGAGCCTGATAATAAGCATCAAAGGCCTTATTTAATTCTCCACGCTGATAATAAATTCCAGCAATATTGATATTGGTAGTAGCATAAGCACCTACATCATTCATTTTGAACTGTATATCATAGGCTTCCTGATAAAATTCCAAGGCTTTTACATTATCTCCCAACTGTTTATAAATAAGCCCTGTATTATTCAATACAGTAGCCTTACCAATCTGATCATCAGCCTTTTCGTAGGCTTTTATTGCCTGTTGATAATAACTAAGTGCCAGCTCATAATCATCACTCTGGTAAGCACTGATTCCCATTGACTTCAATACCTTGGCTTTTAAGCGCTGAAAACCTTCAGCCTCAGCATAAACAACGGCATCCTGAGCAGTTTTCAGACTTTTATCATAGGATACCAGGCGATATGCTTCCGACAAATGAATCATCGTTTCTATCCGCTGATCGCCCTGCTGCTTATCAAGTAACTGATACAAACTATCAATCCTCTGTAGCTGGCCATCAGCAAACACCGGTAAAAAAAAGATAATGATAAAAAACAAATTAAGAATCCGCTTCAAAACTGGTTGAATTTATTGCAATGATACGAAAATTTATTTCTTGCCGCTTGAAAACAATAAAAGCTCCTATCCGTCTCTGTTTAAGAGGTTGAACCATTTATTGACGGAATAGCTATCTTTGCCAAAAATGTTGTGATATGATCAGATCGATGACGGGATTTGGAAAAGCTTCGGCTATCCAAAACAACACTAAAATACAGCTTGAAATTAAAGCGCTCAACAGCAAACAACTGGACCTAAACCTGAAACTTCCGGCAGCCTTTAAGCAACTTGAATACGAATGGCGAAATCTTTTGGCTCAAGAACTACAAAGGGGAAAAGTTGAAGTAGTGTTGACCTACGACGAATCTGCCGAAAGACAGGCCGGACAAATTGATTCCAAGCTTGCTGCTTTTCACATTGAACAGCTAAAAAAACTTTCCCAATCACTTCATTTTGAACCTCCAACAGATATTGCAGGATACCTCCTAAAGATGCCTGGCATTTTTACTGCAAACGAAAATGAAGCTGATGAAGAAATGATAAGCCTGGCAACTACATGTCTGAAGAAGGCTGTTGCAGCTTTTGACTTGTTTCGCCTTAATGAAGGAAAAGTGCTGGAGCAGGACTTGAGCTCACGCATCGAAACTATTCTAAGTCTCTTAGAGCAAGTGGAGCCGCTGGAATCGGAGCGTTTGGAAACAGTAAAACAACGTCTGATAAAAAACCTTAACGAACTTGCTGCCGCTGTTAAGTACGACGAAAACAGATTGGAGCAGGAGTTAATTTATTACCTCGAAAAATTTGATATCACAGAGGAAAAAGTCCGGCTAAAACAGCATTGCACCTATTTCATTCAAACCATGCCCGAGGATCAGGCCGGAAAAAAACTTGGTTTTATCAGTCAGGAAATTGGAAGAGAAATCAACACGCTCGGCTCAAAAGCCAATCATGCCGGCATACAACGTTTGGTGGTTCAAATGAAAGATGAACTTGAAAAAATTAAAGAACAGCTTTACAATATTTTATGAGCAATCTCGCTGACAAAAAAGGAAAACTGTTGATTTTTTCGGCTCCCTCCGGCTCCGGAAAAACAACATTGGTTAAATATATCCTGGATCAGATACCAGGCCTTACATTTTCGATATCAGCAACCAGCAGGCCACCGCGCGTGGGAGAACAAGATGGAAAAGATTACTATTTTCTTTCTCCTGATCAGTTTAGAAAAAAAATCGCTGAAAAAGCATTCTTAGAATTTGAAGAAGTTTATCCTGATGTATTTTACGGTACTTTATTCGATCAGATAGCATCGAAAAGAGCTGCAGGTTATCATGTCGTTTTTGATGTGGATGTAGTTGGCGGCCTCAACATAAAAAAACACTTTGGAAAGGACGCACTGGCAATTTTTATCAAAGCGCCTTCGCTCGATATTCTTGCCGAAAGACTTAACAGCAGAGGAACTGACAGCAGCGAAAGCATACAAAAACGCATTGAAAAAGCCGAATGGGAAATGGGTTTTGCTGAGCAGTTTGATGTGGTTGTAATAAATGATAAGCTCGAAAAAGCCCAACAGGAATTAAAAACTCTAATCACTGAATTTTTAAAAGTATAGCTTATCTAATGACTCAATTACCAGCAACTTACACAGCAATTGAAATTGCTCAGCAACAACCTAATGTGGTTAAAGCCATACTCAGTTTGCAACAGGTGACCAAAAGCCTCCGCGAGCCCGAGCCGAACGAATTGCTTATCCGAATGGAAGCATCATCCATAAACCCTTCTGATATTGCTTTTTTGCAGGGCAGCTACCGGGTAAAAAAAACTATGCCGGCAGTTCCCGGTTTCGAAGGATGTGGCAGGGTTGTAGCAGTTGGCCAATCGCTGCAAAATGAAAAATGGGTTGGAAAAAGCGTTTCTTGTTTCACACAAAAAGATAAAGATGGTTGCTGGGCTGAATACTTTTATGCAAAACCACATGAAGTATTGCTAAGTGATGAAAAGTTGAACACTGAGCAAGCAGCAACTTTTTTTATTAATCCATTCACAGCCTGGGGCTTATGCGAAATTGCAATACAAAGAGAAAGCAAAGCAATTGTAGTAAATGCTGCCGGAAGCATGCTTGCATCATTCTTGTTTGAGCTTGCCGAAATGCACCAAATCGAAGTAATTGGTATAGTTCGTAAACAAGCAACCGCCAAGCAATTATTGGCTTCGGGCTGGAAAAATGTTTTGGTTGAAGGCAGCACAGATTTTAGGGATCAATTAATCGCAATTTCGGAAAAACTATCGGCAAATACCGCTTTTGATGCTATTGCGGGATCAGCGACAGGGCTTTTAATAAATGCTTTGCCTCCGGATTCGGAAGTGGTGGTTTATGGCGGACTTTCGAACAAAACAATCACCGAAATTGACCCGCTTGGTTTAATTTTCGATAATAAAATGATCACCGGTTTCAACCTGAACGACTGGATGGCCGAAACCGACAGTATCACTTTTGAAGTAGCACGCAATACACTCATAGAAATGATAGTTTCGGGAAAAGTAAAAAACAGGATTCATAATTCTTATCCGCAAAAAGAAATAAAACAGGCCATGAAATCTTATCTGAGTAATATGTCAGCCGGCAAAGTATTGCTAACATTCTAAAACCTATGATACCAGAACGCATCGGACTATTTTTCGGATCTTTTAACCCCATCCATAATGGCCATATGATGCTGGCAAATTATATGGTTGAATTTACTGATCTGCAAAAATTATGGTTTATTGTCTCGCCTCAAAACCCATTGAAAGAGAAGAAAAGTTTGCTTCAGGAGCATCACCGGCTCGATATGGTAATCAAAGCTATTGATGATGATCCGCGTTTTGAAGTAAGCGATATTGAATTCAGGATGCCAAAGCCTTCCTACACCATCGACACGCTCACACGCCTCAGCGAACGTAATCCCAACACAGCTTTTTCGCTGATTGTTGGAATGGACAGCCTCGAAAACATTCATAAATGGAAAAACTATGAGGTACTGCTACAAAGCTATAGGCTGCTTGTTTATCCCAGAAGTGGATTTACGGGTGGCGATCACTTAAACCATCCTTCTGTTCAGCTGGTTGATGCGCCTAAAATTGAAGTTTCATCCAGTTTTATCAGAAGAGCCGTTTCGGTGGGCAAAAATATTTTCTGGTTTATGCCACCAAAAGCCTACGAATATATGAGCTCGATGCATTTTTATGAATAATTTATGCCGGCTAAAATAAACTGACACAAAACCAAACAGGCAAGATTTTTGTTGTTTAGAGGTGAAATGTAATCAGTGATGAAAGAAACAGGAGAGCTTCAGGCATTGATAAGTCTGGTGGATGAACCAGACGAAAATTTATATGCGCGTATTAAATCGCATATACTTTCGTATGGTTCTGCTGCTATTCCATCGCTGGAATCAGCATGGGAAAAAGCCTTTGACGACAGCATCCAGCAACGAATTATACAGCTGATCCATCAAATTCAACAAGAAAGCCTTTTTGCCGAATTGCATGAATGGGGCAAATTCGGATACGAAGACCTTTTGCGTGGCTATATGATCGTTACACGCTATCAGTATCCCGATCTGGATGCAGATTCCCTCACAAGGGAAGTTGGCAGGATCGTACAGGAAGTTTGGTTAGAGCTGAACAATGAACTCACACCGCTCGAAAAAGTAAAAGTGCTCAATCATATCTTTTATGATATCAACCGTTTTAGCGGTAATACTTCAAATATTCACCTGCCCGAAAATTTCTACCTTAAAAATCTTCTGGAATCACGTAAAGGCAACCCGCTATCGTTGGGAATTTTTTATATCATTATTGCAAAAAGCATGCACATCCCAATTTACGGCATCGATCTGCCCAAGCATTTTATTTTGGCTTATGCCGATGAACTTAAATTGGACCAAAAAGCAGATGACGTACTATTTTATTTGAATCCTTTTAACAAGGGAGCTGTTTTCACCAAAAACGAAATAGACCTGTACATCAAACAGCTGAGATTAGAATCCAAAGAATCATTTTTTGCTCCCTGCTCCAATAAAACGATCCTAATTAGATTGATAAACGGACTGGCCGAAAGTTATACATTGGCAGGTAATCACGAAAAATCAGCAGAACTACTTCATTTGCTAAAAGCATTAGACTAAATCAAAACAGCGCATAATAAAAAGCAGCCCGGAAATCCAGGCTGCTTTTTTGTTAACCAAAACCAATTTAAAGTACTAACCAAAATCACTCATTATGAAAAATCTTATTTGCTTATCCGCTGATAACGGAACATATCAAATTTACTGTCTTCAACATTGCGGTAAATAGCTTGTGTGTCGAAAGGAATATCTTGTATTCCAGCTTCTTCCTGCATGGCAAAGCGGACGTTCATTGCCTGTTCTGCCTGATAGTTTGCAACAACTTCTGTGGTGTTGAAAGGGATATCATCAACAAAAGCTTCTGGGTCGGCTTTTTGAAGATAGTTTGCAGTATCGTAGTATTTTTGAACCACTTTGGCTGTATTAAAAGGGATATCATCCACATAGGCTTCAATTGATGATAAATTAGCTATTTGCCATTGAGCCGAGATCAGATTTACACTTACCAACTGAAAGATAATCGCTGCAATAATTCCTGTAGTTTTCATGACTGTATATTTTAATGTTTTCAATTTCAATTTGTTCTGTATCGATAATACCTACTATCGTGCCAAAATATATAACTTATTATTATATTGACATTTAAGTATTGAATACAGTAAACAACCGAAGTGAAAAAGTGTTCGAAAAGCGTACAAATTTGTACGCTACTGAACAAAGAAAACATAAAAATGAAATGATCAGCTGTAGTTTTTCAGGAAATCAATTACTGAAGATTCGATTCGTGCGTGTAAATTGCTGTTGTTGGCTGGCACGAAGATTTGTCCTGTAACTTTTTCGAAGAGTTCGATATAGCGCGCTGATACTTTTTGAACGAAATCATTGGTCATCTCCGGAACTACTTGTCCGGCCTGCCCCTGAAATCCGTTTTCCATAAGCCATTCACGCACAAATTCCTTCGATAGTTGTTTTTGCATTTCCCCTTTGTCAAATCGTAATTGATACTCCTCTGCCATAAAATAACGTGACGAATCGGGGGTATGAATTTCATCGATCAGAAAAATTTGATCACCTGATTTTCCAAATTCATATTTGGTATCAACAAGTATAAGACCTTGTTTTGCAGCCATTTCTGTACCACGATCAAAAAGTGCCAGGGCATATTGCTCAAGCTGAACATAGTCCGCCTCGCTTACGATTCCTTTTTCAATAATGGCTTCGCGACTGATATCTTCGTCATGACCTTCGGGAGCTTTTGTAGTAGGTGTGATTATAGGTTTCGGCAGGCGTTGGTGCTCACGCAATCCATCCGGAACGGCAACTCCACAAATTTCACGATACCCTTTTTTATAGGTTCTCCATGCGCTCCCGCTTAAATAGCCTCTTACAATCATTTCGACAGCGTAAGGTTTACACAGCTGACCTATTGTAACCACAGGATCGGGAGATGCCAGCTTCCAGTTAGGAACGATATCAGCAGTTTTATCCAGAAAAAACCCAGCTATTTGATTCAACACCTGACCTTTGTAAGGTATTGGTCGTGGAAGCACCACATCAAAGGCCGAAATGCGGTCAGAAGCTATCATCACCAATAATTCATCTTTAATGGTATAAACATCACGTACCTTTCCGCGGTAAAATTTCGTTTGACCAGGAAAATGAAAGTCGGTGGTTAACAGTGCATTACTCATGGTATTATTTTTTTTCAGGTTGACCAATCTGTTGATCGCTGTGTTGCTGATAAGCCCTGATGATGGTAGTAACAAGTTTATGCCTAACCACATCTTTTTCATCCAGCATGATAAATTCTATTCCATTTACGTCTTTCAAAATTTTCATAGCCTGCAGCAATCCTGAGGGTTGTCGGGCTGGCAAGTCGATCTGTGTGATATCGCCGGTTACTATAAAATTTGACGCTTTACCCATTCGGGTCAAAAACATCTTCAATTGACTTTGTGTGGCATTTTGTGCTTCATCGAGGATGGCAAAAGCATGATCGAGTGTTCGGCCACGCATGAATGCCAATGGAGCAACTTCAATGGTGCCATCTTCCAGGTAAGTCAATAATTTTTGGGTTGGTAACATATCGCGTAAAGCATCGTAAAGTGGCTGGAGATAAGGGTCCAGCTTATCTTTAAGATCACCAGGTAAAAACCCCAGATTTTCGCCGGCTTCAACTGCAGGTCGCGTGAGGATAATACGTTTTACTTGTTTATTTTTCAATGCTCTAACGGCAAGTGCTACAGCAGTATATGTTTTTCCTGTTCCGGCTGGTCCGATGGCAAACACCAGATCATTTTTTTCGCTGGCCTTTACCATCCTTTTCTGATTGGTAGTGATAGCTTTCACCTGCAATCCACCACGGCCATGCACCAACACATCGCCATTTGTTACGGGAGAGGCTGTTTGCTGATCATCTTTGCCTTGCATAATTTGCTCAATCACTAATTGGTTGATCTTGCCAAATCGTTCCAGGTTTACCATTAATAATTCGAGTCGTGAACTAAAAAAAGCCAGCTCTTCCGGATCGCCAACAACTTTCATAAAATCGCCCCGGGCGATGATACGTAGCTTGGGAAAATAAGACTTTATCTGATCCAGGTAAATATCTGATGGTCCGTAAAGATCAATTGGGCTAACGTTTTCGAGTTTAATGATCTGTTCACTCATAGGCGTTTGAAAGTAAATTAAATTTTATGCGGCAAAGATATTCAAGAATTAAAAGGTACCTGCATCTTAAGCTGAAACTTATCCTCATTTTGATTAAACTAAATTGCTGCAATCAGACTATTAGGTTTGGAATTTTATAAAAGCATGCTGCCATTCATCCCTATTTCAATATCTTTGCAAAAGGCTTGATTTGATTTGGTACAGATCGGCCAGGCTTTCATACAAAGTGCGTTTAATACAATGGCAATCATAACATTAACAAGCGATTGGGGAACATCAGATTATTATCTGGCAGCCGTTAAAGGAACCATTCTATCTCAATTGCCCGATGTAAAGATTGTGGATATCAGTCATCATATCGCTACTTTTGATGTGGAAGGGGCTGCGTTTACAATACGTCATTGTTACCGCAATTTTCCAAAAGGAACGGTGCACCTTATTGGATTAAACAGCGAAGAATCGCAAGAAGCACCGCACACCATAGTGAAGGCTAACGGACAGTTTTTTGTTGGAGCCGACACTGGTATTTTTTCCATGATTTTTGAAGGAGCACAACCCGAAGAAATCATTGAGATAGACATACCGCTCGATTCTGATTTTTATACCTTTAGCACACGCGATCGATTTGTGAAAGCTGCCGTACAACTTATCAAAGGCACTCCGCTTTCCGATTTGGGATTTTCGCGCGAAGAAATCAATAAGCGCCTGCCTTTTCAACCTGCTACTACTGCCGATTCTATCAAAGGCATGGTGATTCATGTGGACGCTTATGAAAATCTGATTACAAATATTAGTGCAGAAATTTTTAAAACAATTCGAAAAAATCGTCCATTTGAAATATACAGCTCAGGATACCGGGTTTATAAAATCAGCTCCGGTTATCAGGATGTTGAAGTTGCGGATTTGGTAGCGATTTTTGGTTCACATGGCCTGCTCGAAATAGCCATTAACCAAGGAAAGGCTTCTTCATTATTGGGCATCAAAAGAAATACCTCTGTGTTTATTTCCTTTGGCAATAGCTAACTCAGCAAGCATTCCGTGCTCCACAGCTTCGCCGGTAAACTTGCCAAACCAGCCAGCTTACAGCCAATCCCAATAAAGCCCCTGCCAGAATATCGCCCGGATAATGAACCCCCAGATAAACACGACTATAAGCCACTAAAGCAGCCCAGGGAAACAGAATCCGGCCAATCTTTGCGTATGATTGTCGCAACAAATACCACACAAAACCAGCCATGGCAAAACTGTTGGCAGCATGTGATGACACAAATCCAAAAGCACCTCCGCATTTACCCGAAGCCAGATGTATGAGTGGCTGCAAATCAGGTTCATGACAAGGTCTGGGTCTTTCAAAAACAAATTTAAAGGCTCGCACTGACAATTGATCCGAAAGACTTATCAAAACTGCTATAAACAGCAGTATTAACAAACTTTGCCATTGATATTGACGGATGATCAGAAACAACATAATCAGGTAAAAGGGAATCCAGGTTAGCTTGCCCGAGAAAAAAATCATCACCGGATCGAACCAGTCGGCATGCAGGCTGTTCAAGAAAAGGAACAGGCTGGTATCTATTTGATTAAGCCATTCAATCATATCTTATTCCGTTGCTTCGACACCCAACAATTCCCGCTTAAGTTCGTAATAATTATTATTGTAGGGATCACGTCGCAACAGCTGATCCAGCATCTCGAGTGCCTTTTTGGATTTACCTTTTTCTTTATATTTTTCGTAGCGTTCAAGATGCCAGGCATCACTGCGACAATTGAAGCCAGGGGTTTCGCCGATAATAGTCACCAAGCCGCGCGCTGAAGTTTCTGTCCCTTCGAGGGTAAACAAAACAGGTACTTCAAAACGGGTGTATCTGTCGTCCTGACAGCTATTCCACATTCCTTTTGTGGATTCCAAAAACTCCTGTACCTTTTCGTTGAGTCCGTAATGTAGTGGATTTCTCAAGCTTAAATCACCAAGCTCATTATCACAGCTTACCGTAAATTTCATGATCATTGTGCCTATGATACAGTTTTTGCGGGCTTCGGCAGTATATTCAACCATGCTAACCATTACACGTTCAAACTCGCCTGCACCTCCTTTAAAGCGGTAATTCAGTACCTTTCGCAAAGTCTGCAAGCGCTCTTCTGCTAATTGCTGATGCAAAACCTGCTGATCCTGCGCCCTCAGTAAAAATGAAAAACTTAATAAACACAAAATAAAAATCGTACGCATAAGACCTGATTTTGGTGCTAAATTAAGATAAATCGGGCTATTGGATTGCATCATGCTGAAATTTGATTTTCCCGTTGATCTTTAATGCACTCAACTCATAAAGAAAAATTCGGCCAGGCAGCAATGCATGCTTTGTGGTGGTGCAAATTCTTTACTATTCACCTTTGTGAATCATAACAAACCTACAATATATAACAAAAGGGAAGCTTAAACTTCCCTTCCAAAATATTAAAGTACTCGTGTTGTTGATGCAGGTTTTGGAGCCTTAACAACAAGAATACGAGCTGTTTTCTCACTTTTGTTGTACAAACAATGAACGATATCTTTCGGGCTTTCGACCAGACTGTTTTCTTCAACCTGCACAATTTCATCGCCAACCTGAATGCTGGGCGTTCCTTCGACAACGAAGAAAAACACATCCACCGGCGTGATATGTGGCTTGAGTTGTTCACCAGGTTTAAGCATGATATGCATAGCCTGAGCATTATCGTGATCGTATAAAGGGCGTACATCAACTTTGTGCGGTGTTTCTTTAACCGGCTGATTTTTCCAATGGGTAATTCTCATATGCTTTTACTCCTCTTCAAATTTTATTACTTCAGTTGGGCAACTTTCTGCTGCCTCACGAATTTCATCTTCGTAATCGCTAAAATTTACACCTTCCTTAACAATCATTTTATCAGGAACTTCAAACACCTCTGGTGCAATTCCTTCGCAGAGTCCGCAACTTGTACACTCATCTTCCGACTCGTTGAGCCATACTTTTATTATTGCCATAGCTAATCTTTATTTGTGTTTATTAATTGATTTAAAGTTTGGAATAGTTCCTCTCCTTCGGTCGAAAGGTCAAAACTAAAACCATTCATTTGCCATTTTTTCACTACCAGCCTGAGCGAACCCATAAAAATTGTGGTGAGTTGTTGAGTTGACAGACTTTTGCTGATTTCGCCACGCTGCTTTCCAGCTTCAATTATCGCATCAATTGAAGCAGCATTACGTTCCATAATATGTTTTACTTTGTTGCTTAACACTATTTCGTTACGAAATATTTCTTCTGAAAAAATCACAGCTACCAGTGCCGGGGTTCTTTCAAAAGCCTCAAAATGCTTTTGGAAAATAATTTTTATCCTGTCACTAGCAGAAATTTCTGAATTGATTTGCTCTTGAAAAATTCCTGAAGTTGTAGTAATGAAATAATCCAACAGGCTTATTAAAATCTCTATTTTACTTTCATAATGCCTATAGATGGCGGGTTCGGTAATTCCAAGTCTTTTTGAAAGATTCTTTATCGTCATCCCTTGAATACCTTTTTCGGCTATCAAATTGATGGCATGTTCCAAAATCTCCTGTTGTCGCTCTGTGTACATAAAGATTGATGTTTACGCTGCAAAGTTAGTTTATATATACTAACAATCAAAAAAAACACCAGTTTATTTTTTCATGTTGTACAATTCTTGATCGCGCTGATTGCCAATTTATGCCTGCCCTTTTCGGCACTTCGTTCAATTAATTACATTTGCATAAGATCTGTACCCTATGAACGTCCGTCCCGACCTGCTTAAATGGCTGCCAATTACCCGCAAAGAAGTTGAATTGCGTGGATGGGATCAGCTTGATGTTATCATGATCACAGGCGATGCTTATGTGGATCATCCTGCTTTTGGGACAGCTGTAATTGGCCGATTGCTTGAAAGGGAAGGTTACAAAATAGCGCTGATTCCACAGCCCAATTGGCAGGACGACCTGCGGGATTTTAAAAAATTTGGTGAGCCTCGCTTGTTTTTTGGCATCACTTCCGGAAATATGGATTCGATGGTCAATCATTATACCGCAAATAAAAGATTGCGGTCCAATGACGCTTATACGCCCGGCGGCGATTCCGGCTTCAGACCAGATTATGCCACAACAGTTTACAGCAAAATCATTAAAAAACTTTTCCCAGACAGTTTGGTTGTAATAGGTGGCGTTGAAGCTTCGCTAAGACGCGTAACGCATTACGATTACTGGTCAGACCAGCTCAAACCCTCTATTTTGATTGATTCAGAAGCCGATTTTGGTGTTTATGGTATGGGCGATCTGGCCATTATTGAGCTGGCCAAAGCCGTCGATCAGGGTCAAAGCCTTGAAAAAATAAAATTGATTCCACAGCTGTTTTATGCGATTGACAAAACCCAAACCTTAACACCGCATGCTGCCGGAGATATCCGATTGGCTGACTTTGAAACCTGCCTCAAAGACAAAAAAGCTTACGCTGCCAACTTCAGACATATTGAACAGGAATCGAATAAACATCAGGCAGCTCGACTGCTCCAGGATTCGGGTAAAAAAACAGTCGTGATCAACCCACCCTGCCCTACTTTCAGCGAAAAACAACTGGATGCTTCCTTTGACTTGCCTTACACACGTAAGCCACACCCTAAATATGCCAAAAGAGGCGCTATCCCAGCCTACGAAATGATCAGGCATTCTGTTAATATGCACCGGGGTTGCTTTGGCGGATGCAGTTTTTGTACCATCTCGGCTCATCAGGGTAAATTTGTTACCAGCCGAAGCAAAGAATCTATCCTTAAAGAAGTGGATCAGATCACCCAAATGGACGACTTTAAGGGCTACATCAGCGATTTGGGAGGACCTTCGGCCAATATGTATCAGATGAAAGGCAAGCACCAACCCATCTGCGACAGCTGCAAACGCCCAAGCTGCGTCTTCCCGAATATTTGCAGCAATCTCGATACCAGTCACAAACCACTCCTGGATATTTACAAAAGCGTGGATAAACACCCTAAAGTGAAAAAAGCATTTGTAAGTTCTGGCCTGCGCTACGATTTGTTTTTGACGGATGACATCCCAAAAAACGATGCTATGGGTTACGACGAATATATGCGTCAGTTGTTTACACGGCATGTGAGCGGACGCTTGAAAGTTGCCCCCGAACACACCAGCGATCAGGTGCTGAAAACCATGCGCAAACCCAGCTTTAAGTTGTTTTATAAACTCAAGGAAAAATTTGATCAGATAAATATTCAAACCGGATTAAAACAACAACTGATTCCCTATTTTATTTCCAGCCATCCCGAAAGCCATCTTGAAGATATGGCACAACTGGCTGCCGATACCAAAGCATTGGGATTCAGACTGGAACAAGTGCAGGATTTCACCCCCACACCCATGACGGTTGCCACAGTGATGTATTACAGCGGTTTTGATCCTTATACGTTGAAACCTGTTTTTACGGCAAGAACAAAACCCGAAAAATCAGCTCAACAAAAATTCTTTTTCTGGTACAAGCGCGAAAATCAAAGCTGGATCAAACAAAAATTATCTCAAATCGGCAGAGAAGACCTGATCCAAAAATTGCTCTCTTTCGAAAAATCAACGCATGAAAAAAACAAACCAAACCGAAAAACAGTCAGATAGAAAAACGCAATGGGCTATACTTTTGCAATCGCTGGGAGTTTTTTTACTGGCCTATCTTTTCGTTTACCTTTTATCGGGTTTATCGGTTCTGTATATAGCTTATGACCTGGATATTCCGGCCCGCCTGTTTGGAAACAGGATCGAATTTGGTATAACCGAAACCAATCCGCTATGGACAGGTGATGCCATCGTAAGTGTTTTCATGTCGAAACCTGTGAGCAGTTTTATCATGGCAACAATCAGCATTTTAATGCTGTTATTGCTAAAGCCGAAAAAGTTTTGGATTCAGCTTTTTTATATTTGGGTTTTCTTGCATGGCTTCAACTTTACCTTTGGTTTGTTGAGTGAAGACCTTTTACTTCAACGAGGCCTATTTAGGGTAGCTAATGTTATGGATATAAGACAAATAGCATTAACTCTAACAATTGGTATTTCAATATTTTTTTTACTAAAGGCAGGAAGCCTTGCCGGAAAACTTTACTTTTCAAAAGTTTTTCAGCTTAAACCCGAAAACAAAAATACGCAGCTTATAAATTTTCAATACACCTTTTTAATACCCTTTTT
This sequence comes from uncultured Lentimicrobiaceae bacterium, assembly GCA_964592595.1. Classification (GTDB taxonomy): domain Bacteria; phylum Bacteroidota; class Bacteroidia; order Bacteroidales; family F082; genus UBA5536. The sequence continues at coordinate 46,734 of CAZQFH010000007.1, read as the reverse complement.
TGTGGGCAGCCTATTAGTTTTGATATTAAACTTCAATGCCACTAAACCCAAAGATTTCCTGTTAATTGCATCTATGTTTTTAAGTTTGATACCAATAATTTTTACAAAAACAGCAATTTTAAAAACCAGTAATTTTACTGCTCAACCCATTTTATCAACAGCATTCATTCTGATTTCCATAGCTTTAACAACATTAATTTTTTTCTATCTTGTTTTGAAAGAAGGAATAATCCTGGGATAGGCTCTTCCGAAAACTTTTTGGAAGCAGGACATAAAAGCATTTTTTATACCTTTCGGCATTAATAACAAAAACCAGATTTATGAAAACACTTAATCTACGTATTTTACTCGTATTTGGAATATTGCTGAGCTTTACGTTCAGCGGAAACCAAACCCTGGCACAGCGCAACAAGAAAAAATCAGAAACTACTGATACACTTAAATCCTCAGATCTTTCAGGTCTAAAATGGCGCAATATAGGACCAGCATTTACTTCAGGTCGCATCTCAGATTTTGCTGTAAACCCCACCAACCACAGCGAATATTATGTAGCTGCTTCATCAGGGCATATCTGGAAAACAGACAATAACGGCACAACTTTTAACCCAATTTTCGATAATTATGGTGCATATGCCATTGGCTGTCTGGCCATGGATCCTAACAACACCAATGTAGTTTGGGCCGGAACAGGCGAAAACAACCACCAGCGTGCATTGGGCTATGGCAATGGCGTTTATAAAACCGAAGATGGTGGTAAGAGCTGGAAAAACATGGGGCTGAAAGATTCGCGTCAGATCGGCATGATTCAGGTTGATCCCCGCAATAGCAATGTGGTTTATGTGGCCGCCGAGGGCTCCGTTTGGGGCCCGGGTGGCGAACGCGGACTTTATAAGACAGAAGACGGTGGAAAAACCTGGACAAAAATTTTGGAAATCTCTGAAAATACAGGTGTAAACAACGTTTTACTACATCCCGAAAATCCAGATATTATCTTTGCAACCTCCGAACAACGCAGAAGACATTTCTTTTCCAAAATTGGTGGCGGCCCCGAAACCGCTGTTTACCGATCAACTGATGCTGGCAAAAGCTTTGATAAAATCACCAAAGGGCTGCCATCAGCACATATGGGCGGAATGGGTATTGCCATTCCGAAGGGCAATCCGGATATCGTTTACCTGATCATCGAAGCTGTAGATGATAAGGGTGGCTTTTTCCGCTCAACAGATCGCGGAGCCTCCTTCGAAAAAATGAATAAATACAGCACCAGCGGACAATACTACAACGAATTAGTTTGCGATCCCAATGATCCTGACGTAGTATATTCCACGGATACTTATACCAAGGTTACAAGAGATGGCGGAAAGACCTGGAGCAATGTAGGTTTGAACAAGCGCCATGTAGATGATCACGCCATGTGGATCGACCCCAACGACAGCAACCACTGGATGATTGGCGGTGATGGTGGCATCTATGAAACCTTCGACAACGGCACCCATTATATTCATAAAACAAATTTACCTATCACACAGTTTTATCGTGTTCATGTTGACAACACCGAACCTTTTTATTGGGTTTATGGTGGTACTCAGGATAATAACAGCCTGGGAGGTCCAAGCCAAAATACCAGCAGAAATGGCGTTAGCAGCTGCGAATGGATCGTAACTTTAGGCGGTGATGGTTTTTGGCAAGCTATCGAAGAGGATAATCCGGATATCGTTTATTCTGCCTATCAATACGGAAATATCTTCCGTTTTGATAAAAAAAGCGGTGAAAAAGTTAAAGTAAAACCCGAACCCCGCAAAGACGAACTCCATTATCGCTGGAACTGGGATTCACCATTTTTACTAAGCAAACACAACAAGACCAGACTTTATATGGCTGCCAATAAAGTGTTTAAATCAGACGACAGAGGAAATTCGTGGCAGGTTATCAGCGAAGATCTCACCCGTGATGAAGACAGAAACCAGTTCCCGGTAATGGGAAAATACTGGCCATCTAATGCTGTAGCCAAAGATATTTCAAGCTCACAATGGGGAACTATCGTTTCGCTGGCCGAATCGCCACTTAAAGCTGGTTTGATCTATGCCGGAACCGATGACGGACTGATACAAGTGACTGAAGATGATGGCGTTAATTGGACAAAAATCAGCAGTTTTCCGGGCGTGCCTGATTATGCCTACGTTAGTGATGTGCTACCTTCAAAATTTGATGAAAATGATGTTTTCGCCACTTTTAGTAACTTAAAAAATGATGATTTTAAGGCATATGTTTTAAAAAGTACCGACAAAGGCAAAAGCTGGTCAAATATCTCGGCCAACCTGCCCGATGAAACAGTTCACAGCATCGAACAGGATTTTATCAATCCAGATCTACTTTTTGTAGGTACGGAATTCAGCTTTTTTATTAGTGTAGATGGCGGAAAAGTTTGGACAGAGTTGGGCAACGGACTTCCGGATATTGCCGTGAAAGACATCGCGATTCAACAACGTGAACACGATTTGGCTATCGCCACTTTTGGACGTGGTTTTTACATCCTCGACAATTACAGCCCTTTGCGCGAAATAACCCCCGAAATGCTCAAAGAAACCGAAGCGCATATCTTCCCAGTGAAAGATGCACTTATGTTTATGTATGACGGAGGCCATAATGGTTCAGGTTCAACATTTTACACAGCTAAAAACCCCGAATTCGGTGCAATATTCACTTATTACCTGAAAGATGTTCCACAAACGAAAAAACAGGAACGTCTTAAAAAAGAAAAAGAACTTTTCAAAGAAGGCAAACCCATACCGCAGCCCACACAAGATCAACTGCGCGAAGAGGAAACACAATTGGCACCTTACCTGATATTTACCATTCGTGATGCTGAAGGCAATGCCGTACGTCGTTTGTTTGAAAAACCTTCAAAAGGCCTTAATCGTGTAAACTGGGATTTGCGTTATGAAATGCCTCGCGCTCAGGATGATGATAAAGCTAAATTTGAACCCACTGGAAATAACCGATCAGGCTATTTTGCACTTCCCGGTAAATACACTGTTGAGCTTGCTTTAGCTTTTGATAATGAAATCAAAGCCTTAGCTGATCCGGTAAATTTTGAGGCTATTATACTCAACAACAAAACGATGCCGGTTACAAATCCTGAAAAACTGGATGAGTTTTATGCAGACCTAACTGAAATCAGAAAAACCTATGATGCAACCTCACGTTATTACAACACCATTAAAAATCGTAACGAGAACATTCGTCAAGTGCTTCATATGATGACCGAACCACAAACAGCACTTGAAACAGAAACCCGTGAGCTGGCCAGTCAACTGGGTGATATTGATTTCGTAATGAACGGAACACCAGCAAAAGCCAGCTTTGAAGAAGTGCCTCCAGAACCCGTGTCACTCCGCTACCGTTTGGGAGCCATATTATCAGGCACCTGGTCGCATTCGGGCGATCCAACCCAAACAATGATAATGAATTACAATATTTTGAAAGAAGAACTTGCTCCGGTAATTAATCAGCTCAACCTGATTGATGAAAAGCTCAATAGCATTGAAAATAAACTCGATGAGCTCGGTGCACCTTATACTCCAGGACGCAAACCAAAGCTTAAATAAACATTTTGTAAACCGAACACCAAAACTGCCTCCCATGGAAAGAGGCAGTTTTTTTATGTCATTTTTCAAACGAATACAAAAACGAGCATACAATCAATGAATAAGATATGTATATTTGTGCCTTATTGCCGCAAACGCATCATTAAAAGACAACTTTTAAATAAAACGTTATGGAAAAAATCACTGTAATCGGAGCCGGAAATGTTGGTGCCACTTGTGCTAATGTAATAGCGCACAAGAACTTAGCCAAAGAAGTAGTACTCGTTGACATCAAAGAAGGCACTGCCGAAGGTAAGGCACTCGACATCTGGCAGACCGCTCCTATCAATCACTTCAACACACGTGTAATTGGGGTGACCAATGACTATTTAAAAACCAAAGGATCAGGTGTGATCGTTATCACATCGGGCTTGCCACGTAAACCCGGTATGTCGCGTGACGATTTGATCAAAACCAATGCAGCCATCGTAAAAGATGTTACTGAAAAAGCTGTTAAGTATTCGCCCGATGCCATTATCATTGTAGTTTCTAACCCACTCGATGTAATGACTTATGCCGCTTATTTAGCCAGTAATAAACCATCACGCAAGGTATTTGGCATGGCTGGAACATTAGATACAGCCCGTTATCGCGCTTTTATTTGCGATGCCTTAAACGTGTCACCCGAAGATGTACACGCTTTACTCATGGGAGGCCACGGCGACGCCATGGTTCCACTGCCACGTTATACCTCTATTGCCGGTATTCCAGTAACAGAACTACTTGGTAAAGAAGAACTCGACAAAATTGTTGAACGCACTAAAAAAGGTGGCGGTGAGTTGGTTAACCTCATGGGAACCTCGGCCTGGTATGCTCCCGGAGCTGCTGCAGCCCAGATGGTTGAAGCCATCGTTGACGATCAAAGTCGTGTTTTCCCTGTTTGTGCTATGCTACAAGGTGAGTATGGCCTTAAAGATGTTTATCTTGGAGTACCCGTAAAATTAGGCCGAAAAGGCATTGAAGAAATCATTGAAGTTGAACTAAATAAAGAAGAAAAGAAACTCCTGAATGATTCCTCCGAAGCTGTGCAAAAAGTGATGAAAGTGCTGGATGGTATGAAATTGTTCTAAACAAGAAATAATTGAATATAAAATACCCTGTAGTTTTTCTGCAGGGTATTTTTTTGGTATTAGCCAGTAAATCATTAACTTTGTTATCAACAAGCCTAACACAAAAAGTGAAAAAAATTGTAGTACTCAGCGGTGCAGGCATCAGTGCCGAAAGTGGCATTAAAACCTTTAGGGATGATGATGGTTTATGGCAAAATCATCGCTTTGAAGAACTTGCCACACCAGAAGCCTGGGCTACGAATCCGCAACTGGTTCTGGATTTTTATAATGCCAGACGCAAACAACTACTCGCATGCGAACCAAATGAAGCCCATAAAGCCCTCGTAAAACTCGAGTCGAAATATGATGTGCAGATTATTACCCAAAATGTTGATGACCTGCACGAACGTGCCGGATCAAAAAATGTTTTACATCTGCATGGAGAATTGCGTAAGGTGAGAAGCACAAAATTTCCGGAATTGATTTATGAGCTTGAAGGCTGGGAGTTAAAACTTGGCGACACCTGTGAAAATGGCGCACAACTTAGGCCGCATATCGTTTGGTTTGGCGAAATGGTTACCAATATCGAACCAGCCATCAAAATGGTGCAAAAAGCTGATCATTGCATTGTTATCGGAACATCATTACTGGTTTATCCGGCTGCTGGCTTAATCAATTACGCACCAGATAATTGCCCCATAACGCTTATCGATCCCAAAACGAATACGGAAGATCAAATGCGAAAAATACGCCTAATCAAAGAAAAGGCCTCCATAGGAGTGCCAAATTTTGTGATTGAATTATTGAACTAACCCTATGAAAAACCTATTTCCAATTTTCGTTATGCTCCTGCTGATAGGCTCATCCTGTAAAGAAAATCAGGTTGTTAGTCAGGATGATGTGGACAAACAATTAATCATCGATTACCTTAAACAAAATGATACTGAAGCCGAATCGCTGGAATCCGGTCTTTTTTACCTTATCCGTGAAAACGGGAATGATCGTCATCCAAGCACATCTTCCAATATAACTGTAAGTTACGTAGGGAAACTACTTAACGGTCAGCGTTTTGATCAGGGCGAGTTTTTTACAAGTCCGCTCAATCAACTCATAGCGGGCTGGCAACAAGGCATTCCTCTTATCGGCGAAGGCGGAAAAATAACACTTTATATTCCTTCTTCACTGGGCTATGGAAGTCAGTCTGCCGGTTCTATCCCCGCCAATTCTGTGTTAATTTTTGATGTTACCCTGCATTATTTCGCAGATTAAAGACACAAGAAAAATGTCAGATTCAGATGCTTCCTTTACCTATTTCCTTGAAAAAGCCCGGTATTTCTGCGATTATCAGGAACGCACCCTGCAAGAAGTAAAAAACAAGCTTAAAAGCTGGTCGATTAGCAAAAAAAACTGCGCAAAGATTATTCCGCAACTCGAAGAAGAGGATCTGATCAACGAGGAACGTTTTGCCCGTTCTTATGCACTTGGCAAATTGCGCAACAACCATTGGGGGCGGAACAAAATCATGGCCGGCATGCGCAGCAAAGGATTACCTGAATTAATGACTGAAATTGGTTTGTCAGAAATTGACGAGGATGAATACCTGAGCATCCTGCGTAAAGTGCTTGAATCAAAAAAAATAAAAGAAACAGATGATTACAAAAGACGCACCAAGCTGGCACAATACGCTTTTCAAAAAGGATTTCAGCCCAATCTTATCTGGCAGATTATCAATGACTTGAATTTGTAATAACACAAAAGATTTATGCTTCGCAAAATCTTGTTAATTTTGTGGGCTAACCCAATAGACAGATAAATAAAATGATTCAATCCGAATCCCAGAAAGCATTACGTAAGAGGCTCGAAGCCTTGAGGAGGTACCTTTGACATCGACCGCAAGTTGATGGAAATAGAAGAAGAGGAAGAACGCACGCAAGCCCCTGATTTTTGGGACGACCCAAAAAAAGCTGAAACTTTACTCAGACAAATCAAAGACAAAAAACGCTGGACAGATGCCTACCGGGCTGCAGAATCAAGCTTTGAAGAACTTGAGATTGGCATGGAGCTTTTCGAAAGCGGTGATGCTGAAGAAATTGAAATAGATCAGGCCTACGAAAAATGCCTGAAGCAGGTTGAAGAGCTTGAGTTTTGGAATATGCTCTCTGGCGAGGAAGACAAACTGCCTGCCATCATCAACATCAATGCCGGAGCAGGCGGAACCGAAAGCCAGGACTGGGCGCAAATGCTGATGCGCATGTATATGATGTGGGCTGCCGACAACGGCTATAAGGTAAAAGAACTTGATATGCAGGAAGGTGAAGTAGCCGGCGTAAAGAGCGTATCACTCGAAATTGATGGCGATTATGCCTTTGGCAACCTGAAAAGCGAAAATGGCGTACATCGGTTGGTGCGGATATCACCCTTCGATTCAGCCAACCGCAGACACACCTCTTTTGCTTCGGTTTATGTGTATCCTATTGTAGATGATGATATTGATATTGTTGTCAATCCGGCCGATATCAGTTGGGACACTTTCAGGTCAAGCGGTCCCGGCGGACAAAATGTTAACAAAGTCGAAACCGCTGTTCGTTTGCGTCATGCACCTTCGGGAATAGTAGTAGAATGCCAGGAAACAAGGTCGCAACTCCAAAACCGCGAAAAAGCCATGCAGATGCTTAAGTCGCAACTTTACGAAATTGAGTTGCGTAAAAAACAGGAAGCCATTGATTTAATTGAGGGAAGTAAAAAGAAAATTGAATGGGGATCGCAGATCAGAAACTACGTGATGCATCCGTATAAATTGGTTAAAGATGTACGCACTGGTTACGAAACCTCGAACGTGCAAGCTGTTATGGATGGCGATCTGAATGGTTTTATCAAAGCCTATCTCATGGAATTTGGTAAAGAGGTTTAATGAAATGAAAACTAGTTAATCATGAAAATTTATCACAACCCGCGTTGTAAAAAATCCCGCGCAGGCCTTGCTTACCTTGAAGAAAAAACCAAAGATTTTGAGCTGATCAACTACATCAAAGCAGGCATCAGCGCAGCAGAAATAAAAGCAATCATCAAAAAAACAGGCCTTTCAGCTGAAGCGCTTATTCGGAAACAGGAAGAGGCCTACAAAAAAGAAATCAAAGACAAAAAGCTTTCTGATTCCGAGCTGATTAAGGCCATAGCTGAAAATCCGAAGCTGCTAAAACGACCCATCATCATCAAGGGAGAAAAAGCCGTGTTGGCTGATCCACCTGAAAACCTAAACAAAATTTTATGAAAACGCCACTTACTATTGAATCTCTGCCATTGTGGGAGCCTCTAATGGCTTTTGTAAGAGATATTTATACCATCACGGAATACTTTCCTGAGTCGGAGCGTAATGGTATGAGTCAGAAGCTCAGAAACAAAGTCACAGATGTTCCAATGGCTTTGGCAGCAGCCTTGAATGGCGCTTCCACTCCTGGAGTTTCAGAAGCCTTAGCAGCCCTGGCTCAAACAGAAACTTTGCTGATCATTTGCAAACACCTCAAACTTGCTACAGATGAAGCAGTAAGCGACTTTCAGGTCACGATTAGGGAATTGAAAAGCTACATCAACAGCCTGAATAACCGCTTGCAAAAACAATAAATTTAAACTTTTTCAAATCAATAAAATACCAAGCAAAATGAATTACCGTATCGAAAAAGACACCATGGGCAACGTTGAAGTCCCTGCCGAAAAGTATTGGGGAGCCCAAACCGAGCGATCGCGCAACAATTTCAAAATTGGACCGGAAGGCTCCATGCCACAAGAAATCATTTATGCATTTGCTATTTTAAAAAAGGCCGCCGCCATCAGCAATATGGAGTTCGGTGTGTTGCCCGAATTAAAATGTGATCTCATTTCCAAAGCCGCCGACGAGGTTTTGGCCGGCAAACTGGATGATAATTTTCCTCTGGTAATCTGGCAAACAGGATCAGGCACACAATCCAATATGAATATGAACGAAGTGCTGGCAAATCGTGCTCACGTTTTGGCCGGAGGCAAGCTGGACGATGCAAAAAAGACCATCCATCCCAATGATGATGTAAACAAATCGCAATCATCCAACGACACCTTCCCCACCGCCATGCATATTGCAGCTTATAAAATGATTATGGAAGTGACAATTCCCGGCATCCAAAAACTTCGCGACGCTTTGCAGGCAAAGGCACAAGATTTTGACAACATCGTAAAAGCCGGCCGCACTCACCTGATGGATGCCACACCTTTAACATTGGGGCAAGAATTTTCGGGTTATGTAGCCCAGCTTGATCATGGATTAAAGGCCTTAAAAAACACCCTTAGTCACCTCAGCGAATTGGCTTTGGGCGGAACAGCTGTTGGTACAGGCATCAACACACCAAGAGGCTATGCCGAAAAAGTGGCTGCCACTATTGCAAAACTCACCGGTCTGCCCTTTGTAACAGCTCCCAATAAATTTGAAGCCTTATCAGCACATGATGCCATTGTAGAAACTTCCGGAGCATTACGTCAACTAGCTGTAAGCCTGATGCATATAACCAATAACACACGCATGTTGGCCAGCGGGCCAAGATGCAGCATTGGCGAAATTATACTGCCAGCTAACGAGCCCGGATCTTCCATCATGCCCGGAAAAGTAAACCCAACACAAAATGAAGCCCTTTCGATGGTTTGTGCTCAGGTTATCGGAAATGATGCCGCAATTGCCGCCGGAGGCATGCAAGGTCATTTCCAACTCAATGTATTCAAACCCGTTATGATTGCTAATTTGCTTCAATCCGCCAGATTATTGGGTGACGCTTGTGTTAGCTTTACTGATCATGCCGTGGTTGGCATTGAAGCCAACGAAGCACGTATCAAACAAAATCTGGAAAACTCGCTGATGCTGGTTACGGCCCTTAATACCCATATCGGATACGAAAATGCAGCCAAAATTGCCAAAAAAGCGCATACCGAAAACACCACCTTACGTGAGGCCGCTATGGAACTTGGTCTGCTTACTGACGAGCAATTTACTGAATGGGTTGATCCCAACAAGATGATTGGAAGATAACTTACCCTGTTTGAAAACATTAAACCTTGAGTTCACTCCGAAAAGTCAATTTGCCCATAAATCCCCCAAGGGGGACTTTCTAAAACTGCTGATTTTTAGCTTTCCTCCTTTAAGGGTAGGAGTCACAAATCTAAAAATCAGCGGTTTATTGACTTTTCGGACTGACTCAACCTTCAAGGATTTGAAAATTTTGAAGGTTTAATCGTTTTATAAAGTCCTGAAAAACAATTTAGGCGTAAAAGATATTATTGACTGTGGTTTATTATTGATTCAAGGCTTCCCAAAGCATATCTTTAAGCCCTTTTATGCCCTCACCAGTAATGGAACTAATAAAAATATAGGGCAAATCAGGTAGTTGTTCCCTGATCTCATGCTTAAGTTCGTTATCCAGCAAATCGCTTTTTGAAATGGCCAAAATTCTTGATTTGTCAAGTAATTCAGGGTTATAAGCCTCCAATTCACCAAGCAAAATCCGATATTCCTTAGCGATATCATCCGTATCGGCGGGGATCATAAACAACAAAATGGAATTCCGTTCAATATGTCGCAAGAATCTTAATCCCAATCCTTTACCTTCAGATGCACCCTCGATGATTCCGGGAATATCAGCCATCACAAAAGATTTGTAATCGTAGTAGCTTACAATTCCAAGATTGGGGACGAGCGTTGTAAAAGGATAATCAGCAATTTCAGGCCTTGCAGCCGATACTGTTGATAATAAAGTGGACTTGCCGGCATTGGGAAAACCTACCAGTCCCACATCAGCAAGCAATTTAAGCTCAATGATAATCCAGGTTTCGCTGCCATCCTCGCCCGGCTGTGCGTAGCGTGGCGTTTGGTTTGTAGCTGATTTAAAGTGTTGATTTCCTTGACCTCCGCGTCCGCCCTGAAGCAAAACTACTTCCTGACCATCTTCGGTAATTTCAGCCATCTGTTCACGGGTTTCGGCATGTAACGCAATAGTTCCCAATGGCACTTCAATAATTACATCTTCACCACTGGCACCGCTGCGTTGTTGCTTTCCACCTGATTCTCCGCTTTTTGCAAATAAATGTTTGGTATAGCGCAAATGAAGCAATGTCCACATTTGAGCATTCCCTTTTAAAATCACATGGCCTCCCCTGCCGCCATCGCCCCCATCAGGACCACCTTTGGGTACAAATTTTTCACGCCTTAGATGCGCCGAACCTGCCCCGCCTTTTCCCGACCGACAGAATATCTTTACGTAATCAACAAAATTTGAACCTGCCATGATTATTTTTTTTGCAAAGATACGCTTTCAAGCTCAGGTCGTTGTAAAATGCTTTTCAATACGCTGCAAAACATGGAATACCGCCGGACAATGCTTACTATTAACAGCATGCAGTTTCAGATTTTCAACAAATTGATTTCCATCTGTATGCGGATATTCCCGGCAGGCTCTTGGCCGGCTTTCATATACCAGACAGTGATTATCTTCGCCTAAGAAGGGGCATGGTGTTTGCGCCATCACCCGATCGCCATCCTCGTCGGTGCGCATATAGCTTGAGAAAAATTCTTTTTCTTTTATCCCTAATGCTTTCGCAAGTCGTCGGATGTCGTTATCGTTTAATAATGGCGGGATAGTTTTGCAACAATTGGCGCAATCAAGGCAACTCAATTCAGCAAATACATCCTGATGCATTTGATCGGCCAGTGCTGAAAGTTCTTTGGGCTTTTTAACTTTAAACTTACGGATCAAATTTTTGTGCTTTTGCTGGTAAGCCTCAGCCTGCGATTGCCATATTTCGATGAGTTTCAAGGATAAATTTTTTGCAAAAATAAGGGCTTCCATATAAACAATCCAAAACACTTTCCGCTTTAAAAAAATCTGCCCATCAATCCTTTCAGCAATACAATTATATGCTCTTGCGTGATTCACGCATTGAAATGCCTGCTTGATAAATCCTTTGAGTAAATACGATAAAAAAAGTGAAATACATCATAAAAGGCTTTCTGTAAGACTTTCAGATATTTAGATGTTTAGATAATTTAGACTGAATATAAATAGCTGTTAATCAGTATTTAAACATATTTTTTTTCAATTATAATAACTACTTTAGTTCGCTCAAGAACGTCGTCCAATTCAATTTTAAGCCAAAACCTATGCGTATTACCAGAATTGCCGAAACCAAGGAAACCATTTTAGCGGTTGATGCTGATTTATCGCTGATGCGTCCACTATTGGAAAAATACGGAAAAAAGCCCGGAAGCTTAATTCCATTATTACAAGGCACGCAGGAACTTTATGGATTTCTGCCCCCTGATGCTTTAAAGGCCATATCACAAGCTACCGGAATAGCTCCTGCTGATATATATGGTGTTGCTACCTTTTATGCACAATTTCGCCTGAGTCCGGTTGGCAAAAACATCATTAAAGTGTGCCATGGAACCGCCTGCCACGTTCAAAATGCCAATGCCATTACTGATGCACTAAAAGATTACCTCGGCGTTAACGACGGCGAAACTACAACTGATGGAGAATTTACCCTGGAATCTGTTGCCTGTTTGGGTTGTTGCTCTTTAGCTCCGGTGATGATGATTGGCGAAAACACTTACGGAAAACTGAATGGAAAAAGTGCTCTAAAAATTCTCAAAGAGATTAAAAGCCAATTGCTCACAGACAAGCCAAAGGCAGAAAAGTAAAAGTATATGAAAAAAACAAAAGTTATCGTTGGATTAGGAAGCTGCGGTATTGCTGCCGGAGCATCCAAAACATATAATGTGCTTGAGGCAATTTTAGCAAAAGGTGAAATGGATTTTGAATTAGCCAGAACGAGCTGTATTGGAATGTGTTACAAAGAACCTCTGGTTGAGATACAAGATGAAAAAGGAAAAATAATTTATGGCGATATGACAGCCGAAACCGTTGAGGGAATTCTAAAATCCCATTTAATCGACGGCAAAATCGACCTCAATAAAGCTGTATTTGCTGAAGAGCAAAAAACACCCGAAGACAGTTTTTTTGAAGGTCAGGTAAAGATCGCGCTGCGCAACTGCGGCTATATGGATCCCGAATCGCTTGACGAAGCACTACAGCACGATGCCTACAAAGCAATCAAACAAATCATTCAATCAAACCGCTCACAGGAAGATATCATCCAAACGATGATCGACAGCGGTTTAAGAGGTCGCGGCGGCGGCGGATTTCCAACAGGACTAAAATGGAAATTTGCTTACCAAAACGAAAGCAAACAAAAATACATCATCTGCAATGCCGACGAAGGCGACCCCGGAGCTTTTATGGATCGCTCACTGCTCGAAGGCGATCCGCATGCAGTGCTCGAAGGCATGATGGTTGGTGGCTATACAATTGGAGCATCACAGGGCGTAATTTATTGCCGTGCCGAATATCCTCTGGCCATCAAACGGCTTAATATCGCCATCAATCAGGCCAAGGCAAAAGGCTTGCTGGGCGAAAAACTCTTTGAAAGCGATTTCTCTTTCGATATCATTGTAAAAGAAGGCGCCGGTGCTTTTGTATGTGGCGAAGAAACAGCTCTGATAGCCAGCATAGAGGGAAAAAGAGGCATGCCACGCAAAAGACCACCTTTCCCGGCAGTATCAGGACTTTGGGCTAAACCCACCAATATCAACAATGTTGAAACTTGGGCGAATGTCCCTTGGATTATCAATCATGGTGCCGAAGCCTATGCAGCTTATGGAACAGCAAAAAGCAAAGGCACCAAAGTATTTGCCCTCACCGGAAAAATCAAACACGGCGGTTTGGTTGAAGTTCCTATGGGCGTTACTATCAACGACATTATTTATAAGCTTGGTGGTGGAATTCAGGGCGATAAAAAATTTAAAGCAGTGCAATTAGGAGGGCCTTCTGGCGGATGTATTCCGGCCGAATTGGGCGATACTATTGTAGATTACGATTCTGTAAACGCTACAGGAGCAATTATGGGATCAGGCGGTATGGTGGTGATGGACGAAAGCACCTGCATGATCGACCTGGCTAAGTTTTTCCTGAATTTTACACAGGAAGAATCATGCGGAAAATGTACTTTTTGTCGTGTCGGAACCAAAAGAATGCTCGAGATGCTCGAACGCATCACTGATGGCAAAGGTGAAGATGGCGACATTGAGAAACTGGAGAATCTGGCACATCAAATCAAAAACAATTCCCTTTGCGGATTAGGGCAGACGGCTCCAAATCCGGTTCTTACAACACTCAAGTATTTCAGGCATGAATACGAAGCACATATCTACGACAAAAAATGCCCGGCAAAAGTGTGCAAACCATTACTCACTTATACCATTGATCCTGAAAAATGCACGGGTTGTACAGTTTGTGCAGTAAAATGCCCTACAAATGCAATAGATGGCAGTCGCAAACAGATCCATTTCATCAATCAGGAAACCTGTATTCATTGTGGCGAGTGCTACAATGTATGCAAATTCGAAGCCGTCATGGTTGACTAAAACACCGAAAAAATAGCATTATGAGTCAATATATCACTATCGAACTAAATGGCAAAACTGTTAAGGGTTTTCAGGGCGAAACCATTTATGAATGCGCCAGCCGCCATGGGATCGAAATTCCAACCCTTTGTCATGACCCCCGTATTGAACCCTTCTCCTCCTGTTATGTTTGCGTGGTAGAGGTAGAAGGCATGCGCGGACACCAACCCAGCTGCTCAACCCGCATCACCGAAGGGATGAAGGTGAATACCGAAAAAGAATCTGTGAAACTGGCCCGTAAAACAGCCCTGGACCTGCTACTCAGCAACCATTATGCTGATTGTTTGGGCCCATGCAAACAGCATTGCCCGGCTGGTGTTGATGTTCAGGGATACATTTCGCTTATTGATAAAGGCCGATACAGCGATGCTGTTGCTTTGATCAAAGAAACCAATCCACTCCCAGCCATCTGCGGACGCGTATGCGTACGCCCATGCGAAGCCGCCTGTCGCAGAAACCTCCTCGATGAGGACGCTCCTGTTGGAATCGACTACCTGAAACGTTTTGCTGCAGATTATGATCTGGCTTCTCCAACAAAATTCATCCCTAAAATAAAGCCTGAAACTGGTAAAAAAGTTGCTGTCATCGGCGCAGGACCAGGTGGTCTTTCAACCGCACACTTTCTGCGGCTCGAAGGCCATCAGGTTGAGATTTTTGAGGCTGCCCCAAATCCAGGAGGCTGGCTAAGATATGGAATTCCTGAATACCGCCTGCCTAATGATATCCTGGATAAAGAGGTCGAAAACATTACGGATTTGGGTGTTAAAATTCATTATAACAAAAACCTGGGCGGTAATCTATCCTATGCCGAAATCCGCGATAGCTTTGATGCTACGGTACTCACAATCGGATCGCAAAAAGGAACGGCTGTTGGCTGTCCGGGCGATGATGCCGAAAATGTTTTTGCCGGAATCACCTTCCTGAAAAACATGGAAATGACAGGTCAGCGCCCAGACTTCTCGGGTAAAACTGTGGTGGTAGTTGGAGGCGGAAATACGGCTATGGACTGCTGCAGAACTGCAATCAGGGGAAAAGCAGAGAAAGTATATGTGGTTTACAGAAGAACAGAAAAAGAAATGCCTGCCAACCCTATCGAGATTCACGAATCAAAACTGGAAGGTGTTGAATATCTTTTTCTTACAAATCCTGTCGAAATCATTAAAGATGAAAATAATACACTCCAAAAAGTAAAACTGATCCGAATGGCATTGGGCGAACCCGATGCCTCTGGCAGAAGAAGACCAGTTCCTGTTGCAGATTCAGAATTTGAGATTGAAGCTGATTATGTTTTGGCAGCTATCGGTCAAAAAACTGATGTCAATTTTATTGACAACATCAACCAACACAGCCAGGCAGGCAAACTATCCGTAAATCGCTGGGGTGATATTGATGCCGATAAACATACTTTGCAAACTGGTATCCCTTCGGTATTTGCTGCCGGTGATGGCGTTAGCGGACCTGCAACAATCATCGAAGCAATTGCTCAGGCAAAAATAGCAGCCCATTCCTGTCATCAATATTTGAATGAATTACCAATTGCTCCTCCAGCCAAAGCGTTTCTGAGCAAAAAAGACAATTTCAAGGTACAGGATAAAAATGATTATATCGGTCATTTTCCGTATCAGAAACGCCATGAAATGCCCGTGCTTACTACCGAAGAGCGACTCAACTTTAAAGAGGTGGAACTGGGATACGAAGATGAATCCGTAGCTCAGATGGAAGCCAGTCGCTGCCTCGAGTGCGGTTGCACTGCCTATTTTGATTGCGACCTTAAGAAACACTCAACAACTTACCAGGCAGAACAAAAAAGTTATCCTGGTGAGTTTCATGAACATCACATCGATTTCAGACATCCTTTTATTGAAATCGATAATAACAAATGTATCCTCTGTAGTCGCTGTATCCGTATTTGCAGCCAGGTAGTTGGCGCAAATGCTCTCGGACTTATCAACAGGGGGTTCAAAAGTTTGGTAGCGCCCAGCATGGGTTTGCCTCTGCAGGAAACCAGTTGCGAGAGCTGTGGCATGTGTATCGTTACCTGCCCAACTGGTGCAATGACCGAAAATTATAGTTTTAAACCCGGACCGCTCAAACTTGAACCCATTGAAACAATTGATATGTTTGGTTCCGAAGGCTATGAAATTAACCTCATGCATCACAAGGGTCAATTTTATAAGGCCGAGCCCCGAAAAGCTGAAATTAACCGGCCGAATTACATCAACCGGCGTGCATTTTTTGGGTATAAATTATTTAACAATCCGGGAAGAATTCATACACCCTGGCTCAAAACAAAGTCGGGTTTTAATGCCATAAGCTTTGATGAAGCCTATGAAATTATTTCCGATCGAATTAAGCAGGTTAATCCTGATGAAAATGCCTTTTTTGGTGGAGCACGACTAACCAACGAAGAACTCTACCTGATTCAAAAACTGGCCAGGGCAGGAGCTAAAACCAATAATGTGAGCAGTTTCCATTATATGGGTCGTGGAGATGGTTACTTTCACAATTCAAACGAAAATGCTTCGTATTGCGATATTCGTGGAGCAAGCAAAGTTTTTGTTGCCGGCGGCGAACTTCATTACGATCATCCTGTGATTAATCATTTGATATTCAATACAAAACATAAAGAAAATATAGAACTTGTTCACATCACTACCCTCCAAAACAGTAGTTTTAGCAATAAAGCGGATCAAGTAATCAAAATAGATAATTACTTCTACTTTATTCAGGCAGTAAACCGTTGGTTACTGGCCAATAATATGCATAACGGAATGTTTATCAAAGACCGTACAGAAGGCTTTGAGGAATATAAAACCGCCCTGCTTAATGCTGATTTTAATCAAATGCTGGAATTTGCCGGCACAGATGAAAAAACTGTTGCAGCCTTTGCGAAGGATTACAACGAGGAGATGAATGCCATCATGATTTTCCAGGAGAAAGCCTTATCGGCCAATGCCAGCATGGCGATGCATAATCTGGCTATGATAACTGGCAAACTCGGCAAAACAGCCAATGGCCTAATTGCACTTAAGGAGAAAAATAATGGACACGGTATTTTTGATATGGGTGTTTGCCACAAAATCGGTGTGGGTGCCGAATCTATTCTCGATGAAGATATCCGATACCGCATGCAGTTTAAATGGAAAGTGGACGAACTGCCATTTACCATCAACAGTGTTTATAAGCTTTTTAGGGGTGGAAAAATAAAAAATGCATTCATTTTTGGAGAAGATCCTATTGGTTGCGCCTTGGATAAAGATGATGTAAAACAGCAGTTTTCGAGAATTGAATTCAAGGTAGTGCAAGATCTCTGGATGAGCGATACTGCACGCATGGCCGATTTGGTTTTGCCAGCTTCGATGCCATGGGAATTTGGCGGAACCTACACCAACTCGCAAAGGAAAATACAGCAGATCGAAAAACAGTTGGATGTTGAAATAAGAGATTCTTCTTTTGCACAACTCGTAAAACTACTCGAAAAAACAGGCATTAACGGCGTATTAACACCCGCGCAGGCTTTAGAAGAAGCCATAAGCCTTTTACCTCTCAGGGGCGATTTTAAAGATTTGCGCTTTGTATTCAAAGAAAAAGACAACGAAAATCGTCAATTCGATTTTGGTTGCGACCTGCTCAACAAAACTATTGACGAAGAATTTTACGAAAAACTTGGTTGGTAAATGTTTTGAGAAATAAAAAACCGGCCCAATTTACAAGGCCGATTTTTTATTTTTTAATTATCAGAGCTTTACAACATCATCTTCATCCTTTACAAACATCACCGAAACAGCTCCAAGAATCATCAGCACACCGGCAGTTACAAGGGCATAGATAGCATGTCCGCCATATAAAAATTTAACCAAAGGGCCTCCAAAAACGCCATTCACAATTTGTGGAAAAGTAATGAAGAAATTAAAAATACCCATGTAAACACCCATTTTTCTTGCCGGAATAGAGCCAGCCAGGATGGCATAAGGCATTGCTAAAATACTCGCCCATGCAATACCAACACCTATCATACTGATGTTGAGCAACCATTTCATTTCGGGAGAAGTCACCAACAAAATCGACATCAAACCTAAACCCCCGAGAGTAAGGTTGATGGCGTGAGTTCTTTTACGACCAACTTTAGCTGCTATCACAGGTAAAGCCATGGCAAAAATAGCAGCAACAAGGTTATAAACCCCAAAAATCACACCTACATAATCACCTGCTTCGTTAAATGCTGCTGAGCTGCGATCATCAGCCGAAAGGCCCCATACATGCTGAGCCAGAGCAGGTGTTGTAAATACCCACATCGAAAATAGTGCAAACCAGGAGAAAAACTGTACCAGACCGAGCTGCCTCATTGTGGCTGGCATATTGGCAAAATCTTTAAAAATATCTATAAAACGCGCAGGTTCCGCATCTGGAATAGCATCGTCTTCGGCATACATTTCCTGCTCTTCGGGCGAGTATTCCTTTGTTGTTACAACTGTCCATACTATTGTTGAAACCAAAATTCCGGCACCTATAAAGAAGGAAAGCTTCAAGCTCATCGGAACTTCACCTTCAGCAGCTATTTCATTAAATCCAAACCAGTTTGTCATAACGTATGGCAACCATGAACCAACAACAGCTCCAATTCCAATTAACAATGTCTGCACCGAAAAGCCAAGTGTGCGCTGATCTGTTGGTAATTTATCTGCCACCAAAGCCCTGAAAGGCTCCATAGCAACGTTAAAAGAGGCATCCATGATCATCAGCATTCCGGCACCAATCCACAATGCAGGCAGATAGGCGGCGAACATGGGTGAATTTGGCATCAGGATTAATCCAATCGAAGCCAAAACTGCTCCTGTTAAGAAATATGGCCGTCTTCTGCCCAGACGATTCCAGGTTTGATCGCTGTAGTGTCCAATAATGGGTTGTACAATCATCCCTGTGATTGGCGCTACAAGCCAAAACCATGAAAGATGTTCTACATCGGCTCCAAAAGTTTGCAGAATTCTGCTGGCATTCGCATTTTGCAGGGCAAAACCCATTTGAATGCCCAAAAACCCAAAACTCATATTCCAAATATCCAAGAAAGAGAGCCTTGGCTTAGCTTTTTTCGTCATGTTGATGAGGTTTAATAATTATTGAAGGCGCTAAAATAGCAAAAACAAAAACTATATTTCGTTCTATCATTTCATTTTCATGCGCTTTATTTCATGCAAAGCATTGCTATTTGAAGTTTGTGCTTAACAAATAGCTTCTGATCACCTTTGTTTATGATTAATCTGTTAAATTTGCGCCTTCTGAACCAAAATCATTGCTATGGTTTTTAGCAGCAGTCTTTTCCTCCTCTACTTTCTGCCAGCTTTTTTGCTGTTGTATTTCTTGGTGCCTCGTGTGCTGAAAAATTATGTGGCTTTGTTGGCCAGTGTTTTGTTTTATGCCTGGGGAGCTCCCGATTTTATTTTTATTGTGATTGGAAGCATCTTTATCGACTTTTATCTGGTTAAGTGGATGTTCCAATCCTCGGGAAACAAAAAACGCTGGATAACAGGTGCAAGTGTGGCCTTGAATGTAGGTTTACTGGCTTATTTTAAATATGCCAACTTTTTTGTTGAAAACCTCGATTGGATGATTCAACAATTTGGTGGCGAGCCTGTTACCTGGACACATGTAGCTTTGCCTATTGGTATTTCCTTCTTTACTTTTCAGAAAATGACTTATGCTGTTGATGTCCATCGCGGTGTTCATCCTCCATTGAAAAAAGTGTCTGATCTGGCCCTCTATATTTTGATGTTCCCACAGTTGATTGCCGGACCAATCGTACGATTCAACGAAATTGCTGATCAACTTGTCGATCGCAGCAAAAATGAAAACGCAGATAACCGTTTAACCGGATTCTTTCGGTTTTGTGTTGGCCTTGGCCGAAAAGTAATGATAGCCAATCCATTAGGTGCTTATGCTGACAGTGTTTTTGCAGCAGACCCATCGCAACTGGCAACCATTACTTTATGGATAGGAA
Organism: uncultured Lentimicrobiaceae bacterium; assembly: GCA_964592595.1. Classification (GTDB taxonomy): domain Bacteria; phylum Bacteroidota; class Bacteroidia; order Bacteroidales; family F082; genus UBA5536. Next base: position 26,508 of record CAZQFH010000007.1, on the reverse strand, counting down.
TTCTGGCCTATGCCTTTCAGATCTACTACGATTTTGCAGGCTATTCTGATATGGCAATTGGGCTGGGCAGAATGATTGGTTTTGATTTTCCCGAAAACTTCAACAATCCCTATATCTCCCAAAATATTTCCGAATTCTGGCGGCGCTGGCATATGACGCTGGGTCGCTGGATGCGCGATTACCTGTATATCCCGTTGGGTGGAAATCGCGTCACTGCTTTACGCATGTATTTTAATCTTTGGCTGGTTTTTCTGATTTCCGGCCTTTGGCATGGAGCAGCCTGGAATTTTGTTGTATGGGGCGCTTTTCATGGATTTTTCCTGGTGGCCGACAGGTTATTTTTACTCAAATTTTACAAAGCCATTGGCAAGTTCCCAAGCGTGATAATCACTTTTGTGATCACCCTTGTGGGCTGGGTGCTTTTTAGAGCCGAAAGCATGGATCAGGTGTGGCAATACACAGCTGGCATGTTCAGCTTCCGCTCAGGCGACACTATTTTTGTTAATCAGGCGGTATGGATGACAATGATTTTTGCAGCCATCTTTGCTTCGCTTGCTTACGCGCCAAAAATTGAACGTTGGCAAGTAAATCTTTATGGAAAGAAACAATTATTCAGCACCCTGCTTTTGATGACCCTTGCTTCGATAATGCTGTTTATCATCAGCCTTAGCGCGATTACCTCCAGTGGTTTTAACCCCTTTATTTATTTCCGGTTTTAATGCGCAAGCTGCTCAAACATATCTTTTTTGTGCTGATCATGATCATGATGATTTTGCCTTTCATTCAGCATCAATTTAGTCTGCCGAAAATACGAGCACTAAAAGGTGCAATTTCAACACCAAAAAAACCCATTTGGAAAGCAGAAAATTTTTGGAAAGGTACTTTTCAGGATAGCATGAACACTTATATCGAGCAGTCGATTGGCTACAGACCTCATTTGGTAAGAATTCATAATCAACTACAATACAGCCTTTTCGATACGATTAATGCACAAGGCGTGATTTTAGGAACAGAAGGATATCTCTATGAGTTGAACTACATAAAAGCATATTATGGTTTAGATTATGTAGGAGACGAAAAGGTTAAGGAAGATGTGCAAAAAACCGTTGCTGTTGCCAATTGGCTTGAAGCAAATAATAAACTTCTGTTGGTTGTTTTGGCGCCTGGCAAGGGTACTTTTTATCCTGAGTATATGCCTGAGGCATACCAAGAAACCATCAAAGGATCAACAAATTACGACACGTATTACGAAAAACTAAAGCAGGAAGAGATTGCAGTTATTGGTGGGAATCATTTTTTTAATGCCATTAAAGATACCTGTCGTTTTGCATTATTCCCAAAAGCCGGAATTCATTGGAGTTATTATGGTATGGGGCTTGTATTCGATTCTGTATTTCAACTTATTGAACATCATCTTGATCGCGAGTTTATTGATTTCAAAATTTCCAACATCAAGATAAGCGGTAAATTAAAATCTCCGGATCGGGATTTGTGGGAAGGCATGAATATAATGCTTCCACCCGATGATTACCCTATGCCCTATCCCGAATTTAAGTTCGAAATTTCCGATCCCGATCAAAAACCGCGCGTCATCACTGTTGCTGACAGCTATTACTGGCAGTGGTTTGGAGGAGGATATCCATTACAAGGATTTAGCGACAACAGCTTTTGGTATTACAACAAACAGGTTTTTTATCCTGATGAAAGACCGATGAAAGATCGTGTATTAGTACCTATTTTAGATGCTGTTTTTAACACTGATGTTATTATTATCCTTCAAACCGACGCCAATATGAATCGTTTTGGTTTTGGATTTATTGACGAACTCTATGAGCTAATAAAAGATGGCGGGGAGGCAGAGATAAAGAAACAACAGGCTATTCGCGAAATTGCCGATCGTATTCGGCAAAGTGAATCCTATATGGAAAGTATCCGCGAAAAAGCGATAAAACGTGGCGTTTCAACAGAGGAAATGCTTATGCTTGATGCCGGCTGGATCTATAAAAACAAACAGGATGAAATTATGCCCTGATTTTATTCTTTCCAGTGCAACGACTCAATAAAATGATCCACATCCTTCCTAAGGAAATTGATTACAGGAGCAAGCGAATCGTTATTTGGCCTGATATTGAAATACAAAGCACCCCTTACAAAATGTCTGGTGCTGTCGGTTAGATAAAATTGCAAGGGCGATGCCACACTTTTTCCCTGAATTGAAAATAACAATCCATAAACATCTCGCTCCGGAGCATAGATCAAACTGTCTTGAATAGCACTGGCCTTGGGCAAATGCTTCATCAGCATGGCATGCATATCCTCCAGATAAACAGCCAGATTTTCATCTACAGGCTTATAACTGATATGCAAACTGCCTTTGAATTCCGGAAAATTGATTGTGATCCAGTTTTTCTCCCATGGCGATTCTTCATCCGGACTTAAAACCGCATAATCAGGCGATTCAAATTGATAAGCTGGTAGCGTATCAATAACAGTATAATTTTTTTCTGGTACATCAATACGAAAAAAACCACGAGGTTTTGGGGCATAATCTGTTTCACAAGACGAAAACAATAAGACTCCAAAAATCATGAAATAGAAAAATAAGCTATTCATTATCAGCCAACTTTCTGATTACTTTTAGTTCTTTGATACGCCGGGCATCGGCATCAGTTACCTCAAAACTAAAATCCTTGCATTTTATTGTCATGCCACGTTCCGGAATTCGGCCTTCAAGTTCTAAAAGTAAACCTGCCAAGGTATCCGATTCGCCTTGCACATCTTCAAAATAATGCTCGTCAATTTTCATGACCTTACAAAAATCCAATAAGCTGGTTTGGGCCTCAAAAACAGTAGTGTGCTCATCAATTTCTTCGTAAAAGTCATCATCAGGCACTTTATCAAACTCATCGCTGATATCGCCTACAATCTCTTCAATAATATCTTCGAGCGTTAACAAACCTGAAGTGCCGCCATATTCATCTACCACAATAGCCATATGGATCTTTTTTTGTCTGAACTCCTGAAGCAAATCATTGATTTTCTTATTCTCAGGAATAAAAAATGCTGGTCTGATCAAAGCTTTCCAATCCAGATCATCGTGATTCAAATAGGGCAATAAATCCTTGATATACAATATTCCAACAACTTTATCAAAGCTGCCATCGTAGGCCGGAATACGCGAAAACCCACTATTGATAATCAGTTCGAGCAGCTGCTGAAATGGCGCATGAATATCAATAGCAGTAATGTTTACCCGCGATTTCATAATGCTTCGGGCTTCTTTTTCACTAAACGTGGCAATCCCTTTCAGCATCTGTCTTTCTTCGGGTAACGACTGTTCGTCAGAGGTTATATCAATAGCATCTGACAAATCACTAATTGAAACATTTTTCATCCGCCGACTCACTCTTTTCTCTATAAATGAAGTAGAATTAACTAAAAGATGGCTAAAGGGCTTAAAAATCGTTACCATTACACTCAATGGCTGTGCCATTATGGTGGCCAGTTTTAGAGGGTATTTGTTAGCAATAACTTTTGGAATAATCTCTCCAATCAATAAAATTAAAGAGGTAATAGCGACGATCTGAACCAAAAACGCAACGATTGCATTATCAGAAAAACGAAACAAACTTTGGGTAAGAAAGCTGGAGAGAATTACAATAGCTACGTTTATTAAGTTGTTAGCTATTAATATAGTTGCTAAAAGTGTTTTGGGATGTTCGCGATGTGCTAACACTACTTTACTGCTTTCATTATCGATGCTATCAAGCAAATAGAGTTCAGACGGTTTAAGGGAGAAGTAAGCTGTTTCGCTTCCTGAAACCATCGCAGAAAAAAACAACAATAAAACGAGCACAGCAAATCCAAGCATGATAGTGCTGTTTAATCCGACAAAATCTGTGTTGAGTAATATTGCGATAATACTCGCAAAGGGGTCAGGGTCTGATGTGTCCAAAATCTATTTGTTTTGAATTTCGCAGCAAAATTAAAGAATTTCCATTTCAAATGCAAAATTATCCACCTCTGGGATAAGCATAAACAAGCTGATATCCAGGCTAGAAGGGAAGATCATCCGTTTCTTGTGTAACATCAAAATCTTTATTATCATTCCGGTCAGTTGCAGGTGCAGCGCTGTTGCGAGGTGATGAAGCCTTTGCATTATTTTGATTATAACTACCAGCATTGTAACTATCGCCACCAGAATTACTTTTGGAAATCAGATTCATTTTTTCGGCAAGAATTTCCGTAATATATTTTGTTACTCCTTGTCCATCAGTATATTGCCTGGTTCTAATTTTTCCTTCAACAAACATCAAATCACCTTTGGCATATACCCTTCTTTTTTCATCAATATCATTAGCCAGGTTGCCCCATGCTACCACATTATGCCATTCTGTTTGATCTTGCCATTGTCCGTTTCTATCGCGGTAGCGCTCACTTGTAGCCATGGTTACGGTCATTTTTTTTCCGCCATTTTCAAATGAGATCACTTCGGGATCTTTACCAAGTCGCCCGATAAGCATTACTTTATTTAGTCCAGCCATTTCGTATTAATTTTTGTTACAATTATCAAATAGGGATTCATTATCCTGCAAAAATCGGTCAATCAAACGTGGCATCGGATAATTTCCAAGCTCCGTTTGGGAAACCAAAGATAAAGAATTATTTTTCAAACCTTCAAAACCACTTTTGCATTTTACCACATAAAAACTTGCCATCAGGTGTTGATGTGTGAGTATATGTTTTTTAATACCGGGTAATGGTTTCACTTCTTGCGCAATAGCTTTGATTCTTTGAAACAAGGCTTCATTTTCAAGCTCATGCATTTCTTTCTTTTCGCTGGTTTCGATACACGGAAAATCATACAGACCCTGCCATACATCGCCGGATTTCCTGTGTCGTAAGAAGGTGTAGCACTGCGATTTTAAATGTCCTATAAGGATAAAATAATTCAGAAAACGTTTTCGAATTTTTATTTTATGCTTCTTCGCAGGCAACTGATCTACTTTTTTGTGTTCAAATGCCAAACATAAAGATTGCAGAGGGCAATTTTCGCAATCAGGTGATTTTGGGGTACATTGCAGGGCACCAAACTCCATCAAAGCCTGGTTAAAATCTCCCGGAAAGCTTTTGTCCAACAAATTTGCTGCTAGCGCCTTAAAATGTCTTTTGCCCTGAGGAATGTCAATTGGAATTTCTACCTCAAACAAACGTGAAAGTACGCGATAAACATTCCCATCAATCACAGCAACGGGCTCGTTAAAGGCAATTGAAGCGATCGCCGCGGCTGTATAATCACCAATACCTTTAAGTTTTTGCAATTCAGCAGCTGTTTTTGGAAAGACACCATTATGATCTAACATAATTTGTTTGGCAGCAGCTAACATATTGCGGGCGCGTGAGTAATATCCCAAACCTTGCCACATCTTAAGCACTTCCTGCTCCGAAGCAGCAGCAAGATGCTTCACATCAGGCCAACGCTTCACGAATCGCACATAGTACTCAAGTCCCTGTTCTACACGGGTTTGCTGCAATATAACTTCCGAGATCCATATCCTGTATGGGTCTGAGGTATCACGCCAGGGTAAGTCGCGTTTGTTTTGATTATACCAGTTTAATATTTTTGAACTCAGATCAATCATGTCGAATTTATTATTATTGAGTAGATTAGAGATAAAAAAAAGTTAAAAGGCCTTTTTGAATAAAAAAATGTTTTTACCTTTGCCGTCCAAATAAAATTCACATTTCTAATCTTTTAAAGTTTAAAGATATGACAAAAGCAGAAATCGTAGCAGATGTTGCTAACAAAACAGGTGTTGAAAAAGTAGCCGTTCAGGCAGTAGTAGAATCCTTCATGGATGTAGTGAAAAATGCAATGGTGAATGGTGAAAATGTTTACCTGAGAGGCTTCGGAAGCTTTACTATCAAAAGAAGAGCTGAAAAAACCGGAAGAAATATCTCCAAAAACACCACCATCATTATCCCTGCACACAACATTCCTGCTTTCAAACCTGCCAAAACTTTTGTTAACGAAGTTAAAGGCAGCGTAAAATAATTTAGTTCGATTCATCAAAAAAAAAATTATTATGCCAAGCGGGAAAAAAAGAAAAAGACACAAGATGGCTACCCACAAACGGAAAAAACGTTTGAGGAAGAACAGACATAAGAAGAAATAGTTTTCTATGTCATTGATTTTAGAATAACACAATGTCGGAAACAAACCCGGCATTGTGTTATTCGGTTTTATCATTTTGTACTGAATTCCACTCCTATCATCGTTTAACTCAAGCTGCCAAAAAGCAGCTACTCAACAAAAAAAATATCAAGTGAACAGGGAACTCATCATAGATTCTCGCGCTTCGGAAGTGGATATCGTTCTTTTAGAAGATAAACAGCTAGTAGAACTCCACAAGGAGAAAACCAACAATAATTATGCAGTTGGTGATGTTTATCTGGGTCGTGTTAAAAAAATTATGCCCGGATTAAATGCTGCCTTTGTTGATGTTGGTTACGAAAAAGATGCCTTTTTACATTACCTGGATCTGGGACCTCAGATTCGTTCTTTGAATAAATACACCAAGCTGGCACTCAACGGCAAACCTGCTCAGGTGACTATGGATAATTTCAGGCTTGAACCTGATATCGAAAAAACCGGGAAAATCACACAAGTATTAGCCACTGGCGCTCAAATTCTTGTTCAAATAGCAAAAGAACCCATTTCGACCAAAGGCCCACGGATCTCTTCCGAAATATCTTTTGCCGGAAGATACCTTGTTCTTGTCCCTTTTTCGAGCCGGATTTCCATCTCACAAAAAATACGCAGCAGCGAAGAACGCAACCGCCTCAAAAGATTGATACAATCCATCAAACCAAATAATTATGGAGTGATCATTCGCACAGTTGCAGAAAACAAAAAAGTTGCCGAACTGGATTCCGATCTCAGGTCGCTGGTCGAAAAGTGGGAAAAAACCACGCAAAAATTACAAAATGCCGCGCCTCCTGTAAAAATTATCAGCGAGCTCGACCGCACCTCAGCTATTTTGCGCGACTTGCTCAATGAATCTTTCAACAGTGTTCATATCAACGAAAATACATTGTTTGAAGAAACAAGAAATTTTATCCAGACGATTGCTCCTCAAAAGATTGACATCGTTAAGCTTTACAAAGGTAAAGCGCCCATTTTTGAGCATTTTGGTGTAGATAAACAAATAAAAGGCCTTTTTGGAAAAACTGTAACCATCCGTAGTGGTGTTTATCTGATTATAGAACATACCGAAGCCATGCACGTGATCGATGTAAATAGCGGTCATCGTGTAAATAAAGAAAACAGCCAGGAAGAAAACGCACTGGAAGTAAACCTGGAAGCCGCTGCCGAAATTGCGCGTCAATTGCGATTACGCGATATGGGTGGTATCATTGTGGTTGATTTTATCGACCTGCATGATGCCCGGCATCGCCGCGAGCTTTACCAAAAGCTCAAAGATGAGATGGCACGCGATCATGCCAAACACACCATTCTGCCCCCAAGCAAATTTGGATTGGTGCAAATCACTCGCCAGCGCGTGCGTCCCGAAATGAATGTGCAAGTCCTCGAGAGCTGCCCTGTTTGTGAAGGTACCGGAAAAATCAAACCCAGTATAATTTTTACTGACGAAATTGAAAACAATCTGAAATACCTGCTACAGGATCAAAACGAAAAAGCCATAACACTTACTGTTCATCCATTTATTTACGCCTATCTCACAAGGGGAATTTTCTCAATCCGCAGAAAATGGGCGTGGAAGTATCGGAAAACAATTCACGTGAAGGCAATGGCAAATTACCATATGTTGGAATATAAATTTTTCAACTTGAATAACGACGAAATAAAAATTTAATAAAGCAAGTCAACAACTGCAAAAACGCTTCATGGAAACAGTATTAAGCGGAATTCGACCCACAGGCAAACTGCATCTCGGCAATTATTTTGGCGCTGTAAAAAACTTTGTGAAGATGCAGGAAACACATAATTGTTTTTTCTTTATTGCTGACTATCATTCACTAACAACACATCCTAAGCCAGCAGACCTGCACGGCAATGTGAAGCATGTGCTGGCCGAATATTTAGCCGCCGGCCTCGACCCCGAAAAAGCTACGCTCTACATCCAAAGCGACTTGCCCGAAATTGCAGAATTATACCTAATTCTGAATATGAATGCTTATCTGGGTGAGCTGGAACGTGTTACAACTTTCAAGGAAAAGGCTCGCAAGCAACCCGAAAATGTAAATGCCGGACTGCTCACCTATCCCACCTTGATGGCGGCAGATATCATCATACACAAAGCTGATAAAGTTCCGGTAGGCAAAGATCAGGAACAAAATCTGGAAATGACCAGAACTTTTGCCCGCCGTTTTAACCGCATGTATAAAGAAGATTTTTTTCCGATTCCTCAGGCTTATAATTTTGGAGAACAACTGGTAAAAATTCCCGGCCTTGACGGAAGCGGAAAAATGGGAAAATCGGAAGGCGAAGGTAATGCCATCTTTTTGGCTGATGACCCCAAAGCGATTCGCAAAAAAGTGATGCGGGCAGTGACTGATAGTGGTCCTACCGAGCCCAATCAGGTAAAACCTGAAGCTATTGAGAACCTGTTTTCTTTGCTAAAAGTCGTTTCAAAACCTGATGTAGTGAATCATTTCGATGACGCCTACAACAATTGCAGTATCCGCTACGGCGACCTCAAAAAGCAACTTGCCGAAGATATTATTATCTTTACAGAGCCGTTGCGTGATAAAATCCTGACGCTTTCGGGTGATGAGGCTGCTATCAGCAAAGCTGCGCGTATTGGAGCCGAAAAAGCACACGAAAGCGCACGTAAAACAATACGGGAAGTCAGAGAAATAATTGGTTTCAGACCTTTCTGATAAATTTTTTGCTTATGAGTGAAACATGGAAATCTAAATTTAGTGTTTTAATCACTTTTCTGCTCCGGATAGGTTTTATTGCTTACCTGATTTTCACCTTATATCCATTCATCAGCAACCCGGGTTTTGAAAGTGAATTTCCCAACTGGATCGTTCGATGGGGGTTGATCATTCTGCTTGGCGCCATTTTTCTTTTGGCCATGGTCATGAAACGATCCGATTTTTTCCGTTACGGTTTCTTTATTGTTCTTATCGCTGCATCGTTTAACTTGTTTTTGGTCTTTTTGAAACCCGGATCGCTCAGCTATTCTTTGTTACACCTTTACACCATTGCAACAGCTGTGTATTTTGTTTCGAGAGATATCCGCCTTGAAGCCGGCACAAAAAGAAAACACCATAAATCCCGCGACAAAAATCATTAATTGATTTATGCCAAAAAATATTTCTACCGCCAAAGCTGTCGAAAAAGCCGTTTTAGTTGCAATTTCAACACAACAGCAGTCCAAAGAAAAAACCGATGAGTATCTCGACGAATTGGCGTTTCTGCTCGAAACAGCAGGTGGAGAGCCTGTTGCACGTTTTATTCAGGCCTTGGACAAACCTAATGTTGCCACCTATGTGGGTACAGGAAAACTAGAAGAAATTTCACAGTACGTAAAAGCCGAAAACATTGATTTAGTCGTTTTTGATGATGAACTTGGATCATCACAACTGAGAAATATTGAAAAAGCTTTACAAGTAAAAATCCTCGATCGTACTACCCTTATTCTGGATATTTTTGCCAAAAGAGCACGTACTGCCTACGCCAAAACACAGGTTGAACTGGCTCAATACCAATATATGCTTCCCCGCCTTACGCGAATGTGGACACACCTCGAACGACAAAAAGGTGGAATTGGATTAAGAGGCCCCGGCGAAACAGAAATTGAAACCGACAGACGTATCATCAGGGATAAAATCAGCTTATTGAAAAAAAGGCTTGAAGAAATCGATGTGCAACAGGCCGAACAGCGTAAAAACAGAGGCAAACTCATACGCGTAGCACTGGTTGGCTATACCAATGTTGGTAAGTCAACAATAATGAATTTATTAAGCAAATCAGAGGTTTTTGCAGAGAACAAACTTTTTGCGACTCTTGATACTACCGTTCGCAAAGTGGTTGTGGATAATTTGCCTTTTCTGCTTTCTGATACGGTAGGATTTATTCGTAAACTTCCGCACAATCTGATCGAATCATTCAAATCGACACTTGATGAAACCAGAGAATCAGATGTGCTGCTTCATGTGGTTGATATTTCACATCCTGATTTTGAATCGCAGATAGAAACCGTAAACGAAACCCTTGCTGAAATTGGTGTTGGCGACAAAAAAACGATTATGGTTTTCAATAAAACAGATGCTTATACCTGGGAAGAAAAAGAAAGTGATGATCTGAGTCCTGAAACTGCCCGCAACCTTTCACTCGATCGTTTGAAAAGTTCCTGGATGGCCAAAACCAATAACAATTGTATTTTTATTTCGGCCAAAGAACGGATCAATTATCAAGAGCTCAGGGCATTGCTCTACAAAGAAATTCGTGATATACATGCCATTCGTTATCCTTACGACGAGTTCCTTTATTGATCAGCGCAGTCCTACCGGAATTTTGCCCTAATTTTGCTGGATGCAATTCATAGATACACACACCCATCTCTATCTTGATGATTTTGATGCCGATCGTAATGAAATGATTGAAAGGGCTGTTACCCGTGGCATTAATCGTTTTCTGCTACCCAATATCGATCAATCCTCGGTTGATCCCATGTTGAAGCTTTGCGAAACTTACCCTGGCTATTGTTTTCCAATGCTTGGCCTGCACCCTACATCAGTAAAAGATGACTGGAAAAAACAGCTTGGCCATTTCGAAAAATTATTGAAAGATAGTCCGGCTACTTATATCGCGATAGGGGAAATTGGCCTGGATTTTTATTGGGATAAAAGCTTCTCTGCCCAGCAAACCGAAGCGCTGGGCATTCAGTTCAATTGGGCTAAAAACCTGCATATCCCGGTGGCCATTCATACGCGCGAAGCTTTCCCGGAAATGCTTTCGGAAATAACCAAAGCTCAGGACGGCAGCTTAAATGGCGTATTACATTGTTTTACTGGAAGTTTAGAAGAAGCGCAAAAAGCAATCGATCTTGGTTTTTACCTCGGAATAGGGGGAGTGCTTACCTATAAAAAATCCAAGCTACCCGAAGTTGTTAGGCAAATTCCGGCAGATCATTTAATTCTTGAAACGGATTCTCCTTTTTTGCCACCAGTTCCCTATCGCGGCAAACGCAACGAAAGTGCATTTCTTTTTGAAACTGCCGTAAAACTTGCGGCTACACTGGAAATAGATTTAGATACGCTGGCTGAAATCACAACCAAAAATGCAAGCAAACTTTTTAATCTTCCGCAATCATGAAATTGGAACAAAACACTTCATTGTTAGTCATTTATACCGGCGGTACTATTGGCATGATCCAAAACCCTGTGAGTGGTGCATTATCACCTTTCAATTTTAATGACATCTACGAACAGCTGCCTGTTCTGAAAGATGTTGGATATCATATTGATTTTCATTCATTCGAACCACTTGTTGATTCCTCCAACATGAAACCGGAGTTTTGGATCAAGCTGGCTCGGTTAATCGAAAGGCATTACGAAGAATACGACGGATTTGTTGTACTTCATGGTTCTGATACTATGGCATATACTGCTTCGGCCCTGAGTTTTATGCTCGAAAACCTGAACAAACCAGTTGTATTCACAGGATCTCAATTGCCAATGGGCGTGATTAGAACCGATGGACGCGAAAACTTTTTGGCTGCAATCGAAATTGCAGCGGCAAAAGATGAAGAACTGGCAATGGTTCCGGAAGTAAGTATCTACTTCGAAAATCACCTGATGCGTGGAAACCGCACCACAAAATTCAATGCCGAGCATTTTAATGCTTTTGTGAGTGGCAATTACCCCTTACTTGCAGATGTAGGTGTACATATCAAATACCATAGGAACAATATTTTAAGACCCAATTTCAAAAAACTAAAAGTTCATACTGCCCTTGATTACAATGTGAGTATTTTAAAATTGTTTCCGGGCATCAGCGAGTCTGTGGTAAAAAGCACCCTTGAAATTCCTGACTTAAAAGCCCTAATTCTTGAAACCTTTGGTTCTGGAAATGCGCCAACAGATCGTTGGTTTATCGATGCTTTGCAGGAAAACATTAACAAGGGATTAATCATTTTTAATGTTACCCAATGCAAATCCGGCTCTGTCGAACTTGGCCTTTACGAAACCAGCCTCGAATTGCAACGAATTGGAATTGTTGGTGGTTATGATATCACTACGGAATCGGCCTTGGCAAAACTGATGTACCTTATTGGTGAGGGCTATCCGCACGAAAAACTTATTCACCTGCTGCAACAGTCAATTAGAGGTGAAATGACTATCGAAAACAAGTAATAAAGTTTTCGTATCCATTCAACAAACTTCCTGCACACAACTAAGCATAAAAACTTAGCTTTGTGGTACTAAATCGAAATGTATAACCCAAAGTACAATGAAAAAAATTAGTATTGCCTTTCTGGCATTTTTATTCAGCTTTACTGTGTGGGCAGATGAGCTAAGTTTGATCCAGTTTTCAGGTCAGCAAGCTTTAAAGGCTTACATTGAAAATCCCTCAATTGGTGTCCATCATATCGGACAGAATTTTATAATTGCAAGTGCGCCAGACAATCTTGTTCGTGAAGCAACAATTTTGGATCGCGATGCCTGGGAACCCGGTGAGCATTATTTCATTTTTTATGGATACCCTTCTGATTTGGAAGCCCATTTATCATTCAATCAGGCAGATGCAGAACTCATCTATTCCAATGATCATTTTTCAGTATTGCAAATTCAGGAATCAAAAACTTCATCACTTATTCCATTTAAAAATGATGGTTTGGTTCAAATCCATCAAACGATAGCCAGCTGGCCAAAAACGCTTCATCTCAGTTCACAAAGAAGTTTTGATCCTGATCCTTTTGTAGTTTCATTACTTGAAGAGGTAAGTGCCGAAAACATTACAACTACCGTGCAACACCTCGAAAATTATGGTACCCGTAACGCTTATACCAGCCAAAGTGTTGAAGCTCAAAATTGGATCAAGCAGGAATTTGAAAACTTAGGTTTATCCGTTGAACTGCAAGACTTTACTATGCCATCAGGTAGTGCCAGCGACAATGTAATTGCCACACTTACAGGCACAAAATATCCAGAAGAATATGTTGTTTGCGGTGGACATTACGATTCATACAGCAACGGAGGTGCTGCACCCGGGGCCGATGACAATGCATCAGGAACGGCTGGTGTAATGGAAATTGCCCGCATTTTAAGTCAATATACTTTTGATCGTACCATCATTTTCTGTGCTTTTTCGGGAGAAGAATACGGGCTTTATGGCAGCGCTGCCTATGCACAGGCTGCAGCTCAGCAGGGAATGGACATTCATGGCTTTTTCAATCTGGACATGATTGGCTACCTTCAAAATGGAAGCTATATCCACACCGATCTGATTTATCCGCCTTCAGCACAAGAACTTGCTGATTTCTATACCGAAGTTGCGGGTGTTTACCTGCCAGATTTCTCCATTGAACCCGGCATGCTCAGTGGAGGCGATAGTGACCACACTTCGTTTAATAACAATGGTTACATGGGTATTTTTCCTTTTGAAGACAGCGAAAATTACAGTCCCTATATCCATTCATCAAATGATTTGGTTGGTCCGAGCTATACTAATGAGGATCAGGCTAAAGTGTTTACGCAAGCCTCATTAGCCTCGATTGTTACTATGGCCAACAGACTTAATCCTCCACGCAATCTGGTAGCCTTGCCCGGAGATGCCAAAGTAAATCTGGAGTGGACGCCATTATTAGATGCAGCATATTTTAGAATTTACAGAAACGATGTTTTGGTTGATTCAACAGAAGAAACCACCTATTTGGATGAAGGATTGGAAAACTTTCAGCTTTACAACTATTTTATCACTGCCATTTACGAGGAAAGCGGCGAAGAATCCTATCCTTCCAATAATGCCAGTGCCACGCCTGCACCTCCAATTGCTTTGCCGGTTTTTATCGATTTTGAAAACGGACTCCCTTACTGGGATCTCACTGATAATTGGGGACTTACTACAGATGATTATTATTCAAGCAATCACTCCTTAACAGAAAGCCCACAAGGCGAATATGCCAATTCCGTTGAATCAATGGCAATACTCAATGCTCTTGATATGAGCAATATGACAGCAGCGAACCTTTCCTTTTGGACAAAATATACGTTGGAAACCAACTACGATTATATGTATCTCGAAATTACTACAAATGGGATGAACTGGACTATACTGGAAACATTCAATGGCAATCAAAACAGCTGGACACAAAAATTTTACGATCTGGAAGACTACTTAGGACTTTCTTACGTGCAGTTGCGTTTTAGGTTTAAAAGCGATAGCTATGTTACCGAGGAAGGAATGTTTATCGATGACATCGAGATTTCATCTACTTATGTTGGCTTACCCGATTTGGCAATTAAATGGAAACTTTATCCAAATCCGGCACAAGAAAGCATCATTATTGAATGCTATAAAGTATCTTCTGCAGAATATTTTATTGTTAACTCAGCCGGAAAAACGGTAAAAACCGGATCGATTTCGGCTGATAAAACAACTATAAATTTACTTGATTTGAGTGCAGGGACTTATATTTTCAGACTTTCAGCTGTCCAAACTGTAAGTGAACAGCAATTTTTTATCAAAAACCTGAAGCAATAAGGCTCTTCAATTAAATTAAGAATGGATTCAAACTAATTACTACAGAACAGAATCCTGCAAAAATCCTAAAAAAAGTGTATTTTTGGCCTCTGAATTTTAGCCAATAAATGCTAAACCGTTCTGTTGAGGCAAGGGAGAGGTGGCCGAGTGGTTGAAGGCGCACGCCTGGAAAGTGTGTATACTCCAAAAGGGTATCGCGGGTTCGAATCCCGCCCTCTCCGCAAATTTTTTTTAACTAAAAAACAAAGTAGCACAATCTTAATGCTTGTTTTTTTGATATTATTCATACTTTTGTTGTCCTTGAATTATTTAGTAACCAAATAATATTAACCACTCAAACGGAGTTTAAAGTAGTAATCAACATCATTTTTAACTATGAAAAAAATCATTGCTTTACTTACAATCGCAGGCGTGATGACCTTTGGAACCAGCACATTCATGTTTGCTCAGGATGCAGAACCTGATACTACGGCAGCCGACACTACAGCAGTTGTGGAAGAAGTTGTTGCAGAAGAAACTGTCGAAATGCAGGCAGCACCGGAAAAACCACAAACTTTTCACGAAGTTTTAAAAGAACAATTCATCGAAGGTGGTCCGGAATTTATGGGTATCGTATTACTTACCCTGATTTTTGGTCTTGCTATCAGCATCGAAAGAATCATCTATTTGACGCTCAGTACCACGAACACTAAAAAGTTGCTTAGCAATATTGAATCAGCACTTGAAAGCGATGGTGTTGATAAAGCAAAAGAAATCTGCCGTACCACACGCGGACCTGTAGCCAGTATTTTTTATCAGGGTTTGATGCGTTACGATTCGGGTGTTGAAGAAGTTGAAAAATCCATCATTTCATACGGCTCTGTAATCACAGGACGATTGGAAAGCGGCGTAAGCTGGATTTCACTCTTCATTGCCCTGGCTCCTATGCTTGGGTTTATGGGTACAGTAATTGGTATGATCCAGGCCTTTGATGATATTGCTGCTGCTGGTGATATATCTCCCCAGATTGTTGCAACAGGTATCAAAGTGGCTCTTTTGACCACTGTATTCGGTCTTATCGTTGCTATCATTCTCCAGATTTTCTACAACTACATTGTCTCTAAAATTGACAACCTGGTTAACGATATGGAAGATAGTTCCATTTCTTTCATTGATATTATGAACAAATTCGCCAAAAAATAATCATTATGGTTGACAAACTATCAAAATACGTAGGCTGGGTGCTTTATGTGTTGATGGCCGTGTCAGCAGTATTGGCTGTGCTGTTCTATACGGAATCAATAGAATCATCCAAGTTTTTGCAGTGGAGTTATGTTCTGCTGATCTCAGGGGTAGTTATTGCTGTTGGATCTCCAATTTATGGGTTTATCCTGGCGCCAAAGAATGCCGTTAAATTATTGGTAATTCTTGTTGTTGTAGCAATAATAGGCTTTATTGCTTATAGTATCGCAGGGAACTCTTATAGTGAGACTAAGCTTGAACTGCTCAAGGTCACCGAACAAACCTCTCGCAATGTTGGTATGGGTATAATTTTTACCTATATCGCTTTTGCTATTGCCTCGCTGGCAATTCTGTTTTCGAGTGTATTAAAAATCTTTAAATAATCAATTATGGCTAGAAGAGCATCCCCCGAAATTAATGCGGGCTCAATGGCTGATATTGCATTCCTCTTGTTGATCTTCTTTCTGGTGACAACAACAATGGATGTGGATACCGGTATTACACGCCGACTCCCTCCCCCCGTTGAAAATCCTGATATAGACATCAAGATTAAAGAGAGAAACATCCTCAACGTTCTTGTTAATAAAAATGACCGTTTGTTGGTTGATGGAAAAGTAGGGAGTATCGCAACATTGAAAGATGTGGCAAAAGAGTTTATGATCCCTGTTTATCCCGATGATCCAAATCATCCGGAAACAGAGCTAAAAACCATCGACCTCATTGGTGAGATTCATACCAGCAAAGGGGTTATCTCATTGAAAAATGACCGCGGAACTTCCTATGAAATGTACATCATGGTTCAAAACGAGTTGGCACGGGCATTTAATGAACTTAAGGATGAAATGGCACAGAAACATTTTGGAACGCGTTTTAGCAAACTTATTAATGAAGACGAAATAAAAGCGATTAATGAAGCTGTGCCTGTGCGTATTAGTGAAGCTGAACCCGAAAACATAGGAGACAGGTAATATGTCAAAGTTCAAAACTAAAAAAGGAAAAGGTTCACCGGCAATTAATACATCCTCACTGCCTGATATTATTTTTATGCTGTTGTTTTTCTTCATGGTAACAACTGTGATGCGAGAGGTAACACTGCGCGTGAAAGTGAGATTGCCACAGGCTACTGAGGTGCAGAAGCTGGATAAAAAATCCCTTGTGATGTATATCTATATGGGACCTCCAACAAATGCAGCAGTTTATGGTACGGAATCACGTATCCAACTTAATGACCAGTTTTCTCGTGTTGAGGACGTTCCTGAATTTATTGCCCGCGAACGTGAAGCAAGAAACGAAGCCGACCGTAACTTCCTGACCACTTCACTCAAAGTGCATAGCGAAACCAAAATGGGTATCGTTACTGATGTGAAACAAGAATTGCGAAAAAGCGGTGCTTTCCGTATCAATTACTCTACATTGAAAGGTCAGAATTAATCTGATAAAAAAATAACTTGAAAAAGGCATTGGTTTCGATCAATGCCTTTTTTTATGCCTTAATTTTCAGTTTTTGCAGTTTCTTTTCGCGCAGTATAAATAATTCCTACACTTACGAGTATTAAACTCAATACAACAGGCCAATGCGATTCTACAGCTCCAAAGTGTTCCATTTCGATCTGAATATAGCCATTATGGTTTAAAAAATAAACAATAACCGCAGTACCGTTATTTACAAAATGCATCATAATAGGCACCCATAAGGATTTGGAATAATAAAAATAATACCCCATAAAAAGTCCCAGGGCAACTCTTGGTAAAAGTCCGTAAAACTGTAAGTGCATCAGCCCAAACAATAAGGAAGCGATAAAAATTCCGAGATGGACATTTTTAAACATCCGAATAAGTAAAGGTTGCATAGCACCTCTAAACAACAATTCCTCTCCAATTGCCGGGATGATGGCAATCATAAAAAGATTGAATATAAGACCAGAAAATGTTGTTACCTGCAAAAATTGCTCACTCAGCAATGCAGCTTGCTCTTCTTTAGTTATCATCCATTGCTCAAGGCCTGCCAAAAATTCAGGTAAGTGTATTTGTTGGTTCATTTCACCTAAAAAATGGATTAAAGGCAGACCAATAAACATGGTAATTATGCCGAAGAGAATAATATCGGGCTGGCGAAAAGATGTGAAACCCAAACTTTTCAGAGGGAATTTGCTTACAAGCACACTATAAAATAAAGGTGGAAAAACAAACAATCCAATTTGACCGCTGATTTGCATCAAACGTGCAATTTGCAGCCCTTCCATACTACTGGGATCTAACAAAATTTGGCCTACTGGCAATCCAAAAAACAAGGCTGCAAGCACTAAACCCAATAACATTCCAATCAATGCTCCAAAAAGCAACAATCCCAACAAAATAAACAACTTAAAGCCAGCAGAGGTGTGCTCGAAAATCGGTGTCATAATGCAGGTTTAGCAGGTATTTTATTCAGAATCCGCAAAGTTAGTATTTTTGCAGGCCATTTAAGAATTGCTAAAACGAATACTGTGATAAAAATTGGTAATATAATCCTCGAAGAATTCCCGGTTTTACTGGCCCCAATGGAAGACGTTAGCGATCCGCCGTTCAGGTATGTATGTAAAATGTTTGGTGCAGATATCATGTACACCGAGTTTATTTCGTCAGAAGGTTTGATTAGAGATGCTGCTAAAAGTGTTAAAAAACTTGATTTTAACGAATTCGAAAGACCAATTGGTATTCAGATTTTTGGGCACGATATTGATTCAATGGTTAAAGCAGCCCTTTACGCCGAAAGTGTTTCGCCTGATATTATTGATATCAACTTCGGCTGTCCGGTAAAAAAAGTTGCCTCCAAAGGAGCCGGATCGGGTATTATGAATAATATCCCAAAAATGGCAGCTATGACCGAAGCTGTGGTTAAAGCGGTAAAACTTCCCGTAACTGTAAAAACCCGTTTGGGTTATGATGAAGACCGAAAGGACATCGTAGAAATTGCCGAAAAACTACAAGATGTTGGTATTCAAGCTTTAACAATTCACGGCCGACTTAGAACTACGCGATCGAGCGTGCCAGCCGACTGGACATTGATTGGAAAGGTGAAAGAAAACCCACGCATGCATATTCCGATTTTTGGTAATGGAGATGTTATTGACGGGCCATCTGCCAAACATTTCAAAGACACTTATGGAGTTGATGGCTTGATGGTTGCACGAGGCAGCTATGGCAATCCTTGGATTTTTCATGAGATTAAACACTACCTCAAAACAGGAATATTGCCCGCAAACCCTGATATTCACGAACGCGTTCGGATTAGCAAAATACAGCTCGAACGATCAATTGAATGGAAAGGCGAACGTCAGGCTTTAATGGAAATGCGCAAGCACTGGAGCGATTATTTCAAAGGATATCCTAATTTTAAGCCATTCAGAATTAGGATGATGCAAATAGAAACAGCTGAACCGATGTTTGAACTACTGGCAGAAATTAAACGTTATTATGACGGAATTGACCTCACCAGCCAATCAACAGCTACCGATTCTAACTCAGATCTTCCTTCAGCTTGCCATCCGTAAATAAATCCCTCAAACGTACAGGTTTTTGTAGATGATAGGTATGCAAACCCAGTGATTTTGCAGATTCGATATGTTCAAGCGTATCATCAATAAACAAAGTTTCTTCGGGCAGCAATTTATGTTGATCCATTACAAATTCAAAAATTTCGGGATTTGGCTTGCTCAAGTGCAAATCAAAAGAAAAATACGCTTTATGAAACAATTGATCGAACTCCCTGTATCCAAACCTGAGTTGTAAATCCCTCACATACACATCATAATGAATTTCATTGGAATTGCTTAGCAGAAATATATTATAATGTTCCTTTGCCTGTTCAATAACACGAATACGCTCTTTTGGAATATCTAGTAGAAGGGCATTCCACGCATCATCAATTTCTTGATCGCAAAGTTCTAACCCAAGATAAGATCTAATTTTCTTACGAAAAGACTCAGGTGTGAGAATTCCCCTTTCAAACTTATTCATGATCTGTTCTTTGAATTCAGGTTTCTCGAGTAAATCAACATCCTCAAAGCCCAGTTTTTGCAGCTCATTGAGGGTTTGAATCGGGTCAATATCCAGAACAACACCTCCAAAATCGAAGAGAATGTTTTTTACAGGCTTGATGTTTGCCATTGTGTTTAATTTTTTGTTGCAGAAATAAGAAGCAAATATGTAACTTTGCGGCTTCAAAACAAAAAAATCTGCATTTTTTCCTGTTAAAAAAATGCAAATTCAGGGCCTATAGCTCAGTTGGTTAGAGCAACTGACTCATAATCAGTAGGTCCCAGGTTCAAGTCCTGGTGGGCCCACAAAGTTATAGAAGCTGTTTCAGTTAATAATTGAAGCAGCTTTTTAGTTCTTTAGATTTTTTAAACAGTATAACTGACTCCCCCGATAGCTATCGGGGCAGTAGGTCCCAGGTTCAAGTCCTGGTG
>CAZQFH010000007.1:0-5996 GCA_964592595.1 uncultured Lentimicrobiaceae bacterium | reverse complement strand
GGTGGGCCCACAAAGTTATAGAAGCTGTTTCAGTTAATAATTGAAGCAGCTTTTTTATTTCATCCACAAAAGCTGGTTTTTACTACTCAAAAATCATTTAACCCGACCCTTTAAATTGAGGAGCAGTAATCAAGGCCCACGAATTAAAACTGTTGTGGGAAAAGCCCAAAAGTATAAACTGAAAAACCTGTACTTTTGCTGACTAATAATTGATTTGACTATGCTTTTAAAATATTTCCGCTGGATTTTCTTTTTCGCTTTATTTGCGCAGGTCACCAGTTGCAGCACAGGCAGCAAGTTAACCCAAATTCAACAGGCACAAAAAGCTTTTGAGGAAGGCAAGCTCACTGAATCATTGGCTATTTATGAAGCAATGATCGCTTCGGAAGAAGCTTCAGGAACAGTTTCCGAAAGAAGCCATTACGAACAGGCTGCTGAGGTCTCAGATGCGCTTGGACTTTCTGACAAGGCTGAATCGTATTACAAATTGGCCATTTACCACAAAACGGCCAGTCCGGAAGTGTACCAAAAACTGGCGAAGCTGTATCGCAAGCAGGGTAATATTTCAAAAGAATCGGGCGTTTTGGAACCACTCGAACAGCTATATCCTGAAAGCACTGCAGCAAAAGAAGAACGCCTTCGCCTGTTTCAGATTTATATCGAAACCTCTCAATGGCAAAAAGCCGTTGCACTTTGGCCTCCTACCGCTCAATCAGAAAAAAATGAGGGTGAGCTGAATGCCTATTTCAAAGCCAAACAATCGCTTGATCATCATGATGAATTAGATGAGATAGCCGAAAAAATGCTGCTTATAAATCCAGAAAATCATGACGCATTAGCTTGGAAAGCCAAAGCATATTACGATAATGCTGAAACCCGGTATCAACAAGAGATTGCAGCTTACGAGCAAAACAAAACCAGGAAACAATACGCTAAAATGCTGAAAGGCCTTGATACCTCCACTGCTGATTTTAAAAAGGCCCTGCCCATTTTTGAATCACTTTACAACAGTACTAAAGATAAACGCTACGCGCTTTATATTGCCAATATTTACGCGCGTTTTGGTGATGCCGGCAAAGCCGAAAAATACCGTAACCTCATTCAATAAGATAGTGCTATGAGTGAAATATTACAAGAACAGCCCGAAAGAACAGAAATAAGTAGCCTGGGAGAATTTGGCCTTATTGATTACCTCACAAAAGGCCTTAGCCTGGTAAATGAAAGTTCAAAATTAGGCGTTGGTGATGATGCAGCCGTTATAGACCACAATGGTTTTCAAACCTTGGTTTCTGTTGATCTATTAGTTGAAGGAGTCCACTTCGACCTAACATACACTCCGCTAAAACATCTGGGATACAAAGCAGCTGTTGTCAATTTTTCAGATATGGCTGCCATGAATGCCAAACCCACTCAAATTGTGGTTGGGATGGCCGTTTCGAACAGATTCTCCCTCCAGGCAATCGAAGAAATCTATGGAGGAATCAAGCTCGCCTGCGAAAAATATCAGGTTGATTTGGTAGGTGGCGACACCACAAGCAGTGTGTCGGGGCTCATGCTTTCTGTTACGGTGATCGGGCAAGCAAAACCAGAAGAGATATGCTACCGCAAAGGAGCTTCAGAAAATGATCTGCTTTGCGTGAGTGGTGATTTAGGCGGTGCATATATGGGATTACTACTTCTCGAAAGAGAAAAAGCCGCTTTTAAAGCTAATCCTAATCTACAGCCTGATTTGCATGGTTTTGATTATGTGCTTCAGCGCCAGCTCAAACCAGAAGCCAGATTTGATATTACTGAAGAACTTAAAAAAGCAGGTATTAAACCGGGGTCGATGATAGATATTTCAGATGGTTTGGCCTCAGAAATCAAGCATTTGTGCAAAGCATCGGGACTGGGATGTCAAATTTACGAAGAGAAAATTCCGATAGACGTCACAACTGCAGGTGTTGCCGAAGAATTCAAAATGATACCTTCCATTGCTGCGCTTAATGGCGGTGAAGATTATGAACTGCTTTTCACGATTTCGCTGAAAGATCATGAAAAAATTAGTACCCTTCCAGGTATTACAATTATTGGTCATATGACGGCAAATCAAGGAGAAGAAGTAATGATTACACCTGATAATCAATACATACCATTGAAAGCACAAGGTTGGGATGCCCTGAGAAAACAATCCGAAACAGAATAAAAACCTATTCTTTAGCCTGTTATGGAGTTTACAGAGAAAAACAAACATCTGCAGGACAAGATAGCTGTGATACCCAATAATCCAGGTGTTTACCAATACCTCGACGAAAAGGGAACCATCATTTATGTAGGCAAGGCCAAAGATTTACGCAAACGTGTGATGAGCTATTTCAGCAAACAACAAACTGGCAAGCTGAGGGTTTTGGTGCGCAGAATTCATGATATCAAATTCATTGTAGTTGATTCTGAAACGGATGCCTTGTTGCTCGAAAATAACCTGATCAAGAAATTTCAGCCCCGTTACAATGTTTTGCTCAAAGACGACAAGTCTTTCCCATGGATTTGTATCAAAAAGGAAGCCTTCCCCCGAATTTTCTCCACACGAAATATCCTTCACGATGGCTCATTCTATTATGGTCCTTACGCTTCCGTGAAAATGATGAACACCTTGTTGGATTTGATACGTCAGCTTTATCCCGTGCGTTCATGCAGCCTCAATTTAAAGCCACAAAACATCGCTCAAAATAAATTCAAGGTCTGCCTCGAATACCATATTGGCAATTGCAAAGGCCCTTGCGAAGGCCTGCAAACAGAAGCTGAATATGAAGACATGATCAAACACATTAGAGAAATCATCAAGGGAAATATCCAGATGGTTATCCGCCAAATGAAAAGTTTGATGATTGAATTTGCTGAAAAGATGGAATTTGAAAAGGCACAGTCTTTAAAAGAGAAAATAGAAATTCTGGAACGATACCGCAGTAAATCAACCATTGTAAGTGCTACAGTGCATGATGTGGATGTGTTTTCTCTTGTTGATAGCGGGCTTTCGGTATTTGTAAATTACCTCAAAGTAATCGAAGGCGCAATTGTGCAATCGCATAGTGTAGAACTCAAACGAAAATTAGATGAAAGTTTACAGGAACTTTTAACCCTGGCGATAATCGACATCAGAAACCGGCTCGAAAGCACATCAAGCGAAATCGTTTTACCCATGGAACCAATTTTCGGGCTGGAAAATGTGAAGCTGACCATTCCTCAAAAAGGGGATAAAAAACATTTGCTTGATCTTTCGGAACGAAACGCAAAGCATTTTAAAATGGAAACCGAAAAACGTCGTAACCTGATCGATCCGGAGAGGCATCAGAAACGTATCCTCAGCCAACTGATGAAAGATCTGCGCATGCCAGTTACCCCAGAAACCATCGAATGTTTCGACAATTCAAATTTCCAGGGAGACTATCCTGTTGCGGCTATGGTACAGTTTGTGAATGCCAAGCCCAACAAAAAGGCTTATCGGCATTTCAACATCAAAACTGTAGAAGGACCAAATGATTTTGCCTCCATGGAAGAAATTATTTACCGACGTTATAAACGACTACTCGATGAGGAAAAACCGCTACCCGAACTTATCGTAATTGACGGAGGCAAAGGTCAACTGAGTGCTGCTGTTAAGTCGCTCGAAAAACTTGATCTGAGAGGGAAAATTACAATCATTGGAATTGCCAAACGGCTGGAGGAAATTTATTTCCCGGGCGACAGCATGCCGCTCTATATCGACAAACGCTCTGAATCGCTCAAATTGATTCAGCAATTACGTGATGAGGCCCATCGTTTTGGCATCACGCATCATCGCAAACAGTTTGAAAAAGGAGTGATAAAATCAGAACTCACAACAATAGATGGTGTGGGCTATAGTACCGCCCAAAAACTATTATGGAAGTTTAAATCGGTTAAGAAAATCAGCACAACTCCCCTTGAAGATCTAACCGCAGCAATTGGCAAAGCCAAAGCTGAGCTTGTTTTTAAACACTTCAGGCAACAATAAAAAAAGACTGCCTGAGAAGTAACAGACAGTCTTTGGAAAAGAATTTCTTAAGAATCTTATTGCAGTGTAAACCGCACGGGAAGGTTAAAGGAAACCCTGACTGCTTTTCCGCGCTGACGACCGGGAGTCCATTTAGGCATAGATTCTACAACCCTAACAGCTTCTTCATCACAGCCACCGCCAATACCACGGAGCACCTTTACATTAGAAACTGATCCATCGGGCTCAACAACGAAATTCACAAACACCCTACCCTGAATACCGCTCTCACGAGCCATTGCAGGATATTTGATGTTTCTGGCGATGTATTCCATCATTTTTCCCGGACCACCCGGGAACTCTGGCATGGATTCTACAACGGTAAAAATCTCTGCCTCAACAACTTCCTCCTCTTCCATCACAGGCGGCACATACACTTCAATCTCAGTATCCTGATCTACCTCCGCATCAATTTCAATTTCGTCTTCCACTTCCACATCATCTTCTACCACTTCAAGTACAGTAACCTGTTTTGGTGGTGGTGGTGGTGGTGGTTTAACTTTCTGCTCAGTGATAGGGATAATTTCCTCCGGAATATCTTCAACGCTACGCTCCATTAAATCGAGCGTACGTTTGTCGTAACTGCGATACTCAAAAGCAAAAAACACAACTGCCAGTGCAAGAATAAGCCCTACTTGGCGAAAAAGCGTTTTTTTGTTTTCAAGATCTGCTTTGGATGATTTTTTAATTTCCATATTCAATGATTTGGCTAATAATTTTCAGCTTTACTTCGAAGCCGCTAAATTAGTAATTATTAAATAAAACTTTTGTTTCCACGCTTATTTTTTCGCATTACGAGCATAAACAGGCCTATTCCTATTATACTTCCTATAATATTTGCCAGAAGGTCGAACACATTACCATATCGACCAACAAATACATAAGCTTGCATCAACTCCGTAAATCCGCTGTAGAACAGACCTATTCCAAAAACATTTCTAATGAGAGTAAAACGCTTTGAAGCATGCAAATATTGTATCCGATATCCCCACAACAGTAAAAAAGTGAAAACCCCAAAAATAAATAAATGAACTATTTTATCAGGAGTAAGCCAATCCCAAAAGGTAATCACCTTTGGGAAATAATCACCAGGCAAGCCTGTAAGCAGCAAAATTATCAGTGCCCACAAGCTTCCCGGCCAATATTTTCTGGTGATCCAGTCCAATAATCCAGCTTGATCAGGCTTCGACAAGTGCTTTGTAGGCACCTGCATCAAGCAATCGTTCAACTTGAGTAGCGTCAGAAAGTTTAATTTTAACAATCCAACCTTCTCCGTATGGATCTGTGTTTACTGTTTCAGGAGCATCTTCAAGAGATTCATTAAACTCCAACACAGTGCCGCTTGCCGGCATAAACAGATCTGAAACAGTTTTCACCGCTTCAATTGTGCCAAAGGTATCTTCGGCTTCAAGATCCTCGTCAACTGTATCTACTTCAATAAAAACAATATCACCCAGCTCTTTTTGAGCAAAATCTGTAACCCCAATAAAGGCTTCGTCGCCCTCTACGCGGATCCATTCGTGATCCTTGGTGTACTTTAATCCAGCAGGAATATTCATAATATAAAATTTTGGTTTTTTTCCGGCTTCAAATTTACACTTTTTTAAATGCCCGCCAGCAAAACTTGATTCTAAAAAACGATAAGAAATTGTAAAATTACCAACTATCCTCCCCTACTTATTGCGCCAGGCTGAAACGCATGGTAATACCTCCGGCAGTGTTAGCATTCTTAAACTGGCTCGAGACAAACGGATCCGACATATCCCTGCGGAAATAAGCCTGCATACTCAAACGGTTGCTGAAAGTATAATCTGCCGTTACATAAATATTGATCTTACGCTGCCCTGCCGACACCTGACTGTTTTGTTCATCAATACGTCTGAGTGTGGTTTTATCCGTCCTAAATCCCAGATCAAGCTTCAATATCAAATCGTTAGAAGCACGG
>CAZQFH010000006.1:0-105648 GCA_964592595.1 uncultured Lentimicrobiaceae bacterium | reverse complement strand
TTTCGCTGACCGGCGAAGCCATTGACTTTGCTGATCCCGATGTAGCCAATGGCATAGCTGTCAGCATCACTGCGGCAACCCTCGATGGTGCTCAGGCAGCTAACTACAGCCTGTCACTGCTCAATTCGCCTACTGCGACAGCAGATATCTCCGAAAGAGAATTGACTATTGGTGGCTCATTTACAGCCAATGACAAGGTCTTTAACGGCAATACAAGAGCAAGTTTCAATGCCGATAATCTTATGCTGCTAAACCTTGTAACAGGGGAAGATGTCGTGATCAGCGATCTTACCATTAGGTTTGATACCCCTGATGTGGGAGTTAACAAGCCGGTTGCGATTACTTCAGCTATTCTTGCGGGCGCTGATGCAAGCAACTACTCCCTCACGCTTGTTGGTTCACCAATGACGACCGCTGCCATTAAAGCCAGGCAGTTGGCCGTTGGTGGCAGTTTCACTGCAAACGACAAGGTTTATGATGGGAACATAACAGCAACAATTGCTGACAACAACCTTGTTTTATATGGTCTTGTAGGTGGATCCAGTCAGGTATCGTTGATTGATGTGGTAGTTGTCTTTGACACACCCCAGGTTGGCACAAACAAGCCGGTAACTATCACAGGTGCTACCCTCAGCGGACCCGATGCCGGAAACTATACATTTTCGCTTGTTGGTGCACCTCAGACTCAGGCAAATATTACGCCGGCTGCCCTGACAATCACCGGAATTTTTGCTGCTTCAGATAAAATCTATGATGGCACCACATTTGCCAGCATAACCTCCCAGACATTGACACCGGAGGGATCGCTGCCAGGAGACGCAGTCACGGTAAATGCAACCGAAGCGGCTTTCCTCGACAGGCATGTTGGTGCTGACAAACAAGTCAATATCGTGGAAGCTATCCTTGAAGGGGCAGACGCAGGCAATTACAGCTTGTCGCTGGCAGGATCGCCCACTACCACTGCAAACATAAACCCTGCAATGCTATCAATTGGAGGAAGCTTTATGCCTATCGACAAACCCTATGATGGCACTACTGTGGCAAGCTTTGCCGCCAATAGCCTTGTGTTACAGGGAGTATTTGCAGGTGATGCTGTTTCACTTGCTGACCCGGAAATTGCTTTCAACACGCCTACAGCCGGAACAAACAAAACCGTTACTGTGGTTTCAGCTATATTGGCCGGAGCCCAGGCGGAGAACTATACCCTTAGTCTGGTCGGAGCACCATCCTCTGCTGCCAACATTACCCCGCTTGAAGTTACAATTGGCGGGAATTTCCAGGCAGCCGACAAGGAGTATGATGGCACAGCCACTGCAACAATCACACTGAATGCTTTAACTGTGCAAGGAGTTATTGCAGGAGACCAGCTGTCATTAAGCAATGTGCTGGCTTCGTTTTTCTCTGCTAACGTACATCCCAACAAGCTAGTATCAATCACATCTGCAACGCTAAGTGGGCCAGACGCATTAAACTATACGCTTAAGCTGGAGGGTGCTCCGACAACTACTGCCGGTATTTTGCCAAAAACAATTACTTTGGGAGGCAGCTTCACTGCTGGTGACAAGGTTTATGATGGCACAAGCACCGCAATCCTTGTAACAAATAACTTGTTGCTTCAGGGAGTGATTGGCGGCGATAATGTTTCCATATCAAACCCTCAAGTGGAATTCGACAATGCCGATGCCGGAAACAATAAGGTAGTTGAAGTTAGTAGTGCTGAACTCACAGGTCCACACGCCTTTAATTATACTCTGAGCCTTACAGGGACTCCAACAGCGAATGCATCAATAACACCAAAACCAATAGCGATAACGGTAAACGATGCTGAGCGAGGTGAGGGTGAGCCCGATCCGCAATTCAGTTTTGCTGACTTTATCGGCCAATTGGCCTTTGGCGACGAAATATCCGATATCACTGGTGGCACAGGCACTACCGGAGATGTGACCTTTACATTGGAAACCACCGATATTGACTCTCCTCCGGGCACTTACCTGGATGAGATTGGTATTGACCCTGCATCGCTAACTGGTGCCAAGATTGATAATTACAGCATTTCCATAATTAATGCAACCCTGATTATCCACCCAGCTGTGGGTGTTGGTGAACTTCCATCGGCCTATGTTAACATTTGGTACCACAGTGATCGGATTTTTATTGAGACCCCCTTCACCGGAAAAGCTCTGGTACAGGTATTTGATGCCACCGGAAAACTGATCGATACGTACGAACTGCAAACTGCTGGCTTATACAGCAAGTATTTTAGACCTGTTCCGGCTATGTATTTTGTGCGGTTTAGCAATAAAAATCATGCACATACAGAAAAAGTAATCGTATCACAGTAACAGTTCATGCACCATAAGCACGAAGCATAGGTGCTAGGTCGTTGAATTAAGCAGCAAGCAACAGTTAGGGTCTCCCCCATTTATTGCTTGCTGCTTTTTATGCAAAACGTTCGAAAATTTTCAATCACACCTTTGTTCACCGTTTTCTTAATCTTTCCATCGTTAAGTGAGTGCCGTGTCAATGCTACTGTGTCGGTTAAGTCGCAGCGCTTTTTGCTCAGATCAAAAATGAAATTCTGCAATCCCGACAGCACATACATTCCAGCTTGCTGTTCCTCGCTTTTAACGCTTTAAGGGTTCTACCAAAGAAAGGCAGCGTGTAACTATAAAAAGCCAAGCTAAAACCGATAAAATAATCCCGCCTGCAACCCAATCGTATAGAGCTTTTCGGTGATGGGAGTATCGGTCGTTTTAAACAGGTCTTGAGCGTAAAGTGCAAGTATTCTCGATGACAATCGCTTATTTATGCGATAGGCTATGCCAGCACCAAGCAAGCTTTGCAAACCAGGGCTTCGTTTTACGCTTTCTGATTCAAAGTTGTGAATAATTTGTTCACCCTGCGTGTTCGTTTGGGTTGATTTATTCACTTCTTTGATAAAGAAGTTGACTGCAAAACCTGCTGTTATTAAAGGCCTAACAGCGCCTTTGCACGGATAATACGTAACCAACACAGGAATATCAGTCTAATGATAGTTATGGTGTGTTTCAAATGTAAAGACGACATTCCATTCACTATCTATGCCTTCTCCTTTTGATTTATAACCCCTTGTAGCATAGCTTATTCCTGACTCAACATCCCATTGGTCGGAAAGTGAGTAAGCAATACTTAGTCCACCATGATATCCATAAGCGGGCGATTCCATTTCATCGCGCATTGCAATGATGTGCGGCTGATCTACTTCCAAATTACGGTATGAATATACACCGCCAAATACAGATCCAATTGAAAACTTGCCGGCTGTTTCTTGGGCATTGAGTTTGCTCAAAGAATTAAAAAACAATATGACAATAAGTCCAAAAGATAAGAAATGCTTGAATTTACCCATGAGGAAAACTGATAATGAATTTAGCAAAGTTAAAAAAGTACCTCAGGAAATCCACTTCAAATGCTGAATGAAAACATCATCTCATCAGCATACTGCTTATCTTTGCGAATTAATAATAGTTATGATGTTAAAGTACAGCTTGTTATGTTTTATCGCTATGACATTAGCCATTGGTTGTAGCACAAAAAATAATAAAACCATGAAAGAAGAACAGAAAAATGATCCAAACATTCAAAACAATATCGAACAGGATTCAATACCAAGAGTTACTGGAATTGGGGGTATATTTTTCTTTTCGGATAATCCCGAAAAAACCAGACAATGGTATGCTGATCATCTTGGGTTGGCTGTGAATGAATGGGGCTCTTCCTTTGAGTTCAGAAATGCCAACCGTCCGGATGAAATCAATTATTTGCAATGGAGCCCTTTCAAGCAAGGCTCTGCATATTTTCAGCCTTCCGAAAAGGAATTTATGATCAACTATAGGGTGCAACATATTGAAAAGCTTGTTGAAAACCTTCGTAATAAAGGTGTAACGATTCTTGACAGCATAGAAACTTTCGATTATGGCAAATTTGTCCATATCATGGATGCAGACGGAAACAAGATTGAACTCTGGGAGCCAGTAGATCAAGTATTTACCGAAATGGGCGGTGAAACAACTAAATAAAGAAAAACATGCCCACTTCAGAAGATTTTATCGCTTATGTAATGGATCAGTTGGACGAACTTGAGGATCTGTCCTACAGAAAAATGTTTGGTGAATATGCTGTGTACTACAAATCTAAAATATTCGGTTTGGTATGTGATAATCAGTTGTTTATCAAGCCAACAAATGCAGGTGCTGCGTTTATCGGAAACGTTCAGGAAGCTCCGCCCTATCCTGGAGCGAAAAATAGTTTTTTGATCACCGATCAGCTGGAAAATAAACAATGGTTGCAGGAACTTGTTAAAATCAGTTGGGAGCAATTACCTGAGCCAAAAAAGAAAAAGGATAAAAGGCAGAAATAGTTTTCTGATCGCAACGAATTTATTCATCATCTTTTAAACTCATAAGGATTTGCAATCGTATCATAGATATCATCTATGGAAATTTTGAATTAAATAAATAAACAATTAATACATTTGCAACAAACAAAGTAAAACCCAAGAAAATGGAAGAAAACAAAAATCCTCATGCTGCTATCGAAAGCAAGTGCCCGGTAACAGGTGCTTCTTCAAAACAAGCGGCAGGAAGTGGCCCCTCAAATCGTGACTGGTGGCCAAACAAACTCAATGTAAATATTTTGCGTCAGCATGCTGCAAAATCTAACCCAATGGGTAAAGATTTTAGTTATGCCGAGGCTTTTAAAAGTCTGGATCTGGCAGCTGTAAAAAAAGACCTGACGGATTTAATGAAAGACTCACAATACTGGTGGCCAGCTGATTGGGGTCATTATGGCCCGCTCTTTATCCGTATGTCGTGGCACAGTGCCGGAACCTATCGTGTTACTGACGGACGTGGTGGCGGAGGCACCGGAAACCAGCGTTTTGCGCCCCTAAACAGTTGGCCCGACAATGTGAACCTCGACAAAGCCCGTCGTTTGCTTTGGCCTGTCAAGCAAAAATACGGCAAGAAACTCTCTTGGGCCGATCTGATGATTTTAGCCGGTAATGTTGCTCTTGAGTCGATGGGTTTCAAGACATTTGGTTTTGCTGGCGGACGCGAGGATATATGGGAGCCGGAAGAAGATATTTATTGGGGTTCGGAAGGTAAATGGCTCGAAGACCAACGCCACAACGAAAAAGGCGAATTGAAAGGCCCATTGGCAGCTGACCATATGGGACTGATTTACGTAAATCCGGAAGGCCCTAATGGCGAGCCTGATCCTGTGAAAGCCGCTCATTATATTCGTCAGTCGTTTGCCCTGATGGCCATGAATGACGAGGAAACTGTTGCTTTGATTGCAGGCGGCCATTCCTTTGGAAAAGTGCATGGTGCAGCCCCTGATTCAAATCTGGGAGCCGATCCGGAAGCAGCAGACCTGGAAGAACAGGGTTTGGGATGGAAAAATAAACATGGAAAGGGAAATGCTGAACACACCATAACCAGTGGGCTGGAAGGAACCTGGACAAAAACACCAACGCAATGGAGTATAAACTTCCTCGAAAATCTTTTTGATTACGAATGGGAACTGACCAAGAGTCCGGGAGGAGCCTATCAATGGAAACCTCGTGGACAAGCTGGTGCCAATAGTGTGCCTGATGCGCATATTCCCGGAAAAAGAAATCAACCCTTCATGCTTACTACCGACCTTTCGCTGAGGTTTGATCCTGACTATGAGAAAATTTCACGGAGATTTTTAGAAAATCCATCAGAATTTGAAGATGCTTTTGCCCGCGCCTGGTTTAAGTTGACGCATCGTGATATGGGGCCAAAATCCCGATACCTGGGACCTGAAGTTCCACAAGAGGATTTGCTCTGGCAGGATCCAATTCCGGCCGCTACTTACAAAATGATTGATGATGCTGATGTTAAAGCCTTAAAAGCTAAAATCGGTGAATTAAATCTTTCCGTTTCGGAATTAGTATCAGTGGCTTGGGCATCTGCCTCTACCTATCGGGATTCTGACAAGCGTGGTGGTGCCAATGGCGCGCGCATTCGTCTTGCCCCGCAAAAAGATTGGGAAGTGAATAATCCTGCTCAGCTGGCAAAAGTTTTGAAAGCGCTCGAAAGCATTCAAAAAGATTTCAATGGTAAATCTGGTGAAAAACAGGTTTCTATAGCCGATCTTATTGTCCTTGGTGGTAATGTGGGAATTGAAAAAGCAGCGAAAGCTACCGGTTTCGAGCTCGAAGTTCCTTTCACTCCCGGTCGTACAGATGCCTCACAAGAGCAAACAGATGTGGAATCATTTAGCTATCTGGAACCTTTGGCAGACGGTTTCCGTAACTACATCAAAACTAATTATATGACTTCCGCAGAAGAAATGCTGATCGACAGGGCTCAACTGCTTACACTCACACCTCCTGAGCTTACTGTTTTGGTTGGCGGCTTACGCGTTTTAAACGTAAACTGGGATGGTTCAAAACATGGCTTGTTTACAGAAAAACCTGAAGTTTTATCCAATGACTTCTTTGTTAATTTGTTGGATATGAGAACTTCATGGAAATCTGTTTCAGACGACAGGGAAACTTATGAAGGATCTGACCGTAAAACCGGAAAAGTGAAATGGACTGGCTCTCGTGTTGATCTGCTCTTCGGTTCAAACTCCGAATTGCGTGCCCTTGCAGAGGTTTATGCCTGTGCTGATGGTCAGGAAAAATTCGTACAGGATTTTGTTGCTGCCTGGAATAAAGTGATGAATCTGGATCGCTTTGATCTCAAATAAAATCACTATTTGACAATTTTAAAAGGCGGTCGTTTTGCACGGCTGCCTTTTTTATGCCCGATAACATACTTATTGTATTTTCGTTTCCCAAAATAAAATTTACCAAATGAAAAGGCTCAGCATCATATTGTTGTTCATGCTTTTCTCAATTGCTTTAGTAGCGCAACAAGCAATTGAAGTATATAGCAACCAAACGCTTAAAATTTATTCGGAATATTGGCAGGATAGTGTAAACTTTGATGTTGCCATCCCTGATTCATGGCATTTTACGGATGAAAATCGCTCTTATCCGCTACTTATTCTTTTTGATCAGCAGAACAGAACAAATTTCGATTACCATTTGGCCGGAATAAATTTGCTTACAGGTGCAGGAACGCAAATTCCAGAAATTGTTGTGGCAGGTTTACCTTTTGACCCACAAAAGCGCCTGAAATATACCGATACGGAATTTGTCAGGGATAGTTTAACCGGACTGGAAAGCACTGCCAAACTTATTTTCGAAGAATTGATTCCCACTATTGAACAGGAAATAGCACCGATAAATTTTTTGATGATAGCAGGCCATTCCCGAACTGGCTGGCTTGTAAATTACTTGCTGGCATGCTATCCTGAAAAAATAAGCGCAGCTGGCAGCTTTAGTGGGTTTTTTGAATCGGATGAGGTAAAATCCCAATTGCTTAACCTGGCTTCAAAAGCCGACACAAACCAGATTTATTATTTTATGACAAGTGGAGATAGTTATGAGGAACAAACTTACCTGATGTCGAATGAATCTTTCGCTGAAGAGCTCAGCGAACAACCAATTCGGGGAGGCTTTCGCTGGGAAATGGAAATCTTTTCTGAGGCCAATCATATCACAAATTATGCGCTTAGTGTTCCGCAGTTCTTAACGCATTATTTTGCTGATTACAATGCTATTTTGGGTGAATGGTTTGATTGGAAACAGGATTCACTGCAAGGCATAAATGCAGCTCAAACGCTGGAAAATGATTTTAGTGACCTCCCCTATCCCCTTATTCCACAATTGGTTCACATTTATTCATTGGCCAGTCATTATTATAACCAGAATGATTTTCAGACGGCAATTTATTTTATTGAAATCGGCTTGAAGTATTATCCTAAAGAGCCTGGCTTAAAACTTTTTGAAGCGGAACTTTATGCATTATCCGGAAATCATTCTAAAGCAAATCAGCTGCTGAAAGAGTTTGATGAGCTGGTCAAAAATCCCGCTATTAAATTGGCTGACAAGCATGATTTGTTTGAATGGTACGAATCGATAAAAACCGAATTGAAGGATTAATTCCATTAAAAAACCGTTCCACTGTATTGGGTGAAACGGTTTTTTCAAAATCCATGAAACTCAGAAAAACTATCTTTTATCTGAAGTGCCTAATTTAGGTTTTTGCCCTTGCTCACGCTTCTGCTCCTCCATCATTTCAATCTTTTGGAGAGCAGTTTTATACTCATCTTCCGAAAGTTTACCCTCTTTCTTAAGCTTTTCAAGTTCTGCTTTTCTTTTTGCAAGCTCACTTGAGTTTGCTTCAATGCCGGCTTTATGCGTTTTTCCAGATGATTTTAGGTTTTTGTTGGTATTAACTCCCTCGCTTTCATATTGCAAACTACGTGAATTAGCATTTTTTAATGCATTAGACTTAGCAGATCCTTCTTTTCGTCTATTTTCCTCTGCTTCTCTTTTTAGTTTTTCTTCACGCAATTGAGCTTCCTTGGATAAGTCTTTTTGCGAAGCTTTTGACTCAAGCCCAATTTTTACTTTTTCATTTTCAATCGTCTTTTTTGTGTCAGCTTCATTTTTCAGGCTGCTTTCAATAGCTTCTTTTCTTTGCTTTTCACTTTTAATTGACTGTGCAAAGGCTTGTTGGCTCAAGGTTACGAAACCTACCACAACTAAGGCGGTTAAAACTATCTGCTTCATTTTTTTTAAGTTGTTTGATATCATTTGAAATAAATTTAATATCAAGAAAGGCTACTCCAATGGTAGTGAAGTAGCCCTTTGAATTCCTATTTTATTATTAATTTTTTGACTTTGCCATATTGATGTGTTCCCATTCGAATAATGTAAACTCCCGAAGTGGCATACGACATGTCGAGCGGATAGGTGTAACGATCATTGACATAAGTTACTTTATTCTCAACCAGATTAATGCCTAAGCTATTGTGCAGGTTAATCAGCACTTGTGAATCCAGTTTTTCAGAAATCAACGATACTTCATATTGATCATTTCCGAGGTGAACAATTTCAAGTTCACTGTCCATTTCTGGCAAAGCCATTGTTCCGGTTGGAAGCACAACATTAAGGGTATAATCTTCTGTTTCGCCGTACTCGGTTTCTGCACAGGCATCATCTGGCACGCCGGCATTCCAGTTGGTTTTAATACGCATCAAATGCTCGCCAAGTTGAGCCTCTTCAGGAACGACAAAGCTAAGTGCATCAGTAAATTCGCCTGAGCTTTCACCATTTGCGATTTCGTGGTTGTCAATGATTAACTCGTCCATGTCGAAGATGAAATCGTCATTAAAATCAACCCAAACACGAACAAATTCATCGCCATAACCTACGGTTAAGATCAACTCATTGGTTGAACCTGTTTCAATGTCAGTACTCAATTCCGTGAAGTCATTATAGCCATTATCACTGCATTCAGATTCATTGATCAAATCTATGAGCTCCACATAGAGGATGGCATCACCGGATGAGCAATCAGATTCGGGCTGGCAGTTCGATTTAATGATTGTGGCAGAAGTAGTATCATTGCTCAAATCCGAATCGTCTTCCAATGAGGTGTAGGCCAGTAAATTATATGCACCTAATGCTGAAAAATCAGCTGTGGTTTCAAAGTCAAAATCAGCTTCAGCACCAGCAAAAAGTGTGTCCATATAAGTTTCAGTAACAACTATTCCATCCAGATCAAAGGTTACTTCAAATTCCGCTTGATCGACAGCACCAAAGTTTGTGAGCATCACACTGATTATTTCTTCCTGTGTAAGTCCTGTTCCCGATTCGGGATTGGTTATAGCAGTCACACCAATATCATTATTGTTAAGATGCACTATATTTACATTCAAACTGTCATTCAGCAAGTTTTCATCATTTGCCAGGGCAGTAAAAACAGTTAGGTTAAATGTTTCGCCAACAGCACTCATATCATAAGTAGCGTCAAAGGTGTAATCAACTGATTCGCCTGCAATTAAAGTATCGAAAACCATTTCATAAATGGTATCACTTCCAGGAAGAAAGTAACCAACCGGAATACTATCAACATCTTCGGTTCCAAAGTTGAAAATATTAACTGTAATTGGCTGTTCAGCCAATAGCTCACCACTCACAGGTTCAACAACTTCCACAACTCCAACATCAT
The DNA here is from genome assembly GCA_964592595.1 of uncultured Lentimicrobiaceae bacterium. Taxonomy (GTDB): domain Bacteria; phylum Bacteroidota; class Bacteroidia; order Bacteroidales; family F082; genus UBA5536. The sequence goes on along the minus strand of CAZQFH010000006.1, from coordinate 95,512 downwards.
TGGCCAGATCTGAAGCAATCTGAAAAACACCAACAACATCAGTTCGCTGGTTATTGTTAAAATATTCAGCGATATGCCAAAAGGTCATGTCATCAGCCGGATCAAGTGTAAGATGCACGTAATCTGCCAAACGATTTGAGGGATCGTTTGAGTTTCCCTGTGCGATCAATGTTTCATCAACAGTCATAGTTCCAAGTGGATCAGACGCAAAACGCCCCGTAAAGTAAATAGCGATACTTTCGGAAGTACTTACGGTGGTGTATGCTAAAGCAATATTTCCTTGTCCGTCCATGGCCATGCTACCCGAAAATGCATCCTTATTATTATAAGGTGAAATATAGGTTCCTTCCTGATAGATTTCCCAGGCTGCGTCATCACCATACTGTCGCATCTCAAACCAGCGGATGCCAGCTAATTCACCTGAGCTACCGTCAGTATCAACTACAAAATTGAACAGCGCAGCATTATAATCTGCGAACCTGCGATACTGGGCCTGCTGCATCACAGTAGCCTGTAAAATATCGATATTCGGTCCTGAAGGCTGTGGCCTATTCGAAAAAGAACCACCATCAAAAACTGAAATAAAAGGCGTAGTTGGTACTACCAATGGTTGCGAAATTTCAGAATTTGCAGGTGTTTCCCAGTCAACATTAAGTGTCCAGAGCTTCATGTGATCTTCTGAAATACCACTCCAGGCGTCATCCTGCAGGTAAACAACAGTTGCGTTTCCGGCTGGAGGAAGATCTCCATTTGAGACATTAAAAAACTGCGGGCTGTAAAACCCTGAGGTACTGATTCCCGGAAGCGGAAAACTCAAAAACTGAGGCGATGCACCAACTAAGACGGAGTCTCTTTCAATTACAAAAACCCTGTTGGTTGAACCAATATTGGCTGTTACATAATATCCATCCGACCAGATTGAGAATTTTGGATAGTCTGGAAATTGTCCTGTTGTGAGACCTGTAGTATAAACATACCAATCATCATTAACAGGGTCTGGACCAGCCGAAATGGCAAAATTGAGTCCATTTGGCGAAAAGTCAAACTCGGTAATGATATAGCGATCCGCAGCAGCATCATAAAGCATGATAGGGTCTCCGGCATTGTTTCCGGGAAAAATACTGGATAATGATGCCGTTGGCATTAGTGGTTCACCATTCTTGTCAAAAACACGAAAACCAGTATTCCAACCACCTAAATAATGGTTTGGTCCAACAGCACCAGTAGGATCACTGGGCGTAATATTTGACGCATTGGCATGAAATACCATTAAAGGATCACGACTGGCCTTGCGTGCTACTTTTGTTTGTTGTGCAACTAAGGGGTCATCGCCTTTTGGCAGGCCTTTGCCAGGTACGGTCATATTTGCACCAGCCCGTTTGGGTTGACCCATCTTTAAGGGTTCATTTGGATTCTGCGCAATAAATGTTCCATTTTGAATTTGCTTGGCAATACTTGGAACAACTACCGGAGCTGGTAAATTAGAGATTAAACTTGGGTTTGTTTTTGCTTGCTGTGCTCGACCTAAAAAAGGAATAAACAGCAAGATCAAGAGAAAGGACAAATTCGATTTCATAAATTGTGTTTAGAATAATTACGCGCAAACTTAAACAATTATTTAGAATGATTTTAAATTGATTAAAAAATTAGACTTGACAAGCGCAAGCCTGAAATACTATGAATCATCATATAATATTGATATTCATATTAATAAGAAAATTTAATATCAAAGAAGTTGCTAAAAATCCCGCAAAAAAAGGAAGGATTTATTTCAACTCCGAAAGTTTGAGCTTCATTTTATACCCATCTGCCTGATCTTTATAGTATTGTGGCAATTGTTTTGAAATTTGAAAACCTTTTTGTTGATACAACTTAATGGCAGTAACATTGTCAACTCTCACTTCCAGGCTAATCTGCTTCATATTCAACTGCTGAGAAAGTTCAATTGTTTTTTGTAAGAGCTTACTGGCTAATCCTTTGCCCCTGAAATCGGGATGAACAGCGAGGGCATAAAGTCTTACTATCTGGCTCTTTTTTCGAATCAGCAAAATCACATAACCTGCCAGCTTTAAATCTGAATAGATTACAAAAAATGGATTATCAGCATGTATTAAATAGCGCATTTGTCTGATATTGAAGGCATCAACACCAAAACACAGCTGTTCAATCTGCATAATAACTGACAAATGCTCTGGTTTTGCATCCAGGATTGTTTCAGGAGCCATGTGCATGATGTTTGCGTTCCATTCTGTCAAGAAACTCTCTTAGAATCAATCGGTAAAGTTCATCACCCAGAATAGCATCTTCAACGCCATAATCTATTGAAGGATTATCATTTACTTCAATAATCACAGATTTGTCGTCAATGGCTTTCACATCAACACCATAGAGTCCCTTCCCGATGGCATTTGCTGCATCCAGGGCATTTCTCAACACATGTTTAGGCACTTTATGCACCGGCACAGTTTCAAATGAACCGGCTTGGGATTTTCTGGAATCAATGTGGTGATATATCTGCCAATGTCCTCGCGCCATAAAATATTTACAGGCATAGAGTGGTGATCCATTTAAAACGCCAATACGCCAGTCAAAGCTCGTAGGCAGAAATTCCTGAGCCAGAACAATAGCAGATTTTTCAAATAAAACATCAATAATTTTCTGGTACTCTTCTTCCGAAGAAGCTTTTCCCATGCCATGCGAAAATGAACCATCCGGAACCTTCAAAACGATAGGTGAACCTAAAATTTCGCTGATTTCATTCCAGCTGTAAGTATCCGACTTAAAAATCAGTTCCGATTTTGGAGTCGGAATTTCTTCCTTATCCAGTAGTTCTTTCAAATACACTTTATTGGTACATCTGATTATCGAGAGCGGGTCGTCGATAACGACCATATCAGCTTGTTGCGCTTGCTGTGCCAGTCGGTAGGTGATATGATTCAATGAAGTTGTTTGTCTGATAAATAAGGCATCATATTCCATTAAACGATGGGCTTCATGAGCGGTGATGAGCTCTGCATTGATTTGCAATTTTTTAGCCTGATTAAGGAATTGATTTAAAGCAGTTTTATTACTGGGCGGAAAAGCCTCTTCAGGATCGTAAAGTATAGCCAGATCGTAACGCGAAGGCTTCTTGCTGCGAGGTTGTCTCCACACTTTCTTGCTAAAGTTATCAAGCGCTTGTGCAAAAATATCTTGTTGTTCTTCGCTTAGTTCGTCTAAACCAAGTGGCCTGATGTTTTCGATCTGATTCTTTTCTCTTACAGCAAATTGCACCCTAAGCATCGGACAGGGATTTTGCTCAAAAACAAAGCGTGCAACCTTCTCCATAACTGGCTCGTCACATGTGCCAAAAAATATGTCAAGCGAAATCCGTTCGCCTTCATTCTTTTTGTTGGCCTGTAGCCATTTATAGGTCGATTTTTGTAATTGGTAATCCAATCGCATCACGGCTCCTGATTCCAGGCGATTAATCACTTCAATATCAGGCAAAACCTTGTGTCCCCTGGCCTGAGCCAAAAGAGAACAATAATAACCCTCGGAGTGATAATCGAGCTTGTTGCAAAGGTTTATCACAAAAAAATGCTTTTGATTTAACTCTTGATTTTTAAGGTAATCACCTGATGTTAAGATACTATCAGTATCATAATAAGGTTTCCACTGATCGAGTTCATCCAGAATTAGAATAGTTGAGCGCATAGTATTTTAGGAGCAATAAGTTAAATTTTTCCGATAAGCCAGCTAAAGCCTAATCCCACAAACAAATGGTCATCAGATATCCCGGTTCCTGCGCTTAGGTCTATCTGAACATTCGGTTTTAAAAGATACGTAACACCTCCATCAATGGATAAGCTGAAATCATCAAACTGAAAATAATTTCCGTAAGGCTCAGCAAAAACTCCAATTTTTTCAGTAATAGCATAGCCTAAAGCAAAACTGTAAAACAGACTTAAATCCTGTTCTTCGAACCAATAGGCACCAATATTAGAACCCAGATTCCAGTTTTCGGCGAAATCCCAGCTATGGAGCAATCGTAAACTAAGTCCAAGTGCATCGCCAGCGACTTCTGCCGATCCTGTCGGCACAAATAATTCTGCCAAAACAGCAGCTTGTGTTCCCCATTCCTGACGTTCGCAAACTTGAAATTTACCTCCTACAGTTAGGTTAGATAAGCCACTGCTTTTTTGATCACCAGCCAAATTAGGCATGTCGTGCATAACAAATGATTCTGTAAGTCGAAGTTCAATTTTTTCTGTTAATCCGTATCTGACCAAAAAAATAGGAAGAGAATTAGCAGTAAATTCATTTATTTCTCCCCCATTCGAACGACTAAAATCCAATCCTGCCTCTAACTGAAAATACCGAGGCCCAACAGTAGCCACGCCATCACCAGCTCCGGGGCGATCCGAACTAAATGACTGACCAAATGTAAGACTCGATGCAGCAAGCAGAAATAATCCCAAAAAAGAAAGTAAACATTTTGTTTTCATGGCTTTATAGTTTTTTTCATATGAAAATTTTTGTTCAAATTCTTAGCGAAGTTATTAATTTGAAACCAACGTCCAAAAGAATTTCCAAATTTTCATTTCAATGGATTTCGACAAGTGTATTTGTGTTAGAATCATTTTAAATAAGACTCGAAACATATCTAAATTCCTCACTATAAAAGTAAAATAAGTAAGTTTGCGAACTAACTTAATTTGGAAATATATGAGTACACAAAATCCCCTCAAAGGCGGTGAATTCCTCATCAAGGATGTGGAAGCCGAAGCCGTATTTATCCCTGAAGAATTTGATGAAGAAACCAATATGATTACTGAAACCTGTCAGGATTTTCTGGAAACAGAAATCTTTCCAAACCTTGATAGCATAGATGGTCAGGAACCAGGGTTAATGGCTTCTCTGCTAAAAAAAGCAGGCGAACTTGGTTTGTTAGGTTTGTCAGTTCCTGAAGAATATGAGGGTTTTGAGCAATCATTTTTAACAGTGATGCGCGCCAATGAAGCTCTGGGAGCGGCTCACTCCTATTCTGTTGCCATTATGGCGCATACCGGAATCGGCACTTTGCCTATCCTTTATTATGGTAATGAGGATCAAAAAGCAAAATATATTCCTAAGCTCACTACAGGTGAATTGATGGCCGCTTACTGTCTTACCGAGCCTGGTGCTGGTTCTGATGCCAATTCGGGTCGAACAAAAGCCGTTTTATCGGAGGACGGAAAGCATTATATTCTCAACGGACAAAAAATGTGGATCACAAATGGTGGGTTTGCTGACATTCAAACTGTTTTTGCAAAGGTTGACAACGATCGCGTTTTAAGTGCATTTATCGTTGAACGTGCCTGGGAAGGTGTTACGATGAATCCCGAGGAGAAAAAGATGGGAATCAAGGGCTCATCAACGCGTCAGATTTTTTACAACGATGTGAAAGTCCCGGTTGAAAATATGCTGGGCAAACGTGGTGAAGGATTTCGTATTGCATTAAATATTTTACATTTAGGACGTATTAAATTAGCTGCAACCGTTCTGGGCAGCGCTAAAAAAGCTATCCAGCATTCTGTAAATTATGCTAACGAACGTAAACAGTTTGGTAAAGCCATTGCAAATTTTGGCGCCATCAAGCATAAGTTGGCCCAGCAGGTTGTTAAAACTTTTGCCACTGAATCAGCTGTTTACAGAGCAAGCAAAGATATTCAGGATCAAATTGATGAGCTTAAAGCTACAGGGCATCCTCATGGAAAAGCTAACATTGAGGGTGTTGCAGAATTTTCGGCAGAGTGTGCGTTGATGAAAGTTTATGGATCTGAAGCACTTGATTATGTAGTTGACGAAGCAGTTCAGATCTATGGTGGCATGGGTTTTTCGAGTGAAACACCTGTTGACAGGGCCTACAGAGATTCGCGCATTAACAGGATATTCGAAGGTACTAACGAAATTAACCGTTTACTTGCTGTTGATGCTTTACTGAAAAAAGGTGCCAAGAGTGGCTTTAACTTGCGTGAATTAGCAGATGCTGCTGTTGCAAGCCTTGATAAACCTAATGTGCTTTCCTTAAATTCCTATTTTGATGATAAGATAGCTACGATTAGGAACCTTAAAAAAGCAGTTCTAATGCTTATTCCGGCTATCACAGATACTTTTGGTCGCAAAATTGCTGAAGAGGAAGAGGTGATGATGAATCTTGCCGATATGCTGATGCAAATTTATGTGGCCGAATCAACAGTTTACAGGGTTCAAAAGCTGGAAAAAATTAAGTCAGATGCTGATTTCATACTTTATAAAGACATCCTGGATATTTTAATGCATGACGTTGCAGCCCTCGTCCAAAAATCAGGCTGGGATGCTGTTGTAAGTTTTGCACAACCCGAACTTCAGGAAAAATTCAGAGAAGCGCTTTATCTCCATTGCAAAACTTCTCCGTTTAACATCAAGGAGGCACGCAGACGAATTGCCGATAAGCTGATCGATGACAATGCGTATAAGTTTTAAAGTGTAGCAAGAATATTTTCTATTACGGGCGATTATTGATCTTATAGCAATCGCCTGTTTTTTTGTGCGAAAACTGAAGTTAATTTTTTGGTTTCACTTAAAATATTTCGTAAATTGTCAGCGAAATAACTAAAACCAAATGAAGCAAAAAAACGTTCAGGAGTATTTTGGTTCCCTGACCAAAGAAGAGTCGCTCCATTGTTTAGAGAGTGACTTATTGATTAAGGATAGTTGTGTGCTCGAATCCGTAAATCCTTTTTTTGGCTACTACGCTGATGGGCCAAAAGTGCAAAAACCACAATACCTTTACCTGATGCTTGGTGAGCCGGTTGATTTCATGGATTTACAAAGGATATTCCTGCAGGTAAATAAGCAATCGAAGCTCACGGTTGATGCCGTGTGGGCTACCATAACGGTTCCCGATCATCCGGAGATGCCAGCGCTTCGTATTCGTGATTTGCAACAATATGGCCAAATAAGTATTCTTCAGCAGCAATATCGCGAAGCGGGTTTACCATTGCAACATCACAAAAAAGGTGTTCTGCTGAATAATGCTGTAATAAAGTTGAAAAAGTTTTTCTTTCTGGAAGAATTGGAGGAAGGGCTGTTTTTTGATGCCAGACAAGCGCACCATGGCTATTTTTTGATTCCAGAACATTTGGATTGGAATCACTTTAAAAAAATAACTGCGGAGGCAAAATACGAGGTCGCGGTGCTAAACTTTGACGCCGCTTCTGCAAGTATTTTTACCAACAATCACATTTTGGAACTTGTTCGAATTTACCGTGAGGATATCAGTATTAATAAGCTGAAAGCTATTCGCGATCGCTATTATCACTTACTGGGATAGCACTAATTCTTCAGGGTAAATAACGTCTTCTAAAAACAAGGCATGGGCTGGAACAGAATAACCCGCCACATTTCTGTTTTTGGCAAGAATAAGTTTTTCAAAATCATCAGGACTCCGTTTTTGCAGCCCTACTTCTATCAAAGAGCCAACAATTGCTCGTACCATATTGCGTAAAAATCGGTCAGCTTTAATTTCAAAAACAAGCTGGTTTTGATGTATTTCCCATTTCGCATAGGTGATTTGGCAATTATTGGTCTGGGTTTGAGTATGAAGTTTCGAAAAACTAGTAAAATCGATGTGATTCAATAACAGGTTTGCAGCGCTATTCATCAGCTGTAAATCAAGCCTATGTGGAAAATAATAGGAATACGGCAAAAAAACTGCCTTTTCGGTGTGCAGATAATAACGGTAAATGCGTGATATAGCATCGAATCGGGCGTGCAGGTTTTCTGAAACGCTACGAATACTAAAAACCACGATATCTGAAGGTAAAAAACGATTGAGTTGGTTTACAAAGCTTGCTGAAGCTATGCTTTGATAAGCCGTTTCACTATCGAAATGAGCGTAAAAATTTCGCGTATGAACCCCGGTATCCGTGCGTCCGCAGCCCATGATACTTATGTTATCACCAAGTTTAAGGCTTAAACATTTCTCAAGCTCTGCCTGAACCGTATGCGCATTATCCTGCCGTTGCCAACCATGATAAGCCTTTCCATTGTATGCCAGATGAATAAAATAGCGCACCTGATTTTTTTGGCAAATGTCGCTAATTTTCAGAAACTGATTTTGTAAAGGTGAGTTCAACAACTTTTAGTACATCAGGTTTTTTCCCTGCTTATTCATAACTGCTTTTATATCTGAAAGTTGCTTTATTTCATCACCACTTAATTCATAGAGGTTGTCTTTTAAAATCAGCAGATGTAATTGTTTCATTTCTAAAAGATCCCACGGAAACTGACCAATAAGATTACTTTGTAGATCAAGATCGGTTAGGTGAGTCAAATTGCGCAGATCGGGAATATCAGGTACCGCATTATAACTTAAATCGAGCCGCTCGAGTTGCACCATCTGTGCGATCCATTCCGGAAACACAGGCAAGCGGTTGTGATGAACATATAAATACTTGAGCGATTTTAATTGTTGGATTTCTTCCGGCAAGTTCTCCAATTGATTATAAGCTAAAAAAAGTTGTTTCAATTGACTCAGGTTTGAAATCTCCTCTGGAATGACTGTTAGCTTGTTATGGTAAAAATCCAGCTCTTGTAAACTGCTTAGCTTCAATATTTCTTCAGGGAAATGATGAAAATTATTTTCATAAAAAATTAAACTTTTTAGCTTGGTCAATTCCGAAAAATTTTCCGGCAGCTGGCTGAGTTGATTTTTGCCCAGGTTTAAACGTTCAACACCTTGCATAACAGCTATATTATCAGGTAATTGATTGATATTATTCCCTCCAACAAGAACACGTTTTACATTCGATAAACGTCGGGCGGTTCGATTATTAAACTTAAGCTGATTATGATTGAGGTTGATTTCCTGAAGGCTATCCAAGCGTTTTATAAAACGCGGAATGCGTTTTATTTTATTATTTGAAAGATCCAGCACACGAAGTTGCTTTTGTTTTCGGATTGATGGCGGAATTCTTTTCAATTCATTTCGATGCAACAAAATGATATCCAGTTTATTAAACTTCTGTAGTTTAACATTTTTAAGTTTATTGTCTTCCAAATTTAAACGTTTCAACTTTTGATTGAACTGCCTTTTGAAATTTATTTTTGTAAAATAATTGTTAGAAAAATCTATTTTTTCAATGGCCTTAAAAGCACTGAGATCAGGTATCTCTTGCAAAGCTGCTGAATGCGCACTTAAAACACGCAAACTATCAGGATTGATGGTGTCGAGCATTTCAAGTAGTGCTTTTTGTTTTTTAAGCGCTGCCAGATGCCATTCTTTTTGCCAGGCTAAAAATGTTGAATCCTTTTTTAACCGGTCTTGTTCAGGTTTATTTTGTGCAAATGAAATAGACCAAACGAAAAATAAAAGCAGCATACTGAGGTAACGCATAAAAATGTTTTTTCTCTAAACTAAAACTTTAGTTCATTTAGTATAGGAAGCTCAAAATATTTTTCCAGAATTTTGCTAACTTTGATCATCCTTTTTTAGCACCACACCCGGAAAACCAAATTGAATGAATAATAATATGGTTTTACATATCTCGTATCTGGCAAGTGATAATAATGCTGATGTTTTGGCCAGATCGCATAAAATCATTACAACAATGATTGCTGACAAACCCTACGATTTAGTTGCTGACGCTGCCCTGTTATTTATTGCAACAGGTGGCACAGAGCAAAAAGTATTGCCATTGATTGACAAACATCAAGCCTTTATTCTCATTGCACACCGAGAGAAAAACTCCTGGGCAGCCACTATGGAAATTGCTGCATATTTGCGCGATCATCATAAAAAAGTGCTCCTTGTTGATGCACTTGCAAGTGATTCGAGGCGAAATTTCGAGGAAGCATTATCGCTAAAAAAGGCTTTTGATGTATTGAACCAGACAAGGCTGCTGTTGTTGGTGAGGTTTCGGAATGGCTGATTCAATCCAATATTTCTGAAACCTTATTAAAGCAAAAATTAGGTATTCAACTTGATTTTATTCCCTGGAACGAATTACCACATCACAGCACTTTTGAAGTGAGCAATTCTTTTTTGGACTACTTTCCTGTCGATCAAAAAAAGCAACTTTCAGCAACTTCAAAGGTTTATAAACAACTTGACACTTTAATAAATCAAAAGCAACTTGATGCAATTAGTGTTGAGTGTTTTTCGCTCGTAAATCAGGATGGCGTTACCGCTTGTCTTCCATTGGCTGTACTCAATGCTCAAGGAAAAGTGGCAGCATGCGAAGGAGATATCGTGAGTATGACAGGGAAGCTGATCATTAAAGCAATTACAGGGATAATCCCATGGCAGGCAAATATTGCTGAAATAAAACAAAATGAAATCTTATTCGCACATTGCACAGCACCCCTTAATCTGCTAAAAGAATTTGAAATTACCACGCATTTCGAAACCGGAAAAGGAACGGCAATAAGGGGAAAAATTGATTCTGAAAATCTTGCTGCATTCAGATTGGACAATAAGCTGGAAAAATATATGCTTACCGAAGGCAGAGCAAAAGCAACACCATCCTACCCTTTTGCCTGTCGTACACAATTGGTTTTGGAACTTGCCGAATCAGATTGCCTGAGATTAAAAAATAATGCGTTGGGAAATCACCAGTTACTTTTTCCTGCCTCACATGTATCTATCGTGCGGAAATTCATGGAGTTGCTTGGAATTCAGGAATTAAAATAGCGTCTGTAGGCTATTGATTTGGTGGAAAATAAATCTAATTTTCATTAGTTTAAGGATAAAAGTTTTGTTCTAAAATTATTTTCATCTTACAATTTTTCCACGATGATATGAAAAATATATCCCAAATAAATTCAATACCGAGAATAGGATAAAACCAGTACGAATAGTATTAACAAACAGGCTATCAGAAACTTCCTTCAAAATTTGATTACCAATCGTTATAGAAAACAAAGAGGCAACAACGGTCATGCTAACAATTTGACCGACTACCCTTCCGGTAGCGGCAGTTCCGGAGGCTAAACCATACTGATTTTTCGTAACAGCGCTCATAATAGTATTCATATTGGGTGACGAAAACAATCCAAAACCTGCTCCCAACCACGACAAGGTGGCCACAATTAGCCAAATAGGTGTTGAAGCATTTAAAAATGCAAATCCAACCAATCCCAAGGTGCATATTAGCATGCCCAGCGTTGTAAGATATCTCGGTTGAATGCGGTCAGATAATCTTCCGGCGATTGGCGAAAAAAGTGCCATCATTATCGGTTGTGCAACCAATATGGTTCCTGCTTCGCTGGGGCTGAGTGCTTTTATTTTTTGCAGAAAGATACTTAACAAAAATACTATTGCAAAGGTGGCGCTGTAATTGATAAGTGAGGCATAGTTGGAGTAGGCAAAAAGTCTGTTTTGGGTAAAAAGTTTGGTGTCAATTACCGGATTTAGGGATCGCGATTCCAATTTCCAGAACGCAAAAAGCGCAATAATCCCAAATCCCATCAACAACCACCCAGCTATTTGGGGTAGTTTCGAAGCACCATAGATTAATGCAATGAGTCCGGGCATATAAAGTGCTGTTCCTTTGAGGTCGATCTTTTTAGGGGAGGAAGCAACTGTTGGCTCATCCTTTCCAAGGAAGGACAATGCAATCAGTGCTGATAAAATTCCCAGCATCGAAGCGATATAAAAAATAGAACGCCAACCATATAGCTGTGTTAGCATTCCGCCAATAAAAGGGCCTGTTGCCAAACCGAGATAGACGGCCGAAACGGAAATACCCAGTACTTTTCCCCTGCTACTTGCCGGGAATGCTGAAACCAAAATAGCAGGCCCTGTTGTACTGGTTAATGCAGCTCCGATACCTTGCAGGAAACGAAAAAAAATCAACCACCATCCCGAAGGGGAAAGACCACTTGCCATGGAAAAAAAACCAAACAATATTACACCCAGCTTGAACATTCTCCTGATTCCGGTGAGGTCGGCCCATCTTCCAGCTGGCAATAAAAACATGGCATTCGAAAGTAAAAATGCAGTTATTACCCAACTTAAGGATACGGCATTCAGATTGAATTGTGCCTCAATTGCAGGCAGGGCAATATTGACAGCTGAAATCAGAAAAGTCCCCATAAAAGAGGTAACAGCAACTATGGCAATAATCGAAACCTGTTTCCTCGTTTGTAACATTTTACCAGAGGATCAATTTTTTACGGTAAGTCGTTTCAGCTGTTTGCACTTCCATGATATATATACCACTTTTCCATTCAGCTTTTCGTTCAAGCTTTGTATCCTCAAAAAGAACGGTTTGGAATAATATTTTTCCGTTTAGATCAAAAAGTGTAGCCTGCACTTCACTTTTTTCAGGTAAATCGAGTTGAATGTTTATCCAATTTTTAACCGGATTTGGAGATATAAATACTTGATTGTCAGTAAATGACTCGTTAGTGTTTACATATTGCGAAACCACTACATTATCAATTAATAAGGGATTTCCGTAAAAACTTACGGTTTCGAATGCAATGCGCACTTCACTTTTTCCTGCCCAATCGCTTAAGTCGATTGTATTGCAAGGTGCTCCCCAGCCCTGCCCGCACCAATCTGTGGTTTCATCAGGCCAAAATGTTTCTTCGGTTGGGAGATGAGTTGCAAAATTTCCGCTGCCATCTTCGCCAAATGCTGCAATACGTTCCCAACTTTCTCCGCAATCGTCCGAAACTAAAATAATAAGCGAATCTGTTACCTGAGTGTAAGAGGCATTTTGGGCATATGCATGATCAAAACTCATATAGGCAGTAGATAAATTGCTTAAATCGAAAGGCTTAGAGATTAAACGGTCGCGTTGCATGATTGAATAATAATCTCTGAAATTAATTCCTGCAGCAACTCCACTTCCATTACCGCTTACATTATATAATTCCCAGGTTTCGCTGTTGTCAGGGTTTTCAACCATCCATGAACCTTCTGTAAAGTTCCATGACTCAAAATTATCCTGAAAATGTCCTGCCTCTGCGCCAATGCTAAGGTAGCTTTCTGAGATCACTTCATCTTCGCCAAATTCATTGCTTACCACTAAAGAAACAGAATATTGCCCCGCTTCTAAAAACCTAAGTTTCGGATTTTTATCATTTTCATCACCCTCAACAAATTCAAACGACTGCGGTTCAAATTGCCATTCCCAGCTATCCGGAATGCCGGTAGATGCATCATAAAAACCTATCACATCATTTGCACAGGCTACTTTTACATCCGAAGTAAAGTTTGCTACAACTTCTCCCGGAAAATCAACTTTAAAACTCATAGTTTCGCCAAGTTCTGAGATATCATAAATCGTAACGCCACCAAGGCTTCCATTTTGCAAAAAAGCATAAGGGTTACTGAAATCAGTAAATTCTTCACGACCATAATTAGCTCCAAAAACTGCATCGTTCAAATTACCATCATTTGAAGGGCTGCCACCGGGGCGAAAGATGTAAATCTCGTCGGGTGGTCCCTGTGCGTTGCCGTTTCCGGCATTGGTATTGATGCGATAAATCAACATCCCCGATTTTGGAAGTGTGCCGTCAAAAGTGCCTTCTTTTTTTCTGTATTCCAAAACAAAATATTCTGAGGATGAGTTTTGTGAGGGAATGCGCCAGGCATTGTTATCTGCCGCTTGCAATGGATTGAGTGTATAACTGCCCGCTTCAGTTATCCAGGGAATATCTTCAATCCAACCACCATATTTCATTTTCATGAAGGCATTCATGTATTGTGGAGGATTATTGTTGGCAGCCATAATATCCCATGAGCCAACGGGTGTAATGTCATTATTTACATAGCGATACAGATCAGGTGCACTCAAGCTGTGATACAACTCATGACATAAAACACCAACCCCACTGCTTGCCAGACTGGTTTCGAGCTGAAAATTATAGTCATGTACTTTTTTGCCATTGATGTAAACATCCTGCGTATAAAGGCTCCAGCGATGCGGCCAAAGTAATGTTGACCAGGCAGTTGTGCCTCCTCGAATGATAAAAACCACATTATCAACACTGTTATCATTGTTATAATCAAGATCAAGTTCCATTGGAACAGGTGAGTTAACATTTACCCATTCAACTGCGTTAACCAATAAGGTATGCTCTCTATTAGTTCTCTGATTATCATTTACATAACCATCAGGATTGGTTACTGCATTATAGGGCATATAATAACTTCTGGGATGCTCATCTTCAAAAGATAAAATGAATTCATCCGGTGGAACAGGATAAAAAAAGGATCGTAAATCCAGCTGACCATAGGATATTTCGTTAAAATATTGCAAAACAGAATTCGCGTTCGGATTGGCGTTATTAAAACGATTGTAATTCAGCAATGTATCTGAGGTAAACTCCTCCTGATCGGCAAAACGAATGTAGATGACCAGATTGTTTAGTGTACCAATAGCCCTGTCGAAGGCTCTGTTTGGTTCAACAAAGCGCATTTCCTGTTCCATATAAGATCGGATGGCAAGCCGCTGCTCGGCACTGATATTTGTCCCCACCTGCAAATCTTTTGTAGCAGGATCTGCTAATCCCACCTTGTATGAAGATGGCACAAGTTGATCGTTACTTAAAACAGCGTAATAAAAATAGCCGTCTGTTTCGCTTTGAATAATGGTATAACCTGCCGCATCGTGAAGCCAGTTGTAAAACTCATCGCCTGTTGCTAACAGGTGAAGCTGTGTGCCATCGGGTTGTTTTACTGTAACTTGTTGATTTTTAAGCCAGGCAGCATGAACAGGAAAAGAAAAGAATAGCGCTAAAGTGATTATTAGCAGACTTAAAAGTCCTGATTTTCGGTGGAGTTGCATGATTATAATGTTTGTGTTAATGAATTTCTTTTTGATGTAATGCGACAAAAATAAACTTTTCCCATCAATATAATCAGCATGCAGTAACTTGCTTAAAATATTAGGGCATCTCAGGATATCAATTCACTAGATTGCCGGATGCAAAAAAATATGTACTTTTGAACCACTGAAAAAGAATTAAAGTTATGTGTTTAAGCATTCCTGCTCGTGTTGAGTCTATTGAAGGAGATATTGCCCGTTGTTCTGTTGGTGAAGCTTTTTATAATGCCAGCCTCACTATGCTCGATCTGAGCGAAATTGCAGTTGGAGATTATGTGTTGCTGCATACCGGTTTTGCGCTTCAAAAGATAAGTGAAGATGAAGCTTTGGAAACCCTCAAACTTTTTGAAGAATTTGAGGAATTTAATAAAGAGCTTGATCTTGAAGAGAAAAAAACCGGTAAACGAATTGTTTAATAAAAATGAAACATATTGACGAGTACCGCAATAAAGTGGCTGTTCAGCATCTTGTAAGGCAAATTAATGAAACATCGCGTCATAAGATGCGTATCATGGAAGTTTGCGGCGGACATACCATGGCTATACAGCGGTTTGGAATTCCATCCTTATTGCCCGAAACTATTGAATTGATTAGCGGTCCGGGCTGTCCGGTTTGCGTTACCAGTCGTGCATATATCGATCATGCTATTGCGCTGGTGCGTTTGCCCCATGTAATTGTAACCACTTACGGAGATTTGATACGGGTTCCCGGATCAAGTTCTACGCTTGATCAGGAAAAAGCTGCCGGGCGAGATGTAAGAATCGTTTATTCAGTGCTTGATGCATTGGAAATAGCCAAACATAACAGAAGAAAAAAAGTTGTTTTTCTCGGGATCGGGTTCGAAACTACTTCTCCGGCTACTGCTGCCGGAATTTTAAAAGCTGAAATGGCTGGCCTATTTAATTTTTCTGTTTTAAGCGCTCATAAAATAATGCCACCTCCAATGGCTGCTTTGATTGATGCCGGTGTAGAGATTCATGGCTATTTGGGTCCTGGCCATGTGAGTACCATTACGGGTTCTCAAATGTATAATTTTATTGCCGAGCAATATGGCCTTGGCGTGGTGATAAGCGGCTTTGAACCAACTGATATACTTCAGTCAATTTTGATGTTGGTAAAACAATACGAATCCAGGCGACCAGCTGTTGAGATCCAATATAGCCGTGTGGTAAAAGCTGAAGGCAATACCAAAGCTTTGGGCATGCTCGATGAGGTTTTCCACTTGCGGGATGATTGGTGGCGCGGGTTAGGCGTATTGCCAGCCAGCGGATTCAAAATAAAAGACAAATATGCTCATTTTGATGCAGAAAAATTATTCGATGTAACAATCGAACCAACAAGAGGCGACAAAGGTTGTATCTGTGGCAGCGTATTAAAAGGAATAGCCAAGCCATCTGATTGTAAACTTTTTGGGAAATCATGCACACCGACCGATCCTGTTGGTGCGTGCATGGTAAGTAACGAAGGCGCTTGCGCAGCCTGGTACAGGTATTCGGGCAGGTAAGACCTTAAACAATCATCAAAGGATTTAAAATCCAGGGAATAAAATTTTCTTTGTTGATTATTTCAAATTTTGCTTCAGGGTAGGTATTCAGCCAATGTTTTTGAGACTTTGATCTGTTAGCACTCCATTTCAACTCGTAACCATACAAGTTTCCATTTCGTTCCTCGACCAAATCCACCTCTTTTTGATCATAAGTGCGCCAGAAATAATTATTGCAGAAAACCTTTTGGTAATGGAGTGACTTCATGCGTTCCATAAAAATAAAATTTTCCCAAAGCATACCGATATCATTTCGGCTTGTAACCATATTAAAGTTATTGATTACGGCATTTCTAATCCCGTTGTCATAAAAATAGTAACGATTCGATTTGGTAACCTCTTTCCTTAAATTTTTCGAAAATCCCCCAAGCTTCTTAATGATAAAAGCTTTCTCGAGTAAGTCTAAATATCGGCTTACAGTCTGTTTGGCAATTCCTAGGGCATTTGATAATTCATTCAAAGAAACTTCGTTACCGATCTGAAAACTTAATAAGCGCAACAGATCTAGTAATTTGTCAGCATTTCGGATGCTATCAAGTTCAAGAATGTCTTTAAACAGGTAGGCATTTTTTAATTCTTGTAAATAAGATATTTTATCCTTTTGATTTGGCAGCTGCAGGGTTTCAGGATACAGTCCAAATAACAGAAACTCTTCAATCTGTTGATATACATCCATTCTGCCCCATTGTTCAGCGAGTTCAATAAGTGCAATAGGGTACAATAAATTTGTAACTGATCTGCCAGTCAAAGGTTCACTAACTTCAGAAGACAAACGAAAACTGGACGAGCCAGTTGCAATGATAATAGTTTCAGGGAGGTTATCAACAAGGATTTTTAAGCCCCAGCCTACATCTGGAATACGCTGAGCTTCATCGATAAAGATAACTTTATAATCTGTTAACAATCCTAAAATCAATGATTTATTCTGAGATCCGATAACTTCGCGTAAGCTTGAATCATCACCAGTTCCTGAAAAGACTTTTGATTTATAATTTTCAAGCATTTTCATCATTAATGCAGTCTTCCCAGCTCTTCTGGGGCCATATAACAGGTTAACTTTCCCTTTTTGCAGAAAATTTTCTTCCTTTTCGTAAAAGCGGTCAAACCATTTCATCTCATCTAATTTTGAACAAAGTTAACAAATTCATTGAAATTTGGCAAGTTAACTTTACAAATTCATCATAATTTGGCAAGTTTATCTACAATTTTTATAATTGCCATTCGACTCCTATCCGAATAAACCACGCACCAGCCCGCCATCGTGGCTAAAACTTTGACCTGTTACAAAACCTGATAAGGGAGAAAGCAACCAACAAGCCAACACAGCCATTTCATCAGCTCTTCCCATTCTCTTGACTGGAATACTAGCTTCAAATTGTTGTCTTGCCATTGTTTCCGTGATTCCTTCCAGGGCTGCTTTTTTCACAAAAAGGCGTTGCATGGCATCAGTATCGTGATAACCGGGAGATAAAATATTGAAAGTAATACCATCAGCTGCCATTTCCTGTGAAATTGTTTTCACAAAGCCAGTAACGGCAGCACGAAGTGAATTACTTAGTACCAGATTTTCAACAGGTTGCTTTACAGATACACTTTCTATAAAAACCATTCTGCCGTATTTTTGAAGCTGGAGCTGTGGCACAAATTTTTGTGTAAGCGCAATTTTCCATCTCACAATGGTGCGATAAGCCTCATCCCAATCGCCTAACGTGGTTTCCATAACTTTTTTTGCCGGTGGTCCTCCTGCATTAATCAAAATGCCAGCAAGAGCTCTGTTTTTGCTGGCAGCTATAATTTTATCGGCACTTGGTTCGTCAAAAACGTCCAATGCTAAAATCTCTAGGTTCTTGCCTGCTTTCCTTTTGAAATTCTCCAACACATCTTCGCTGCGCGCTATGGCCAAAACACGGGCATCCTCTGCTAACAAACGCTCAGCAACTGCCCTGCCAAAGCCACTTCCGGCGCCTGTGACAATAAAAAACCGATCTTTAAGCTGTAAATCCATAACCAATTATTTTTATCGCTAAGGTACGAATCTGAATGAATATTGAATGGAATTTTCAGTATCGCTCAGGATTTCCGTATTTTTACGCCCTAATTGAATGAAAATATGTCAAATTCGGAACGTTCCGTTGTGCTAAAAGGTTCGGTTGCTATTGCTATTTCTGCTGTGCTTTGGGGCGTTGACGGGGTTGTATTAACTCCAAGACTATTTAACCTGGATGTTGGGTATGTAGTTTTTATACTCCACGTGTTTCCTTTTTTACTGATGAATTTGTTTCTGTTTCGTCATTATAGATTTTTATCTCATATGCCCAAAACGGATGTATTCATATTCTTTTTGATTAGTCTTTTAGGAGGAGCTGTTGGAACCCTTTCCATTGTTAAAGCATTGTTTTTGCTTAATTTTAATCACTTATCTGTGGTTGTTCTTTTGCAGAAATTGCAGCCGGTATTTGCTATTTTTCTTGCACGTGCCATCCTTGGCGAAAAACTGAAGCAGCGTTTTATGCTTTGGGCTTCGCTGGCAATTGTTGCAGGCTATTTCCTTACTTTTGGTTGGGGACTGCCCGATATGAATACTGATATGAATACGATTTATGCTTCCTTATTGGCTTTATTGGCAGCTTTTTCATTCGGAAGTTCAACAGTCCTGTCAAAAAAAATCCTGGGCGATTACAGCTTTATTACTTCAACTTTTTACCGCTATGGTTTCACATCTGTTATCATGCTGGCTTATATGGTTCTGTGGGGAGATTTTGGTCAGTTTGTTCTTACAACCAGAGATAATTGGATATTTATTATTATCATCGGACTTACTACTGGTTCGGGAGCTATCTTCTTGTATTACTATGGTTTAAGAAAGGTAAAAGCAATATTGGCAACCATCAGTGAGCTAATGTTTCCGCTTTCGGCTGTTCTATTTGATTACCTTATTAACGACAGCTTGCTTACGCCTGTGCAATGGTTGGCTGCCATTGCGATGCTGCTTGCCATATTCAGGTTAAATTCGGAACCCGAGAAAATTTCATAAGCTCTTTTGGAGAGATAGTAATTAGCTTCAATTTTTTGTATCTTAGCAAACAAACTTTAAAAAAGGAGGATTCCATGTCAGAAGATCTCAAATTGGTATATACCGGCTCCATTATTGAAGCTGGATACCTGGCTGAATTACTGGAGGAGAATAACTTAACCAGTATTTTGCGTGATTCGTTAAGCGAAAGTGTGATAGCAGGTTGGGCATCGGGTTCGCCTGAAGACGCTGCCAGATTGTATGTTGAAACAGCTCATGCCGAAGCCGCTAAAATGCTTATTGAGGGCTACCTTAAATCCAGATAAATGGATACTTGTTTGCATACTTATTTTGTTCGTAATGAAGAATTGCGCAGCAGTTGCGACTTTAATAGCGACGACACCGGGCTCACAGGTTTTG
Organism: uncultured Lentimicrobiaceae bacterium; assembly: GCA_964592595.1. Classification (GTDB taxonomy): domain Bacteria; phylum Bacteroidota; class Bacteroidia; order Bacteroidales; family F082; genus UBA5536. The sequence continues at coordinate 75,693 of CAZQFH010000006.1, read as the reverse complement.
TTTATGAAGTGGTAAGGGTGATTGATGGCATTCCATTATTTTTATCTGATCATATCAACAGGTTAAAGGTTTCTGCTGAGGCAGCTAATATTAAACTGCCTGTTGCTGAAAAATTCATTTTACAAAGCTTCAAAGCCCTGATAATCAATAATAAAGTTAACGAAGGTAATATTAAATGTGTTCTTGGAAATCGCTCTGCTAATAGAGTTTACTATGCAGCCTGGTTTCAACCACATACATATCCTGACGCCAAAATGTATAGCGAAGGCGTTACGGTGGGTTTGCTTGATGAAGGAAGGTATAACCCTGAAGCAAAAGTTTGGAGAGCTGATTTTCAGCAACGTATTTTAAATAAAAAGCAAAAACAGCAGATTTATGAAATATTACTTGCTCCTGATGGTGTGTTAACGGAAGGCACAAAAACTAACATCTTTCTAATAAAAAATAACGAAGTGTTTACTGCTCCTTCCGAACAGGTTTTGCAGGGAATCACCCGCAACAAAGTTATTGAGCTTGCCAAAGCGAATAACATACCCCTCAAGGAGCACATTCTTAATCTGGATGATTTGCTTGAAGCGGATGCCGTATTTTTAACAGGGACTTCACCTAAGATTATGCCCGTAAAAACCCTTATCGATCAGCAAAAGTTATTTGAAATTGATCATCCTGTTCTTCAAAAATTTATGCATCTTTATGCCGAACTGATTCAAGGCTATATTACTGCACATAAATAAATTGCAACAGATTCTTTACTTTTGCTGCAGACAACTGCTTATGAAAACGAGTATTTTACTTGTACTGTTTAATTTTTTAATGTTTTCTCTGATTGCACAGCAGTTCGAGCTAAAACAAGTTTGCCTCGATCAGAATGAATTAAAACTTGCTGAGCTCATCAACGCTTTTCGAAAAGCAAATAGAAAGCCTGTATTACCTTTGTCATCCGCTTTGAGTTTCGTTGCACAAACGCATATAAATGACCTTCAGGAAAATAGACCCGATACCAGTATTTGCCTTACAGCTAGTTGGTCGGACAAAGGAAACTGGACAGCTTGTTGTTACAACAAATACATTGTAAACCAGGAATGTATGTGGGCCAAACCAAAAGAGCTTACCTCCTACCCTTTTAGAGGTTATGAGTTGAGTTATTTTCAGGAGGAACTTATTATTGTCGACAGTGTTTTTAAGGTTTGGATGAAGAGTGAAGATACCAGAGACATGCTGCTTACCTCCGGAAACTATTCTGCTAAAAAATGGGAAACAATGGGTGTTGGTGTAGGTGATAATTATGTGAGTGTTTGGTTTGGGCAGCGGGCTGATGCCAATGGTAAACCCAAAAATTGTGAGGAACTCAGAGAGGCCGAAAGAAAACAAGAGGTGAGTGCTTCGGGCAAGGAAAAATATTACCTGATTTTTGGAAGCTTTGCCTATCAGGGCGATGCGCAGGAAGCCGTTAAGCGTTACCAGAAAAGTGGATTTCAAAATGCAATGATGCTGAAATCGAACAACCGTATCCGTGTGGCACTTGACGTTTTTGATAGCCTTCGCGAAGCTACAGAAGCAAAAGAAAAACTTAGCAGTACCTATAAAGATGCCTGGATTCTTAAAGAATAAGCGCTTTTTAGGTATTTTATCCCATTAGAAACTAATTATGTTAAGCTTTGTTTAAAACTCATGAAACAATCAGAAATTGTAGTTTTTTGGTTCCGGCGCGATTTGCGTTTGGAAGATAACCACGGTCTTTTCGAGGCCTTAAAAAGTGACGTTCCAGTGTTACCCTTATTCATTTTTGATACGGAAATACTGGATAAACTGCCTTCGAAAATGGATGCTCGCGTTGAATTTATACACCGTCATCTCCAAAAAATTCATCAAGACCTTAAGCGTCATGGATCTGGACTGTATGTTTCACATGGCAAACCGCTGGAAATATTCCGAAAACTTCTTTCTAGTCAGCAAATTAAAGCCGTTTATGCGAATAAAGATTATGAGCCTTATGCCCTGCAACGTGATGAGGAGGTAAGAAAACTGTTATTAGCTAATCATGCTGATTTAAAGTTATTTAAAGATCAGGTGATATTTGAGGAAAGCGAAGTAGTAAAAGACGATGGAAAGCCCTATACTATTTACACCCCTTTTTCGCGCAAGTGGAAAGCAAGATTACTGGAATACCCATTTTTCAATTTCTCCTCCGAAAACTATTTAGGCAATTTTTTAAACCAGAAAGGTAATTTCCTCAGTTTGCATCAGATTGGTTTTGAGCCGGCAGTAATAAAAATTCCCGAGCCGCTTTTGGAAGATGATAGGCTTGAAAAATATCAGGAAACCCGCAATATTCCCGCCCTCGATAGCACTACAAAAACCGGTGTTCATCTCAGGTTCGGAACGATAAGCGTTCGAAAGCTTGTTAGTATAGCACAACAAAAAAGCGAGACCTACCTTAACGAATTGATTTGGCGTGAGTTTTTTATGCAAATTCTGTATCATTTTCCGCATGTGGAAACACAAAATTTCAATTCAAAATATGATCGCGTTCAATGGCGTAATGATGAGAATGATTTTAAATCGTGGTGCGAAGGAAAAACAGGTTATCCTTTGGTGGATGCCGGCATGCGTGAATTGAATACTACAGGATTTATGCACAACAGGGTACGTATGCTTGTTGCTTCATTTTTGACCAAACATTTGCTTATCGATTGGCGCTGGGGCGAAGCCTATTTTGCGAAAAAATTGCTCGATTACGAATTGGCTTCCAATAATGGCAACTGGCAGTGGGCGGCTGGAACAGGTTGTGATGCTGCACCGTATTTTAGGGTTTTTAATCCGATGGAACAGCACAAAAAATTTGATCCGCATAGCTCTTATGTGAATAAATGGGTGCCTGAATGGAATGAATTAAATTATGTTCAACCTATTGTAGATCATAAATTTGCACGAGAAAGAGCTATCAGTACTTATAAGGAAGGATTAAGTTAAATAGCTGTCCTTTGCTTAAAATTTTGTTTTTTTGTGCTTTTGATCCAAATCGCTCGTAATATATGTCTGATAAATTTACCTTAAAAGAAATCCAAACTACTGAAGAAGAAAAAAAATGGCTTGAATTTCCTTCCAGGCTCTACAAAAATGATTCCAACTATGTGCGTCCTATTGATCAGGATGTAACAAAACTATTCGATAAAAAGCAAAATAAGCTATTGCGTAAAGGCGAAGTCATTCGTTATTTGTTATTCGAGAAGGATGAAATTGTAGGACGTATTGCGGCTTTCATCGATCCAAATACTGCCAAAAACAATGATCAACCTACTGGTGGGTGCGGTTTTTTTGACTGCATCGATGATCAGGCTGCGGCCAATATTTTATTTGATGCAGCAAAAAACTGGCACCAACAACACGGTATGGAAGCGATGGATGGCCCTGTGAATTTTGGTGACCGTGATAACTTTTGGGGTTGTTTGGCTGATGGATTTACCGAGCCGCTTTATAATATGCCCTATAATTATCCCTATTACAATAAGCTTTTTGAAAACTATGGATTTCAAAATTATTTTAATCAGTACACCTACCGCAGATTGATTTATAATGGCGGATTGAGTCCGGTTGTCAAAGAAAAAGCCGAGCGTTTGTTTCGCAATCCCGACTATGAATTCAGAATGATCAGCTGGAAAAATATCGACAAATTCGCGGAAGATTTTATGATCATTTACAACAAAGCTTGGGGAAGCATCCCGGGAGTAAAAAAAATCACGCATGCCCATGCGATGGCTTTACTCAATCAGCTAAAACCTATTTTGGATATGCGTTTGGTGCATTATGGTTATTATAAAGATGAACCCATTGCCTTTTTTATCATGATGCAGGATTTGAATCAGATCATCCGAAAGTTTAATGGCAAACTAAACTGGTTCAACAAATTGAGACTAATGGTAGATTTAAAGCTCTTAAAAAAAGCCGACAGAATCATCGGCAGAATTTTTGGGATTGTTCCAGAGCATCAGGGCAAAGGTGTTGATGGCGGATTGGTCATTGCCTTTCAGAAAGTAGCACTTCAAAAGAATTTTCCATACAAAGAGCTTCAAATGAATTGGATAGGCGACTTCAACCAACCGATGATGAAAGTAGCGGAGAGCATTGGAGGTGAGATTTACAAGACCCACATCACCTACCGCTATCTTTTTGATCGCAGTAAACCATTCAAGAGAGCTACAAAAGGATAAAGCTGTTAGTTGATATTGGTGAACACTGTTTGCACATCATCATCATCCTCTACTTTGTCGAGGAACTTTTCAATATCAGCCATTTGTTCCTCGCTAAAGTTTACGGGTGAATTTGGGAAGCGCTGAAGTTTAGAAGTTTCAATCTCAATTTTCTTTTCTTCAAGGGCTTCATGCAAACTGCCGAAATTGGTAAAATCAGCATAGGCATAGGCCATGTCTTCATGAACTTCAATTTCCTCCAGACCTGCATCAATCAACTCAAGCTCAAGTTCTTCAATGTCAATTTCTTCGGTGAGCTTAAACTCAAATACAGCTTTGCGTGAAAACATAAAATCCAGCGAACCAGAAGGCACAAACGAACCACCAGCTTTATTGAAATATGACTTTACATTAGCTACAGTGCGCGTGGTATTGTCGGTGGCGCATTCCACTACAACCAAAACGCCATGAGGGCCTTTGCCTTCATAAACCACTTCAACCATGGATTCAGCATCTTTACCCGCTGCACGCTTGATAGCCGAATCAATGTTGTCCTTGGGCATATTTTCTGCCTTGGCATTTTGTATTGCCTGCCGCAGTTTGGGATTCAAATCAGGGTCGGGGCCGCCTTCTTTTGCTGCAATGGTAATCAATTTTCCGAGTTTTGGAAATACTTTCGACATCTTGTCCCAACGCTTTTCCTTTGCTGCTCTGCGGTATTCAAACGCTCTGCCCATAATATTTTTTTTTGAAATTTAAGGATGCAAAAATACGAACTTGCTGAGAAACTAAAAACTACAAAAGCATTTAAATTGAATCTCAAATTTGCAGAATTTTCCGACATTTGTGCTTGTTTGATTTCTCTAAAACTCAAATTATTTCCCATGCCCGAAATTATTATCGCTTCTCTCAGTTTATTGCTGCTCCTTGTCATGCTGATTATACTCCTTCGCCAGAAAAATAAAGATGTTGATCTGAATCCAGTATTAAGCAGACTGGATTTTATCGAAAAAAATAACCAACGTTTCGAGCAGGAAATAAACAACGAGTTCAGGGAAAACAGAGCTGAATTGGCTGCCAATTTGAAAAATTTTCAGGAACAATTTCTCGAAACCCTGCGTGAAATCAACCGATCCCAGCAGGAACAGATGAAAAACATCAGCGAAACAAGCCGGCAATCTATTTTCAACCTCAATCAAACGCTTGAGGAAAAACTTTCTTTGCTGACCAATAAAAATGAAGAAAGCAGCCGTATTGGCCGTCAGGAACTGGCGCAGAACTTAAAAGGATTGAATGAAGAGATTCAACGAAAACTTTCAGATTTGGGTAAAGCACAAAAAGAACAAAACGATGCCGAGGTAGCACAACTGGAAAAATCTTTGCGACAGTTTCAGGAAGCTTTTTCGCAAAACGTAAAGGCTTTCAATGATTTGCAACGTGAAAAATTTGGCGACCTGGAAAAGAAGCAAGCCGAATTGATTACTTCAACTGAATTGAAACTTGAGAAAATGCGCGAAACCGTTGACGAAAAGCTACAGAAAACGCTTGAGACGCGCCTCGGACAATCGTTCGAACTGGTGAGCAAACAACTCGAAAGCGTTCAGAAAGGTTTGGGCGAAATGCAAACACTGGCCAATGATGTTGGCGGACTTAAACGTGTGCTGTCCAATGTGAAAACAAGAGGCGTGCTGGGCGAAATTCAATTGGGAAATATTTTGGAACAAATTCTGGCACCCGAACAGTACGAAACCAATGTAAAAACAAAACGTTCGAGCGGCGATCATGTTGAGTTCGCTATCAAACTACCCGGTCGCGATGATGAAGGTGGAAGCGTTTATTTGCCCATGGATGCCAAGTTTCCGCAAGAAGCTTACCATTTGTTGCAAATAGCTTATGATGAGGGAAATATGGCCAAAGTTGATGAAGCCGTGAAAGTGCTTACGCGTTCCATCAGGCTTTTTGCCAAAGACATTCGCGACAAATACCTCGACCCGCCCTATACCACTGATTTTGGGATCATGTTTCTGCCCATCGAAGGCTTGTATGCCGAAGTGATCAGGCATACTGATCTGGTGGAGCAATTACAGCGCGAGTTTAAGATTATCGTTACCGGACCTACCACCCTTGCTGCGATTCTGAACAGCCTGCAAATGGGCTTCAAAACCCTGGCTATTCAAAAACGAAGCAGCGAGGTATGGCGGATTCTTGGTGAAGTAAAAACCGAATTCGGAAAGTTTGGTGATGTGCTTAAAAAGGCTCAACAAAAAATTACGGAAGCCAATACCGAAATTGATCGTTTGGTAACAACCCGCACCAATGTTTTAACCCGAAAGCTGCGTGCTGTGCAGGAACTACCTGCTGCTGACGAAAACAAACTGATTGATGAGGGTTTGCTTTTTGATGAGGATCAGGAAGCCTGAAGTAAGATTAAAATCCAATAAAAAATCTGTGGAAACTTGAAGGTATCCACAGATTAAGCTTCGTATAAAAATTTCGTTTTAATCGGCTACAAGTTTAAATCTGACCAGTCTAAGTGGATTTGCATCTGCATCTTTCAAAACCTGTAGGCTGTAAAGGTAACCATCGTGAAACACCATCTTTGAGGCACTAATACTCAAATTGTAGTCTTCAGTAAGAAATGTACATGAGTTAGTAAAACTACCTTCATTGTTGAATACCCAAACATGAAATTGATTTGCATTTTCTTCCTCAGGTATTTCAAAGATTAGGATGTTGTCATCGGAATCTTTGATTATGTTAGAAAAATAGGGTTTAATGATGGGTTCAGTGATGTTATTAAGATCATACTCCATTTCTGAAATCAATTGCTGATAATCCTCTTGCTTTAATTCAATTTTGTTGTCATCGCCCCCCAAAAGTGCTTTGTATTCTTCGATTGCCTTTGATTGTATGATTTTTTGATCCTTCACCGAAATGTTATCGTTTGCCCAGTTTACTTTTTCTTTATTAAGCAGATTACCAGCTGAATCAAACACTATCAGTTCTCCCGTATTTGGATCAGCCAGCAATAACTTATCTTTAAAGCTGGTAATTTTTATAGGCAGACCTTTCCCAGTATTTGCAGCGTATGGCATAGAAGTAAACATAAATAAAAATCCATTTTTAAGTTTGCCAGTATAGTTAAATGGATTACTTCTTTTAGATTCATTTTTAGGTGCTAATCCAGTCCGGTCTGTAAATTTTTCCCAAATAATTTTCTCTTCATTGGTTTGATAATCGACAATGGAAACAAAACTTCTGAATTTCTTAGCCCAAATTACCCATCCCGAAACCGCTATCTTATTATTACCGATTGCAACCACTTGACGCGACATATAATCGAGATGAAGTGTTTTGATTAATTTGCCATTGAGGTCGATAATATAAAGCTTACCCATATTATCAATATCTGTAAACATTTTATCATCATCCAGCACTCCTATTAGCGGACGATGGGATGAATTTTCAACAACTATTTCATTGATGAAAATTCCTGTAGGAGAGAATTTCGAATGATATTTCTGATTTGCATGATTAACAATTACTGAACCATCTGGCAAAACGAGAAGTGATTTTCTCGAACCAATGTGGTTGCCCTGAATAGCATCGTAATAGGACCTGAAAATTGTATTCCAATCATTTCCCTGAGCATAATTTTCATCTGCGACAAGTTGTACCTTACCGGATTTATAAATGTTTTGCAACTCTTGTGAAAACCCTGATACAACACCCAAACTAAGGACGAAACAGAGAATTAAATTTTTCATGATATTTTGTATTTGGTTTAATTACAAATGATTACTTGTTTTCGGAGAAATCATTGTTTGAATAAATTTGGATAGTCATTTCTTGTTTTGTGATGGGCTGATTGGCATCGAATTCAGAAGTGAGATTGTAAGAAAAAATGATGTAATCCTCAGTTGTTTTTGGTTTAAGCACCAAAAGCATCAAAAGCAAAATGGCTGCAGCAGCTACATAAAAAACAATTTTCTGATATTGTCTTTTTTTATTTGAAATAAAGGGTTTTGTTGCTTGTGGCTTAAAGGGAGGCACAGCATACTCCTTGGCAATATTTTCATTCATCAACAACATCAGATTTTCTCTCCGCTGTTGTAATAGTCTCAAATTTCCGGCACATTTCGCACAATGGTTGAGGTGTTCCCGGATCATTTTTTTCTCAACTGATGCGAGTTCGTCATCCAAAAAAGCAAGAAGCTTCCCTTCATCAATACAGTTCATAGTTTATTACTTTTAAAATTTTCTCCATCTTTCTTAAGATGCGCGCAATGGTTTGCCCGATTGATGTGTGCTTCACATCCATAATTTCGGCTATTTCGAGGTACTTAAATCCCTCGCTGTACAAGATAATGATGGTTCTTTCTTTGGATTTGAGTTTTGATAAGGCATACTCAAGGACATTATTATTTTGAATCGCAGCAAATGGTTTTTCATCCGAAGCCTGATTGAGGGCCTCATCGTAGTCTTTAAACCGCTTCCGGCTTTTGTTCCAGTCGATACAGCTGAATATTGTTGCCTTCACAAGCCAGTTTTGAGGTTTAGAAATAGAAGCTCCATTTTTAGTCCTGAGGTAGTATTTTTCGAAAATGTCCTGAATAATATCTCTAACCACCTCCACATCGTTCGTCATCTTAAGCCCGATATTGAACATTCGATTGTAGTTTTCCTGATATGTGGTTTCAAATTGATTCAAATCGGATGCGTTTATAATAAAGTCTGTTAAAGCTGTTATTTTGTGACATTAGCACCAAACAAATTTAATAAACCACATGGATTTTTAACTACCATACAAGGAATAAGGACTTTGAAAAAAAGATCAGGAAATATCATTGTAAATTAGAGAATGAATATGGTTCCATCAAACTCAACATTTCAGCTTGATAGCTGTTATTGTTAAATGGCTTACAAAACACCCAAATTTCAGCAATATACTTTCGAAAACGTTTCTCATATTTCCCCTGCAGAAGCTTACGAGATCATCAAATCAGGGAAAGCAGTTTTGCTTGATATTCGCGAGGATTGGGAAGTGCAACAAGGCCGGCCAAATTTGAGCGAGCACATCATGCATATTCCCCTATCGGAAATTGCACATCAACTTGATAGTTTGCCAAAAGACAAAACTATCGTGGTGATGTGTGCCCATGGTATCCGCAGTGTGCAACTTGTTTCTTATTTGAAAGAAAGCTCATCACTTGACGTCATCAATATGGATGGGGCTTTTGAGCAGTGGGAAATTCAAAGTTTACCGTCAACAAAAGGCTTATATTAAAACTAATACTTCCACTTGTTTGCCAGAGCCACCAGCGAAAGCATCACCTGCACTTCTACCAGAACCTCCACAACCGTTACAAGAGCTGCCGGACTTTGCAGTCCAAAAAGCAAAATTGCTACAGCCACTGCCAGTTCAAAGAAATTACTTGCACCTATCATCGCGGCTGGCGAGCAGATGGCGTGTTTCAGTTTTAGTTTTATTCCCGCAAACCAGGTGATAGAAAAGATAAAATAAGTTTGAATCACCAGTGTAATGGCTATAAGCAAGATAATGAAGGGGTTTTTAGTGATAATATCTCCCTGGAAAGCGAAAAGCAAATCCAATGTAAGCAACAAAGCTTAGATGCTCAGCGGTTTAAAGCGTGGAAGAAACACCTTTTTAAACCACTCCTCACCTTTCGATTTGATGAGTATCCGGTTGGTAAAATAGCCGGCAATCAATGGGATCACAACAAAAGCTACGATACTGGCAACCAGTGTGTCATATGGAATGGTAATATTTGAAATGCCTAAAAGTAAACCCACGATAGGGACAAATGCTACCAAAATAATCAGATCGTTTACCGAAACCTGCACCAAAGTGTAGTTGGGATCGCCAATAGTGAGATACGTCCACACAAAAACCATGGCCGTACAAGATGCCGCTCCCAGTAAAATGGCTCCGGCAATGTATTCACCTGCCTGATCAGGATTGATAAACGCGTCATAGAGCTTATCGAAAAATATCCAGGCAAAAAATGCCATGGTAAAAGGATTGATCAGCCAGTTGACAACCAAAGTCAGTACAAGCCCTTTGGGAGTTTTTTTAACTTCATTCAGGCGCGAAAAATCCACCTGAAGCATCATGGGATAAATCATGGCTCAGATCAAAATAGCAACCGGAATGTTCACTTTGTAAATCTCCCATTCGCTGAGCACCTGGATCGTATTTTCAAAAAGATTTCCGATTAGGATGCCGGCGGCAATACCTGATGCAACCCAAAGTGTGAGATATTTCTCAAAGAAACCAATGCCGCGCTTTCCGTTAATAATAACGCTATTTTGGTTTACAGATATTTATAGTTTATTTGCGTGAAGGTTTTTCGGCATATACCGTAACAGAAAAAATGCCTTTGTTTTCATTTTTAAACGCAAACAATTCTTCCTTACTTAAGTAATTAAGCAATAATTCATCTGGCAGATCAATGCGCTTTTCTTTTTGCACTTTAATTTGCTCAAAACCGGATTGCCCGATGATTTGCAGATAGCTTGATTTCTGGATAGCTCCAGACACACAGCCGGCATACATTTCAGCAGCAGATTGAATAGCATTCGGCAGTTCTCCTTCGAGTACGATATCAGAAACTGAAAAATGACCAGCTGGTTTTAGAATTCTGAAAATTTCAGCAAAGGCTTTTGACTTATCAGGCACCAGATTCAAGACGCAATTGCTAACCACTACATCTACAGTATTTGCTTCCAGCGGAATAGCTTCTATATCCCCTAACAAAAAATGTACATTTTCATAACCCAGTTTGCGTAGATTTTCCTCTGCTTTGTCAATCATTTTTTCGGTCATATCGATCCCGATCACCTTTCCGGAAGCACCAGTTTGGGCGCGTGCAACAAAACAATCATTCCCAGCTCCTGATCCAAGGTCGATAACGGTATCTCCCTCTTTGATCATGGCAAAAGAAGTCGGCAATCCGCATCCAAGTCCAAGATCAGCCTCAGCTGCATAGCCTTTGAGGTGATCGTAACTATCACTAAAAATGCTGTAATCCACATCGCCGCAGCAAGAACCGGAGCCACAACATGAGTTTTCGTTTTGCGTTTTGGATTGATCTACAAGGACGCTGTATTTTTCGCGAACCATCAGTTTAATACCTTCTGGATTATTCATGATTTTAAAGATTTATAAAATTTAAAAAAATCGTTTTTTATTTCGTCTCTCACATGCCTGAAAACCGACAGGATTTCCTCTTCAGTGCCTGTTGCTTCGGCCGGATCGTCGAAACCAATATGTAATCGGTGTTTTACATCGCCCGTAAAAGCCGGACAACTTTCGTTGGCGCCCCCACAAACGGTGATTACATAATCAAATGCCTCATTCAGAAACTGTTCAACATTTTTGGGCTTGTTATTACTGATGTCGATAAACGACTCGTGCATTACTTCAATTGCTTTAGGATGAACTTCGGCTGAAGGATTTGTACCTGCCGAAACAACTTCAAAGTCAGGATTAAAAGACTTTAGAAAGCCTTCGGCCATTTGTGAACGACAGGAATTGCCTGTGCAGAGAATTAAGATTTTCATACTTCGCAGCTTGGGTTTGGGTTAGATAAAAGCCTCTTGAAAAAAAGATCGAAAGCCTGTTTTATTTCGGTTAGTTTTTGATTATCAATACAATAATTTATTTTTACACCTTCTACAGTTCGCTGGATAAAACCGATTTTTTTGAGTTCTGTAAGGTGTTGTGATACTGTTGTACGACTCAAGGGGATTTCGCCAGAGATACAACAACTTGATTGTACCAGAAAATCAAGTATGTCAATGCGTGTAGGATGCGATAAAGCCTTGGCTATCAAAGCTAATTCCTGATCTTGCTGTTTTAAAAGTTCTGTCTTGATCATTGTTATGTTTTATGTTGCAAACATACGGCATAATGAATTAACGACAGTAACACTTTTTATTTTTTTTAAAGATTTATGGTATAAGAAACAATATTTTCTTTATCTGGCTCTTTTACCTTTACTTTTTGTGTGACAATCTCATAGCTAAGCCGGGATTTTGGCAACTTAAAATTGATATTTAACTTGCTGTGCATAAGCACCCTCCTACCCCTGTTACTAACTTTTTGATAACGCAATAGCTGCACAATTCGTATCGCTTCCTCATCGCATCCATAGCCTATTCCATGCACTAAATGAACATTGTGAACTACTCCATTGTCATCAATATCAAAGCCAACTGCAACCTTGCCTTCAACTTTAGCTGATAGTGCTTCTTTGGGATATTGAAGGTTATCGCGTATAAATTTTGACAATGCTTCTCTCCCACCAGCGTAGCGTGGTAAATCAAGAAATTTTTTTTCTTTTTTGTAAGGCATTATGGCATGAAAAGTTTAAAACAAAGGTAATTTTATTTCATGCAAAAAAAAATCCCGGAAGTCTGTTTCCGGGATTCAACCAATATGAGAAAACCTAAACAATTTTCTTATTTGTTGGTTGCGCCACCTTTGGCAGTCCATTCATTGTATCCGTCGTCGTAAACCTTTACATTGGGATATCCCAAAATTTCGATTAGTGCGATGTATTCTTTGGCAGTGCGCACACCAGTTGAACAATACAGAATAACTTTTTTGTCTTTGGTAACGCCGGCAGCTTTAAAGAGTTTTTCCAATTCTGCAGCATCTTTCATCAAACTTTTATCATCCTGAATGGTATTGTGATCAACATTAACAGCACCTTTAATTTGTCCGTTACTTTTGTTTTCCAATCCTTTGTATTCGCAAGTTTCACGAACGTCAACTACAACAGAAGCAGCATCTGCCAAAGTAGCTTAAATATCTTTTATGCCGGCTATTATAGCCTTGGTTGGTGTTCCATTAAAAGTGGTGCTTTTTACCAAAGTAGGATTTTTAGTAACAGGTTTGTGACCCGCTTTCCAGGCATTCATCCCGCCATTAAGTACATAACAACAGCACGACAAAAAAGGTAATTAGTTTTTCAAGTATAGATTTCATGCTATCCATTAAGTAAAGGTTCAAAGCAAAAGTAATTTAACAATTAACATTTCCTTAACTTAAAAACACCAAACTCGTCAATAACCAAAAACGATTTAGCCGATCACATTTTTGATTCAAACAAAGACTCGTTTTGCTTTATTGCAGTGTAATTGCTTCAAGAGTGCATGCCAGCATGAGTAAATGAATTCAAATCAGGATATTATAAGGAATAATTGCGCCATTGGAAGCAATACGCTGGCATGTATCAAACTGTTAAATGATAAACAGAATAATTTTTTTTATTCGAAATCTGTAGATGTTTTTTTATCAAAAAGGAGAAGTTTTACCAAAACAGTGTGCTTTTGCATCGCATGTATTGATTTTGAAAGAAGGTCTGGTTAAAACCTACATTGAAGGTACAAGTGACAAACAGATCTTATAAATTTTTTCTCCAACAAACCTAGTAGGGCTTATGACCTCATTTGAAGTTAATGCTGTTTTTCAACATAGTGCTCAAGCTTATATTGATACGCAAGTCAGTATGATTGACATCAGTGCTTTTAAGCAGCTTATCAATATGAATTCGGGATTTGGAGCTAAAATTATCAGCCTGCTTGCTAAGCAAAGCATCATTACCAACGGTCGTTTTTATTGCCTTACTAAAAAACAAACTTACGGCCGGTTAGCTGCTGTAATTCTTTGCCTTGCAAACCGAATTTACAAAACCCAGAAATTTACCCTACAACTAAGCAGAAAGGAATTTGCAGAGCTTTCGGGTATGACAATCGAAAATATTGCCCGTATTCTTACTAAATTTAAAGCAGATGGCTTACTTGAGATCAATAACGAATACGTTGAAATTCTTGACTTCGAAAAGATGAACCGTATCAGCTTGCACGGTTGATAATACAATATTTTCCGGTTAACGTATCACCGAATCAAAGAAGGTTTACATTTGCGCACTTTTCCCATTGATATATGCAAATGATCAATTTGGCCGGTTTGCCTCAATATGCTGATGCTCTGGCCGATGAAGGATGGTTCGTAATACCAGATGCAATCAATCAGCAAGCTGTTAGCGGGCTTAATGAAGCTATTAGTAAATCAAAAGAAGCTGCCGTATTTAAAAAAGCCGGTATTGGTGCTGGAGCCGATTTCCAATTTAATAATGATGTTCGTGGTGATTTTATCCATTGGATCAGCCGGCATCCTCAGGAAGCTGTTTTACAGGAATGGATGCAAAGTATGACAGCATTGCGAGTTGGGCTCAATCGCGAGCTTTTTTTTGGGTCTGCAGGATATTGAAATGCATATGGCTATTTATCCGGCCGGAACTTTTTATCAGCGCCACCTCGATCAATTTAATGAGCGCAGCAACCGGATAATTTCCGTCGTTTTATACCTCAATCAACTTTGGCAACCTGGCATGGGGGGCGAATTGGTTATATATAGAACAAATGCTGAACCTGTGATTGTGGAACCTCGAGCCGGTACTTTGGTTTGCTTTTTGAGCGATCAAATTGAACATGAAGTACTTACAACTCATATCGAAAGATTTAGTATAACAGGTTGGATGCTTAAAAAACCTATAGGATTGGGATTTCTTTAGAACAAACAACTAAACATATCGCCGCCATTTCATAAAAAAAGCTGCTTTTTAGTTTGCTGTAATGCTATTCCGGTATCCAAATAGTAACCTCACGGATAGAAACTATTCAGACAGCAAAAAAACACCCTGCTGCTATCGGATCAGCAACAGGATGTGTTGTTCGATTCCAGGAAGGAATAGCGTTAGTTGGTTCTGCCTGGATACACTTTCAAAGCTTCTTCGAGGGCTTTCATTGCATGTTTTAAGTCGTTAACATTCAGTACATAACTTATACGAACTTCGTCCTTACCCTTTCCAGCTCCGGAATAAAACCCACTGGCCGGAGCTAACATAACGGTTTGGTTTTCGTAGTTGAAGTCTTCAAGCAACCATTGACAAAATCTATCAGAATCATCAATAGGCAAGCGTGCAACGACATAAAATGCCCCTTTTGGACTCGGGCAATAGGCACCTGCTATTTTGTTGATTGCTTCGACCACGGTATTGCGTCGTTGCAAGTATTCATTCAATACTTCTTCAAAATAACTGTCGGGGGTATCGATCGCGGCTTCTGCAGCAACCTGTCCCAGGCTTGGCGGACTTAATCGGGCTTGAGCAAATTTAAGTGCTGTTTTCATCACCTCACGATTTTTAGAAATCATACAGCCAATACGCACACCGCAAGCACTATAGCGTTTGGAAACAGAATCGATTAAAATCACATTATCATCAATCCCTTTGAGGTGCATACAGGAATAATGTTGGTTTCCGTCGTAAACAAACTCCCGATACACTTCATCAGCAATAAGATACAGATCATATTTGATCACCAGCTGACGCAAAACCTCCAGTTCTTCAGCATTGTATAAATAACCAGTGGGATTATTTGGGTTACAAACCAAAATGGCTTTTGTTTTTGGTCCGATTGCCTTTTCAAAATCTGAAATCGGTGGTAAGGCAAAACCCGTTTCAATAGCACTGAAAATGGGTTTCACATTGATTCCAGCATTCACGGCAAAGCCATTGTAATTGGCATAAAAAGGCTCCGGAATAATTACTTCATCACCCGGATCCATAATGGTTTGAAAAGCAAAAAGTAAAGCCTCTGAAGCACCAGCGCCAATGATAATATCCTCTGCAGTGATGCGAATATTATGCTTTTTGTAATAAGTAGTCAACTTTTCGCGGTAAGACAATACACCTGCTGAATGACTGTATGCCACTACTTTTTGCGAGAAGTTGCGAATGGCATTTAGCGCTACTTCTGGTGTTGGAATATCGGGTTGACCGATGTTAAGGTGATACACCTTTGTGCCACGTTTTTTTGCTTCTTCTGCATAAGGCACCAGTTTTCGGATGGGCGATTCAGGCATTAGCTTGCCTTTGATCGAAATACTTGGCATATTTGGTTATACTTTTAAATGAAGTAAAAATCCCGGCTGGATCCAACCGGGAAAATGATATTCAACTCTAAGATACCTCTTACTTATTAACCGGAGCTCCGGTGTTTTCAGCTTTTGCTGGCATAGCCTCTGCAGGTGCAGAAACTACCTTACCCTTGATGCGCAAAACTAAACTACTCGAATTTTTAGCATTCGAAAGTATTGTTACCGATTTATTAAAAGCACCAGCTCTATTGGTATTGTAAGTTACCTTTATCTTTTCTTTATCACCTGGCAAAATGGGTTGGCGTGGCCAAGTTGGTACTGTGCAGCCACAGGACGAACGCGGGCGCGAAAGTATAAGTGGCTCATTACCAGTGTTTGTAAACTCAAACTCATGTGTTCCATCACCATTTAACATGATTTCACCATAATCAAAAACGGTTTCTTCAAATGTGATTTCCGGACCATTTGTGGTTTTCTTTACTTCAGATTGTGCCATACTTATTAGGCTAAACCCAAAAAACATGACAAAAATAAAAACTATGTTTCGCATTGTGGTAAGCATTTTTAATTGAGTTAAATTAATTTTGACGCCAACAAAATTAATAATTCTATACGTAAAAAAAGCTAAAATTTCTGAATATTTTAGTTTCTGTTAATTTTTTAGCAGAAAAACTATCCGTTGATGAAATGTTTTTAATCCTTGTCAGTTTTTAACTTTTAGAAAACTGAATACTAAACGTACTTCCCTTTTCCTGTTCAGATTCCACTTTTAAACTGGCACCCAGCAGCATTGCATAATCTTTGCAGAGAATAAGTCCCATACCAGAACTTTTTTCTCCTTCTGTTCCTGGTCTGCCAAAATCAGCATCCAGTTCAAACAAGCGATGCAGCTTTTCAGGAGGAATACCAATTCCAGAGTCTTTTACACAAATAGTTAATTCCGAAGTAGAATCTATTGCTTCAATGCTTATTGTCCCACCACGAGGCGTAAATTTTATGGCGTTATTTACCAGATTATGAAGTATTTGTTTTAATATTTTAAAGTCAGTATTCAACACAGTTTCAGGTTTAATTGCTGTTTTAAAGCTTTGTTGTTTTTGAGTAAAAGCCATGTAAAACAATAATTCAATTTCCTCGACAATGTCCGATAACCGAAATTTTGATTCGACCACTTGCAACCTATTTTGCTGCAATTGACTCCATTCAAGCAGATCTTCAAGCAATGAATGTGTGTTATCTGCCATATTATCAAGCTGTTGGATTAAATTAGTTTTTTCCACTTCCGTAAATTCAGACCATTCATTTTTAAGCATTTCTAAACCGGTTCGAAGCGTTGCTGAAGGCCCGCGTAAATCATGACTTAATATGGCGAAGAATTTATCCTTGGCCTGATTTGCTTTTTCAAGTGCACTTTTTTGTTGATCAAGCTTCAGTAAATTGCGATTAAGCAACTTATTTAAAGTCCTGATTTTTTTGATATTGCGTATTTGCACAACAGTAAAGATCAGAGAGCTGATAAAGGCCAACAGTATCAAAACCCCTAAAATTTGTTGATTTTTGAGTTGATTGTGCTGCAAGCTATTTTCAGTCTCAAGCAGTTCATTTCTAAGCTTTTGTAATTCAAGTGCACGCTCCACTTCCATGGCTTTTAAATCATTAATGCTTTCGTCTTTATTTAAGACATCCTTCAAGCGCTGATACCGACGGTTTCGGTTGTAAGCTTGTTCGAAATCACCTAAAGCACTGTCAATTAGCATCATGCCTAGCAAGGCATTCATGTGGTATTCAATAAAATTGAGTGAATCTGCAAAGTGCTCCCCAATTGTATAATACTTCATTGCTTTATCATAGGACTTCGTTTGTCGATACACATTCGCCAAATTAACATGAAGTGCAGTCTTTCGTCTAAGGTGTTTTTCGGCCAGCGGATTCTGAATTGCTCTCAAATAGCGCACTTCAGCCGAGTCATATCTGCCGGCATCGTAGTGGAGATTACCTTTTGTAATATCGATTACATTTAAAATATTTGACCGGTTTCGCTCATTACTTATGGCTAATGCTCGATCAAAGTAGTAAACAGCCGAATCATAATTATTAGCCAAGCTCGAAAAGGATTCTGCTATGTTCATATAAAGTGTTGCTAAAACTGATTGATTTTGGGTAACTTTATAATGATCAATTGCTTTGTGATAATATTTATGCATTTGTTTAATATCCCCAAGCGAATAATAAACGGTTGCCGTTGCCGAAGCTAACATAGCATCAAGCTCACCGTTGTTCATTTCACTGCTCATTTGTTCGGCTTCAGTCAACATGGCAATGGATTCTGCAAAATCTCCTTGCTGGGTAAATATATTACTGTAATTGATTATATTTCTTATATACAGTTCATAAAATTGTTTTGATTTTGCCAGTTGAGCTGCTTTCGAATAGTAATACGAAGAAGAATCAAAGTCGTCCAAAAAATTAAATAAAATTCCCAAATTTCCTAAGGCGTTGATAATGGGCTTATCTAAATTGCCTTTTTCTGCATTCTGCAAAGCGCGATGATAATAAATTCTGGCAGAATCATAGCGGATCGTAGCCCAAAAAAAATTGGCTTTCAGGCTGTTATAAGTATACTTGATATAATTATTTTGACTGGAATTTGAAAAATCCTTCAGGGAATCCATCCACGGAATTACGATATAAGGATTTGTAAAAATTGAATCCCGGATTGGTTTTGCCCATCTTGAAATTTCTATGGAGTCAGATTTGTAGGTATTATCGTTATTTATACCTAAAATATTGGTTGTTAGTACATTAAGTAAGAGTATGACAATACCATTGCGATAAATCGAAGCCTGAAGTTTCATTAAAATCTTTAAGATAAATATTGATTGAATGCCGTAAAAGTAAATTTATTTCGTGAATTAATTGATGGTATTTTTAAGCAAAAGCCTACAGTGTAATTTATAATTCTTGCTTCGAAATTATTAGATTACTAATAATCAATACAATGTAGGAATAGCGCTGACTACCTCTTAAGTGATTACACTTATCGTTTTAAATACAATTAGTTGTCTGAGCTTAGTTACTTTGTATGACAATCTTCAATCTGGTCATCCGTTAGATAAACTCTGTAAAGGCCATTTGATAATTTCCTGGATTTAAATCTGCTAAATATCCTTTGTATTTTTGATTTAATATGTCAGTTGATCTGTTAAATGAATGAGTTAGTTTAGACGAATGAGTGTTTACGTATAAATTATGTCAGAAAACATTGTTTTATTTTAAAGAATTTCATGCTGACACAGTTTTCGATCAACCACTCACCTTCGAATTCTATGCTATAATGCAAAAATCTTTCCCGATTTTCTTGTCATTTATTAGGAATATATTACTTTTGCACCTCAAAATTATGGCGAGATAGCTCAGATGGTTAGAGCGTCGGATTCATAACCCGGAGGTCCCGAGTTCAACTCTCGGTCTCGCTACACACAAAGTCTGTCAGTTTTTACCTGGCAGACTTTTTTTGCTTATTTTGCAAGCCCAAATTTCTGCTATGAAATGGCTTAATTTTCCCGCTTTGTTGTTTTTTACAGCACAACTTTTTGCTCAAACAGAAGATTTTCTCCCAAAAGATTATGCTCAACAGGCCGTAATTCAAACCACACAGGGAATAGCTCCTAAGCAGGCAATCGATCAAAACATCCACACCTTTTGGGAATCCGATGCTCCCTTGCCCGAGAAATATATTTATAATCACGAATTAAATGCGTTTCATCCCAAAGCAGCACGCAACTTAATACGTTATTCCGATGAAGCAACTGATGCGGATCTCAACACAGCAATAAATATCAATAAAAAAGGGCAGCAATCAATTTATCTTCATCAGATAAAGCTTTCAGAAGCCACGAAGTCGCATCGCATCAGCATCAAATTAGGTAACAGCAAAATCGTGAAAATAGCTGTCATTTATACTGATGGAAGCCTTACTAACCTGGACATCATTCCGGAAAAGCAATATAGCCTGGAGGCTTTATTTCCAGATAATAGCAAATATATCACGCAAATAAATTTGGAGAGCACCGCCTCTTTTCAGTTGTTTGAAGTGGCTTGCCTTAGCCAAAAGCCATTTGTTGATTTCACGATAGACTTAAAGCAAACAGTAGCGTTAGGACAAATCTACAGCCGTCATTTCAATAGCGGAAAAATCGAAAGCATCCAATATCTAGGTTCTCAAAACGGTAAAGAATGGAATTTGCTTGGAAAGGCAAATCCCATTGCGATAGGAATGATTCCTCTAATTTTGAATCAGCAAACAGCCATTCAGTATTTCAAAGTTCGTTTCAATCTCCCTAATACCGATTATTCCAAAGCCGTTTTGTGGGAACTGAAACTTTTTGATGAATTCGGGCCTTATGGAGCAGCTGTCAGCTTTAAACTGTCCACCGAACCGCTTATCAATCGGATTGGTTTGAATATGGTTTGGGGATGGGGTCAGCAACAATATAGCGATCAGATCAACAATAGCAAGGGTTGGCAGCAATTCAGCGGCATTTTCAAAAAACTCAGACTTTACCATTACCTCTATTGGGATATTCCAAAGCCTGGTATTTCAGCTGCTTATGAATCGATGGATGTGAATGGAACTGCTGCAAACTGGTGGCTCGACTGGGATCGGGAATATGGCTTTTTAAAGACACAAGGATTCAATATACTTTCAACTATCTTATTTAAAAACAGCACTTTCCCTGAAAAGGCTTGGCAGCAACCTGAAGCAGAAGCTTATGCCATTGGTCGCGAATTTGCTACACATTTTGGCACTAGGAAACTTGCCGAAGCCGTTGAGGCAGGTAATGAACCCTGGGACTATGAACCAACATTTTACCAAAAACTTGGCAATGGCATGATGCAAGGCTTTAAGGATGCAAATACTAACATTTTGCGCCTTCCGGCAGCTTTTCAAGCAACATTTCGGCAGCATGCCTATGATGATCAAAATAATTACCTTCCTGATTTTACGACAACAGCTATGTTAGCGCAATCGGATGCACTCAATGTTCACCTTTATTCTTATGCTAACGACAGCCTTGGAAACCTTGTCGCATTGCCGCCCGAAAACCTTTTGTCACCGATAAACGCTTTAAGAAATTTGCTTCGGTACCGCGATCGCTTTGCTTCAGATGCATCAGTGTGGGTAACAGAATTTGGCTACGACAGTGATGGAGCAGGCGAAAGCTGCACCCACAGCAATTGCATCAGTGCCGACAAACAGGCTGCCTGGGGATTGCGGGCAACCCTAAAAATGCTGCGTGAAGGTGCTGATCGCGTTTATTGGTATTTTTACGCTAACGAAAACACCGACTCATATTTTCACAGCCGCAGTGGACTTACAGCTTCTTCAAAGCACAACTTTGAACCCAAACCATCCTATTTTGCTTTCGAAAAACTAATGCATGTTTTAGGAAATGCAACGCTTACAGAAGTAGTAGAAGAAAAGGAAACACATAGCATTTACCGCTTCCATAACCTTTTAAATAAGAAAGTTTATGTTGTGGCATGGTTGCATCACGACAGAAATCCCGAAGAATCATTAGTTATCAAACATCGTATTTTCCGAAGGGCAAAACAGCAGTTAAAATTAGATGGAAAAGTATCGAAGGAATGGGAAAAAATTGCAGTTTCGGAATCACAAATACTGTATGGTTTCCCTGTAATTTTTGAATTAGCAGATTAGAATTAAATTAAAATCGGTACTTTTAAGCCTTAATTAAC
Organism: uncultured Lentimicrobiaceae bacterium; assembly: GCA_964592595.1. Lineage (GTDB taxonomy): Bacteria > Bacteroidota > Bacteroidia > Bacteroidales > F082 > UBA5536. The sequence continues at coordinate 53,772 of CAZQFH010000006.1, read as the reverse complement.
CTCTTATACCTATGCAAAAACCACGTAACATTTTGATTTTAATGCTACTAATTACTTTCGCAACAGCCTGTGAATTGCGGATGAATCAAGAACAGCAGAAAATGAATGAACCTATTGGCGCGGCATCCCTTTCACTCAGCTCTGATAAAATGAGTCCTGAAGTCCTTTGGTCGCTGGGGCGCATCGGCGAAACCGTTCTTTCACCCGACAAAACAAAATTGCTGTATAGCCTCACCTATTACAGTATCGAACAAAACAAAGGCAATACCGAGCTATACCTTATTGATTTAGCCTCTGCTGAATCAATACAGCTAACGCATACATCAGTAGGCGAATACAATCCGCGCTGGCAACCTAAGGGAAAAAAAATTGGTTTTCTATCTGCACAATCCGGCAGCATGCAGCTTTGGGAAATGAATCCTGATGGCACTGGCAGAATGCAGATTTCCAGTATCGAAGGCGGTATCACAGGTTTTGAATATGCTCCTGATCAATCTAAAATCCTATTTACAGCCGAAGTTAAACTAAAACCCTCAACACAAGATATTTATCCTGATCTTCCGCTCACAACAGGCCGCATCAACAATGACTTGATGTATCGCCATTGGGATCAGTGGGTAGATACCTACAGCCATGTTTTTGTAGCAGATTATGATGGTTCTTCAATCAATAATCCGATTGACCTGATGCCTGACGAAGCCTGGGAAACTCCTCTCCGACCCTTTGGCGGAATGGAGCAAATCAGTTGGGCACCTGATTCTAAATCTGTCGTTTACTGTTCCAGAAAAAAGGAAGGAAAAGCATACAGCTTATCAACCAATGCGGATATCTATCAGTATAACCTTGAAACGAATACCACTGCTAATCTTGTAGAAGGCATGATGGGCTACGACCTGGCTCCGGTTTTTTCTCCCGACGGAAATTTACTGGCTTGGGAAAGCATGGAACGCGATGGCTTTGAGGCAGATAAAGTAAGGCTAATGGTAAAAAACCTAAAAACCGGAACAGTTACCGATTTCACTGAAAATTTTGATCAGAATGTACATGGCCTAAAATGGTCGGAGGATGGATCAAAAATTTATTTCACCAGCAACTACCACGCTTTGGATCAGCTATATAGCCTAACCATAAACGCTGGAACAATCCAAAAAATTACTGATGGCGTCCACAGTTACACTGGTTTGATTCCTGCCGGAGATCACCTCATTGCGACACGCATGTCGATGTCGAGTCCCATTGAAATTTTTCAGGTTGATGAAGCAAGTGGTAATCAAACACAGCTCACCTACGTGAATAAACCTATCCTCGATCAGCTGACCATGGGGACAGTTGAAGAACGCTGGATCGAAACATCAGATGGCAAGCAAATGCTCACCTGGGTGATTTATCCGCCTCATTTTGATCCCAATAAAAAGTATCCGGCTTTGCTTTACTGTCAGGGTGGCCCGCAAAGCACTGTAAGTCAGTTTTGGTCGTATCGCTGGAATTTCCAGATGATGGCTGCCAATGATTACATCATCGTTGCTCCCAACCGTCGTGGCCTGCCGGGCTTTGGCCAGGAATGGAACGAACAGATTAGTGGCGACTATGGCGGGCAAAATATGCGTGACTATCTCGCCGCAATCGACGAACTGGCCAAAGAACCTTTTATTGACGAAGACAAACTTGGAGCCGTTGGAGCAAGCTATGGAGGATTTTCGGTTTTTTGGTTGGCAGGAAATCACGACAATCGCTTCAAAGCCTTTATAGCACATGATGGCATGTTTAACCTGGAAGCCCAATACCTTGAAACCGAGGAAATGTGGTTTGTAAATTGGGATTTGGGTGGTCCGTATTGGGATAAAGACAATCCTGTGGCACAATGGTCTTATGCCAACTCACCACACCGTTTTGTACAAAACTGGGATACTCCAATCATGGTTGTTCATGGCGAATTAGATTACCGCATCGTGGCTTCACAAGGCATGCAGGCTTTTAATGCTGCTGTTTTGCGCGATATCCCTGCCGAATACCTCTACTTTCCGGATGAAAACCATTGGGTGCTCAAACCACAAAATGGGATCCTCTGGCAGCGGCGTTTCTTTAACTGGCTCGATAAGTGGCTGAAATAATATATTTCAACATAAGTTCGTAAACACTATGTCCGGCGCAGTCTGTGACTGCATCGAACGATTAATTAAACCTAAGCTCGGCGCAGTCTGTGACTACGTCGTACGTTTAAATGCATTTTATATCATACGCTCGGATTAGTCTGTGACTACGTCGTACGTTTAAATGCATTTTATATCATACGCTCGGATTAGTCTGTGACTACGTCGAACGATTAAAAGCTTTTTCAATGAAAAAGCTCAACAATCTCCTCACGCTCAAGCCCGTTAAAACTCCCTGAACTCATCAGTGCCAGCACAGCCTTTTGTAAATTACTGCTTTGAACAAAATCAATTAAGTCCTGCTTTGAGCTTAGAATAGTTAAATCTTTTTTGCCAAAACCTTCCCTGATACGGTCGTGCGACATCAAAGCAAGTTTTTTAATTGCCACAGCATGAGGATCATAAAAAATCACAGCCTCATCAGCCGGATCAAGGCTTTGGGAATAATGGTCAATAAAAACCTCACTCAGGCTGCTAAATGTATGTAACTCATAGCATGCCACAAGCTTGCGATCTGGGTACTGTTCGCGCAAGGCAGAAACGGTAGCCTGTAATTTGGAAGGGGCATGAGCAAAATCTCTGAATACTGTAATACCATCCTTTTCGAACCAACGCTCCAGCCGACGGGATGCTCCCTTAAAGCTGCTAATAGCCTCATAAAACTGTGCATCACCAACTCCCATCTTGCGACAAACTTCCAAAGCTGCACTGATATTCATCAAGTTGTGATTGCCAAATACCCTTATCGGAATGTTTGCTGTTGCTGTTTTCAGTTTCAGCTCACCATTTTCTAAAACAGAATCATGCGGGTAATAGGGTATTTTTTCCATCTTCACTTCAGCAGCCAGTTTATCTACTTCCAGATCAGAAGCACTGTAAATCAGGCTGCCACCTTTTTCTATGGCCTGAATAAAAAGTCTGAACTGATGCAGGTAATTTTCAAAAGTCGGGAAAACGTTTACATGATCCCAGCCGATGCCGCTAATCACAGCAATATGCGGGTGATAATGCAGGAATTTTGGCACCCTGTCGATGGGCGAAGTTAGGTATTCATCACCCTCAATGATCATCCATCTGGCTGTTTTGCTTAGTTTTACCATCACATCAAAGCCGTCAAGTTGAGCTCCAACCATATAATCTGTATTGATACCAGCAATATGCAAAACATGTAAAATCATAGCCGTGATGGTTGTTTTTCCATGACTTCCTCCTATCACAACACGTTGCTTATTTTTGCTTTGTTCATACAGAAACTCCGGATAAGAAAACACCGGTACACCAATTTCCTGCGCCTTAAGTAGCTCCGGGTTGTCCGCTTTAGCATGCATCCCCAGAATGACGGCATCAAGGTTCGCATGAATTTTCTCCGGAAACCAGCCAAAATTTTCTGGCAGTAAGCCTGATTGCTTCAGGCGACTTTTTGAAGGTTCAAAAATCTCGTCATCAGAACCTGTGATCGTATCACCTTTGTGGTGCAGGGCGATTGCCAAATTGTGCATGGCACTACCGCCAATGGCAATAAAATGTAAATGAGCCATAAATCCTAAATGAAAAATTATTCTCCTGCGAAACTAAACATTTTGAAGCAATGACCCGAAGTAATACACAACACAAATCAACATATCAGCGGATTGATTATCTTTGCCCGTATTCATTTACAGAAGCCTTAAAGCATGAAACAGGAAGAAATTAACCAGCTAAATCAAAAACTTCTTAAAGCCAATGCAGAAGAAATTCTTTCGGAGGTGGCTGCACTTTTCCCCGGGAAGATAAGTTTTGCTAGTAGTCTGGGATATGAAGATCAGATAATTACACATTTCATTGCACGAAACGAACTTTCAATAGCAATTTTTACGCTTGATACTGGCCGCCTTTTTCCTGAAACCTACGATTTAATCGATCGCACTGTGGCACGTTACAAAAAACCAATAGCGGTATATTTTCCGGATTATAAAGAGGTTGAAGAGATGGTTAATCAAAAAGGAATCAATTTGTTTTATAACTCCATCGAAAACAGGAAATTATGCTGTGGCATACGTAAAACAGAACCGCTCAAAAGGGCACTCAAAGGTTTGGATGCCTGGATCACTGGTTTGAGGCGTGAACAAGCTGTAACCCGAACCCATATGCAAGCAATTGAATGGGATGCGATGCACGACCTTATCAAAGTGAACCCTCTTATCAATTGGACAGCAGAGGATGTGGAACAGTTCATTAAAAAAGAAGGAATACCTTATAACCGACTTCACGATAAAGGTTTTCCAAGTATTGGCTGCCAGCCTTGCACGCGTGCCATTCAGCCAGGCGAAGACATTCGCGCCGGACGTTGGTGGTGGGAACAACCCGATCAAAAAGAATGCGGCTTACATAAATCCTGAACATTGTACCGATTGAGCTGATGAACAAGTCTATTCTTAATCTGGCTATTCCAAATATCATCAGCAATATAACTGTGCCTATGCTAGGTATGGTCGATTTGGCTTTGATGGGGCATCTTGGCTCACCTGTTTATATTGGTGCGATCGGATTGGGAAGTGTAATTTTTAATGTGCTTTACCTCAGTCTGGGTTTCTTGCGCATGGGCACAACGGGTTTCACAGCACAGGCCTATGGTAAAAACGATAAACAAGAAATCGCTCATGGACTTTATCGCCCACTTTTAATTGCATTTTCACTTGCCTTATCATTAATTATCTTTCAATTTCCAATCGAGAAAATCAGTTTTTTTCTACTTAGTGGCAGCGATGAAGTAAAAACCCTGGCTCGTGAATATTTTTATATCAGAATATTTGCTGCGCCGGCCACATTGGGTTTGATGGTTTTGATGGGTTGGTTTGTTGGCATGCAAAACACACGTATTCCAATGTTTCTCAGCATCTTTATTAATATGCTTAATATTGGCTTCAACTTGTTCTTTGTAAAAATGTTGGGTTTGGATGTTGACGGTGTGGCCTGGGGAACCTTATTGGCGCAATATGGCGGGTTAACTTTTGGGCTTTTACTTTTGGCACGAAACTTTCGCAAACACCTGCTGCCTTTGCAAAAACAAGTGCTCCTCAATCTTGTAATGCTGAAGCGATTTTTTAAAGTAAACCGCGACATCCTGATTCGCAGCATTGCCCTTATTTTAACGCTTTCTTTTTTTACAAGCGAATCTGCCGACCTTGGCGATAGTGTGCTGGCAATCAACAGCATGATGTTGCAATACTTTTTCGTGTTCTCCTATTTTATGGATGGTTTTGCTTATGCCGGCGAAGCTCTTGTCGGAAAATTTACAGGCCGAAATGATGCTGAAGCCATCAAAAAAACTATACGCTATCTTTTAGCATGGGGAGTTAGTCTAAGTTTACCTTTCTTACTGGCTTACAGTATTTTTTATAAGCAACTGATCCTACTACTAACTGATAGCAATGATTTGATCATCCTTTCAATGACTTATAAATGGTGGATGATTTTTATTCCCATCACAACTTTTGCAGCTTTTATCTGGGATGGAATTTACATAGGAGCTACTGCATCCGTTGCCATGCGCAATACCATGCTGATCGCATCGGTTTGTGTTTTTATTCCTGCATGGTATTTTGGGCTGCAACATTGGAGCAATCACGGGCTTTGGCTTGCCTTTCATCTGTTTATGCTCAGCAGAGGTATTTTGATGACGCTTTTCGCACCAAAAGCCCTGAACATATAAAACCATTTGATGTTTTATTTGTGTGCAAATAGCTTTAACAACCGATTGCGATTAACAATCCAAATTGTTATCTTTGCCGCCATTCCCTTAACCAATTTGTAAAATTATTTTAGCGAATGAGTAAGAAAATAGCAGCTGAAGAAAAAGGTCTTTCATGGAATAAAGAAGAAATTCTTCGCGATTATTATATCGGTTGGCTGAGCCGTAACATCAGCCTTTTAGGGCGCAGAGAAGTGCTTACAGGCAAAGCCAAATTTGGAATTTTCGGCGACGGTAAGGAAGTACCACAACTTGCCATGGCCAAAGTCTTCGAAGCAGGCGACTGGCGTTCGGGCTATTACAGGGATCAAACTTTTATGTTGGCCGCTGGCATGATGACGCCCGAAGAGCTTTTTGCTCAACTTTATGGTGATACCGATCTGAAAGCCAACCCTGGAAATGGTGGCCGGCTGATGAATAACCACTTTAGCACGCGCATACTTGATGAAAAGGGCAACTGGCAGAGACAAACTGACATGAAAATATCCTCATGCGACACCTCTCCTACTGCCAGTCAAATGCCGCGATTATTAGGTCTTGCCCTGGCTTCGAAATATTACCGGCATGACGAAACCCTCTCCAAATCAGATTTCTTCTCTACAAAAGGAAACGAAGTAGCTTTTGGTACAATTGGCGACGCATCTACTTCCGAAGGTCATTTCTTTGAAACCTTAAATGCTGCCGGAGTTTTGCAAGTGCCACTGGCCATTTCTGTTTGGGATGACGGCTGGGGAATTTCCGTTCCAAATAAATTCCAAACAACAAAGGGTAGTATCTCTGAGATTTTGAAAGGCTTTGCAAAAGATAAAAACTCTAACGGATATTATATCTACAAGGCCAGTGCCTGGGATTATCCCGAGTTGATGCGCGTGTATCGTGAAGGAATCGGTAAATGTCGCAAAGAACATGTTCCAGTACTCTTTCATATCACCGAATGCACTCAGCCTCAGGGTCATTCAACATCGGGTTCGCATGAGCGCTACAAATCTATCGAGCAACTTGAAGATGAAACACGTCGCGATGGTTTGTTTCGCCTGCGCGAATGGATTTTAAAAGAAAAAATCGCCAATGCACATGAGCTGGATAATATTGAGAAAGATGCAGCCAATCACGCTCGTGAAGCACGCAAAAAAGCATGGAAAAATTTTGAACAACCGCTTTTGGATAAAAGAGATGGCTTTATTCGCGTAACGGATGTAACTACCTGCAACTGTGCAAAAACACAAAAAATTGAAGCCATCAAAAGTGATTTGGCAAAAATTGGTGAGCCTATCAGAAAAGACATTTTATCTTCTGGAAAAAAGATACTGAGACTCATTTGTAATTCTTGTTCCAATCCAGAGAATTCCCTGAAAACAAACGTTACCAATTGGCTTGATAAAGAACTGGACGAAGGTCGTGAAGCTTATAGCAGTCACCTGTATTCTGAGTCTGCTAAGGCAGTTAAAAATATTAAAGGAATCGATCCAATCTTTGATGAACAGGCTGAATTTGTCCCCGGAAGGGAAATATTGCGGGATAATTTCGACATACTCTTCGAAAAATATCCCGAATTAGTTGCTTTTGGTGAGGATGTGGGTAAAATCGGCGGTGTTAACCAAACTTATGAAGGTCTTCAGGAAAAGTATGGTAGCCTGCGTATCAGCGATACCGGCATCCGTGAAGCTACGATAATAGGTCAGGGCATTGGCATGGCGATGCGTGGATTAAAACCCATAGCCGAGATTCAGTATTTTGATTACCTGCTTTATGCCCTCGAAATTATTTCGGATGATCTTGCAACCTTGCAATACCGCACAAAAGGTGGCCAAAAAGCACCAATGATAATCAGCACACGCGGTCATCGCCTCGAAGGTATTTGGCATGCCGGTTCCCCATTAAGTATGGTGATCAATTCAATCAGAGGGGTACATGTTGCCGTTCCCCGTAACATGACGCAAGCAGCCGGATTTTATAATACTTTTCTGGCTTCTGACGAACCGGCTCTAATTATTGAACCTTTAAATGGCTATCGTTTGCGTGAGCAAAAACCAAAGAATCTCGGTGAATTCAGAATACCTGTCGGAAAACCCGATATGCTAAAAAAAGGCTCTGACCTTACCCTGGTTACTTATGGCTCCTGCGTGCGCATTGCCGAAGACGCTGTAGCTCAGCTGCTGGAATTTGGAATCGATGTAGAGCTCATCGACGTGCAAACCCTGCTTCCTTTCGATAATGATCACCTAATTGTAGAATCACTGAAGAAAACTAACAAAATTTTATTTTTTGATGAAGATGTTCCGGGAGGCGCTACTTCCTATATGATGCAGCAAGTTCTTGAAATTCAGCAGGGCTATAAATACCTTGATGCCGAGCCAAAAACACTAACAGCACGCGGCCACCGTGCCGCCTACAGTACTGATGGCGACTATTTCTCGAACCCCAATGCCGAAGATGTTTTCGATGTGATTTACAATCTGATGCATGAGTACAATCCTGCCAGATATCCAAAAATCCTTTAACGGATTACTGCATTTTCTAATTATTGGTTTCCCAACTTACGCCTATGGCTGTAAAAAAGATATGATTTATCTTTGCCACAATTGGTTGTTTTATGCTGTTTCGATTACTGATTATTTTTGTTTTGCTATTTACACTGGCTTGTAAAAATCAACCGGATAGCAATACTATCAGGCCGCAAAGTAAGGGTAAAATGTTATATATTCAGGCAAATAAGAGCACTACACTTGATAATTCAAAAATTGAAAAGCTTTCGGAAAGAGAATTTCTTAAGCCTGAAAAATCAACACTTAACTATTTTTTGACTGATATAGGGCCTTTGTCTTCCAAGATTTCTTTAGCAAACTTAAATAGCAGGCAAAGTTCGGATCATGTTTTTTCAAAAACAGAAAAGCCATTAATGCAAATACCTTTTGAAAACTATAAGCCAGTCTATCTCTTATTGACTTTCGACAACGACATTTTTGCTGAAACGGACTACTACTACACCAATGGTTTTTCGATCGGTCTGATTCACCCAAAGCTAAGTAAAATTTTGATTACCAGATTACTGCCAGGTTTGGGAAGTAAATCCATGCAAACCGCCGGTATTAGGATTCACCAATTTATGTTTACACCCCAAAACCCTGAATCCATCGCAATTGACGAAAACGACAGGCCATTTGCCGGGGTATTACTTGGCGAATATTTCAAATTGAGTCAGTTACCCAAACAAGGAATCAATATGCATACCAGTTTCCGGCTTGGTGTTGTTGGAAAAGCATCAATGGCTGAAGCACTTCAAACAAAAATGCACCACTTAAAACCAGTTGGATGGGATTACCAAATAGCCAACGATTTGTTGATTAACCTGGATTTTAGTTTTGAAAAAGTACTATTGAAAAGTAAATTTTGGCAAGTAAGTGGTGTGCTGGATGCAGGTTTGGGGAGTTATCAAACTTATGGAGGAGGCGCTTTACAATTCCGTATAGGGTTGCTTAAAGGATTGCCTAACAGCTTTTTACCTGAGTTAGATCCTGTAAAAGAAAAATATCGCCCAAAAGCAAGTTTTTGGTTTTTTATAGCACCTTCATGGCATTATATAGCTTACAATGCAAGCCTTAACGGAGGCTTGTTCAACAACAGTAGTCCGCATTATTTCAGCTACGATGAGATAAACCATAGCCTCACCAGTTTATACGCAGGTTTTTCATGGCATTATCGCAAACTTGGGCTTGGACTAAAATGGACCTACTTATCATCAGAATTTAAGCCGGCAAAACACCACAATTGGGGTAGCATAAGCCTCCTTTACACACTTTGAAAAACTATGAAAATACAACGCCCACATCTTAACGGAAAAAACGGAAGTCCGCAAAAGCCTTTCAACAGAGAAAATATTGAGTTTCCTGTAAGTTTTGAATTGAAGACCGTTATCATTCTGTCGCGACCAAAATCAGCCTTACAAAAAGAGATAGAAAGCCTTTTTAACAGACTCAAAGTGCCTTTTGTCTTTGTTTCTGAAAAACCCAGCTCAAAAGGCAATTACACCAGCTTAACCTTTAAAATCACGTTGCTGGATGAGTCCCATATGAAAGCGCTCTATGCTGGCTTGGAAGAAATCAAAGAAATAAAATTTGCAATCTGATGCGCGATTTCGGAAGTCAAATCATTCTTTTGGCAGCAGGAGGTAGTCTGGGCACAATCTTGCGCTATTTAACTTATCAGTTTGCTGATAAATACTTAAATCAGCATTTGCCATGGGGTACGCTTTTGGTAAACCTTATCGGTTCCTTTATCATCGGTTTGGCATGGGGTATGCTTGATAAAACCGCTATTTCTCCTGCAGTACGATTATTTCTGATTATTGGAATTCTGGGCAGTTTCACAACCTTTTCAAGCTTCGCCTACGACAGCTTTTTTCTGTTAAATCAAGGTCAGTTCAAGATGATGCTGGTTAATATTTTATTGAACAATGTACTTGGGCTGCTGTTATGCGGTTTAGGATATTATGGCATAAAATTTATCAGCTGAAATGCACGAATTAGAACCTTTTTACCATTGGCGCCATCATTATATTGCTGCCAACGATAACAAATCACCTTTTCACGGTCGCACTTATAGTGAAATTTATTTTAGTCATGCAGTTTACAATTATCTGATTCATCCTCAATGGGATGAGTTTGGCTCAGCTACTTTATACCTAAAGGTTTTGCAATGCGATTATCAACACCAATATGCTGTTATAGAACTGCTTGGCGAATGGAATGATCTGCTGTATAACGACATCATGTTTTTCTACAGAAATGCGATTGAAGATATGTTGGATCAGGGAATCAAGCATTTTATTCTTATTGGCGAAAACATCCTAAATTTTCATGCTGATGGCGATGATTATTATCAGGAATGGTTTGATAATATTGAAGACGGTTGGATTGTTTGCCTCAATTTCAGAGACCATGTGGTGGACGAATTTGTGAGGGCTAAATTGGATTATTACCTGGCTTTTGGTGGCAAATTTGACGGTTTCAACTGGCGAGCATTAGAACCCGATCAACTTTTTACCAAAATTAATGAATTGGTGATGCGACGACTTACTCCCTGATTATGGAAAATATTAGTGCAATGCAAATACAAGTTTTCGGCCGCGTGCAAGGCGTTGGTTTTCGGTACTATACACAAAAAAAGGCTAAAGAACTCGAAATTGTGGGTTTTGTAAAAAACAAAACTGATGGAAGTGTATTTATAGAAGCGGAGGGTAATGAGAAAAACCTTAATGAATTTTTAATGTGGTGTCGTCAGGGTCCTTCATGGGCAAGGGTGCAGGATGTGAAATTTCAGGGAATCCCTCCACTTCATTATTCAGATTTCAAAATCAAGTAAAAAACTGCTTATGAAGACCTTACTTTCCAAATTTATACTTGTTTATTTTTTATCAATATCATTTGCCCAAAAGTAATTTGCCACAAGCAGAGTACAACTTAAAATTACCATTGTTGGCCATGCAAGTCTCATGATTGCATTTCAGAATAAAGTCATCCACATTGATCCCTGGACACAGCTTGGAGAAAATGAAAAAATTACCTGATGCCGACTTAATTTTGCTCACACACGAGCATCGTGATCATTTGGATCAGCATGCTAATGAAGTCAGATCACGTTTGAGTTTATTTCAGTGCCCTGATAACATGTCTCTTCCCCGGAGGGCCCGGAAGTCGCTCAATAACAAAACCACTGTCGCGTAAGGCTGTTTTTACTGTTCCTTTAGCGCTGTATGTTACCAGAACACCTGAAGGTTTTAGTGAAAAGAATAATTTCTGAAATATTTCCTTTGTCCAAAGCTCAGGCTGGACATTGGAACTAAAGGCATCAAAATATATCAGATCGAAATGCAAATTGGCAGTCTCTAAGGCAACCAAATCGCTTTTTATTTTCTTTAAATGAAACAAACCATCACAAAAAGATTTTACCAATTCTTCACTACTATGAAAATCTCTGAATGCGTTTTTATACGGTTTTAATAGTTGATTATCAACGAAATTAAGTTTCTCGGCCTGTTCAGGTCTTAAAGGAAAAGCATCAATTGCGGTATAATGAATTATTATGTTTCGTTGTTTGGCTTCTGACAAACTAAGCAAAGCATTTAGCCCCGTGCCAAAGCCTATTTCAAGAATACTTAAGGAATTAATATCATGGCTTTCAACCAGATATACCAAGCCATTTTGAATAAAAACCAACTGCGATTCCGTGAGTGCGCCATACGTGGAGTGAAAGGTCTCCCCTGTTTGCGGATCGCGCAAGCTTGTGCTTCCATCTGCTGTAGTAACAAGCTCATATGATTTTTTAAATTTTTGCTGATCTTTCAATTGCTTATTGTTGTGATTAAAGTGAGTGGCTCATGGATGTTATGCACGACATATTGTGCATCAGGATGAATAATCCCAAGAAAATCTCCATCCAAATAAAACACAAATGCTCCGGCATTAGAAGTGGCCAAGCCATTGATATTGTTTCCTTTGGCTATCAAAGTTGTTGTATTTGTTGTGAAGGACCATCTCTTGACCTCCGTTTTACTATGCAGGAAATAATAATCATCTTGCCTGATTACAGAACCTTGTAACTCAAAATTAGAGAGTGTATTTTTAAGTTGGAAACTTTCGGTATTCGCGTTGAAATACAATATTTGGGTAGCCTGCGCATCAGCTGAAAACAAAACCACACTTTGATCTTTAGCCACGGCAATCATGTCGATTGGTAAATAATCCAACTCAAAACGTTTGTATAAAGTACCACTTGCCCTAAAAAACAAATAAAGCCATTTTTTATCTGTCTGTATATCGCGCGCTGCAGCAAAAAGATAGTTGTGATCAAATGCAACTGCTGAAATACGGTACACGGCTTCCAGTTTGGCAGTTAACTGAGTAATCCCTGTTCTGAGATGATACAAACGCATATCTCCATTCAAATCCGACAACAAGACCCCTTCTTCATCAAGGTAGCAGTCGCTAAACTCAGGCTCAGGCAGAGAGGCTTCCTGCCTCCAGAGTAAGATAGCATTCTTGACTGACCATACTTCTGCAAAATTCTTATTCTCAGGCATTATGGCCAGCAAATCTTTATCAGCAAGGCCCTCTATGCGATAAATTGGAAATAAGGTAGTAAGCCATTCTTCTGGCTGAGTGGATGCTGTATCAAAGCTCAGCAGCATACCATTTTGACCCTTATTATATCCAAAAATTATTTGCTGACCTGCTTCGATCGGCTCGCTAACTTTCACTGGCTGATATTTCAACTTGGTATGCTCACCGTCATCCACCCTGATTTGTATATACGCCTTTCCGGCCGGAATATTTTTTGCATTTAACCAATAGTTTATAAGGGTGTCGCAACTATTCACGGCAATCCAAGTTGGATTGTTGAGCGACACAAAATTCTCGTTTACCCATCCGATGCGAGCCTGCTGAATATGTTGATCATCCTGAATGCGGATAACAATTTTCTCGCCTTCGCGATTATAGGCCGGCCACTCACCTTGTGGATAAACAAAAGTGACGACAGGAACCCTGTTGCTTGATTCTTTTTTGCAGGCAATCAACGAGATAAAGAATAAAATCCAAAAAGCTGCATAAGGGAGTTGCTTCACTGCTTCAGACTGTTTAACTTTGGCTAAAATAATAAAAGGTAATTTGCTTAACAATAAAAATCTGAAATATGTTATATAACCTCCAGTTTTCGCAGGTGCTTTTTTTGGATATTGAAACCGTTCCTGCCGTTCCTGCTTATCATGATTTGAGCGAACGCATGCAAAAATTATGGGATAAAAAAGCAAATAAAATTAAAAAAGACGAATCAGATACTCCCGAAAGTAGCTATGACAAGGCTGGAATTTATGCTGAATTTGGTAAAATAATTGTTATATCAGTTGGCTTTTTAAACGGTAACGAATTCAGGCTTAAGTCATTCTACGGTGATAACGAAAAGCTCCTTCTCGAAGAATTTGCTGAGCTACTCAATCGGTACTACAATTATCCCGATAGCATGCTTTGTGCTCACAATGGTAAAGAATTCGACTTTCCGTATATCGCACGTCGCATGTTGATCAATGGCATAGAGCTGCCTTTAATTCTACAAATGGCGGGTAAAAAACCGTGGGAAATTCGTCATCTTGATACAATGGAACTTTGGAAATTTGGTGATTTTAAAAATTACACCTCACTTGATTTGCTCACAGCAGTTTTTGAAATTCCTACACCAAAAGATGATATTGATGGCAGCATGGTTGGCAAAGTTTATTGGCAAGATAAAGACCTGGAGCGCATCCGCGAATATTGTCAAAAAGATGTGCTGGCCATTGCACAACTGATGCGCAAGTACCTTAACCAGTCCCTGATCAAAGAAGAACATATTATTTTTTCTGACAACTAAACTCCCCTTCAATGGCCAAACATTTGCTTTCCAAATCTACCTATATCAAAAGTTTACAATGCCAGAAAGCACTTTATCTGCATAAAAAGCGTCCTTTTTTACGAGACAAAATAAGTGCCGTTCAATTAGCAAAATTCCGACGGGGAACAGCTGTCGGTGTTTTGGCTCGCGAGCTTTATCCCGGCGGACTTGATATGACACCAAAATCGCCATCGCAATACCAGATCAAGCGAGATGAAACTTTGCTTGCACTTCAAAACCTGGAAATAAACGTGATCTACGAAGCTGTTTTTCAGTACGATGATGTACTTATCATGCTGGATATTTTGGTTCGCGAAGGCAAAAAATGGCGCGCTATTGAAGTTAAAAGCTCTCGGAGTTTATCAGAAACCTACCTTCAAGATGCTTATTTACAGTATTATGTGCTAAAAGGAAATGAAATACCACTTGTTGATTTTGAGTTGGTTTATGTGAATGAAAATTATGTGTTGCAAGATGAACTGAAGCTCGCTGAACTTTTTATTTCTCAAAGTATGCTTCAGCAGGCTGAGAATGCGCTGTCGCAAACCGCAGCACAAGTTCAGGAAGCCAAAGCAAGCTTGCAACTCACAAAATCGCCGGAAGTGCCCATCGGAACACATTGTTACAAGCCTTATCCCTGCGATTTTATTGGTCATTGCTGGAAAAACGTTCCTTCAAACAGCGTCTTGTATCTCTCGTCACAGCCGCTTCAACAACGCTTTGATTGGTATAATAACAACATACAACTACCGGAACAATTGCAAAATGCGGAATTGACTCATCGGTTAACGGCCTTAAATCAGCACAAACTGTTTGTAAATAAAACTAAGCTGAATAAGACTTTAGAAGCCTTTGATCTGGAAAAACCAACCTACATTAAATTTCTTTTTTATCAGGCTGCAGTTCCGGAAATGCAAGGAATGAAACCTTATGAGCCTATTATTTTGGCTTTTAGTGCTTTTCAACCTTCAAATACGATTCAGCCAGTTTATAATTGGAGCTGTGCATCAGCAATAGGTGATTGGAAAAGTGTTTTTCAATTTCTGAATAAACTCTGGAAAACATCAAGCGTATTTATGATCTTCGAAGACATTGTTTTTGATGAATTCTTTAAAAAAACTGATAAGATCCATTCCGAAATCAAATGGCTAAATTTCGCTGCTAAGCTTCATGAGTCTGATTTTATGATTCCCTCGATAAATGAAAAACCTGATCAAAAAGAAATCCAGAAACAGATCTTTCCAGATCAAAAACCACTTAAAGAAGAAGCATGGTTGCTAAAAGATTTACTATCTGATCCGATCAAAAATGAAAAAAAAGTAAGCTTTCAACTTGAACAATATTGTAAAAATTTGACAGAAATTCAAAATCAGCTGTATTCATCCTCAGAAATTTAACCCAAGACTAAATTTATTTTTTTGCAACTCCCAAACGAAGCGCAAAAGCTAAAGTTATAAACACCTACCCTGCGAGAAGAATCATATTTGTATTTTTGGACAATGAATCAAAACACCAAACGCTCAACAAAAAATACCAAACCTGCAGGTGATCAACTCAAGGAGTTATTGCTACAGCATGGAAGGGTTCCGCCTCAAGCCGTCGAACTCGAAGAGGTGGTGCTTGGAGCCATGATGCTCGAAAAGGATGCTGTGAATGCCATCATCGATATTCTCAATCCTGAAGTATTTTATCAAGACGCTCATCAGAAAATATTTAAAGCGATACATCAACTTTTCTCTAAGTCAGAAGCCATTGATATACTTACTGTTACCAATGAACTCAAAAGTATGGGCGAACTCGAAATCGTTGGAGGTCCGTATTTTATTTCACAGCTAACCAACAGGGTTGTTTCGGCTGCCAACATAGAATTTCATGCCCGCATACTGATTCAAAAGTATATCCAGCGCCAGTTGATTTTGATTTCTTCGAATATCATCAAAGATGCTTATGAAGACACAACAGATGTTTTTGACCTGCTTGACAAAGCCGAAAGTGGACTTTTTGCAGTGAGCGAAAGTAATCTCAGGCGTAGCTTCAGTGCAATGCCCGAACTGGTAAAGAAAGCTATTGAAGATATTGAAAGTGCTAAAAACAGTGATGCCAATTTGCGCGGCGTTCCATCGGGATATACCGATCTGGATCGTATCACTCAGGGTTGGCAAAAATCGGATCTTATCATTCTTGCTGCTCGTCCGAGTATGGGAAAAACAGCTTTTGCACTCAATCTGGCGCGTAATGCGGCTGTCGAGTTTAACAAACCTATCGCTTTTTTTTCACTTGAGATGTCGTCTGTTCAATTGGTTACACGTTTGATTTCGAGCGAGACTTATCTGCCTGCCGAAAAACTTCGCAAAGGTGATTTGCAAGAGTACGAATGGCAGCAGCTGAATACGAAAATTGATCCACTTGTAAAAGCCCATATGTATATCGACGACACCCCGCAGCTTTCAATTTTTGAGTTGCGAGCCAAATGTCGGCGATTGAAGCAGCAGTTTGATATACAAATGGTATATATTGACTACCTGCAGCTTATGACTGCCGGAGGAGATAACAGGGGTAATCGCGAACAGGAAATCAGTAATATATCACGTTCACTCAAAAGTCTGGCCAAAGAACTTGACATTCCGGTTTTGGCGCTGTCGCAGCTCAGCCGTAACGTAGAAAGTCGTCCGGGTTCCAAAAAACCAATCCTTTCCGACTTGCGCGAGTCTGGAGCTATTGAGCAGGACGCTGATATGGTGATATTTATTTATCGCCCTGAATATTATGGCATTAACGACGATGGCGAAGGCAATTCCGTTCAGGGATTGGCTGTGATTAATATTGCTAAGCATCGTAATGGCAAGTTGGGTGATGTGAACCTGAAATTTGTGGGGCAATTTGCAAAATTTGAAGAGCCGGAAAGCTTTGAACGGCATGCTGAGTTGAGTCCTAATACTGGTTTTGAAATGCCTCCAACCAAAACTATTGGCTCTAAAATGAATGATGATTTTGAACCTGAACCAGATAATGAAGATCCATTTTAACTTTAATATTTAATACTTATGAAAATCAATAAATTAGCTTCTATCCTTGTAATTCTTGGAATGATTGGACTCGCTTTTGCCCCTGCCAAATCTGTTCTTTTAACCTACAAGCTCGAAAAGGGAACGAAATCAGAGATTGAGATAAAGACCAATCAGAACATTTCGATGACAATGTCAGGTCAAAGCGTTAACATCAAACAGGATGTTACTTTAAATCAATCAGTTGAAGTTACAAACGTGAGCAGCGAAGGCTCCATCGACTTTTCCATCGTTTATGACCGTATTCGCTTTAAACAAAATGCCATGGGTATGGAAGTGGAATGGGATTCGGATAACCCTGAAGCTTCCGAAGGTAATATGATGGCACAGCAAATTGCCGCACAGCTCAATAAGGCTATTGAAAAAACAGTTAATGCTACAATCGATCCACTAGGTAATCCTATTACCAACAACAGTTCGGAAGTGCTGGGAGAAACAAACGTTTCAGGTTTTGAAATGGGTATGCTTGTTGTGTTTCCAGATCATGAAATATCGGTTGGCGACACCTGGGAAGTTGTCACAAAACCTGATCCAGCGAGTGATTTTACTATTACTGCTTCATACAAATTGGATGAATTTAAAGGCAAAACAGCAATCATTAGTTTTGATGGCACTGTAGCCGGAACAGAAATGAACGGCACACCGGCAAAACTAAGCGGCACAATTACAGGAAAAGCTACTATCGACGGTAAAACCGGTTGGTTAATCAGCTCTACTTCCATGCAAACACTCGAAATGGAGATGGAACAGCAAGGCCAGAAAATGCCTATGAAAATGACCAGTTATACGGAGTTGAGTACTAAGTAAACAATCCTTTATTCTGTCGCAATCAATTTCAGATTTAACCGCGAATTAAAAGGCATGTATTCATAAAGCATTAACCGGCTTTCATCAGTTGGAAGCACCCCCCTAAAATATTGCTCTGAATCATCAAATTCAATCGTAGAACCGTCCAACTCAAGTGAAAGATCATCGTATTGGTTGGCAATACGGCTGACTATTTCAAGCTGTGAAATAATTTCTGGTTTTACCTTTAAAAGTGCATATTTTTGATAATTACCGTAGGCAGTATGTAACACGTAAACATAATTTACAAAGCCTTCGTAGGAGGTAAAAGCAATGGTGTATTGCCCTTCAGCATCCACTGATCCAACGCGATAAGTAAAGCCGCCGCTTGCTTTCAGGGCCTTGTTTCGGTTGAGGTTTCCGGAGTTTACCATCCGCTGAATCGATCCGTTTTCGGCTGTCATATCTTCTGTTATATGTAAAAACTGATGGGGTTTTTCAATTCTTTCCGCATCAGTCATTTCACCTAAGTTATTAAAATTGAAACGCATGAAATCCATCAACCTGATTTTGTGAAACGGTTCTTCAGGTTCACCTGTTTCAGTATTTTTTTGGGTGATTTCACCAGAATACTTAAATAGTTCGGCCAAAGCAACATAGGAGCCATCTTCCATTTTATCCAAGCGATGCATCCAAACTTCTGGCATCACTTTAAAAAACCAGTCGGAAACGCGCGTTTTTAGTATTGGCTTCAGCTCTTTCCATTCCAGTAATTGTTGTGAACTAAAACTTCCGTCAGCATCAACTTTTGCAAAAAAAAGTCCCTTCGCTTGCTTGCTTTCAATTTTTGAGCCCTTATAATAAGTGCCTACCATCATTATCGAGCGATCTTTTTCGGGATAAAACGCAGTTGGATAAAATGTAAATTGATCATCAGAAAGGACTGTTCCATAATAGCTTGTACCATTTTCAAGATCATTAAAGATTAGTTGGCTATTCAGCACATTACCGAATTTTTCTGCCAGTTGATGAATCAGAATCCCCATTTCCGAAACCCACAATTCATAAACCACAGCATTACCTTTTTCAGCATAAAACTCTTTTCGCCAAAGGCTTTGTAGTTGTTCATCAAAGCGTTCGAGGCTGTAACCAGCACTTTTACTTTTTGCCGGCTCCACGACTAAAAAATGCCCCTGATCCAATGCATAAAGCTGCGGCCAGAAAGCTTTTCCTCGTGATAGTAAAGGAACTTTTGTTTTTGACACAGTGTTTTTCACCTTACCATCACTGTCGATTAGGAGATAGTGCAGGGCTGGCTTAAAGCTGTTATCGACAAAACAAAGTAAACTTTGACCACCAGAAGAGACCATTGTTTGAAAGATGGCATTTTTGGGTATATCTAAAACAATGGTTTTGCTATCAGAAAGATCAGGAGCTATCCATTGCATTTCCCAAACGCCATTACTCTTAGCATAAACACTTGCAAAAGCATTGGTTTGCTGTTGATTATCTTTTATTGCAAACACACCATTGAACCGAAAAGGGGAAATTTTTAAGTTTAGTTCTTGCCCATGAAGTCCAAATCCAGAAAGGATTATTAATAAAATAATTGTGTTTTTCATGATCGATTTGTTTTTTGACAAATATAGAAATTAGTTGTTTCCTAATTCCTGATCAAAGTCGTATTCAGAAAGCATATCACTAAAATGCGCGAGTTACGAGGAAATTAAGTAGGTTTGTCATGAACTTAAGCAATATGAAGCAGCGCTTAAAAAGATTAGTCAGTTTCTTACGTATATTATTCATTATCATTGGAATGATAACGATTTTTATGCTGGTTTTAAGCTTTACGAGCTGGCCATATCATGCTTATCATTGGACTGGATATTTTAATGATCGCGATCATAAATCAGCCCCGGAAATAATTATTTTGATGGGTGCAGGTGGATTTCCCGGATCTGAAAGCCTGATCAGGTGCTATTATACAGCTGTTGCTGCCCATGAATTTCCTGATGCAAAAATCATCCTTGCCTTTCCGGCAGATTCTTCAAATTTTGAAGTAAGTGATCATTACCTCATGATCAAAGAATTGCAACAAAGAGGAATCGACAGCATTAGGATAAAATCTGAAATTCATGGATATAACACTTACAGTCAAGCTGTTAATATCAGTAAAATGATTGCTTCTAATCAATCATTGATGCTCATCACTTCACCGGTTCACACTTACCGAAGCATTAAAACTTTTGAAAAACAGGGATTTACGCATGTAACTGCCAGAGGCACAACTGAAGCATACACGGCAGTGGATTTATTTCTCTCGGAGGCAGACCGAAACAAAAAAATAAAAAGCCCGGACGCTAATCCGAGCCTTCGTTATAATATCTGGAGTTTTCTTCAGTATGAAATTGCTGTGCTGCGCGAATGGACAGCAATCGTCTGGTACAAAATCAAAGGTTATATGTGATTAGTTTTTCAAAACTTCATTCACCAAGCCGGCAGCATCTTCCAATTTAATGGCAGAATAAACCTTTAAGCCAGATTTATCAATTAATTCTTTACCTTCTTCAGCATTAGTTCCTTGTAACCTTACAATGATAGGCACTTTTATCTCACCAATATTGTGATACGCATCCACAATACCTTGAGCGACACGATCGCAACGCACAATTCCACCAAAAATATTAACTAAAATCGCCTTTACGTTAGGATCTTTCAGAATAATTCTAAAAGCTTCTTCAACACGTTTAGCGTTGGCTGTACCCCCCACATCCAGGAAGTTTGCCGGTTCGCCTCCGTACATTTTAATTAAATCCATTGTAGCCATAGCAAGACCTGCGCCATTAACCATACATCCTACATTTCCATCCAGTTTCACATAATTCAGGTCGAAACGGCTGGCTTCCACTTCGATAGGATCCTCTTCATGTAGATCGCGCATTTCGGCAATATCCGTATGACGGAAAAGGGCATTATTGTCGATCACAACTTTGGCATCAGCTGCATAAATGCGATCGTCGGCAGCTTTAATTACCGGATTAATCTCAAATAAGCTGGCGTCGCTTCCTACGTAGGCATCAAACAAGGCTTTGATAAACTTCTGCATTTCTTTAAATGCTGTTCCGCTGAGGCCCAGATTAAACGCAATTTGCCTGGCCTGAAAACCTTGCAAGCCTGTCGTAGGATTTATTTCTTCTGTAAAAATTTGATCAGGCGTTTCTTCAGCCACTTTTTCAATATCCATCCCGCCGCGTGGTGAATACATAATCATATGGCGGCCTGCAGCGCGATTGAGCAACATACTCACGTAATATTCCTTCACTTCGGACGGACCGGGATAATAAATATTCTGCTCGATCAAAACACGGCGAACAAACTTTCCCTCAGCACTGGTTTGTGGCGTTACCAGCATCATCCCGATAATTTGATCAGCATATTTTTCAACTTCTTCAAGGGATTTGGCAATTTTAACACCACCGCCTTTTCCACGTCCTCCGGCATGAATTTGTGCTTTTACAGCCCAACGATCAGAACCCGTTTTTTTCTGGATCTCCTTTGCAGCTTCCACTGCTTTGGCCGGTGAATCAGCAACAATACCCAATGGAACAGATACGCCGTATCCGCTTAATATTTGCTTACCCTGAAACTCATGTAAATTCATAATGCAACAGAAATTTTGATTATTTTTATTGAAGTCCAAAATTAGGACTATTTAGCGAAAAGACCGTCATAAAAATGTCAAATTATTAAACATATCCATAAATCTGATGCTAAAATTAAAAAGCTGTAACTATCTGTTTGAAATCCTTATTTTTGCCAACAATTCAACAGCCCATGATTGAAGCCATTCAGATAAGCAAATCATTCGGAAAATTGGAAGTCCTCAAAGGCCTTGATTTAAAAATAAATCAGGGTGAAGTCGTCAGTATTATGGGGCCTTCGGGTGCTGGCAAATCTACTTTTTTGCAAATATTGGGAACAATAGAATCTCCTGATAGCGGAAAGCTGCTAATAGGTGATACAGAGGTAAGCAAACTTTCGCAAAAAGCACTTGCAAAATTTCGCAACGATCAAATTGGTTTTGTTTTTCAGTTCCACCATCTTTTCCCGGAATTTACAGCCCTCGAAAATATTTGTATCCCAGCTTTTATAGGTGGTAAGAGCCGAAAAGCTGCCACTGAGGCCGCGATGCATTTGCTCAAATTGCTGAAGCTCGAGCAACGTGCAGATCACAAGCCTGCAGCTTTGTCGGGTGGAGAACAACAGCGTATTGCAGTTGCCAGGGCTTTAATCAATAATCCTTCGGTTGTGCTTGCGGATGAACCATCCGGAAACCTCGACAGCACAGCAGCCACACAACTTCATCAGTTATTTTTTGAGCTGCGTGATCAGTTCAATCAAACTTTTGTAATCGTCACGCACAATCCCGAATTAGCAGGTATGGCCGATCGAAGTTATACCCTTTCAGATGGCATTTGGCAACAACCACAAGCAAACAATAATACAACAACTTAACCGTTTCAATGACATTCGTTAAATCCAAGGTAGCAATGATCAGGCAGATTTTCACCCTCTTACTCGCACTATCCTTAACCATAAGCAATTTACCACTCGAAGCACAGGAGTTGAGTCAATCCTTTGAATCACTCATGCAGTCGGGTAGCGCAAAATACGAAGCAGGTGACTTTATCAGTGCTAAAACCTACTTTGAAATGGCACTTCAAAAGAAACAAGACGACCCGCTTGCCCAGCAAAAACTCAATGAGACAGTGGAGCAAATCAAAGGTCAGATGGAAAAGCAAGAAACATTCTATCTTCGGCTGGATTTAGGCGATCGCTTGCTGGCTGAAAATAAGCTTCAAGAAGCAAAAACAGCCTATGAACAAGCCCTGAATATATTTCCGGATGACAAATACACCCGCGCGCAACTCGATGGAATCAATAAAACACTTGAAGAGGAAGCACAAAAATTTGCGGATTATAATCAAGCGCTTAATTTAGGAAACACATTAGTTGATGAAGGAAATTATGAAGCCGCAATTTTGCAATTTGATCAGGCAATAGCCTTGTATCCCGCCCAAAAAGAACCAGCAGATTTAAAAGCTAATGCCACCAAACTTCTTGAACAAAGAAAAGTCCGTGAAACTAAAGCTACTCAACTAACTGCTGAAGCACAAAATTTTATTCTTCGGAAAAACTTCGATGAAGCGTTGACAAAAATTCAGGAAGCTCTTGAACTTCTTCCTGAGAATGCTGATCTTCAGGAACTGTTGACAGATACGCAAAAGCAGGCAGAACAATTCAATTTATTCAACAGTACGCTGGAGGTTGCCGACCGACTTTACGGCAGTAAAAGTTTTGAGCAAGCAAGAGCAAAATACGTTGAAGCGCTGGCTATTCAACCCGGAGAAGCTTATGCAGAAGATATGATCCGACGGATAGATGAAACCCTGCAAAGTGATGATTACCTGGCACAGCAGGAATATAATGCTGCAATGGCAGAAGCCGGTAATTTTGAATCGCAGTCAGATTATAGAAACGCCATCAAATCCTATGAAAAGGCGCTTGCAATAAAGCCTGCCGATGAGGTGGCCCAATCAAAAATTGCAGCGTTGCAAGACCAGTTACGCGACCAAAACTATCTTAAAGTATTAGAAACAGCAGCTGCTTTGCTTGAACAAAAAGAACTTCGCGGAGCTCGTGACAAGTATGTTGAGGCTTTCAATATCAAGCCTTCTGAGCCTGAGCCTCAACGAATGATTCAACGAATCGACCAAATGATTGCCCTGGCTGAAGCCGAAGCCGAACAAGAAAATGAATATAACAGATTGATTACGCTCGCAGCAGAAGCTTATGCCAATGAAGAATTGCCTCAGGCTTTGGATTATTATCAGCAAGCTGCAGCCATTAAACCGGATCAAAATAATATCGATTCTAAAATGGGCGAAATCATTAGCTTGCTTGGCGAAAAAGAAGCCATGCAAAAGCGCGAGAATGATTATGAAAATGTAATCCTAAACGCAGATGAAGCCCTGGCACAAAACCAATTGCAGCAAGCACTTGCAAGTTACAATGAGGCCTCCAAACTATTTGAAGACAGAAGTTATCCAAAAGAGCAAATCTTGCTTATCAATAATAAATTAGAAACCCTTGCTGAAGCTGAAGCACTTGAGCAACAGTATATTTCATTAATAAATTCCGGAGATGAGGCAATAACTTCTGGTAAGGCAGTAGAAGCGAAAACTGCTTATGAAGCTGCACTTGCCCTCAAACCAAACGAAGCTCATCCCAAAAACCAATTGGCCATAGCAGAGGCAATGCTTGCCGAAATGGCTGAAGCGGAAGCACTGGAGGAAGCATTTGCTAAAAAACTCAAATCCGCAGACAGCTTATTTGCACAAGCTAATTGGAATGAGGCACGCACAGCCTACCAGAAAGCCGAAAGCCTAAAACCGGGAAACGATCGTATCGCAACTCAACTCAATGCTATTGATTTAAAACTTAAGGAAATTGAGGAAGCTGCTGAGCTTGAAGCCCGTATAATCAACCTACAAAAAACTGCTGATGAAGCTTTTGATGCTAAGCAGTGGCAAGAGGCAATTCAAAGATATAATGAAATCCTGAGTCTGGAAGCCAATCAGCCTCATGCAATGGAAAGAATTGAATTGGCGCAGTCAGCCATTCAAGCAGAGACTGAAGAACGCATGCAACGTTTTAACGAAGCTATCGTTGCCGGTGACGAATTTATGGAGTCTAAATCTTATGCCGAGGCCGTGGAACAATATAAACGAGCCAAAGGAATACAACCAGACAACCCGGTAGCTGATACAAAGATTAAATCAGCAGAGGAACTCCTTGAAGCTGAAATGATGAAGCTGCGAACAACCTATAACAAGCTGATACGCGAAGCTGACCAACACTATAAAGCAAAAACTTACGATAAAGCCATTGAGCAATATACAAAAGCTGAACAGCTAAAAACAGGAGCCCCCTACCCTGCCGAAATGATTGCATCAATTACCAGACAAATTCAGGAAAACATGCTTGTTGAGCTTAACCTTAATCCTTTAGTAGTGAGCGCAGGACAAGCCAAAAGGTTTTCGTTTGAACCTGTAAATATTGCCGAAAGAAGAACAAACTATATCTTGATTAAAGCCAGAAATAACGGCACTAAAGGCTTCCCGCTAATTGTGGGTTTCGGTAGTTCTACCGGCCGAAATGGCGGATTTGTCCTTCCTATTCCTGATGATGGTGAATGGCACGATTTCGTTGTGAGGATAGGTTCGCAATATAAATGGTTTAGTGAAGATAATAACTGGATAGAGGTACTGCCCGAAAATGGTGAAATAGAACTTGGTATTGCGCAGATTTCAAGAGGTTTCTAATTCTTTGATTTTCGTTTGTAAGAAATCCCTATTTTTATTGACTACCATTTTTCATTATCTGAAAACCAATTGCCTTTTAAGGTTGTCTTAAGATAACTGGATCATCCTAACCAAAAATACTTATGAACCCACTGGAACAGCACTTTGAATCTTTTAGAACAAAAACAATAGGAAACGAACTCATTTTTAAAACGCCTTTTGGACAACAGAAAATGATTTATGCTGACTGGATCGCCAGCGGAAGATTATATCGCCCTATTGAAGATCAATTGCTGAATGTTTTTGGACCCTATGTAGGTAATACCCATACCGAAACCAGTGAAACAGGCACATTGATGACAAAAGCCTACCATTTGGCGCACAAAAAAATCAAACAACATGTCAATGCTGGTCCAAAAGACGTGATAATCACTGCGGGATCGGGAATGACTACCGTAGTTAATAAACTTCAGCGCATCATGGGTCTAAAAAGTTGTGGCTTGCTGAATAAAGGAGAATGTAACCAAAAGAAACAGGATAGACCGGTCGTTTTTATTACTCACATGGAACATCATTCTAATCATACCAGCTGGATAGAAACCAACGTGGATGTGGTGGTTTTAAAACCTACTAAAGACCTCCTTGTTGACTTAGACGAACTTCGTGAACAACTTAAAAAACACAAAGAAAGACCATTTAAAATTGGAGCATTTACAGCATGTTCCAATGTAACTGGCATTGAAACGCCTTATCACGAGATGGCAAAAATCATGCACGAATACGGTGGCACTGCCTTTATCGATTTTGCTGCATCTGCACCATACGTTGATATTGATATGCATCCGGCAGATGATGAAATGAAAAAGCTGGATGCCATTTTTTTTAGTCCTCATAAATTTTTAGGTGGCCCTGGAAGCTCTGGCGTGATGATTTTCGACAGCAGTTTGTACAAAAATGCTACGCCCGATCATCCTGGAGGAGGAACAGTTGATTGGACAAATCCTTGGGGAGAATACAAATACATTGACGACATTGAACTTCGCGAAGATGGCGGAACACCTGGTTTTATGCAGGCAATACGCACAGCACTTGCTATCGAGGTGAAGAACCAAATGGGTACTACAAAAATTCGAGAAAGAGAATATCAATTGGTTGCAAAAGTTTTTGAAGCGTTCAGGAAAATTCCAGGCGTTCATATCTTGGCCGAGAATGTAGCGGATCGATTGGGCGTTTTGTCATTTTATATCGATAACATTCACTTCAACCTAGTTGTAAAGCTCTTGAACGACAGATTTGGCATACAGGTGCGGGGAGGCTGTGCCTGTGCTGGAACTTATGGGCATTATTTACTTGATGTAAGTCATGATAAGAGCAAGCAAATCACTGATTTAATTAACCATGGTGATTTATCTCAAAAGCCCGGATGGATCAGGGCTTCTTTGCATCCAACAATGACATGTGCCGAATTGGATTTTTTGATTGAAGCGGTTTCACAAATTGCCAGCAACGCCAAAGCATGGGGAAATGATTATGTATATAATCGCTTTACAAATGAATTCAGGCATCGCGGTGAGCCTGAAGATAAGACCGTTTGGGTTGAAAAATGGTTCGAATTGGCCTGATAAAATAACATTTAGATCAGAAGGGAACCGCATGGGGAAAGAGGTAGCGCACAACAAAAAATAGTAATAAGGCCATTATTCCTATTGCAGCAAACGTAAATCCAAGAACTTTTTTATGTTTCACAAAAAACCAGGTTGCCAAACCAAAAAACAAAAACGCAAGAATTAAAAGCTGTATTATCATTTTTTTAATTATTTAAATTGATCTACGCGTTGCACACGTTCTATTCCTCCTATCTTTCCTAATCGGTAGATAAGCTGCTCTAAATGATCAGTATCCTTGATCTGAAGAACCAATCTTCCATCGAAATGGCCGTCGCGCGTATCAAATGAAATACTTCTCATATTTACTTTCATGTCATTACTGATCACCTTCGTGATTTCGCCAACCAAACCGAGTGTATCCTTTCCTCCAATTCGCAGTGCCGTTTGGAAACCAGGACTATCAAAAGCATCCTTCCACCTTACCTGCATAATACGATAAGGATAGTTTTCTTTGAGGCGCTTTGAATTTGGGCAGGTCGTCCGGTGAATTGTGATCCCCCCTCCTATTGTAACAAATCCAAAAACGCTATCGCCAGGAATAGGGTTGCAACATTTAGCTAAACGGTAATTCACATTGCTGATTGTATCATCAATGATCAGGTAATCATTCTTTTGTTGAACACCGGTTTGTTTTTTTGTTTCTTCTGCTTGAGCATCCTTTGAATCAGCACTCAGTTTTATCGGTGGAATAACTTCTTCCTGTAAAAAATTTTTAACCCCAATCAAATCAATTTTATCTGTAGCGATGCCATGATAAAGTTCAATAGATGAAGCTGTTTTATAATGTTTTACAAGATTATTAACTACTTCATCAAAATTGGTGATTTTCCAGTTTTTTAATTTTCTGAACAGCATAGCCTTACCAATTTCAGCTTCCTTAAGCTCCTCTTCCCGCAGAAATCGCTTTATTTTTGACCTTGCACGTTCAGTGATAACAAAGTTCAACCAATCCGTTTTTGGACTTTGTTTTTTTTTGGTTATGATTTCTACCTTATCGCCATTCTGTAGCTCATGTCTGATCGGAACAATCCGGTTGTTTACACGCGCCCCATTGCAAGTTGCCCCAACTTGTGTGTGAACCTCATAAGCAAAATCAAGCACCGTAGCTCCTTTTGGCAATTGTTTCAGGTCGCCATTAGGTGTGAAAATGAATATTTTATCGGATTGATATTTATTACTGTTGCGATAGGTATAATCAAAATTGAGCTGTCCCGGATTTTCGAGGATATCTCTAACCTGATTCAACCATTCTTCTGTATCCATTTTTCCGGATGAGTCCTTGTATTGCCAGTGAGCAGCCTGCCCTTTTTCGGCAATCTCATCCATCCGTTCAGAGCGTATTTGCACTTCAACCCATTTTCCATCGGCCATTTGAACCGTTGTATGCAATGATTCATATCCGGAGGCCTTTGGCGTTGTGATCCAATCGCGCAACCGCTTTGGATTAGGTGGGTATAAATCTGTGACTATTGAATAGATTCGCCAACAATCTTCCTTTTCTTTTTTGATAGGACTTTTACTAATTATACGAATAGCAAAAATATCATAAACTTGTTCAAAGTCAACATTTTGAGCCTTCATCTTAGCATAAATGGAAGGAATGGATTTAGTCCTCCATTTTATAGTGCAATCGAAGCGTTGTGCGAGTAATTCACGTTGAATAGGTTGAATAAATTCCTCCATCAAAACTTCCTGTTTTGCCTTAGTAGCAGCAATCTTTTCACTGATAACCTGATAGGTATCAGGATGCTCAAAACGCATCACCCTTTCTTCAAACTCAGCCTTGATTAAATATAACCCGAGGCGATGAGCAATCGGAATGTAAAGGTGTTTCACTTCGTGATAATAGATTTCAAGTCGCTCTGCTACAGCGTCTTCTGGATTTCTGAGGTCATAGAGTCGATGTGCTATTTTAAGCAAAATCACACGGATGTCTTCTATCAGGCTAAGAAATAGCTTTCTGAAATTATCAGATTGAAACGACAGCCTTTCTGTTTGCAGGCTCGAAACCTTGTTAAAGCCTTCGATTATCAAAGCAACACTGCTGCCGAACTGTGACTCAATTTGTTGAAGATTTAGCGTTGTTTTCTGATCTGTGCCATGCAAAAAAGCTGCCATCACTGTAGTGCTTCCCATTCCCAATTCTTCTACTACTATCAGTGCAAGCTCACACAGATGCAGGATATAAGGTTTACCAGAGGGCATTCGCTTGGTTTCATAAAGTCCACTGACTAGGTTGAAAGCCTCATCTGCACATAGCATCCGTTCTTTCTCCGTAGTGGAAATAAGTAAAGTCTTGAGCTTTTCGTAAGCTGCTGCAATTTGTTGATTTTCTTTTTTATTCAACAAGGTATTAGAAGGAATTATATGGTTTAAAAGTATTCCCCATTCAAAGGAACAGGGAATACTTATGAAAATCAGGAATTATTTATTTTCTTTCGGATTGTCTTTACTTCCACCGCCCAGATGCTGATTTGAAGGATCCGAAATGGAATCACGCATTTTGGTATCTGCCTGGATATTCTGGAATTTATAGTAATCCATAATTCCAAGATTTCCTTTACTAAATGCATCTGCAATTGCCTGTGGGATAAGCGCTTCGGCTTGTATCACATTGGCACGGGCTTCTTGTGCTTTAGCACGCATCTCTTGTTCCTGAGCCACCGCCATAGCACGTCTTTCTTCTGCCTTGGCTTGTGCAATATTTTTATCAGCATTGGCTTGATCCATTTGAAGCACTGCACCGATATTTTTGCCTATGTCGATATCGGCGATATCGATAGACAAGATTTCGAAGGCAGTACCCGAGTCAAGTCCTTTCTTTAACACAACTTTTGAAATAGAATCGGGATTTTCAAGTACTTGTTTATGCGAGTCAGCAGAGCCAATCGATGAAACAATTCCTTCGCCAACACGCGCGAGTATCGTTTCTTCACCGGCACCACCCACCAATTGCCGGATATTAGCGCGTACCGTTACCCTGGCCAAGGCGATCAGCTGAATTCCGTCTTTTGCAACCGCAGCAACCTTCTTGGTATCAATAACTTTAGGATTTACTGACATTTGCACCGCTTCAAATACGTCACGTCCAGCCAGATCAATTGCAGTGGCAGTTTTAAAGTTAAGATCCATGTTAGCTTTATCGGCAGAGATAAGCGAATTAACAACTTTTTGCACCCGACCTCCGGCCAGAAAGTGAGCTTCCAGATCGTCACGTTCAAGTTTTATCCCCGCTTTTGTGGCAGCGATAAGGCTGTTTACAATTACTGATGGCGGAACTTTACGCCAGCGCATCAAAATAAGCTGGAGTAATGAAATTCTAACTCCTGATACCAAAGCGGTAAACCACAATCCAACTGGTATGAAATAAAATAAGAACCAAATCAGGAAAAGTGCTCCCAAACCAATGGCAATCAGAACATACAGGTCATTCATAATTAATTGTTTTTTATATGTTTAACAAAGATTTTATTATGTTCTACTTTTATTACTTCAATAGGTTCATCCTCATCGATAAATTCTGAACGAGCATGAACCTCGTAAAATTCATTATTGATTAAAGCTTTTCCTCCGGGCGTACAACGACTGATTGTAGTTCCCTGATCGCCAACTTTTATACCAGATTCATCAAAAAGATTAACCCGGCTATCCACATTCTTATTTAGCATCAAGCGATTCCAGGTTTTTGACCGCAATGCAAGTGCTAAAAATGAAAGATTTAAAACTATTGTACCAGCCAAAACGTAATGACCTTGTGGTGTTCCAAGCCTTGAATAACTCAGGAATACTGACACTGCCATAAGCGCAAAACCCAGAATACCAGCTATGCCCATACCAGGGATAACAAGTATTTCGAGAAGAATCATCAGCAAGCCAACCAATATAAGGGTAATAATTATTGTCCACATACTTATTCAATACTTACAGTGAGTTGTCTGTTTATTAGTTCAGTCTTGTATGACTGCAACTCTTCAACAGTGCCAGACTTTACGGCACATTTTCCTTTGAAGTGAGCAATCCATGCACAAGTTTCAGCCTGCTCAAAAGTGTGATCACAAACTTGTACGAGACTTTTAATAACAAAATCGAATGAATTCACATCGTCGTTAAAAAGAATCAACTTTTTTCCTTGATCTTCAAACACCTTCTCTTCCGGAAATACAGTTGGTTTTTCTTTTGTCATAAACTTTCGAAAGTTTTATCGCTATAAAGGTACAAATATATCCTATCCCAGATTAATTCAATAGTTAATTTCTATTAATTCGCATTCGATTTCAAAATTAAATAACGATGCCAAACTTTGTAAATGAAACTAATAAACTGCAACAATTGGTTAAATTTGCAGCATGAATCCACAGCTACCAGCATTTAGAGATCTGATAAAAGAATTAAAGATCAAATTGTTACAAAAATTACCCGGATCTCAGGCACATTTCCGAATGGAGCCCATTACCAGAAATGCATTCCTTAACCTTAAACATTCCACTCCTCCGAGGCAGAGCGCCATTTTAATTGTGCTTTTTGAAGAAAACGGAAAAATAAAAACCACTTTTATCAAAAGAAATAGCTACGACGGCGTTCACAGTGGTCAAATTGCATTTCCCGGAGGAAGATACGAGGATCACGATAATAATCTAATTAATACAGCCTTACGTGAAACCGAGGAAGAAGTAGGAATTCCGAAGGAAG
Organism: uncultured Lentimicrobiaceae bacterium; assembly: GCA_964592595.1. Classification (GTDB taxonomy): domain Bacteria; phylum Bacteroidota; class Bacteroidia; order Bacteroidales; family F082; genus UBA5536. The sequence continues at coordinate 21,897 of CAZQFH010000006.1, read as the reverse complement.
CAGTTAAAATTCTTGGATCGCTTTCAAAAATTTATATCCCACCAAGTAATTTTGATGTGCTTCCGGTTGTGGGCTATACCGAAAAAGTGCCTCAGCTGACGATTGACCCAGTAGAAGTTTCTAAAGCATTTTTTGTTGAGCTTGAAGCCTTGGCATCACCCAGCAACCTTGGGACATACACCGTAACACTGAAAGATGGCATGCAAGCTTCGATTCCTTGCTATCAGGTATCAAATTATACAATTTGGGGAGCTACCGCAATGATTCTTAGCGAATTCAATGAGATAATCTCCCCAATCAGACAATAAAACAGTTTTAAGCTTCAATAATTTCAATTTCATGTGTAAGCTCGGCACCTTTGCGCAATAGTTCACTTACCCCACAATAGCGTTCTTGTGACAGATTGACAGCTTTATCAATTTTAGCCTGATCCAAATCTTTTCCTTTAAAAATATATTTGATGTGGATCTTATGATAATATTTGGGGTGTTCTTCGGTAAGTTCACCACTTACTTCGATGTTAAAATAATCAGGTTCAACATGCATTTTCTTTAAAATCGAAATCACATCCATTCCTGTACATCCACCCAAAGAGGCTAAAGTCAGGGGCTTTGGCCGAGGACCTTTGTTTTGTCCACCAACTTTTTCGTCGGCATCGATTATTAGTTTAAATCCATTTAGTTCTACTTCAAAGGCCATATCACCTGACCAGTTAACAGATACTTTGTTCATATTTTTTTGTTTTAATGATAAAATCCTATAAATCCCGGAATAATTCCTGCCTGCACTGAATCAATAAGCATGCCATCCGAAGCGAAGCGAAACATCCATCCATTTTGAACATAGTTTCCGGCATCAGTCACAATTATTGTTTGATCTTCAGGATGTAAAGCAAGCGCAAAAAAGTTTCTGCCAGAGGCATAAATACTGGGTTCAACAGGCAGTTGATCTTCTTCAATGTGCATACTATAAACATCTCCATTCAAAAAGTATAACTCATCTCCCATTGTATTGATGCGGAGCTGCTCAGGGGAAGTTTCCAAATCCGGGAAATTAAACCGTTTTTCGATAGAACGGCTGGCAGGATCAATCTTAAATAAGGCGGGAATTTCTTCGTTCATGAATCCACCACTGCACAAAACCCACAGTTTGTTATTTTTGTCAACAACTAAGCTATTCGGTTCTTTGGCAACTACAATGCTGTCAACCAATTGATCAAGATTGGCATCTATAACCTGAACCGTATTATTTGAACCAGTTTGATTATATGACGACCAGTTTGTTACAAATACCTCATAATCAACAATTGCCATAGCTTCTGTTGTTTTTCCAGTTTCAATTACTCCTAATGGCTGCATGCTCATCGGATTAAAAACCATCAATCCTTTTAACTGAAAATCTGAGATGTAAGCCTTTTCTGCATCAATAACCTGAATAAATCGCGGAGATTGAAGTTCAGCTATTTTCTTTTTAAAATAACCTGTTTTAGCATCAATTACATAGATGTAAGCAGAATTATTGACAACGATATATGCATCATCGTTCCAAAAAGTAATGCTTTGAGCCACATCTCCTAAGGGAGCATTATTTAGTTTGTAAAAAATATTATTTATCATTTTAGCAGCGTCCTCACTGTAAAAGGACAGCGAGGAGTTGCCAGAGGTGAAATTACCCTGGTTAAGTACATAAAAGCCTTTTCCTAATTGACCGGGAGGAAGCGGATCGGGGGGCTCTTTATCGAGTTTAGTACACGCAGCCGTTAAGAGCGCGAACATTAAAAGATAACTTAAAATTTTCTTCATATAAACTATTTCGATTTGAAATGATAACTCAAGGCAAAAGCAAAATTTCTACCTGGCATAGCACGCCAACGTATGGCCTGATAGTCTTTATCAAAGATATTATTGAGTTGAAATTCAGCAGAAAAACTTTTCCATTGCTTGCTCAACGAAAGGTGATGCAAGGTGTAAGCCGGCAAAGCAAATCCATAAAATTCATGTTCGTTCAAACTTGTAGTTCTTTCGCCTGTATAAACAACAATATAAGCGAAGCGCCAATTATTCCAGTCCAGACGATACACTGCATTCGCCTGATGCTTAGGTATATAAATAAGTTGACGACCTTGTGTGTTTTCAATTTGTGCCAAAAGGCTTTCGTCAGTTGTGCGTGTAAAAGCATAGTTTAGCTGCAACTCATGCTTTATCTTTCCACTTTTATAAACGCTTTTAAAAAACAGTTCGACTCCCCGGGCAAATACTTTTGATATGTTTTCCGGAATCCAATACCTGTGTGCTGTTGGACGCCACTGTATCCAATCTTCAATCTGAGACGCATAGATACCAGCCGAAACAAATACTTTAATTTTCTCACGTTTCAGCTCATACTGAAGTAAGAAATCTGATTGCAAAGCCTTTTCTGCCAGCAGATTAGGATTTCCTCCCGGATACCAATACAAATCGTTCAGACTTGGACCATTATAATTACGACTCACCCCGATAGCGTAGCGCCAACGCTTTGCAGCCGGAATATTGGCCGTGTATTGCGCGAAAGGTGAAAGCACCATCAATTTACCATTCAGGTCGTCTTGATGAGCTCCAAATTCGAGCACATGTCCCTTTTTGTCTTGATAGATCATTTTAATATTCATCGCGAATTGGTCGCGTTGCTTTTTATTTTCATAGGAAGTCGAAAAAGCTGTCTGCCTGTTGATAAAATTACTGGCTCGTAATTCCCATCTTTTTCCCAATGACTGTGTAAAATTAATTTCCTGCTGCCAAAACTGAAGGTTATTTCTGCTGTCTATTTGACTTACAGTCTCATAACTGCCATAATTGGAAGTCGTTCGAAGAAAATAATGCTGATATTCTGCGAAATATGAGGATTTAAACTCCAAACTGGCTTTTGTCCAAAAATACTTGTAGGATAAAATGTTGCGATGAAAACGGTCATCCTGACGCTCTATAGGTTTGCCACCACGCTCTAGATTAGTCATTATAGGAGGCAGATTTCTGTTGTTCCATTGATTCCAGCTGATGAAACTAAGCAAACCTCCTCCCTTCTGCCAATGAAGTTCTTGTAAAAATCCCCGATCGAAAAAATCAGCCTGCTCTTGTTTCATTTTCCTGGCCGGAATAGGGGCTGTATTCAGGTATTCAAAATCGTTTTGGCTCGAATTACGAAAAATGCGAGATCTGATGTGGAGATTTCTTTGAGACCATGATACATCGGCATAGGTGCCAAAGCTACTGAAACTACCTAATGCCTGCTTCAATTCAAATTGAAAACCCTGGTTAAATGATGATTGATTATTTAACATCACCGATCCTCCTATTCCACCCTGCTGACTTGCTGATTGCGCACCACGAGCCAGCTGAGCTTCATCAACGAAAAAAACCGGAAGCCTGTTGAAATCAACCTGACCGTTGTTGGGTGCGTTTACCGGAACTCCATTCCAAATCACCTTGGTATGACTTGCTGCTGTACCTCTGAAAGAAGCAGTTGCAAGCGATCCCGGACCATAATCCTTAATAAAAATCCCACTGTGCTGTTGTAATAAATCCGCTACTGTATTTATGCTTTTAGTCTGCAAAATAGTTTGGTCTATACTATGAATTAAGGCCATTTCGGATGATTGATCTGATGAAGCAACCACCTCAACCTGCTGGAGCAGAAGTGTATCTGGTAGTTGAGCTTTACTTGCTAATGAAAATATCATCAGTTGCAACAAGAGCAATATTTGCCTGAATGCAATTCTCATTGCTTGATTGCTTTGAGATGATACACTTGTCTGTTTACAACAACATTTACAATATAAGTAGCTGAATGCCATTTTGTTGCATCAATATAATTCTTTCCGGAGGAAATTCCCGTCTGCATCATCAATATCCCTTGTTGATTGTAAACCTGCATTACTCCAGCTGTATTGCAAGTCATATTAAATCCATTATAGAATGGATTAGGCCAAATATAAAAATCAGATAATGAGGAAGATGAAAGGCTTAGATTTGAAGCATCATGTATCACCCCAATTGCATCCAGGTCAAAACCAGAAGAAGGAAAAGGTGTAGGCCAGGGATCATTAATAAGACGTCCTTTTGAATCCCTACTACCCCACTCATTATCCAAAATACCGACAACGTCCGTGATGCTAATGTGCGTGACTAAACTCTTATCTAAAAGGGGACTTTCAGGAAGGCTATCCAAATCAAATGGTACGCCGTAGGGTGCCCGATATTTTCCGGCCAGATGATGAATTTTGCTGGCATCCAATGTCCCGAAACTGCCAACTTGCTCGCTTGTATCAGTGAGTGAATGAGCAGGAAAACTAAAAAAGTTTTCACCGTCACTACTCACTGCAACGTGCGCCAGCTCAAGAAACTGCTCATCGAATGCATTCTCAAATACTACAAAATCAGCTCCTGAGCCATTGAATATTGGAAAATCAAATTGTAGTAAGGCAGAACCTCCATCACCCAGACTTACAACAAATCCATCAGCTTTACCGATTGCATCACTTTCATTTCCATAGCTGGCATATCCGGAATTAACATCATCAATTTGCTGAAAACCACGCTCAATTATCGCATTGGTTGCCCAATTGATGATGATGTTACTGTCAGCATGCACTGCATCCGAACCGACTTGTCCGGCAGGAGGAGCAAATTGCCCAAAAGCCAGTGAAGGAAAAAGGAAAAGAGTAAAAAGAAAACAGCAAACAAGGCATCCCATTACCAATTTCGACAAATTACCAAAAAAGAATTCCCAAGCTTGTGAAAGCGACATAACTATTTTCTTAACACCTTTTTATTCAGTATTTTACCATTTTCAGTAACCAGATTAAGCAGGTATAATCCGGGATTAAGATCAGGAAGTTGCATGGTTTGAGAACTAGTACCCGCAAAATGATGCTCAAAAACCAGCTTTCCCGATAAAGAAAATAGTTTACAAAAAGCAAATTCCGCTGAGGAAGAACCTTCGAGATTTAACTGGTTTGTAAAAGGATTTGGAAATATTTTAAGTTCCGTTTCATTCATGGCAGCAACTGATGTAACTTCCTGAATTACTACAGCCATGGCTTCTGCTGAAATACCAGCCTCAAAATTCCCTTTTAATACGCCAAAATTATCATAAACGGTGCCTTGACCGAATGAAAAATAATCAGTTGTAGTAGCATAAAACTGTTGATTCAGGCTGTCAAATACAATATCAGCAAAATAGGTATAATTAGCACTTCCCGGATCAGGAATGATTTGTGGATCTACCATTTCCATCGAGCTTAAATCAATCAATCCCAAACCGTTATCAACAATGAGGTAAAGTTGATCTCCGTCCAGGTAAACAGCTTTACCAAAAGCATGGTTAAAACTATGATGTTCAAAGGTTTGTGTTTGAGTATCAAAAAGACTTAGGACTCCTGTATTTTCACCGTAAGCAGTTTTGTTAACGCACAAAACTTTTTCGCCAAAGGCAAACAAATTATAAATTCCCTTGGCTTGTGAACCCATATCAATTTCTTCAATCAGCTCAAAATCAACAGGGTCAAGTACAGCAAGTGAACCTGTAGCTGTGCCATAAGCTCCCGGAACAGCAACATAAAGTTTGTCGTTAAAAAACAACATCCCAGCTGTTTCTCCAGAAATGTCGCTGATAGTTTGTTGCAGTTCAAGGGAGTTCTTATCAAAAACTCTCAGGAAATCAGAAGTTTCAGGATATTGTACCGACATTAATAGTTTATCCTGATGCACGAGCAACAGGTTGGCTCCTGACACTCCTACAACTGCTGTTTTTTGATTTGTTAAGCGGTCAATTTTTACCACCGAATCTGTAGCTGTTAGGTATAGGAAATTACCATCACTAATCAAATCCTGAACAGCCTGAGTAAAGACCGTATTTACATTACCACTTTCCTGCTGAAGAGGATCATAAACCGAAATCTCTACAAAATCATTTGGATCAGAAAAGGCTCCGCCGGAGGCAATAAACAACTGTGATTGTTGCTGCGAGAAGAGCAAATCCGAAAAGAAAAACGCCATCAAAAATAGGAACGAAGAGTAAAAACTTTTTTTAAACATACTAGAAGTTTTAAGGTTAAAAAATAATTACCTCAAAACTATCAGGAGAAAATGTGTCGAATCGACGTGTTACGCTGTCGACAAGCCTTTATCCCGAAAGCTTTGCAAAACATTGAAAATGGCAGGTCTTCTGACTTACTCCCCTGCGATGCCTTCCCATTCCATAAAGTTGAAACAGTGGCTTGAGGTTATCGCAGGATAAAAAAGAGCTTACAGCAGCGGGAACTGTCCAGGATTTACACCTGGTTCCCTATTAAGTCCTAAGCTTTGCGAGAGCATCGAACACCATCATCATCTGCAAAAGTAATAATGTTTGGCTGTCCCTATTAAAAATTCTAGGTATTATTTCGTAAGTTATAAACAGCTCATTGTTGATCTTCATTTAAATCAGATCAAAACTCAAGTCTCGAAAGTATGGTTTTTTTTATACTTTTGCGCCGTAAAATAGTGTAGATTATGACTTTTAGCCCAAAGCACACAATTAAACTAATTTTTCTAATATTCCTGTTGTCACTAATATCAACCGCTTGTAGCAGAGGTTCTTCGTACGTTTTATCAGGACGTGCATCAGATAAAAAGCAAGCTCACTTTAACCCGATGAGCACTAAATCGCAACCTATACCTAAAAAGTTTGTAATTAAAAACGGCAGAAAAACCTACCTCGGACAATTAAAATCGAACTAAAAAAAATCTTTTCTGGCTGTTAGGCTTTAAAATTTTGAATGCCATTTCAAGAAATAAAAAACCGCCCTCAAGCGAAGGCGGTTAAACCCGTAAATTTTTATTCAGGTTATTCCTCTTTCATAAAAGAATAGCGGTAATCGGTAGGTGGAACAAAGTTTTCCTTAATGGTACGTGGTGAAACCCAACGCAACAGATTAAGGTAAGATCCTGATTTGTCGTTAGTACCCGAAGCACGAGCCCCACCAAAAGGTTGCTGACCAACAACAGCACCAGTAGGTTTATCGTTGATGTAATAATTACCAGCTGCATTTGTTAGTGCATTATTAGCTTCTTCGATAGCAAAACGATCCTGTGCAAACAAGGCTCCTGTTAATGAATATGCAGTGGTTGTGTCAACGAGTTCCAACGTTTCGTGCCATTTATCGGCATCATAAACATATAAGGTAAGCACCGGACCAAACAACTCTTCATGCATGGTAATATAATGTGGATCTTTTGTTAAAATCACAGTAGGTTCAATGAAATAACCTTTTGATTTGTCGTAATTTCCTCCAAAAAGAATTGTTGTGGGCTCATCTTTTTTAGCCTTGTCGATAAAACTACTCAATTTGTCAAATGAAGCTTCATCAATTACAGCTCCCATAAAATTGGTAAAATCTTCAACAGGCCCCATCTTTATCGTCTTCAGGTCTTTCTCCATTAGTTTCCATAGCTCAGGCCAGATATTATTGGGAATATAAGCCCGTGAAGCAGCCGAACATTTTTGCCCCTGATATTCAAAAGCTCCCCGAATCAAAGCAGTTGACAATGCTTTTACGTCTGCACTCTTATGTGCTATAACAAAATCTTTTCCACCTGTTTCCCCAACAATTTTTGGATAAGTATTATGCACACTGATATTATCGCCAATGGCTTTCCATATTTTTGAGAAAACCGCAGTGGAGCCTGTATAATGAATACCTACAAAATCGGGATGTGAAGCGAAAATTTTACCTGCCACAGGACCGGGAACGAAAACAAGATTGATAACGCCATCAGGCAATCCGGCTTCCTCAAAGATTTCCATAATAACCCGGGCAGAATAAATCTGAGCATTTGAAGCTTTCCACACAACAACATTTCCCATCATGGCAGGAGCCGAAGGCAGGTTACCGGCAATAGCAGTGAAATTAAAAGGAGTAAGAGCATAAATAAAACCTTCCAAAGGCCGGTATTCAATTCTATTCCAAATACCTTCGGATGAGATTGGCTGATCAGCGTATATTTTTGACATGAAATACACATTAAAGCGCAGAAAATCAGCTAACTCACAAGCCGAATCAATTTCAGCCTGATGAACTGTTTTAGACTGTCCGAGCATAGTAGCTGCATTGATTTTGGCACGATAGGGGCCAGAAATCAGATCTGCGGCTTTCAAAAATATAGCTGCACGGTCTTCCCACTCCAAAGCCTGCCACCTTGATCTTATCTTGAGCGCAGCGTCAATCGCCATATGCACATGTTCTGCTCCTCCCTGATAAAAATATCCCAGTGTATGCTGAATATCATGTGGAGGTGCTATTCGGATGCTATGCTCCGTTTTGACGCGTTGACCACCTATCACCATCGGAATTTCAATTTCCTCTGATCTCATTTTTGCAATCATCGCTTTTACTTCTGCACGCTCAGGACTTCCGGGAGCGTATTCTTTAACTGGCTCATTGTGTGGTAATGGCACCTTGTAAAATCCACTGTACATAGAATAAAATATTTATATTTTTTTAGACTAAATTCGAGTTGCAAAGGTAGGCATAATTTGCCTTGTTTAGAACAATTCTAAAGGCGCTTAATACTTTGACAGGAGTTTTTGGCTGATTTTGTGCTAGAGGAATTTTGGCTGTTTTTTTGTATTTTTGCTGTGGCTATATCGAAAATGGCTTAACGTTCTGAACATTAACTTTAAATTAAATAATACAGCAATTGCATGAACCCACAAAACTGATTAGGATGAATGCCAAAAGCAAACAAAAATTTAAACGACTAGATAAAATAGCAATTAACTTAAAGTCGCATAGGATTCTGCAAATATTTTCAAAAGAAAACCCCGACGTAGCTGCGATTCTTAAAGATGCCCACGACAAAGAAGAAGCCCTGGAGGCTATGCGCAGGTGGATATTGCCTTACTTCGAAAAAAATCCACATGCGTGGGATTATTACATAGGAAAAACCACCGGTCGTGTTGCCTTCGATCAGTTGAGCTGGTCAGATTATGGTGCCATTCGGCTAATGGATTATATTAAACATGCCGGAAGAATTTTTGAAGATCTTAATTTGAGAGGTGACCTTGTGGGCAGTCATCCTATCAAATACCTTTGGCTGGCAACAAAACATGGTACTGGAGGCGCCAATCATCATTTCTTTAATGATACATTGATGCTTTTCAGGCAAATAAAAGGCACTTATGACAGACAAATGCCCAACATTGCGAAGCTAAAGGAGTGGATGGACAGACATCCTTCGGGATTAGATGAAAAGATCCAGAAAATTCGAAAGCAAAATCGTGACAGAATTATCAAGGTTATCATTGAAAAAATGGATGCCGGTGAATTGACCAGCAGGCGGTATCAATTTGAGCCCGAAATGACGTTCGAACAGAAATTTCTGGCTGCCTGCAACTGGTGGAACGATATGAACTTTCATCTTAAATTTGCTGTAAGGTCGCCCAAAATGCTTAATGAAATGCTAAACAATTCGTTGAGCACCAAAACTATGGAACTTTTAAATGAAGCGCGCGAGGCAGGCATTCCATTTTTTGTTAACCCCTACTATTTATCCCTGCTCAATGTTTCGGAACCGGAGTTTGCAATTGGTTCTGATTTAGCCATTCGCGATTATGTGATCTACAGCAAGCAGTTAATCAAGGAGTTTGGACAAATTGTTGCCTGGGAAAAGGAAGACATTATTGAACCCGGAAAACCCAATGCAGCAGGATGGATTTTACCTACAGTTCATAACCTTCATCGCCGCTATCCGGAAGTTGCCATTATGATACCCGATACCGTGGGACGTGCCTGCGGCGGACTGTGTGTGAGCTGCCAGAGGATGTATGATTTTCAGAGCGGACACCTCAACTTTAACCTCGATAAGCTCAAACCAAAAGAAACCTGGCCACAAAAGCTTCAAAAGCTGATGGATTATTTTGAAGAAGACACACAACTTCGCGATATCCTTATAACAGGTGGAGACGCCTTGATGAGTAGTGATAAGTCGCTTCAGTTTATTCTGAATGCTGTTTATGAAATGGCCAAACGTAAAAAAGAAAGTAACACGGTTTTACCAGCTGAAAAAAAAATTGCAGAAATATCAAGAGTGCGACTGGGAGCGCGTTTGCCCGTCTTCTTGCCCCAACGTATCACACAAGAATTGGTTGCAATATTGGCAGATTTTAAGAAAAAAGCCAGCAATGTTGGCATCAAACAGTTTGTAATTCAAACACATTTTGAAACAGCCATGGAGGTTACTCCTGAGGTGAAAAAAGGAATAGAAATGCTGTTAAGTGCTGGCTGGATCATTACCAATCAGCTTGTTTTTACGGCAGCTGCTTCTCGACGAGGTCATACTGCTAAATTGCGTAAAGTATTGAACGACATAGGTGTACTAACATATTACACTTTCTCTGTAAAAGGATATAAAGAAAATAGCCACAATTTTGCCACCAACGAACGTGCCGTTCAGGAACAATTGGAAGAAAAAGAATTTGGCCGTATTGATGACCACTATAAGGATGTGATTAGTGAGCTTGCTCAAAATGCGGAGGAAATAGTTGCCAACATCAACATGCTTCGGGAAGAGGCAAATATTCCCTTCTTAGCTACCGATCGTAATGTTTTGAACCTCCCAGGAGTCGGAAAAAGCCTGACGTTCAGAACAATAGGACTAAGTCGTCATGGCCGTCGCATTCTCGAATTCGACCATGATAATACCCGCCGCCATAGCCCGATAATACATGATATGGGCAAGGTTGTGATTATAGAGTCCAAATCAATAAAAGAATACCTCGATCAGCTCGAAAATATTGGCGAGGATGTTGAAGATTATCAGAGTATTTATGGTTATAGTATTGGTGAAACTGAGCCATTACAACACATTTATCGCTATCCGGAATATGATTTTGAGGTAACTGACGACTACACAAACCTTGAATTGGGCGAAACTTTTATGGACATGGCTGATTAAAACCACTTCTTCAGTTTACAGTCAGATAAAACTCAATTTGAAATTATTCTTTAGCTTGTTGTAATTTTACGGCAACAATTTTACTTATATGAATAGATTTTACAGGCTGATAATAATCGCTGGCTTAATTTTAAGTTTTTCTTCGTGTCATGTAGGTCGGTTTTTCTATTATAACTTCGCGGATATTAGGGACTATAAAAAGTTTCCAAATCAAGAAATAGAACGTGATACAAATACATTCCGACAGCTGCCTAAACGAAATAAACTTGCACAGGAGCAATATATAAAATCTTTAGGTGAAGTTCAGGGACTTCCATTTAATGAATTTCTGGAAGAACACAAAACTGTTGCATTTATCATACTTCAAGGAGATAGCATGATTTATGAAGCCTATTTTGACGGTTATGATGCTAGCGCGATAATACCCGTTTTTTCTGTGGCAAAATCTTATGTTTCAGCTTTGGTTGGGATTGCACTTGAAAAGAAATATTTTAAATCGCTCAACGATTCTGTTACACAATATATCCCTGAATTGCAAGGCAAAGGACTATCATCAATAAGTTTAAAAGACCTGTTGGAAATGCGATCAGGTTTGGATTATGACGAAAAATACACTTCGCCCTTTGCCGATATGGCCAAGTATTATTATGGGAGGAACTTGCGTAACTATGTGACTAAACTTAAATTAGCTGAAAAACCCGGATCACGTTACGAATACCAAAGTGTAAACACCCTTTTGCTTGGTATGGCCTTAGAACATGCTACCGGTCAAAACCTGGCCAGTCTGCTGCAGGAGTGGATATGGAAGAAAGCCGGAATGGAATACGAAGCCAGCTGGAGTATCGACAGCAAGAAACATCAAACTATCAAGGCTTTTTGTTGCCTAAACCTAAGAGCTGCAGATTTGGCCCGTTTTGGGTTGCTTTATAAGGATGGCGGCAAATGGCAGGATAGTGCAGTTGTTCCCGAAGCATGGATCAAACAAAGTTTGGAAATCACCAACGACTCACGCGATTCGGGTGGATATCCCTATACCCTGCACTGGAGGAGTTTGCCGGATGGTTCATTTTTTGCCAAAGGTGTTTTAGGACAATACTTATATGTTGATCCAGAAAATGAACTGGTTATCGTAAGGCTTGGTAAATCTGCTGATGATGTTGATTGGGTTGAGCTTATGAGAAGTATGTCTAAACAAATTCAATAGGCTTCACTTGCTACTGAATAATTATTCGGCTGCCATCATCCAAACCCTGAATGTACTTCCTTTCTCGGGTTCACTTTCCACTTCAAAAATTCCTTTTTGCATGCGGATAAATTCTTTTACCAGTTGCAAACCAAGGCCAGTGCCGCCTTCATTGCTTGTTCCTTTAGTCGATTCCAGATGTTGTCCTGATAAAATCGCTTTAACTTGATGTGCCTGCATTCCAAGTCCCTGATCTGTAATCTCAATAATTTGCCAATTGTCCTGTTTGCGATTTTTAATAATTATTTCTTGCCCGGCGCTGCTAAATTTGATTGCGTTATTAATCAGGTTACGTAATATGATTAACATCAATTCTTTATCTGCCAATATAAAAGCATCCGAATCTATGTGATTTTTTAGCATTATTTCTTTGACTTCTGCCCGATTTTTAAGAAAATTTATTTCTTGCAAAGCTAAATCCAAAAGATTCAGTCTGAATGGTTTGCATTTAATTTTACCCCCCTGATTCAAAGCCCATTGCAAAATATTCTCAACAGTCTGGTAGGTGTCGCCAGCTTGCTTGAATAAGGTTTGCAAAATTTCTTTTTGTTCTTCGGGTTCAAATGTTTCAAAATCGGTAGTCATCATCTGTAACAAACCCAACATGCTATTAAAAGGCGAACGTAAATCGTGTCCTATAACTGAAAGAAGTTTGTCCTTAGCCGCATTGGAAGTTTGCAGGGCCTCATTTTGTTGAGTAATTGTGCTATTTAGGGCTTGAAGTTCAGCATTAAACTTTTCCAGTTTTTTGCGGCTTCTACGAATATTAAAAATAAAAACCGCTAAAATAATTAGTAGTACAGCAAGTACAACCAAAAACAAGGTGCGCCAATAAACGATCTGATTAATATTCTCATTTTCAACGCGTAATTGTTTATTTTCCAACGATTTTTTCTCTGCCTCATATTTAGTCTTTATATCCATCAGTTGCTGACTGTTCGCCAGCTCAGTCAAGCTATCTTTTAAAGCCAGGAATCTTTCATGATAAAACAAAGCTTCTTTATAATCTGATTTATTTTTAAGCACTTTCACTTTTACCTCGTAGGCATTTTTCAGCAATTCAAACTCCTGAAACTCCTTTGCATTCAATTCAGCCTCATTGATATAAGCCAAAGATTTATCGATGGATTGATTTTCGAGATAAAGTGAAGCAAGGCTAATGTTATTCAGAATAAGTCCGTATTTGATGTTTTCCTTCTCGCAGATCTCAAGAGATTTAAGGAAATTTTCTTCAGCGGATGAAGTATCGCCCATCAACATATAAATATCAGCAGTATTCAAAAGTGCCCTTGCCATTTCCATTTTAAATCCATTTTCCTTAGCAATGGAATAAGAGGTAGTATATGCTTCAATTGCCTTATCATATTTTTCCAATGCTTTGTAACTTATGCCAATATTGCCGTGATTCATTCCTAAATCATATACATCGCCATAAATTCTGTTTATAGCCATGGCGTCTAAAAAATATTCAATTGCCGTTTCGTGATCACCTAACTTTTGATTAATTCGCCCAATGTTATTATTGAGTACAGCCATGTTTCTTTTGTCGTCGATTTCAGCAAAATACTGCAAAGCTTGCATATAATGACCGAAACTCTCATACATTTTTCCTAAGTCACCTGCCAGAATACCCATATTATTATAGTAGGCGGCATAAAACTTCGGTTTAGCTATAAGATCGGCCAGTTTCTTGACTTTTTCAAGATAGCTGGCAGCTGTGTCATATTGCTGATACTGAGAATTAACACGAGCAAAAAGATTTATGATCATAAATTTGAGCTCATTTTCCTTTATCTCACTCATATGGCTCATGGATGCTCTAAAAGCTAGAAAACAAGAATCTTTGTCGGCGACAAGAAAATAATAAATTCCTTTAACTGCCATGGCATATGCATAATTTCCAAAATCACCCAACTCATCAGACCTGTTAATCAAATGATCAATGAGTTGTTTGCCTTGTATTGGATTTCGGTAAACGATGGTCTCTGCCCTGCTTATTAGATCTTTTAAAGAATCAACCGGAGCATTTTTGATTTTTTGGATGAAAACCTGCTGTTCATCATGCTGTGCATGAACACTTGCAGGGATTAAGAAAGTAAACCCTAAAAGAATAATAACAGTCTTGATTTTATGTAAGATTTTCACTTTTAGGCTTATTGCATACCACAAAATTAAACAATTTAATTTGGTAAGGCACTATGACTTAAAAAGTCTTTCCTAAGCTGTTAAGGTTTATAAATCATTCAAAAAATTTGGTTCAAGTAAAAACATTTTAGCTAAAGAACTTGAACCAGCTTATCAATCGCTTTTAATCCTTTAGTTCTATAAAACGATCAAAATCAGTTTGGAACAGGCGCTTCACATAAGGATCGTACCTAAAATGGATTATTTGATCGGCTTCAGTTTCTGTTGTTGACTGAAGCAAGTTATTCAAAATCTGATCGTAGGTGTAAGCAGCTGACAATCGTCCCATAAAACCCACAAATTCCATCAGATCATTTACTTTTAAGGTATCCACATTGTAAGAATAATTAACACCTCCTGTAGCAAAATCATAGAAAAACTGACCTTCGTGATAGTCATAAATATTTTGATCTGTAAAATATACCTGGTTTTGTTCTGCTTCCCTATTCACAGCATTCAGCTCGAGCCAAACCGCAAGATTAACACCATTTAAAGTAACAGTATGGGAATACCGCATCCCAAAAAAATTATCCTCATCCTCATAATCAGTAATAAACTCCTGCAATTCTATTTGGGCCATATTGGCAATCCAGCTCAGGCTATCACGTTCATAAAAACGATTAAAATCCGCCTCAGCAAATAGTGCTACATCATACTTCGATAATGCATCCCAGTATTCCTGTTTAAATATTTTAAGCAATACACTATCGTTCAACTGTTTCAAAAACAGCGTTTGATTTATGAGACTATCTTGTT
Organism: uncultured Lentimicrobiaceae bacterium; assembly: GCA_964592595.1. Lineage (GTDB taxonomy): Bacteria > Bacteroidota > Bacteroidia > Bacteroidales > F082 > UBA5536. Next base: position 6,744 of record CAZQFH010000006.1, on the reverse strand, counting down.
GATCAGATTCAGAGAGCAGGGAGAGTCCGCGCTCATTACGATCGTAGCGGTCGTTTATTTTAAATACCTGTTCCGGAAATAGCACAAGTATCCCCCAATCAGGGCTTTGCTCAACATAAGTTTTGGCAAGCTTACGCTGAGGGCTGCAGGAGGCTATCAAGGATAAAAATGCCAAAACGAAAAGTGCTTTATACCAGCGCTTCACTTTAGTTTTTATTTGTTAAACAGTGCATCGTAATAAAATGTTGTACCGTAAACGAAATTTGAGCTAAATTGTTACTTTTTCGAGCAACATTTCACCAAAGCGTTTGCCATATTGTTCAGCTCTTTTTAAATCGTCATCTTTTGGGCTAAATTTCACAAATAGATCAGTTTCGGTATATTTGAGTTTTAGATTTTCGAGATTGGTACGTATGATCTTCATGCCTTCGCCGCTCCAGCCGTAAGAACCAAACCCGCCTGCAAGTTTACCTTTGTCGCGTAACGGACTCACCACAGCAAATAGCCTGTAAATTGGCAACAAAATATTCTGATTGATGGTAGGACAGCCAACTATCAAACCACTTGCCATTGAAACTTGCATATCGATATCGCCCAAAGGTGTATGTTCAATATCCATTACAACGGCTTCCAAGCCATCCACCTCAGCTATTCCTTTGCCAATTGCTTGGGCTATCTGGGCAGTTTTATGATAGGCCGAAACATAAGGAATATAAACCCGCTTTTTTTGTGGAAACTCCAATGCTTCCTGGGCATAGCGCTCAGAAAGGTCAACATAGCGTTTCCAATTAGAACGCAAAATAGGGCCATGACCAGTGCAAATTGTAGTGATTGGCAGCGGTCTGATCTTTTCTATTGCTTTGAGCATAAACTTACTAAAAGGCTTCAGGATGACATCAAAATAATACTTGAAGGCATCATCCCAGTTGCCCACTTCATCATCGTACATACGAACGTCAGCATAGTGAGCGCCAAATGAATCGCAAGTAAACAAAATCTGATCCTCTGTTAGGTAACTATACATGCTATCAGGCCAATGCAAATTTGAAGCTCCGATAAATTTCATCGTTTTATTACCAAGATCGAGTTCCATACCATCCTTTACCTGTAAACTTTTAAAAGGCACTGCAACCAAATCCTGTAAATAACGAATCGCCGTTCCAGTGGCCACAACCACAGCATCAGGTGCAATTTCCAACAACTTGCCCACGCATCCCGAATGATCGGGTTCGGTATGATTCATGATGATGAATTGAATCTCTGAAGGATCAGTCAAAGCGCGAAGTTTTGCTTCATATTCCGGCCAAAACTTTTCTTTAACCGTTTCTACCACGGCTTTTTTATCTGCATCGATGAAATAAGAATTGTACGTTGTTCCGTATTTGGTCTCCATCACCACATCAAAAGTTACAATATCGTGATCGAGCACGCCAATCCATTTTACATCTTGATTAACATCCAGAATCTGCGGTTCTTTTATCATGATAAGCATATTTTAAATAGCAATATTTCGTGCAAAATTATCCGTTTAGCGGCATGGAATCAATCTAAATAGCCGCGTAAAAAAGTGTTTACGACATAGTCTTTACAATTATAAAAGCTCAAAAACACGCTTCATCAAAACTCGAGCTCCATTTGTGAAGGCGGTTCATTTTTTTTGCTTTTAGCATCCGTTTTAGCATCGTCATTCTTCTCGGGGGCTATTTGTTCATCACTTTTGTCTTCAAGATCTGATTCATCTGTCAAAGTTTGATCATCATTTTCAATCAAATCCAAAGTAAATGGTTCGGAATCAGGCTCATCCGGTGTGGAATCATCAGAAGATTGCTGTTCTTCTTCTGGTTTGGGATTCATGGGTGCTAATAACTGAATCTTTTGTATTTCCTTATTTGACAGCCGCTTACCTTTAGCTTTTACACTTTTTACAGCGATAAACTCTGCTACATTTACTTGTTCATCCTCTGGTTTCTGGCCTTTAGTATTTGTTTCAAAATCAAGCGAGAGCATAGGATACACATCTGTAAGCCAATGTTTTAAGACTGCATGAGGGTGTTCGCCAATGAAATTAATACGTTTGTTAAGAGCTGTATCTTCATCTATTTGAAAACGCTTCAGGTAAAACAACTGTGTTTCACCTTCGAGGTAAATTACCGAAAACACAGCCTCTGGATCAAATTTTTGCAACAGCATCAGGTCTTCATCAAAATGCGTACTCAAATCGTAGCCACTCAGCTTATACTCACCACTGGCAAAAACATGCAAAAGCTTATCGTCAGCTTGAAAAGCCCCGACATATTGCCCACGTTCTTCGGTATTTAAACGCTTTACAATTTCATCATACCAAATATCTCTTGCCCCAAGAGTTGATATACCACCATCACGTTTATTGATTTGTTTTACAGCATGTTTAGATAGAATATTTCCTTTTGCATTTCTGTTTTTGATAGCCAAATCAGCAAAACTAAACTCAAATGATGTTTTCTTCAACTTAGGTTTAGGGCGTAATAAAACCTTGATAGTTTCAGCTTCTCCGTTGGGATTAGCCGAAAAATAATAAACCTTCGAATCCGGTTTTCCAGCAGTTAAATCGTATTCTTTATCTCTGGTAACGCCCAAAACAGCAAATCGTTTAACCAGCCACGGGCCTTTATGTCCGTCGCGGTAAACCATATTATAAATTGTACGATCGTCGTTTTTTCTAAAGATATCAATATGAATAATATGCTCGCCCACGAAAGCTTTGCTATTTACCTTAGTAACGAGGAATAAACCATTTTCGCGAAATACGATCATATCATCCAGATCGCTGCAATCGCAAACAAATTCGTCTTTTTTGAGCGAGGTTCCCGCAAAACCATCCACACGATTGACGTACAATTTTTCGTTATTTGCAGCCACAGCTGCTGCTTCAATAGTATCGAAATTTCGAAGCTCAGTTTTGCGTTCGCGCCCGGTTCCGTGTTTCTTTTTAATTTGTCTGAAAAAGTTAATCGTGTAATCTACAATGTGTTTAAGATGATTTTGCACTTCCTCCATTTCTGTTTCCAGCGATTGAATATGCTCATCAGCCTTAAAGGAGTTGTATTTGGAGATGCGTTTAATTTTAATTTCGGTCAGGCGGGTAATGTCATCTTCGGTAACAGGCTTATTAAGGTGTTTGGTAAAAGGTTTTAAACCATTATCAATTGCTATTATCACTTCTTCCCAGCTTTCGCATTGTTCGATGTCGTGGTAAATTCTGTTTTCGATAAATATTTTTTCAAGCGAAGAATGGTGCCACTCTTTCTCCAGTTCATCCATGCGTATCAAAAGTTCCTGACGCAGCAGCTCCAAAGTTTTTTTGGTGTTGTGCTCCAGTATTTTATGGACACTCAAAAAAGCGGGTTTGCCATCAGCGATTACGCAGGAGTTAGGGGAAATTGAAAACTCACAATTGGTGAAAGCATAAAGTGCATCAATGGTTTGATCGGGAGAAATACCGGGTGCAAGATGAATTACAATCTCTACTTTTTCGGCTGTGTTATCGTCAATTTTTCTGATTTTAATTTTGCCTTTGTCGTTGGCAGCAATTACTGAATCGATGAGTGAAGTAGTTGTTGTGCCAAAAGGTATTTCGGTGATTACCAATGTTTTTTTGTCCTGCTGACCAATTTTAGCACGCACCCTTACCCTTCCACCTCTGAGTCCTTCATTGTATTTTGAACAATCTGCCAGGCCGCCCGTAAAAAAGTCAGGAAACAACTCAAAGGGTTCATTATTAAGGCATTTAATAGAAGCATCAATTAACTCAATGAAATTATGTGGAAGTATTTTTGAGGCCAAACCAACGGCGATACCTTCTACTCCCTGTGCCAGCAACAAAGGAAATTTCATGGGAAGGGCTACAGGCTCTTTGTTGCGACCATCATAAGATAATTTCCATGCTGTTGTTTTGGGATTAAATACTACATCATGTGCAAATTTCGAAAGCCGTGCCTCAATATAACGCGGAGCCGCAGCACTATCGCCTGTTAAGACATTACCCCAGTTTCCTTGCGTTTCGACTACCAGTTCCTTTTGTCCCAATTGCACCAGCGCATCACCTATCGAGGCATCGCCATGAGGATGATATTGCATGGTATGCCCAATGATATTGGCAACTTTATTAAAACGACCGTCATCGAGATTTTTCAATGAATGAAATATCCTGCGTTGCACGGGTTTCAATCCGTCGTTAATTTCCGGAACAGCACGCTCAAGGATTACATATGAGGCGTAATCCAAAAACCAGTTTTCGTACATGCCCGAAAGCTGAATCGTACGATGGGTTTCGGTAGGTTTTTCAGCCCTCTCCTCATTTTGCTCCGAATTCATATCTTCGTATTCGCTCATTCCTGTTTAAACTTTCTTAGGTTTAATTCTTTATTCCTGATTTACTTTTCGATTTCCACATCCTGATTACAAAGGCTTCTGCAAATAAAAATAAAAGCGCCATCAGTACAAACCACCACCACTGATCTTTGCCCTTGGCTGAAGTAATTTTATCAATCGCTTTTGAATCTGTATCTTCCAATTTTTCAGCAACAGCATAGCCATGCTGCTCAAATAACGAGGCTGCCTCTTCTACCTCATAAAATTTCATCTGAGACTCTTTTCTGCTTTCATTCCAAGCCATTACAGTCAAAACGCTGTCCTGATGATTTACAGCATAAAATCCGGACTCAGGAAGTGGCTCTTCAAAACTTAAAAGCAACTGTTGTTGCCTGCGACTTATTCCCGGGATCATTTCAAAATCATCATTTAACGATTTAACCCGCAATACTTCATCTCCCGGAAGGCTTGCCTTTACTGCAAGTTGCCTGTCATCACCTAAAACATAGCTCAGCCTTGACTGAGATATTCCATAAAAAGCCATCCTAATCAGCAAAGGTGGGAAAAGAGAACTTTCAGTAAATTCTGAAGCCGATTTATTTAGCGGCACGGCCAAATGAAACACACTTCCCTGTCCAATGGTGCTGTGTGTTAAAAAAGGATTACCATTCAGTAAGCTAACCAATGTTGTGTTTCCACTGCCCGGCATTAAGCCGTAATGAATGTTAACCTTTGGAAAATCAGCATTTTCTGGTATTTTACTAAACATCTCATCAAAAAACGGATGCTCCTGCAAAATACTATTTATCCTTGTAGCTGAAGTATCTGCCAGAGGCTGCACAACCAAATGCAGGCGCTTATCAATACTTGAAGCAAGTATATTTCCTTCCATTTCGGGATGCAAAAGCAAAGCCCCTCCGGTTTCGACCCAATCTAAAAGGCCAGCGCGTAAACCTTCGCTCATCGCGTCTTCCAATGGCGCAATAATTAGTTGGTAATCTGCAAACTTTTGAATATCAGCTCGAAACATTGATGTGCTTGTTAAGGCAAACAAACTGTCATCCGAAAACAGCAATTCAATTGACGGGTCAGGCGCTTGTTTGAAAATTTCGAGCACTTTAATTTGCGGGGCAATTTCAAGGCTGATAAAATAAGTATCATCAAAAACAACCGGAAAATCTTCTATTGATAGTTGAGCATTCAAGTATCCAAATCTCTGGGGTACAAACGATAGCTTCAAAAGCTTATCTTGCTGTGGATCAATGTCGCTATTTGTAATTGCAAGTACCTTTTCTGAAGTTTCCAGTCTTAAGGCCAAACTCCTGAGCTGGTCAGCACTTTGATTACTTATTATTACATTAAGCTCCACAGGAATACCTGACTGCACCACAGGATTGGTTAACCAAACACTATCAATGAAAACATTGTTTTGACGGGCAGCTCTGAATGGTAGCAGTATGAGCTTGATCCGATCTGAAGCCTGCGTTTTCAAATCATTGAAAGCACTTTGCTGAAAATCAGAAAAAACATATAAATCGAGCTGATCATATTGATTTTGCTGAGCAAGATAATCGGCTCTCAAAAGTATATCCTGCATCTTTATGGCAGCGCTTCCGACGGTAATAAATTGCAGTTGCTCAATTATTTCGTCACGCGTCATTTCACGTTCGTGCGCAGGATCGAAAGCATTTGTAAGCAACATAAAACGATGATCAGGCCCTAAATTTCTAACCAGCGAAAGAGCAGTATTTCGGGCGTCATCAATCAGGCTTCCACGCTCACCCGCCAGCTGCATACTCCTTGAATTATCAATGTAAATCAGGCTCATTTCGCGGTTTAAAGCATCCAGTTGTGCATTATCCGTAAAAACCGGGCGGGCAAATGCCAAAACTATTGCTGTGATAGCCAGCATACGTAAAATCAAAATGATGAGCTGACGAAGCTTGCTGGTTCTGGATGTCTGTTGCTTGAGGTTTTCGAGCAGGCTTACATCACTGTAATAGACCAATTTATGCTTCCTGAAGTTGAACAGGTGCACAATCACCGGGATTGCCAGCGCAAATAATCCATACAGCATTATGGGATTCAAGAATTCCATTCAGTTAAGCAGCTTTAATTAAAGTGGACAAAATTACGATTTAAAACGAATCCGGCGAAAGCACAAATCCTGAGATTTCTTTGAAATGAGCAGCCAAAATGAATGTTTTTCGACCTTTGATTTGAAAAACTAATCAGCATCATCGAACGCCTTAAGCACAGGCAAAGCGTGATTCCCAAAATCGAACAGTGCCTGATTTTCCATGATGGTTTGCTCAAATATTTATGTAAAAATACAATTTATGAGTTCAGTCTAAAAAGGTTTGGAACAAAATTAGGCATAAAAAATTAGGCTTG